>VBCA01000007.1 GCA_005881575.1 Betaproteobacteria bacterium
ATCGCAGACGCCAACCGGAATATTCTCGCGTTTCGCGACGTGCAGGTGAGCTACACGATCGAGCCACTGGTCGGGATTGCCGCGAGTCCGCAGAGCCTGAGCTTCAATCAGCTCCAGGGCGCCCCGGCCCCCGTCGCACAAAACCTGGGAATTTCCGAACTGAGCGGGGCGAGCTACGCTTGGAACGCGTCGGTCGTGTATCAATCGGGAAGCGGCTGGCTCAATATCAACGGCGCGAGCTCCGCGAGCGGGGCAGCGCTGCCGACCTCGCTTTCGATCAGCGTCAACGCTTCGGGAACCCTCGGTACGCTCAATGCCGTCGTGCGCGTCACCGGCAACGGAAACACGCTCGATGTTCCGGTGAGCTACACGGTGAGCGAACCGACGCTCTCCGTGTCTCCCGCACAGCTGACCTTCAACGCTGTCCGCCAAGGCCCGCTGCCGCTTTCGCAGCTCTTTACCCTGATCACGCAGACCAGCCTGCCCCTCAACTACACGACCAGCATCAGCTACGGCCCGGGCGCCACAGGCTGGCTGAACCCGCCACCCAATGGCAGTGCGCCGGGTACGAAGGGCGCCACCGTCAACACGACCAATCTCGCGCTGGGGACGTATGCCGCGACGCTCACTTTCACGACCGCGACCCAGACCGTTTCGGTCGCGGTGAGTTATGTAGTGAGCGAGCCAGTCCTCACGAGGTCGCCGGCACAGCTGACCTTCAACGCGTCGAGTACCGGGACTCTTCCCGCGACTCAGGACGTGACCCTGTCCACTCAGCAGAATGTGAGCCTGGGCTTTTCGACTTCGATCAGCTACGGCGCCGGGGCAACCGGCTGGCTGAGTGCACCGGCCAACGGTACGGCCCCCGGATCGATCGCCATCGGTGCCAACACAACCAATCTCGTGCCTGCAACCTACACGGCCACCGTCGTTCTCAGCACCGCGACTCAGACGGTGTCGATCGGGGTTACGTACGTCGTAGCGACGTCATCCTTGACGTTCAGCCCGTCGTCGCCCAGCTTCACGATCGACACCACGTCTGTCGCAGCGGCCCTCACCCAGAATGTGGGTGTCGGATCGACTGGCGTGACCTTGAGCTGGACCACGGCATCCTCGCAGCCCTGGGTCACCGTGTCGCCGACTAGCGGCTCCTCGGGCACGACGGTTACTTTGAGCCTCGACCCGACCCAATTGGATACGCTCGATCCAGGCACGCGATCGGCGACGATCACGTTCGCCTATACGCCGCCTAACCAAGCATCCACCAGTGCGCCGCTCTCGGTTTCGCTGAACCTGCAGCTTCCGAAGGTAACTTCCGTGAATCCCTACACGGCGACTACGGGGCCGGAGCTGGAAGTGATACTTCGCGGGTCGGGGTTCAATAACCCGGGCGGAGCGACCGTCAATTTCGGCAGTTCGGGAGTCGCAAGCGGAACGGTGGTAAGCGACACCGAAGTTCGGGTGACCCACCCGTCGCTCGCGGCCGGGACTCATCGGGTGAGCGTCCCGAACCAGCTGGGCAATCCCAGCATCGTGCGATCGACGGCAGACCTCGTCGTGGCCGACGCGCCAACCTATACGGCGACAACGATCGCTTACCCCCTCGCAAACCCCAATGTCACTCTGAGAGTGCCGCTGAACATCGTCTACGACGCGGAGCGGAAGGCATTGCTCGTGGGAGTCACCTATTTCGGGATCGCGCCGGTTCCCTCGCCGGAGATTTTCCGTTACACCTTCTCCGGTTCGGCGTGGTCGGCGCCTGCGAATGTCCAGGTACCCGCCCTGCGCGACCTGGTCCTCACTCTCGATGGAAAGAAACTGCTCGCCACCTCGGATCGGGCCATCATCCCGTTCAATTCTGCGACGCTGGCGGCGGGGACATCGACGAGCGCGCCACCGTTCATATCCGATTTCCTGAGCCAGCTGGCGCTGGCAAACGACCGCAACGCTGTCGTGACCACGGGACTGAGTAATGCGAGCGGCTTTACCGAAACGTTCAAGTACTCCCTTCTCGACGGTGTGTTTACCCAGTATCCATATCCTTTTGCACTCCTCTCGAACGGAACAGCCGGCGGGAGCGCCGACGGATCGCGCGCAGTGCTGGCACAGGGCGGATCATCTTCGGGGAACTTTGCTTACCTATACAACGCCTCTACCGGCATCCTATCCCAGGGCCCGGACGTGGCCTTCGGTTCGCCCAGACCCGCGCTCGACCGCAGGGCTACTCGCATACTCCTCGGTGGAGTCCGCATCTTCGACTCGAACTTCCAGGTGCTGGGAAGCATTCCGCCTGCCGCTTCGTTTCCGACAGCGTTTGCGGCTGCGCTGTCGCCAGACGGCTCGCGCGCTTACTCCTCGATCGGCACCGTGCTGCACACGTACGATCTTACCGCTGCTCCTGATTCCAATACGGGACTATTCCCCGAGATCGTACCTGCCGTGACCTTGCCGAGCGATCCGGGATCCAATCCAGTGATGACGGTCAGCCCGGACGGTGGCACCCTGTTCATCGCCGGCGACGCCAGCATCGTTATCGTTCCGGCACACTAGGGCGAAGCTCGCGGAAGGCTACTTCTCCGCGCGCTTCGCGCGAGCGGCGAACTCCACGCCCTTCGCCATCCTGTATACACTCTCTGTGACCGGTACCGGCACGCCGAGCTCCTTCGCCTTCCTCACGACATAGCCGGTCATCGCCTCGAGCTCGGTCTCGCGCCCGGCCTCGATGTCCTGCGCCATTGAGCCGGCGTGCCGGGTGAGCGGTGACTCGCCCGCGCGGATTTTCTTCACCAGGTACATCGGGTCGAATTCGAGCTTGATCCCTTGCGCCTCCGCGACGCGAATGCACTCCGCCGCCATGTCGTCGATGAGCGCGCGCATCTCGGGCACTTCGTAGCGCGCGGCGTTCACGCCCTGCACGATCGCGCCGATCGGATTCATGACGCTGTTGAAGATGAACTTTCCCCAGATCGCGCCGCGCGGGTCGGCGACCACCTTCGTCGGCAGCCCGGACCGCGTCATCAATTTGCCCAGCCACGCGATCGACTCGACTTTTCCCCGCGCGGGCCCGAGCCAGGAGTCCTCGCCGTGCACAAGGTGATGGACGCGCCCCGGTCCGTCGTGGCGCGCTGCTTCGAACGAGACGCCGTGCGCGACATCGAGGTCCGTGAGCCCCATGAGCAGCTCCTCGTTGCCCATTCCGTTCTGGAAAGTCACGAGCAGGGGGCGGCCTTCGAGCGCCGGGCGAATCGAAACGAGCGCGGCCCCGGTCGCCTGCGATTTGACCAGGATGATCACGGAATCGAAACGACGCTTGCCTATTTCCGCGGCGCTCGCGAAAGCCGCGAGCTTCGTCACCGATTCGGTGCAGCCCGCGAGCTTCAAGCCGTTCTGCCGGATCGCCTCGACGTGCGCCCGGTTCGTGTCGAGCACCGCGACGTCGGCGACTTTCGCCAGATAGGCCGCGTAAAGGCCGCCTATTGCGCCTGCGCCCACGACGAGAATGTGTTTGCGCTCGGTCATCGCTCCGGACGAATGATATCCGGTTGCAGGGCACCAAGCCGTCCGGTTACGCTACCATTCCAGTCTGCACCGGACCCCGAGCAGGAACTCCAATGAAAAATTCCGTTCGCCTCGCCATGTTGTTTGCGTTCGCCTGCATAAGCACTGCGCTTGCGCAGAGCTACCCCAACCACCCGATCAGGGTCATCATCCCCTGGCCGCCGGGACAGGCGACCGACCTCGCCGCGCGGATGGTTTCGGAAAAGCTCGTACCCGTGCTCGGCCAGCCGCTCGTGATGGACAACAAGCCCGGCGCGGGCGGGACGATAGGCTCGGAGTTCGCATCCAAACAGCCCGCGGACGGATATACCCTGCTCGCGGGCTCGAGTGGGCCGATCTCGATCAGCCCCAACGTTCAGAAGGTGGCTTACGATCCGTTGAAGGACTTCGCGCCGATCAGCCTGCTCGCGGTCAATTCGTACGTGCTGGTCGTCAATCCCTCGGTTCCGGTAAAGAACGTTTCGGAGCTGATCGCCCTGCTGCGCGCGAATCCCGGCAAGTATTCGTTCTCCTCGTCCGGGTCCGGCGCGTCCAGCCATCTGGCGTCGGTGCTGTTCAATTCGATGGCGAACGTCAGCGCGGTGCACGTGCCCTACAAGGGCAGCTCGCCTTCGGTTGCAGACCTCGTGAGCGGCCAGGTCGCCTACACCATGGAGACCGTGCCCGGCGTCATCAGCTTCGTGAAATCGGGTCGCTTGAGGGCGCTTGGCGTGTCGAGCGCAAAGCGCTCCACGGCTATGCCTGAGCTACCGACCATCGCCGACGACCTCCCCGGCTACGAGATGTCCGGCTGGATCGGCTTCATGGCGCCCGCGGGAACGCCGCGCGAAATTTCCGGGCGGCTTTCGAGGGAAGTCCGCAAGATCCTCGAGATTCCCGAAATCAGGGAACGCTTCCTCGCCTTGGGCCAGGAGCCTTCGGGCAACACGCCCGAGGAGTATGCCGAGTTCCTCAAACGACAGAACGACCGGTACGCATCGATCGTGAAGCAGGCGAACCTGAAGCTGGATTGAATAGAACCACATGACGGAAAAGCTGCGGCCCATCCGGCGCGTGGTCACGGGAAACGACGCGCACGGCCGCTCGCGCGTGCTCTTCGACAGCGCGGCCCCCAACGTCAACCCGGGCGCGGTGAGCGCGAGCGCCGCAATGACGGACATCTGGGTTTTTCACAGCTGTCCCGCAGTCATTTCCGGCGAGCGCGACGACGGCAAGCTGCCTTTTCACTTCGAGCCACCGGAAAAAGGCGGCCATCTGCGCATCGTCCAGTCTGCGGGACGGCCGCCGAACTACGATCCCGCCCGGGATGCTTCGGCCGTGCCGCTGCACGCGCCGCGGCAAAGGACCGGCGGGACCTGGGACCGCGGCGGACAGAACGCCTACAGTTCGCCCGTCCACAAGTCGGCGACGGTGGACTACGGCATCCTTCTCGAAGGCGAGCGCGTGCTGCTCCTGGACGACGGCGAGCGCGTCATGAAGCCCGGCGATGTCGTGGTGCAGCTCGGCAACTGGCACGGCTGGACCAATCCGAGGAGCGGCAGCCTCATGGCCTTCGTCATGATGGGCGCGAAGCTCGGAAAATGAGAATGAAGCCGGTTCGCAGGATCGTCTGCGTCGACGGGCGGGACGGAAAATCGAAGGCGATCGAGGACGGACCAGCACCCGTGCGCACCGATCCCGCGCGCCCCGGGTTTTCGTCGACTTTCGTCTGGGCGACCGACTCGACGCCGGCGAGCATCGACACGGCGAGCGAGCCTGCGCACGTGCTCACTCCACCGCCGGGCGGTTCGCTTTGCCGCGTCCTGACCTTTCCGCCGGAACGCGCGCATCGCGGGATGCGGAAAACCCGCACCCTGGATTTCTGCCTGATCCTCGAAGGCGAGATCACGCTCGTGCTCGACACCGAGGAGGTGCACCTGAAGGCGGGCGATACCGTCGTCCAGCGCGGCACCCGCCACGCGTGGAGCAACCGGTCGGATGCTCCATGCGTTCTCGCGATATCCTCGCACGACGCGACCTACTAGAGACCAGGATGCTCGAGATCGACAAGTCGACGGGTGCATTCGCGCGCCTCGTTTCCCCCGACGCGCCTCTCGACCGTATCTACCACGGCCTCTCCTTCGGCGAAGGACCGCTGTGGAACCGGCGCGACGGGACGTTCCTCTGGGTGGACATCGTCGGCGACACCATTTACCGCTGGAAGCCCGGCGTGGGCGCGGAGGTTTTCATCCGGCCTTCGACCAAGGCGAACGGACTCACTTTCGACAAGGAAGGCCGCCTTTGCGTGGCGGGCTGGGCTTCGCGCTCGGTGTGGCGGGTCGAGCGCGACGGCAGCGTCACGACGCTCGCCTCGCATTACCGGGGAAAGCGCATCAACAGCCCGAACGACATCGTGGTGCGCTCGGACGGCGCGATCTATTTCACCGACTCCCCCGGCGCGCTCTACAACGTCGGCATGGCCTCCGAGGACCTGCAGCAGTACCTCGACTTCCAGGGCGTGTTCCGCATCTCCGCGGACGGCGCGAAGCTCGACGCGGTGATCACCGATACGGTGTATCCGAACGGGCTCGCGTTCACGCCCGACGAGTCGGTGCTCTACGTGAACGACACGCGCCTCGGCGAGATCCGCGCCTACGACATGCGGCCGGACGGCAGCTGCGGGCAAAAGCGCCTCTTCCACAAGCTCACCGGGAGCGAGCCCGGAATCGCCGACGGCATGAAGGTGGACCGCGAAGGCAACGTCTACTGCACCGGCCCCGGCGGAATTCACGTGATCGGCCCCGATGGAAAGCTGCTCGGCCGCATCCGCATCCCGGACCACTGCACCAACATGGCCTGGGGCGACACGGATTGGCGCTCGCTCTACATCACGACTTACTGCTCGGTGTTCCGCACTCGCGTGAACGAACCGGGCGTCCCAGTTTGGTAGGGCGGCGTGGATGGTGAGAAAAGTCGCGGCGCGCACACGAACCCTGTCCCCTGTCTTTCCATATCGGTCTAGAATGTTCCAACTACCCAGTGTTCGGACCGAAAACCACCATGCGCGCAATCGGAAAGTATGAACGGCTCACCCGGCCTGCGGTGCTCATCGGCGCTGCCTTAGGGCTGGGCGCGCGCGATCCGCGCTGCAGCCGGGGTCCGCATCAACTGCTTGCCGGTGGGCTGCTCGCGCACCTTTCCGCTCAAGGCGCCGATGTGCTCTGGCGCGTCACGCTGCAGCCTCAGCTTCGCCGCGGCAAATCCCGGGATGGCGCGATCGTCGATTTCTGCGCGCGCCTGGCGCGCGAGGTGAGCGCGGTCGTCGGCGCAGGAGAATTTCCGATCGTGCTCGGCGGCGACCACAGCTGCGCGATCGGAACCTGGAGCGGCGCGGCCAAGGCTGTGTCCGCCCGCGGTCCTCTGGGGCTGGTCTGGATCGACGCCCACATGGATAGCCACACGCCGTCGACCAGTCCCAGCGGCATGCGGCACGGAATGCCGCTCGCCGCGCTGCTCGGGCACGGCGCGGATCCGGAGCTCGCCCGAGGCGCCGAAGGGCCGCTCGCGCCCCAGCACCTGTGCCTCGTAGGCGTCCGCAGCTATGAGTCGGAGGAGGCCGCTCTCCTCGCCGAGCTCGGCGTGAAGATCTTCCCGATGACGGAAATCGAGGAGCGCGGCATCGACGCGGTGCTCGACGACGCGGTCCGCATCGCGAGCACCGGTACCGCCGGCTACGGAATCTCGATCGATTTGGACGCGCTCGAGCCGAGCGATGCGCCCGGCGTGGGCACGCCGGTCGAAGGCGGCATCCCCGCGGTGGGCCTCATCGCGGCGTTGCGCAGTTTTTCCGCCGACCGCTCCTTGCTCGCGCTCGAAGTCGTCGAATACAACCCGCATCTCGATCGCGGGCGCAAGACCGCAGTGATCGTTGAAGAGATTCTCGCTGCGGTGCTTGGGGCGCCGGCTGCGTCGGCGCGTTCGCCGGAGGAACTCGAGCGCTCGTTTGGCGCGCGCAATTACGACTCCCTCCCCGTAGTGCTGGTGCGCGGGCGAGGCGCCTACCTATGGGACGACCATGGGCGGCGTTATCTCGACTTGATGTCCGCGTATTCCGCGGTGAGCCACGGCCACTGCCATCCGCGGCTCGTCGCGGCGCTCTCGCGCCAGGCTCGGACGCTCGCCGTTACTTCGCGGGCGTACTACAACACGCGTTTGCCGCTGTTTCTCGAACGCCTGTGCCGGCTCACCGGACAGGATCAGGCGCTGCCCACGAACACGGGTCTCGAGGCCGTCGAAACCGCGCTCAAAGCAGCGCGCAAATGGGCGCACAAGGTGAAGGGCGTCCCTGAAGACTCGGCGGAGATCATCGCCTGCAGCGGAAACTTCCACGGTCGCTCGATCGCGATCATCGCGATGTCCACCGAGCGGCAGTACCGCGACGGGTTTGGGCCGTTTCCGCGGGGATTCAAGCTTGTGCCCTTCGGCGACGCGAAGGCGCTCGAGCGCGCGATCACGGCGAGCACCGCGGCGTTTCTGGTTGAGCCGATTCAGGGCGAGCAGGGCATCATCGTCCCTCCGCGCGGCTATCTCGCCGAATGCGAACGCATCTGCCGCAGGCACAACGTGCTGCTCATCGCCGACGAAGTCCAGACCGGGCTGGGGCGCACCGGTCGGCTGCTCGCCTGCGACCACGAGGGCGTGAAGCCCGACGGACTGATTCTCGGCAAAGCCCTGGGCGGCGGACTGCTGCCGGTATCGGCGTTTCTCGGCCGCCGCGAGGTGATGGGCGTGTTCGAGCCGGGCGATCACGGCAGCACCTTCGGCGGCAATCCGCTCGCAGCTGCGGTTGCGCTCGAGGCGCTCGACGTTCTGGTGGAGGAGCGCCTGGTCGAGCGCTCGGCTGAACTGGGCAAGGTCCTGCTCTCGGGCTTGCGCGCAATCGACAGCCCCTTGGTGCGCGAGGTCCGTGGCCTGGGCCTATTCAGCGGCATCGATATCGACCCGGCTTGGGCAAGCGCGCGCGAGGTGGTCATGCGGCTGCTTGCGCGCGGAATCCTCAGCAGGGATACCCACCAAACCGTCGTGCGCGTCGCTCCGCCCCTGGTGATCAACCGCACGCAGCTCGAGTGGGCGTTGAAAAACATCCGCAGCGTGCTCGCCGAGATCGAGCGCGGTTTCAAAAGAGCCGCATGAGCTGAATCGGTCCCAGGGACACCTCACTGCGACTCACGTAAGATTTCGGGCACTGTGGGCGCGGCCTGGACATTCGAAAAAATCGCCGGCCCGTTCGAAGGGCCGACGGGCGGCCTCGCCTGGGACGGGAGCGGCATGCTCTTTTCCGCGGTCGCCGAGGGCCGCATCCTGCGCTACGACCCGGCGAGCGGAAAAACGAGCGAATTCCGCAAATACACCAACCGCACCAACGGCCTCGCCTTCGCCCCCGGCGGCGCGCTGTACGGCTGCCAGGAAAGCTCGCGGCGCGTGATCCGCTTCGCCGAGGACGGTTCGACCGCGACCACGGCCCTTCTGCTCGATGGTCGCTATCACAACCAGCCGAACAACCTCGCAATCGATTCGCAGGGCCGCATCTGGTTCAGCGACCCATGGAGCGAGCTGCGCGCCTCCGGCCCGCAGATCTTCCCGGCGCTCGAGCACGCCTCGGTGCTGCGCCTGGAGCTCGATTCGTTCCGCAAGCTGTGGAGCATCCGGCGCATGACCTACGACACCGTGGCTCCGCGCGCGGTCGCGCTCTCGCCCGACGAGTCCACCCTGTATGTCGCCGAAACGGACAACTCGCCGCAGGGCCTTCGCGAGCTGCGCGCCTACCCGATCCTCCCGGACGATACGCTCGGGCCGCACACCGTGCTGCACGCATTCGGGCGCGATCACCGGGGCGAGCACCGCGGCATCGAGGGACTGTGCACCGACAGCGAAGGCAATATCGTCGCCTGCTCGGGTTGGAAAAAAAGCGGGCCCGGACCGCTCGTGCACGTCTTTTCCGCGGCCGGCGCAATTCTCGAGTCGCATCCGGTTCCCTCGGATCAGCCGATGAACTGCGCCTTCGGCGACGCGGACCTCGCGAGCCTCTACGTGACGACCGCGGGCGGCGAGCTCCTGCGCGCGCGAGATTTCGGCAGGCGCGGGCGATGAAAACGGCTCGCGTGATCCTCGCCGGGCTGGTCTTCGCGGGAAATGCCGTCCCCCAGACTTATCCCGCGAAACCCGTCCGCTTCATCGTCGGCCCCGGTCCCGATGCGCTCGCGCGCGTGATCGGGCAGAAGCTCAGCGCCGCCTGGGGACAGCCCGTCATCATCGACCAGCGCGGCGGCGGCGGCGGGACGATCTCGGCCGAGGCGGTGGCGAAAGCGGCGCCCGACGGCTACACGCTGCTCCTCGCGACCGGAACGCACACGATCAATCCGAGCCTGTACAAGGTCTCCTACGACATGGTGCGCGATTTTGCTCCGGTGACGCTGCTCGCATCGACCCCGTTCATCCTCGCGGTGCACCCGTCGGTGCCCGCGAATTCCGTCCGCGAGCTGATCGCGCTCGCGAAAACGAACCCCGGAAAGCTCAACTACGGCTCGGGCGGCAGCGGCACGCCTCCGCATCTCGCGACCGAGCTCTTCAAGACCATGGCGGGCGTGAACATCGTCCACGTTCCGTACAAGACGGTCGCCGCGGCGATCACCGATCTCGTCGCCGGGCAGCTGCAGGTGATGTTCACCGTCGGGCCGGCGGGCCTGCCCCAGATACGCGCAGGCCGGATCCGCGGGCTCGCGGTATCGACCGCGAAGCGCTCGGCCTTCGCGCACGAGCTTCCCACCGTCGCCGAAGCGGGGCTCGCGGGCTTCGAGGTGTTCGGCTGGAACGGGCTGCTCGCGCCGGCCGGGACGCCCAAGCCCGTGATCGCGAAACTGCACGTCGAAATCACCCGCACGCTGCGGACGCCGGAGGTCCGGGAACGCATTGCGGGCTTCGGCTTCGAGCCGGTCGGCAACTCGCCCGAGGAGTTCGGCGAGTTCGTGAAGGCCGACATCGCGCGGTGGGCGAAGGTCGCCAAGGAAAGTGGTGCGCGCATCGATTGACGCGCCCGTCGATGAAGGAGTGGGGAAAGCTGATCAGGGAACGCGGAATCCGGGCCGAGTGAACGTGGCGAAACACACGCGGGCGGGGACGAAGTGCACGGCGTCGCGGTGCTCGAGGCGATCCTGGAGTCGGCGCGGGACGGAGCCAGGGTCCGCGTCGCTTGAAAACTGAGAGAATAGCCGCGACCGCCCGGAGGAATCGTCCATGCGAAATCTCGTGCGCTTGCTTGCGGGCGCGACGCTCGCGATCTGGACCGCGGCGTGCTGGCCTCAAGCCGGCAGCTCAAGCTTTCCCACGAGACCGGTTCGAATGGTGGTGGCCTTCACGCCCGGAGGCGGGACCGACATCATCGCGCGGCTTCTCGCGCAGAAGCTCACCGAGCGATGGGGCCAGCCGGTGGTGGTGGAGAACCGCGCCGGCGCCTCCGGCAATATCGGGACCGACCTGGTGGCGAGGAGCGCGCCCGACGGCCATACTCTGTTGATGGCGTTTTCCTCCCACGCGAGCAACCCCGCGCTCTACGGCAAGCTGCCGTTCGACATCAACAAGGACTTCAGCTCCATCACCATGGTCGGGACCGCGCCCATGGTGGTGGTCGCGAGCCCCGCGTTCCCCGCAAAGACCCTCGGCGGACTGATCGAGTACGCCCGCTCGCACCCCGGCGCGGTGAAGTTCGGCTCCTCGGGAATCGGCACCCCTGTGCACCTCGCCGGCGAGCTGATGATGCAGCTCACCGGAATCAAGATGATCCACGTACCCTACAAGGGGATCGCGCCGGCGATGACCGCCATTCTCGCCGGGGAGATCGAGGTCACCTATGTGGCGGTGCTCACGGGCCTGCAGCATTTCAAGGCGGGCAAGTTGAGTCCCCTCGCGGTGGCCGGCCGCAGCCGCTACCCCGCGCTGCCCGAGGTGCCGACGGCCGCGGAGGCGGGCCTCGCCGGCTACGAAATCGACTTCTGGTACGCGTTGCTCGGGCCGGCCGGGATGCTGGCGCCGCTGGTCGCGCGCATCCAGCGCGATGCCGCGGCCATCCTCACGACGCCGGAAATGAAGGAGAGCCTGCTCGCCCAGGGCTGCGTCGCGTCGGGCAGCAGCCCGGAGGAACTCTCGGTGCGGATCAGGAGCGACTACGAGCTCTGGACGAAAGTGATCCGGACCGCGGGCGTGAAACTGGAGTGATCCTTTCTCCGGTCCGCGCGAAGAGGGCTGCGTAGGCTGCGCGGCGCTCGTCGGGCGAGCGCCCCAGCGAATAGTAGTGCGGGTGCGGCGTGAGGAGAGCATCGTCCTCACCGAGCGCGTTGGCGCGGTAGCTCGACCAGGGATATTCGCCCGGATGCGCGGCGAGCCCCGCGCGCACCGGGTTCTCTTCGATGTAACGCATGCACGCGAGGAGGTGCCTGCGCGCGTGCACGGGCGAGGCGTCGTAGGTTTCCTCCCACACCGAGTCTTCGTGACCGTAGGCCGCCGCGAGGTGGCACGCGTAGCCAGCGGCGATCGCGGGCATCAGGCGCGCCGGGCCTGCGGTGCACGCAAAGGTCACGAGCAGGTGCACGTGGTTTCCCATCAGGGCGTAGGCGTGAACAGCGCATCCGGCACGCGCCGCGCATTCGCCCAGCGCCTCGAGATAGGCGGCGCGGTCTCCTGCGCGGGAAAAGCAGGCGCGGCGTTCGCGAGCGCGCTGCACGACGTGCAGTGTGGCGTGGGCTTCTTCGGGGCAGGCGAGGCGCGGCATGGCGGGAGCTGTTGCCATGAACAACGCCAAGCACCGCAGCGCCGTTGACTTTGCGGCAGAACGTACGAAAGGCGGCTCGCGCCTCCCCTAGATGAGTGTGGCGGGAATTTTTCCGACTACGGCGCCACGGAGTAATTGATCACGGTCTCGAAGCCGACACCGCGCATCTCGAAATCAGTCGCACTTGTCTGAACCAGTTTGAAACAGCCGCTGGCCGGATAGGGAACGCGGCGCCAATCGAAACACACCTGGGCGTCGTCCCGCTTCACGACCATGGAGCCGCTGGCAGATGGCGTGAAGCATCTGGGGCACGAGCGCTCCACCGTCCCGTCCCCCCTGATCCGCAAGGTGAAAGGCGCCTGTCTGGTGGGTTTGGCTTCGCCCCGTCTCGCTTCGATCGACGGGTAGCTGGCAAAGTGAGCGGCAATGTCCTGCCCGGAAAGCGTCCGCGGGTAGGTCACCGCCGCCGGGCCAGGAACCGCAGCCGCCGTCGGCCCGCGTTCGGCGCGACTATCCGCCTCCAGGGCGCCGAGTTCGGCGATCGCCTGCAACCCCTGCGCGATATTCTTGCGCGCGGCGCCTTCGATAGCCAGGCGCATCCGCGTCGCACCCACGATGGCGTCGTCCAGGGTGGCCGTGTGAGCGGACTTGATCACCTTGCGTAGGACGACGGTCTTGTCGGATACCTTGGTCAGCGCCCAGCCGGCTTCCATCTCGACCGTGAAGCTCGCTCCGAAAACCGGCTTGGTGAGTTGCGTGATGATGATCGTGAGCTCGTAGTCGCCATTCCTGTCCTGCACTACGCTCTTGAAAAGCTTCGATGCGACGATCGAGCTCTCGACCGCCACCTTGAGCTCCTCGTTCGAAACATTCGCGCCGGTCATCGCGCTGGTTTCCGTGCCGCCCCGCGTCTGCACCGAAACGCTGTAAGGATAATTCTTTGTCGCGGGAGCGCCGACCAACATGGCCTCGCGGGTCGGCGGCGATGCGCAGCCCGTCAAGCCGACGAGGGCAGTGACGATCAGAAATGCGGTGACGCGTCCGTAAAGGGTCGTCCTCATGTTATCTTCCCGCCTCCTTGAATATGTTGCCCAGGACCTCGTCGACCATCTCGGCCGGCGACTTGCGCGCAAGCGAGGTGTGATACGACTTACCGCTCGCCAGCGGATAGTCGTTCTTGGGATCGCGGATCGTGATCGTCAGCTCGAGCATGTACATCGTAATGTCCCACCTCCACCTGTCGACGTAGGTGACGACGGCGTCCACGGCCGACGGCTTTTCGCCCCCGGTTGTGACGTTGTATCCGCGCGAGCGCAGTTTCTCGGCGATCAGCACGTCGATGTCGTTGTCGTCCTTGGGCTGTTTCGCGACATGCATGGCCTTGAGGCTGCCGAGATTGACCGATGGATCGATCGTCGCGGTCGCGCGGTTGATGGCGCAACCGGTCGTCGTCGTTGCGACGGCGGCGAGAGTGGCGAGCAGCAATGCGGTTTTTTTCAACGGCATCCCCTTTGAGCAGGAAGCGCCTAGAGCACCGGAATCCTTGCGTGCATCAGCGCCGAGCGCCCGCCGCGCACTTCTTTCAGGCAGCGCTGAATCGCCGCGGGCACCGCTTCGGGATCGTCCACCCTCTCGCCGTAGCCGCCGGCTGCTTCGCAGATCTTGGTGAACTCGATGTCGGGCGCGAGCAGCGCGTTGAACTCGTTGGTCGCCTTGGCTTCTCCTTCCGGATAGACGCGCAGCGTCGCTTCCTTCACCGCAGACCAGCCCGAGTTGTCGAAGAGAACCGTGAAGATGGGCAGCTTGTATTGCTTGGACACGGCATAGGCGGAGGAGGGATTGCCGAAATAGAAGCCGCCGTCGCCGACCATCTGCACCACGGTCGCGTGGGGCTTCGCGAGCTTGATCCCCAGCGCCGTTCCGGACGAGCTGCCCAAGCCCCCGCCCGCGAAACCGATCGCTGAGCCCGGCGCGGTACGCATGATCTGGTTGTTGACGACGGGGCCGTTGCGTATGCCTTCGTTGACCACGATGGCATCATCGCCGATCGCCTTGGAAATTTCGGCGCAGAGGTAATGCGGGTTGATCGCGCCACGGTTGCCCTTGTCCGCGGCCTGCTGGGCGAGATTCGCGCGCCGCCCGTTGCCCTCGGCCCGCATCGTTTCGACGCGCTTCGCCGCCGCTTCGCGGAACGCCGGCGTCGCTCTCGCGCGCAGCGCCTCGAGCAGCTGCCTCAGGATCAAGACGCTGTCGCCCTGGACGCGCGCGTTCGACGCGAAGCCCCAGATGGGGAAGCATTCCTTCACGACATCGACGTCGATATGCGCCCACCAGGTCTGCGGATTTTCTTTCGTGTGCTTCGGAATCCACGGCACGTCCACGTCGACGAGCAGCCCGACGTCGGCCTCGGCGACAGCGGGCATCATGCCGGCGAAGCACGGCGAGGCGCGCGAGATGTTGAGATAGAGCGGGCTCGCTTCAAACACGCGGATGCCGGCCGCGCGCGCGAGCTCCTCGATCAGCGCCGGCGCCTCGAGGTTGCGGCCGGCGTAGGAAGCGACCAAGACCGGGTGCTTCGCGGAAAGCAGCTTGTCTGCGATCTGCGTGATCGCGGCCGCATCGGCCGCTCCCGCGGACACCGCGCCGTAACGCTCTCCGGGGAACGGTCGCATCGCGGCTTCGTCCCAGGTCTGCGTGAGCGTCTCGCGCGGCAGCATGAGATACACGGGGCCCTTGGGATCGCTGTGCGCGACCGTGTGCGCGCGCCTCAACGTCTCCTTCGTCATCACGCCCGAGGGCAGCGTCCATTCCCACTTCGCGTAGGGGCGCACGATCCCAGACTGGTCGAAGGGCTCCTGGATGAAGTGCACGTAGTTATCGCGGGAGCCCGGCAATTCTCCGCGCACCGTATAAGGCGCCTTGCCCGCCATGAGCACGAGCGGCAGCCGCCCGCGGCGCGCGTTGTGCATCGCCATCGCGGAATTCGCCGTGCCCGCGTCGACGTGAACCATCACCGCCTGCCCGCGGCCCGTTGCCATGGCGAAGCCCGCCGCCATGTGCATGGCGGTGTTCTCATGCGGGCAATTGAGCACCTTCGGATAACGCCGCCCGTCTTTCTTCCAGCGCGCCATCTCCTCGATCAGCGGCGCGTGGTCGGTGCCGAAGTTGGAGAACAGATACTCGACGCCGATATCGTTGAGGCCTTCGAGAAAATAGTGCGCGGTCGAGTGAAGCTTGACTTGCGGGGCCTTGTCCATGTTGTTTCTCTCTCCCTAGCGAATACTGATCGCGACGACCAAGCGGGGACCTATCCGCTCAACGGGGATTATCTTACCTCAGGGCTAGATTCTTCCTGCGGCGGCGCGGATTCTAACGATCGGCCGAGTCGGCTTTCGGCGGGCCACCTCTTCGAACCCGGCCGCGTCGTACATCGATTTCGCACCGAACCACATGGAATCGTCATTGGATCGGCCGGGCTTGTCCACCGGGTACGCCTCCAGGAGGGCGACGCCGCGCTTCTTGGCATAGCCGATCGCTCCGTCGAGAAGCGCCCGCGCCACGCCTTGGCCGCGATACCGTGACGGCACGACGAAGCAGACGATCGACCACACCGGCCGCTCATCGACCGCCTTCATCACCGGCGAGCGCCGCAGCTTCGCGTAGTCATCTCTCGGACCGAGCGACACCCAGCCCACGGGAACTTTGCCTCGATACCCGATGAGACCCGGGGGTTCGCCCGAACCGAGCAATGCCTTCAGCTCGGTGCGGTTCGCCTGTGCCCGCGTGGTTCCTGCCCGCAAGGGTCCGCGCGACCCGCTGCGGCGGTAGTACATGCACCAACAGCCGCGAGCGACGGAACATCCCTTGGCGTTGAACAAGGCCTCCAGATCGGGCCAGCGCCCGCGGGTGAGGGGGCGTACGGTGAGCCTCATGGCGCACATGACCTCTCTCTACCGCATGGCCGTTTCAGCCGATTGCTGCTCCAGTCTCAGTTGCGCCGCCCGCGCGCATCCCTGCATGACCTGGAAATAGCGCTGGACCCAATCGGCGCCGATTTCGTAGGGATGTCGACCGTTGCCGCGTCCGGCGAGCATTCTGTTCTTGTTGAACGCGTTGTCGAACTCCGAGTGGTTCGAGAGAAGGACGGTCGCGCCGGTGGAGGCGGCTTTCGCCGCTATGTGCTTCTGCGACTCGATATAGGTCTGGAAATTCTTGATGCCCGGATCCGGCGTGTTGTTCACGAAATTGAAAGCGGTGCCGCCCGAATACGCCACGTTGACCGGCTTGCCGCGATCCAAGACGGCAAAAGTATAGGACAGCGTGCCCGGCGTGTGGCCGGGAGTGAGCCAGATCGTCACGGTCGTATCGCCGAGCGTTATCTTCATGCCGTCGCTGGCGACGATGTCGCGCTTGGGCGCCATGGTCTTGTACCGGTTCGGATACTTCGCAACCCAATCCCAATCGGGCCCACCCATGACGACCCTGACCCCGTACCGAGTCTGCAGCATCGCGGCGCCGCCGATGTGATCGCCATGGGCGTGCGAGATGAGAACATATCTGATGTTCTTCGGATCGAGCCCGAGCTTCCGCATCCCGCCGATGATCAGTTCCTCCGAGTTGTAGGGATAGATCGTGTCGATCAGGATGATCCCCTCCCTTGTCGTCAAGGCCCAGGACGAGTGAATCTTGCCGCCGACGAAGTAGAGATTGTCAAAGACCCTGGCGGGTTCGGCGTACCAAGTGTCGCGGGGCGGTGCACTGGCGGGATTCGCGACATAGCCCGGCACGTTGTCGCGTGTGTCCTCGCCGCCGCTCTGAGGCAGCAGGCATGTCCTGACCAGGGTGCCCAGAAACTCGAATTCCGACGCGGTCTTCGCCGACTGCAGCGCGTCCCGGATCTCCGCCTCGAAGTCCCTTTTAAGCTGTGCGAACGCGCCGTTGACGCCAAGGCCTGCAACCAGGGCGAGCGCAACGACACTGGCCGAGCGTGATTTCACAGGCGGACCTACCCGGTCACCTTGTAAACCTCATCGCCCTCGCGGGCGTGCTCGCTCACCTTCAGGCCGATCTCCTGCCTCTTGCCGGCCTCGGTGACCGGCTGGTGCTCGATCTGCATGGAGTCGACCCGCTGGCGGAAGTCGCTCGTGTGTCCGAGGATGCGGATCGTGTCGCCGACGCGCAGAGACCCCGATTCGAGGCGTATCGCCGCGACGGAAAGATGGCCGTAGTAGTGGGTCACGAAACCCACCCGCTCTTCGCCCGGTAGAGGACCGCGCGGGGCCGCCGGAGGGGCGGCCGGGCGCGGCACGGGCGCCGGGCGTGCTGCGGGCTCTCTCTTGGGCGCCGCGCGCCGCGGCGCCGCCTTCCGCGCGGGGGCCTTTTTCTTCGGTGCCAGGGTCTTGCGGATCGCCGGCTTTCTCGCCGGCGCCTTCTTGCGTTTGACTTTGGCTTTCTTCTTTGCGGCGGCCATGACGCCCTCCGTCAGCTGTGCAGGTGGGACAATCCTAATCGTCTGGACCGAACATATCAACGCGCGGGCCCGGGAATCAATCCAGCAGGTGCGCGATGGAATTCGCATAATAGCGCAGGAGGGGCAGCTCCTTCTCCCGCGCGAGGTAGATCCCTTCGTTCTCGTCGACGAGGTGCCGCATGAGCAGCATCCGCAGGCCCACGTCGAGCGCATAGTCGAGATCGCGCCGCGGCACGTAGACGTGCGCAGCGGAGCGCTCGAGCCGCTCGATGAGCCGCTCGACCTCGGCCTTCAGCTCGAGCGACGAGAGCCTGCGCTCGGGGTTGTGCACGAACACGGTCGCCATCAGCGGCACCGGCACGATCGGCACGATTCGGCCGACCGAGCGCATGAGGTGCCCACCCAGGGCCGCAGTCGCGCGCCTGCGTTGCTCGCCCGGGAGCCGCTGGAAATCCACGCCGCGCGAGCCGCAATAAGCGCGCATCGAGACCGGCGCGCCGAAATTCACGCAGGCGTAGCCGAAGCGATGCCATTCGCTCTTCAACATGAGCCTGAGATTGCGCGCAACGAACGACACGGTGTTCCACAGCGCCCTGGGGCGGCCCACGCCCGGCGCGCCCGGATCGATCGAGCGCAGCAGGCTGCGATCCTCGAGGACGCGGTCGTAGTTGATCCCGAGCGGCACGAACACGAGATCGCGCTCGCCATCGATCCGGAAGCCGCGCATCATGTAGTCGATCACGCCGAGCTTCGGCTCGCGGATGAACCCGTCGCGCGTGAGGCCTCCTTCCGGGAAGACCGCCTGCGGGACGCCCGCCTCCGTCGCCATCACGATGTAGCGCTCCAGCACGCGCCGGTAGAGCTCGTCCTTCGAGTCGCGGCGCACGAAGTAGGCGCCCATGGCGCGGACGAGCGCCGAGAGCGGCCAGATGCGCGCCCACTCGCCCACGGCGTAGGAGAGCGCCGCCTGATCCGCAGCGAGATACGCGGCGAGGACATAGTCCATGTTGGAGCGGTGGTTCATCACGAACACTACAGTCGCGTCGGAGCCGACCTTCGCGATGCCCTCCGAATCGATGTACCCGATTCGCACGCGGTAGAGGGACCGCGCGATCCAGCGCCCGATCCAGTAGCCGATGCGGAAGTAGAGGTAGGCGTTGAACGCGGGGACGATCTCGCGCGCGTAGCGCTCGACCTTGCGCAGCGCTGCGGACAGGGTAAGGTCGTTTTCCCGCGCGTACTTCTCGGCGGCGGCCTGCACCCTGCCGTCGGCGAGCAGGCTGTGGATGAGCGCCTGGCGCTTGGTGCGCTGGAAGGGCCGGATTCCGATGCGCAGGCGCTCGCCCAGCTCGTCGATCACCTGGTTCGCGGGATGCGTCACCAGGAAGCGCAGCGCGGGCGCCACGGCGTGCTCGTAGAGCGCCCAGACGGCGAGCGCCGCCATCACGACGAGCAGCCAAGCCGGGATCGCGACGCCGTCGCTCACCGTGGTCTCCTACGCCAGTAACTCGCTCACGGCCGCTTCCACGTGCAACCGGGCGGTATCGAGCAGCATCATGCCGATGCCGATTGCGTCGCGCAGCAATAAGGGCAGTTCGGTGCCGCCGAGGATCAGCGCTTCGATGTCCTGCTCTCTTTTCATGCGCCGGGCGATCGCGATGTAGCGCTCGCGCGTCGCGGCCAGAACGACCCCGTTGACCAGTTCGTTCAGGTAGGTGTCGTGGATGAATTCCTGGTCTTCGGGCCCGGGGATAGCGACGGCTATCCCGTCGCGCGCGAAAACCTTCTGATAGAAGCCCCCCTGCATGGTGAAGCGGGTGCCGAAGAGCCCGACGCGCTTCAGCTTGCGCTCGGCCGCCGCCCTGCACGCGGTCTCGACGATGCTGATGAGCGGGATCGGCGAAGCGCGCCTGAGCTCGTCGAACACGATGTGCGGCGTGTTGGAGGACAGGAGCCCGTGCGTCGCGCCCGCCCGCGCGAGGCGGCGGATTTCCTCGAGCATGTACGCGGCCAAGCCCGCGAGGTCGTTCGAGCTGACGAGTTTCAGCGCCCTCGCCAGGTCGATGCTGTTGATGAGGACAGGGGGATAACCTCCGTCCGGCCTGCGCTCCCGATAGGTCGAGATGAAGAGCCGGTAGTAGTCAATCGTGGATTCCGGACCGATGCCGCCGACGATGCCGATCAATTTCATGCCGGGTCGCCAGCGCAGGCGATCTACGGCTCCTGCGAATCGATCAGGACGAACGCGACGCGGCAGGGCTTGCCGCTGCGGTTCACCCAGGCGTGGTTGGTCGCCTGCTGCACCACGACGTCCCCCGCCTTGAGATGCACCTCGCCCTCGTCGAGCAGCATGTCGATTTCGCCCGACATGATGATCGCGTAATCGACGCTGCGCGTGCGATGCATCATCGGGTGGCGAGGCGGCAGGCCTTTCGCCGGCGCGTGATCGCCCACTACTTTCATCATGGTATTGACGTCCATGCTCTCGATCTTCTGCGTCGTCGGCACGAAATCCACGATGCGGAAGATCGTGCCGCCCTTGGGCGGAACGAGCCCCACCTTGGTCTTGGCGCGATCGGCGGTCCAAGAAAAATCGGGCGGACTGCTCTCGGTGACCCACATTTCGCTCGCCGGGTTGGGCGAACGGAAGCTCGTCAACTGGACCTGGCCGTCGAACATGGCGACCGCCTTGCCGGAGGAATCTATCTTGGTGACGACGCGGCGCACTTCAGGCGCCTGCTGTGCGGCGACGCAACCGGCGATGATCAACGCGACACCCGGAACCACCCACGATAGATTGCTTGTCATCGACTTTCTCCCAAAAAAAATTACGCGGGCTTCGCGCCGGCGCGCGTCCTGTCGAGCACCGTCATGGCGGAGGCGACGACGCTCGCCACGTCCGCGAGGTTGGTCGGAACGATCATGGTGTTGTTGGTCTTGGCGAGGTTGCCGAGCGCGCCGATATATTCTTCGGCGATCTTGAGGTTCGCCGCCTGCAGCCCGCCTTCCTTGCCGATCGCCTCGGCGACGACGTTCACCGCCGCGGCGGTCGCGTCCGCCACCACGCGCAGCGCAGTCGCCTCGCCCTGCGCCTTGTTGATCGCCGACTGCTTCTGGCCTTCGGAGGTGAGGATCGCGGCCTGCTTCTCACCTTCGGCGAGATTGATCTCCTGCTGCTTCTCGCCCTCGGACTTGGCGATCAGAGCGCGCTTTTCGCGCTCGGCGGTGATCTGCGCCTGCATCGCGCGCAGGATGGTCTCGGGCGGGGTGAGATTCTTCACCTCGTAGCGCAGCACTTTCACGCCCCAGGAGCGGCCGGCTTCGTCCAGCACGTTGACGATCTGGCGGTTGATCACGTCGCGGCTCTGCAGCGACTGGTCGAGCTCCATCTTGCCGACTTCGCTTCGCAAAGTCGTCTGCGCGAGCTGAACGATCGCGGTGACGTAGTCGGAGGTGCCGTAGGAAGCCAGGCGCGGATCGGTCACCTGGTAATAGATGAGGCCGTCGACCGCGAGCTGGGTGTTGTCCTTGGTGATACACACCTGCTCGGGGACGTCGGCGGGCACTTCCTTGAGCGAATGCCGGTACGCGACACGGTCGAAAAAGGGAATGATGACGTTGAACCCGGGCTCGAGCACTTCGTGGAACTTGCCGAACCGCTCCACGACCCAGGCGCTCTGCTGCGGCACCACGCGCACGCCCTCGATCACGAACACCACCACCAGCGCGATGATGGCGAAAGGGATCCAAAACGCGTGGATCGGCGGGTATCCGTAGATGAGGACCGTGGCGATGAGGACGGCGATTACTTTGAAAAGCATGCTGCCTCCCATGGAGCGTGAGATTTCGTCCGCGGCCCGCGCAAGATCAGGCGGGCCGCGTCTTGGAGACTTTGAGGGTGCTACCATCGACTGAAGTGATGTAGAGGATTTCGCCGGGCTCGCCCGCGGCCTCGCCCGCGACCTGCGCATCCCAGAGCGTGTCGCGGTATTTCACGCGCGCGTGGCCGGCGCCTTTGTTCACCCAGGAGTCGAACGCGGCCGGCTGGCCGAAATCCAGCCCCTGCATGCGCTTCGGGCTGAGCGTCTGCTTATACCGATGCACCCCGAAGACGCCCGCGACCGCGACGATCGCCGCGCCGAACGCCTGCCAGACGGGCCCGCCGCTCGCGTAGGCGACGCCCGCACCGACCAGGGCCGCGGTGCCGAGAACGAGCAGGTAAAACGTTCCCGTCATCAGCTCGGCGATGATGAGAATAAAGCCGGTGATCAGCCAGGCGAGGGAAAGGTCCACCGGTGGGAAGCGCGATGTTCTTGTAGTGATTATGCTACCTGAATCGTCGCGCCTCGGTTGAATCCGCATGCCTTGTTACCTTGAGCCTCGCGTGCAGCCACAACTAGCCGGGTCCACGGCTGCGCTGGAGCCTTCGCTCGAGTCCGGGCATCGGTCTCCCGATGTCCAATTTTGTCCACCCGCACGGTATGCCCGCCTACGGCGGACTGCTGCTCGCCCCCGAAGCCGTTTGGAAACTCGTCACTGATATCCAGTCGCTCGAGCCGTCAGCGGACCTGCCGACGGAGGTGTGGACGTAGGCAGCGTGAACACGGAGATCGTGGGCGATCCCTCGCGGCCGAAGTTGTACGACCCGCCACCCGACGCCGCCGCGACGTATTGCTTGCCACCCGCCGTGTAGGTGACGACGCCCCCCAGGAGCCCCGATCCCGTGTAGAAACGGTACAGCTCGCGCCCCGTCAGCGCGTCCAGCGTGATGAAGTCGCCCGTCAGCTCGCCCGTGAACACCACGCCTCCCGCCGTCGCAGTCACGGCCGCCACCAGCGGTTTTGCGGATCGATAGCGCCACCGCACCGCGCCGGAGCCCGCGTCCACCGCAGTGAGCCAGCCCTTCGCCTGCGCCGCGGAGTCGGGCGTGTACACGCCGCCAAAGTACTGGTCGCCCTGGTCGAAGCGCGCCGTCCTGTTCGCTTGGAATACGCCGCACCAATCCACGGCCGGAACGTACAGCAGATGGGCGCGGGGATTGTAGGCCGGCCCGTTCCACACCACGCCACCCTGCATGCCGGGGCACACTCTGGCGCGCTTCCTGCCCACCGGCGCGTCGGCGTTCAGCCGGGTCGTGATGGGGACCTCGTACACGCGCTCGTGCGTGTCCCGATCGAGCACGGTGAGCACCCCGGCCTTGCCCACGGTCGCGATGAGGCTCCGGTCCCGGCCTCCGACCTTCTCCCGGAACAGCGGGGACACCTGAGTGAGGTCCCAGTCATGCGTGTCGTTGGGGAGCAGTTGCTCGTACCAACGCAGGGTCCCGGTGTGCACGTCGAGCGCGACGAGGGCGTTGGTGTAAAGGTTCTTGCCCGGCCGCAGATGACCCGCGAAGGCCGGGGCCGGGTTCGTCACCGCGACGTACAACTCTCCTTTGGCCGGGTCGAGCGTCACCGGAGTCCACAACGCGCCGCCTCCCTGCGGCAGGCCTCCGGGATTCGCCCAAGTGTCCGCGCCGGGCTCGCCCGGCCGGGGGACGGTATTGAACCGCCACACCGGTGTGCCGTCGGCGAGCCGGAACGCTCCGATCCATCCTTTGATGTTGTTCTCGCTGCCGGCGGGGCCGATCACCACGAGGTCGTCGTAGATGAGCGGAGCCATCGTGATCGTCTCGCCCGCCTGTGGGCGCGCCACCTGTCGCGCCCACAACAGCTGCCCGTCCCTGGCATCGAGCGCGAGCAGATAGCCGTCCGCCGTGCCGCGGATGACGTGCCCTCGCGCCAGCGCCACCCCGCGGTTCACCGGCCATAGCTCGTAGTCCCGCGGCTGCCACGTGTACCGCCACCGCGGACGGCACGTGGCGGCGTCGAGCGCCACCGTCTGGCGCACGGCGGTCACGTACATGACGCCCTTGTACACGACGGGACCGGTTTGAAAGACTTCGGCGGGGCCGACCTGAAACACGCAGGCGACGCGAAGCCGTGCGGCATTGGCGGGAGTCAACTCGGTCAGCTGGGAGTAGCGCGTCCCGGAGTAGTTGCCGGTGTGGTAGGGCCAGTTGGCGGAGGCGGCGCCCGCGAGTTCCGACAGACTTGGTCCCGTGGGGTCGAGGGGCGGGCCGTCCTTGCCCGCGATGAATTCGGTGGGCGCGAGCGCGGCCGGCGCGGCCACAGCGTCGAGGCGAATCTGGCTGAGCATTGCGTCCGAGGCGTCGAATCGCCGGCGCCCGGCCGGCCAGCCGTTGCGCTGCAGCAGGAAGGCGAATACCGCGGTGTAGTCGTCGGGCTTGAGTGAGCCCATCGCCAGCTTCGGCATCGTCACGCGCATCACGTGGTACAAGTCTTGAGCGCTGCGCGCTGGAGGCTGCCATGTCTGCAGGAACGCGGGGCCGGCGAGCGCTGGTGCAGCCGCCCCCTCGAGCTCGCTGCCATGACAGCTGGCGCAGGCAGTCTTGTAGACGCGCCGGCCTTGTCTGGCCTGATCCGCCGTGAACACGGCCGGGAGCTCTGGGTCGGCGTGACTTGCGGTGCAGGATGTCCCAGCTGCGGCGGCCAGGAGGGCTCCCAACACCAATGCGATTCGTCCGAGAACGGATAGTCGAACCGACTCGCCGCTGGAGCCATGGCGAGTCGAAGGCGCGCTGCAATCCGATGATCGGAGCGCGCCGCGACGAGCGCAAACCGCAGAAGTGCCCATCGACCCTTGTCCCTCGTCCTCGAGTTCCGAGAACGGCCTTGCTCGTCCGCCGACGCTTCGCTCTTTGAGGCGATCAGCAACGCCGGCGACTGGGTTGTGTGAGTTTAGTTCTTACAGACGATGCTACCGCGTGTGGTTCTAATGGCGGTATCGCTATAGCACTTTTTTTCCGCGTGCTTCGACGACATCTCTATCGTTCGAGCGCTACACGACTACGGGAGATGCCGGGTTTACCTGACATGCTAAAAATCTCTTTGCGCATCTTTAGTCATGGGAAGCCCGCGACCCGCGGCCACGCTCCTTGATCGCCTGCTCGAAGATCACCTGCGCGGCGATATCGCAGCCCAGTTCGTTGAAGTGACCCTCGTGCGGAAAGTAGAGAACCGAATGCGCCGCCGCCTGGCGCAGCGCGGGGGTGAGATCGATGAAATGCGCGTCCAGACGCCGAGCGAGGGCCTGCAGCACGCGCTGCGGCCGATCGGGATCGGACAGGAAACTCGCGTAGCGGGCGTCGCTACTCGCGCCGGCGACGATGGTGAGCTTGAACGATTCGTGCACTTGGAACGGAGAGGGCACGTAAGCGATGAACAGTTCCGGCGCCTCGGGCATTGCCCGCAGCGCCTTGACTAGGTACTCGAGTACGCCCGCGGTCACGGCCCAATGCGCTTCCCATTGCGCCCCATACCAGCCGGCGACGATTCCCGGCGTGCGGGGAAGCGCTGGCGCCATACCCACCGCCTCGACGGTGCGCAGCATGCTCGGATGGGACACCAGCACCACCTCGAGTTGGTAACGAAGGAACTGGAAGAACAGCAGGGTGCCGAGCCATTCGCCGGCGCCTTGGCCGGTCGGCGCGCGCGGCGGCTCGCTCAAGGTCTGCTGCAGGTTTCCGGCAGCGTCGACGTCGAACGCCGGCTGCACGTGATTGCGGCCCATGGTGGAATAGTCCAGGCCGAGGTTGTCCTGGATGTCGTTGGTGAAAAAGGCCAGCACGAGCTTGCGGCCCAGCCGGTATCCCCTCGCCTGCAATTCCTCCACCAGGCGATATTCCTGGCCGGTGCCGTAACCCGGCACCCCGACGTTCACGATTTCGAAAGACTCGCCCGCACGCGCCTGCAGCCGGGCGCTGATCGTGTGGTCCTCATCGAGCGGCGCGCCGAAGACGAAAGAATCACCCAGCAGCATGATCCGCTCCACTCCCGGCTCGGACTCGCGCGAGAGCGGCCGGTTGCGCAAGCCGAGCTCGTTGATGCTGACGTCCACGCGGCGCGCCGCCTTGGTGTCGAAGTACGAGTAGTGGCCCGGCTGCAGTGCCCAGCCGCGCCGCTCGTCGTAAGTTTTCATCGGGACGCGCCACTCCGTCGGCAGCGCGCCGTATCGCCAGCGCAGAGTCATCTCGCCGGCCGCCAACAGCAGCGTGACGCTGACGAACGTGGACGCGAGGACGAGCGCCGCGTTGGCGAAGAAATTCTTGCGCGGCATCATGAGGTCGCGGGGTGCAATCGGGTGCTTGAACGTGCCTCGAACCGCATACAATCGGCCTATGTCAATTTCGCCGTCCTGCGCACCCCTCAGCCCGGGCGATCGGAGCCAGTCTGGTGGTAAAAAATTACAATTTGATTAAATTGTTCTTGTGAATGATACAGCCATTCTGCAGACAAGGTCGGCGTATATTAGCAATGCACCAAAGACATTACTGGCGCCTCAATATCCCATGCTCGTCCGTCTATCAAACAGGGGAGATCAACCATGACGACCCGACGTGAGTTTATTTTTGCGGCGGCCGCGGGCGCCGCGATGCTCACACGCATCTCGAGCGCACTCGCCGCCACCTACGACTTGGTCATCAAGGGCGGTCGCGTCATCGATCCCGCCGCGGGGATCAACGCAATGCGCGACGTTGCGATCGTCGGCGGGCGCATCGCCGCGATCGAAAGCAACATCGCGGCGGATGGTGCGCAAACGCTCGACGCGCGAGGAAAGCTCGTCGTGCCGGGCCTGATCGACGTGCACACTCACGCCGCGCGCGCGAGAGAGATGGCGGCGATCTGCCTTGCCGACGGTGTGACGGGTTTTGTCGATGCCGGATCCGCAGGGGCGGACAAGATCGACGACATCGTGGCGAATGCGAAGTCGGCGCCGAATCGCGGCCGTGTCCTCATCAACCTCGCGCGCACCGGCGTTACGCCCGACGGCGAGCTGAATGACATGCAGCGTGCAGACGTCGCTTTGGCGCGCGCGGCGATCGAGCGCCACCGCGATACGATTATCGGCGTGAAGGCGCGGCTGTCATTCAACGTCGCCGGGCCGAGCGATCTCGACGCCCTCAAGCGTGCCCAGGAAGTCGCAGGCGATCTGCCGGTGATGATACACATCGGCCAAACGGTCTCATCGATGCCGAAGATACTGGCGCTGCTCAAGCGTGGCGACGTTGTCACCCACATGTACGCGCCGGAGCCGAACAGCATCCTCGATGGCAATGGCCGCCTATTTCCCGAGGTCGTGGAAGCGCGCCGCCGCGGAATCTGGTTCGACGTCGGCAACGGCCGCAACGGTCACCTCTGGTGGGATGTGGCGGAGCGCGCGCTGAAGCAGGGCTTCATGCCGGACACGATCTCGACTGACTGGACGACGGAGGGGCGCGCGAGCGGCGTGATCGATTTTCCGAACTGCCTCTCGAAGTTCCTCATGCTCGGCATGCCGCTCGACCGCGTGATCGCATGCGGTACCCGCAACGCGGCACGCATGTTCGATGCCTTTAAGGATCGCGGCACGCTGAAGGTCGGCGCGCCTGCGGACGTTGCAGTGCTCGAGTTGCGCGAGGGTGACTTCGAATTCGTCGACAACTACAGGAACGTGCGGACGGGCCGGCAGCGGCTCTTCCCGAGCGCGACGGTGCTCGGCGGCAAGCTCGTGCCGGCGCAAGGGTAGAAAACCAGTGCTCGCAACCACCTGATCATTGCGCGGAGAATGCCAGCAGCACGTTGCCCGGAATGATGCCGCTGTGATGGGAATACCCGGAATTGGTGAAAACCATTCCGCCTGCGATTGCCGGACCCCCGTTGTTGATGGAGCCGCCTTTCGCTTTCACTGCGTTCACGGTCGTAAATTCCTGAACGGTGTCGTATTCCCAGAGGATCTTGCCATCCTGGGTGGAATAAGCACGGATTCGTCCATCGTTTGAGCCGGAAAACACCACGCCGGCCGTTGCGCTCACGGCGGCGGCTTGAGTGGGACTGCACGGTTTTCTGTTGCCGCAGGGTGGATGAGGAGTGGACCAAACCTTCTCGCCGGTGCTGACATCAACGGCTGTGATACCGCCGCCCATGTTGGGGTCGACCTCGCGGCCGCCGCCTACTCGCACACCGTCACCCGTGGCGGCGAAAATGTTCCGACTGTCGGTCGCCGGTCCCCAGAGAACGCCGCCGGACGTGCCGCCTCTGCCGATCTTCTGCTGCCAGATCGTTTTGCCGTCGTGATCGGGATCGAGAGCGTAAATAATGGCCGACTTGTTCCCCGCAACGAGGACCCGCTTGCCGTCTTTGGTTTCGACGAGGATGGGCGATGCGCCAAAGTCATAGTCTGGCGCATCTTCGGAACACACGACAGGATCGCCTTCGCGACAGCCGCCGTTCCACACATCGAGATCGGTCATTTGGCGAACCCAGCGGATTCTCCCCGTCTTCATGTCCATGGCGACAATGGCATCGGTGGTCTTGACGGGAGGAAACGAGTAGGAATTCCCGGTGCCGACATAAATCGCATTTTGCTTCGGATCGACGGTCGGTGCACTCCAAACGGCTCCTCCAGCCGGCCCCCAGAGCTGCGTCCCGATGCGGCTGATCCGTGTCGGCTGCGCTTCCTTCTCGATCACATAGGTTTTCCAAATCGGCTTTCCATCGGCCGCATCGAGCGCCACCACGCTCCCCCGGAATTTGCAGCAGACATATTTCGGATCGGACACCCGGGACTCTTCGCGAGCGGAGAGCGGAACGTAGAGGCGGTCATCGTGCAAAGTGGGAGATCCGGTGATCCGGGCCAGCGGATAATCATCGACCTTCGCTTTCCATCGAAGCTCTCCGGTTTCAGCGTCCACGGCGTAGACGTTCGCCGCCAAGTCTCCGAAGTACGCCGTGTAGCCGGTCCCGCTCGGCGCTTTTCCGATCGTGACCGCGCTGCGAACTCCGGCCTCGGTCTCCATCATCCAGCGAATACAGCCGGTCTTGGCGTCGAGCGAATAGAGATCGCCTTCCCAGCTGCCGACATACACGCGGCCTGCGAAAACAACCGGCTGCGCGCTCGCCGAAGTCGCGCCGGGAAACCCGAACGCCCACTTCAACTTCAGCTTCGGCACATCCTCGGGCGGCAGGCCCGCGGCGCCGGCGGGCTGGAAGCGAGTGTTCTGGGCGGTGACCGCCCACCCGTTCCAGGAAGGTCCGGAGGCGGCCTTCGCGAAGCCTCTATCCGAGCTTTGACAAAAAGCAGACTTCGGGATCGGATTCGCCATCTCATCGAGAGGCTTTCCGGAGAGATACTCCGCGAGCACGCGGCGCTCCGCGCGGCTTCGTTCCGCTCCCTGCGCGATCATCGCTCCTTTTTCGAGAGCCGTGATGATCTGTTGCGGCGACAGTTGTTTCAAGACGCTGCGGGCGGGCGCACGTTGATCTCCAGCCTCGTGGCATGCCGAGCAATGCGTTTTATAGAGCGCGGCGCCGTCCAGCGCCCAGGCGGGCGCGGAACCGGCAGCGATGCCGGAGCAGCTCGACAGGATATACAAAAGCCGCAATTTCATATTGCCCTCCGAAAAGCGCGGGCTATGACCAAGCTCAATTCTTTTCGTCCGCCATCCATTTGGCGATGACCCTGAGCGAAATGCTGTTCGACAATCCTCCGTCCGGAGGACTGTTGAACACCGTGATTTTGACCGTCTTATCGCCGTACACGCCGTTGTTTTGCTCCGGGCCCGGCGCATTGAAACGGTTGGGAAGCGCTCTGGAGACCGCGGCGGCCGGAACCTTCGCGCGCACCGTTCGGATATCGACGAACGTGGTCGGCACCGGAATATCGTCGACGCGGACGACGGAGTTTCCCACGAATCCGACCCCATTGACGACAATCTCGAAATCCGCGCTTCCCTCGACGACCACGTAAGGGGCGACTGCGCTGATCTCCGGTTCGGGGGTTTTGGGAATGATCGCGGTTTCGGCAGGTTTCGGTGCGCCGTAGCCCGTCGTATAGCCCAACTGCACGAACCGCCCTCCCTTCATGACGCGCTCGATCTTCTTGGTGTTCCCGATGTCAGCGAGCGGATCGGCACCCAGCACGACCAGATCGGCGTAAGCACCGTCGGCAATCACCCCTACCGTCGGAATCGACGCGGTTTTGCGTCGCCCATTGAGCAATGCGGCGCTCCAGCCCGTCACCGATTGGAGAGCTTGCATGCGCGTGAGACCCGATTCGACCATCATGGCCATTTCCATGTGCAGCGTCAGGCCCGCGATGCCCGAGGAAGGATCGTCCGTGCCTCCGATGATCCTTCCGCCGGCCGCAACCCACTTCTTCAGGAACTGGCCGCACAACCGATAGGCATCGTAAAACTGCTTCCTGTCTTTCGGATCGAGAACCGAAAATGCAGCTTGGTTTTCATATCTCGTCGAGAAGTTTCTGGCCGCGCGCAGCTTGAACAGGGCGCCTTCGGCCAGGTTCCGCGGAAAATAGGCCATCAGCTTTTCATCCCGAAACAGGTTAGAGACTTCGACCTCGTGATCGCGAGCCAGGGCGGTCTGCGATCCGAGCTCGTATACGAGCGTCGGGTTCAAATAGGTACCCTTCGCAACCGCGTCCTTGATCAGCTGATCGATTCGCGCCTGATCTTTCAGGAACAGCCCCCAGTGGAGGTACTTGCCCTTGTGGAAGTCCTCGAGCTCCTGAGCGCTCATCAGCGCTTCCGCGAATCCCCACAGGTGCTCGACGACGTCCTGGCCTGCACGAACGGACCCGGGGGCGTTCTCGGTGTGCCCGAAGACCATCAGCCCGGCTTCGTGTACCAGCTCCGCGGTCCACTGGTACACCTGCGCATTGCGTTCATTGAAGGAGGGGAGCGCCGCGTAATCCGGTTTTTTCTTCAGCCACTCCCGGACCATGTCCTGCACTTGCTCGCGAGTCATAGCTCCGTTCACCGGCAGCCTGCCGGAAGTGCTGAAGATTCTCGGCGACCTTGCCTCCGGTCTATAAGAGGGCTCCCGTTCCGCGGGCTCGTAGGCGGGATTTCCGGGGACGGCGATGGAGGTCACGCCATAGTTGAGGAACAGCTCTCCGAGCCAAGGGCGGTAGTGCACGTGCATGTCGATCAGACCGGGGACAATGAACTTTCCCGCGGCATCGATGACTTTGGCATCGGCAGGATAAGCCGTGTTTTTGCCTCCTAAGGCCTTGATCTTCTCTCCCTCGATCACGATCACTCCGTACGGCATCGGCGCTTTTCCCGTACCGTCGATGATCGTCGCGCCTTTCAGCACGGTGACCTGTCCCGCAGCCACCACCTGAGACCATCCGATCTTCGCATAACCCGCCAACAAAGCCATCCCCAGCCAGCCAAGCAGGCACGTTCTTGTCATTTGGCTCATGACTCTCCCCACCGTCTTTGATTGCAATATCGATGTCGTCCCCGGTGCAGCTTAGCGGGCTACCAAGCTTGACAAGATGGTAGCCGTGCTCAAGCAACCGGTTACAAACCCCTCTCCAGCAGCGGCTTGCGAGCTCGCCGGCCACGCGCACGGCATCACGATCGATCCGGTGTCGGGCATGCGCGTAGGCGGCGCCGACCCGAGGAGCGACGGTGCCGCGATCGGCTATTGATCCACGCCCGCTAGATCTTGTCCGGAAAACGGATGATGAATCCGTCGCGGTTGGGCATCTTCACCTGCGGCAGCGTCTTCGCGTCCATCACGTCGTTCTCGCCGATGATCTTGTTGAGCCAGAGGAGATAGGCGGTCGCCGCATAGACCTCGTCGCCGGTCAGCGTCCGCGGCTGACTGAACGGCATCGCCCGCCGGACGAAGTCGAAAACGATCGTCGAATAGCCAAAGAAATTGCCGATGGTCTTCGGCGTTTCGATGCCGCTGGTGAGGGGTGCGCCGCCAAACAGCGGCGCGGGAGCGAGAGGGCTCCCTTTTCCGCCTTCACCGTGGCACCCCGAGCATTTCTCGGCGAAGACGCGGGCGCCCTGCGTCGCCGTCCCGCTGCCGGGCGGCAGGCCGGTGCCGTCCGGCATCACGGCGATGTCCCAGGCCTTGATGTCCGCCTCGGAGATCGGTTTTCCGAGCCGGGGCGTCTGGGCGAGCGCCGCACCCGAGCCGAAAGCGAGCGCGAGGACGAGGGCGACCGATGGTTTAAGCGTACACATGTTTGATCTCCCCGTCGCTGGCTATCCCCCAGCTCGTGATGCTGTTGTAGTGCTGGTTGGGGAACGAGAGAAGATTCGTAACCGGCTTCTTGGTTTCGCCCCGCACGGCCACGAACTCGGCGCGAGTCGGCTGCGCGTTGCCGGCTTCGTCCCAGGCGCGGCTTTGCAGGACCGCGGGACCACCGTTCCAGCGCCAGGGCGCGCGGAACCGGGCAAAAGCCTTGGAGTGCACAGGCTCCTGGAGCGCCGCCTGCGCCCACGTCTTCCCGCCGTCGGCCGAAACCATAACCCGTGAGATGCGGCCGTTGCCGGAATAGGCGATGCCGGAAATCTCGTAGTAGCCTGGCCCGTTCATCTTGAGTCCGAACGAGGGGTGGGTGATGAAGGACTTGACCTCCTGCAAGAAGTGGAACCGGTATGCCTTTCCATCCGGCAGGAGCTGCGAATAGATCTTGCCCTCGTAATAGCTCATGGCCGGCCCTTCGGTGAGCTTCAACCGTCGCAGGAACTTTACGTTCATGTTGCCCTGATAGCCGGGCAGCAGCAGGCGCATCGGGTAGCCGTTACCGGGCATCAGCCGCTCACCGTTCTGGTAGAGCCCGACCATGGCGTCGTCCAGCGCTTTTTTCATCGGCACGCTGCGGTGCAAGGCCAGGGAGTCCGCGCCTTCGGCGATGACCCATTTCGCCTTCGGATCGATGCCCGCTTCGTCGAGCAGCGTGGAAAGCCGCACACCGGTCCACTCGGAACAGGACACCAGGCCGTGCAGCGCCTGCGCCGTCGCCTGGACCGGCTGGTTGGAGAACATCGGGGCGCTGTTGCCGCTGCACTCGACGAACGCCATGCGCGACTCCATCGGGTAGCGCAGCAGCGACTCGACCGTGAACACGAGCGGCTGCCTCACCATGCCGTGGATCACGAGTCGGTGCTTTGCGGGGTCAATGTCGGGGAGGCCCGAGTGGTTGATGCTGAAGTGCATGCTGTTCGGAGTGATCGTGCCGTTCAGCAGATGGTGTGGTGTGCGCGCGTGCGAGTTGCGCAGCTCGTTGTTGGGGTTGCTGAGCGTCCGCACGACGTGTTTCTCGAATCGCGACGGCGTCTGCAGGGGCGGCGTCACAGCGCCCATCTCCAGGCTCCACGGATCGTCCTTGAGCGGCTCGGCTGCCGCGGATCCGGCGACCGTATAACCCGTCACGGCTGCCGCGAATGCCGCGCCGCCGCGCAAGAAAGCACGGCGGTTAAGAAGCCCATTTCCTGCAACCACTTCCAGTCTTTCCAACTCCTGCCTTGCTCGAATGTTTGGCTCCATGGCCGGCCTCCTCGTATGCGTCCCCCGGGATCGATATTTTGCTCCCAAACGCCCGCCGCGTGCGCGGCGCCCTTCGACGGCTTGTTGAAGCCGGTCAGCTTCCTCACGAACTGCAGCGCGGCCGCGGCCCGCCGCCAACCGAGCCATTGCCCGCTTCGTCCCCGCTCCGTTTCCTCGCCCGGACCGGCCTAACGCGCCTGATTCACGAAGATCTCGTCGTACAGGCCGTCCCACTTCTTGTAACGATCGAGGACTTCGCCCGGGTCGATCAGGTCGAGCGGCAATTCCCGGACGGGATTCCTTATCGCATTGTTGGTCACGACGAAATCGTGGCTCGCGAGTATCTTTTGGCCCTCGGTCAGCTCGAACTCGTAGAACAACAGCGCCGCCGCGGGATGGGGCGCGCGACGGGTCACGCCGATGGCGTGAGGCCTTGCGACCGCCTTCCCGCCGAGAAAGAACCAGTCGATAGGCTGGCCTGCCTTCTTCAGTCGTTCGGGCATATAGCTGTACACGGTGAGCGCGAGAGGCACCTCGCCTGAAGCCGTCAGCGTGGTCAGCAGCGTATAGCCCTTGCGCACCGAAACGCCGTTCTTGCGCACGATCTCCTTGAGCAGCGCCACGCCTTTCTCTTCCCCGCCCATTTGTCCCACGACCGCGAGCAACCATTCCGCGTTGTACCTCTCGATGCCGAGACGGCCCTTCCATCTCGCGTCGAGCAGATCCTCCCATCGCTGCGGCAGCTCGGATTTCTTGACCAGGTTCGTGTTGTAGGCCTGAACGACGTAATCCAAGGACACCGCGGTCCATTCCCGATGCGGGGCCAGGGCGGCCGGCATCAAGGTCGGGAAGGCGGGCGACTCCACTTTCTGCAGCACGCCCTCGCGGTGGAGCATCTCCAGCGTCAGGCTGCTCTGCTCGATCACGTCTGCGCCCGCCCGGCCGCTGCGTGTCTCGTTGACGACACGGTTCAGTATCTCCTCCCTGCCCGCGCGCCAGAAATTGACGCGTACGCCATACTTCTTCGTGAAGGCTTGGATGACCGGCCGCATATCGTTGGTTTGCGTCCCGGCGTAGAGAGTCACTTCGCCTTCCTTCTGCGCCCCGCGGACAAGCACCTGCTCGCGGTCGGCGCCGGCATAGCGCGCGAGCCGCGCCATCTCCGGAGTGCTCTCGACCGCGAGCGAGATCGCCGACAGCAGCAGGCCGCACAGACCCAAGCTTCGGATATCCGCTGCGCTCAGGGTTTCTCTTCCAGCCATCGGATCGGCAGGCCTCTAGGCGCGTGGAAAGCTATAAGCCGTACAGCCGCTTGGGGTTCTCCCACAGGATCTTGTTCGCCGTCGCCGCGCCGATCGCGCCGCCTTGACGCAGCTTGCGCAGCGCGTGCAGCTCCGAGGCCGTGTCGTTGTGGCCATAATCGGTGCCGATGACGATGTTCTCCTCGCCTATCCGTTCGAGGATGAGATCGAGGTCGTCCGAGGTCTGGCAGGCGACGTACATGCGGTTCTCCTTGAGCGCAGCCTTGCTGAGAAAAGGCTCGCCCCGCTTCCCAAACCGCACCGAAAGATCGTTCATGACGTAGGGCAACCACTGCGCGCTCACTTCGATGAATGCCCAGCGCAAATCCGGAAACTTCACCGGCACCCGCTTGAGAAGAAGATCATGAAAGGTCCCGACGACGGATAATTTGAACGTCGAGAAACCGGAGTCGGTGAAGAACAGCTCGAAGTGATCGAAGTTGCCGGTGGAGGCATGGATGCAGATAGGCAGGTTCAGCGCCTGCGCCGCCGCGTAGAGCGGAAAGAAGTAGGGATCGGAGATGCGCTGATCGTCCTCGAAGGCGCGCACGAACACGCCGCAGGCGCCGTGCTCCTTGCCGAAATGGATTTCCTCCAGAGCTTTTTCGCGGTCGCCCATGGGAGGAATCACCACCCAACGCAGGCGCTCCGGAGCCTGGCGCCAGATGCTCGCCAGCCAGCGGTTGTAGCTCCTGCAAAGCGCGGTGTCGACCTCGACCCGCTTGGTCAGCGGTCTGAGAAAAAGAGACGGGTAAAGCACGTGCACGTCGACGCCGAGCTCGTCCATGTGCGCGACACGCTTCGCGATATCGGCGGCCTCGCGCGCCCCCTCCGGCGTGTCTTGGCCGATGTTGGCATTCTTCGCGAAGACCCGGTCATCGATGAGCCAGTATTCGGAGGCGCGGGTGCGGCCGCTCTTGCGCGCGAGCACCGCGGGCCGGTACTCTTCTTGTTCGTCCGGCATAAACGTCCAGGTCCGTTCCGTTTCCACCACGTGCGAGTCTGCGTCGATGACGGGCATCTTCAAGCCTCCTGTTGGCCCGCGAAAATGGAGCGTGCTCTTTCCTGCGGCCCTGAGATGGCGTGCTCCGCAGGCGTCAGCGCTATTTTGATACTATTTTGATCCGCCGCCGAGGCCGCTCGGGCTGCATAGGACATGACCGCCAGAAAGATCATGCTTGGCCGAACCCTGCTTGCCGGCGCGGTGGCATTCGCTCTCTCGGTCCAGGCCCAGGAACAAGACTATCCCGGCAGTCCGATCAAGATCGTCGTCCCGGCCGCGCCCGGGGCCACGACCGACACTTTGGCGCGTATCATCGCCGGCGAGCTGCAGAGAAAATGGGGCCGGCCGGCCATCGTCGACAACCGCGCGGGCGCGGCCGGCAACATCGGCGCGGAATACGCCATAAAAGCCAATCCGGACGGCTACACGCTCCTGTTCTCCTATCCGGCGCCGCTGGTCGTCAACAAGAGCCTTTATCCCAAGCTCGCCCACGATCCGGATGCGTTCGGGCCGGTCTCACTGGTCGGGACGGCGCCCCTGGTGCTGGCGGTGCACCCCAATGGGGTCGCGAACAGCGTGCAGCAGCTGATCGCCTTCGCCAGGGCCCATCCGAACCGGCTCAACTATGCTTCGCAGGGAAACGGCACCACCGGCCACCTTGCGGCCGAGATGTTCAAATCGCTGGCCGGAGTCATGATCGTCCACGTGCCGTACAAGAGCAGCGCTCCCGCCCAGACGGCCCTGTTGAGCGGACAGGTGGACATGATGTTCGTGGAACTCAGCTCCGTGCTTCCGCAACTCTCCGCCAGCAAGCTGCGCGCGCTCGCGGTGGGCGGCGAAAGGCGCAGTCCTCTCCTGCCCGAAATCCCCGCAATGTCCGAGGTGCTGCCGGGATTCGTCGCCTTGACCTGGTTCGGCATGGTGGCGCCGCCGGGGACGCCGGCCGCGATAGTGAACAAGCTTTCCGCTGCGATCGCCCAGACGCTGCAGCAGCCCGATGTCGCGAAAAGGCTGCTCGGCATGAGCGTCGACGCGATCGGGAGCACGCCGGCGGAAATGGCGCTGTTCCTGCGCCAGGAACGCGAGCGCTGGGGCAAGGTGATCCGCGCCACGGGCGCGACGGCGGAATAGGCGGGCGCGGCGGTGCTCGCCGCCGGTTCGACGGTACGGATAGTAGAATCAATTCGCCGCTGAAGCCATGGGTGGCACCGCCGCGATCGCACGGGTCTTGTGGTCGTACAACGATTGGGAGTTACAGTCATGAAACAGGCCAGGCAGGTGCTTTCAGTACCGTTGAGCGCAATAGCTTTTGCCTTGATCGCCAGTCAAGGGGCATTCGCCGATAATAACGAGTCGGAAGGATGCGTCGGGCTTCCGAGCCAGGCGCAGTTGAAGGCAGCGCTCGTTAACGCGGTTACGGTGGAAACCAGCGGCCTCGACTTCCAGATGTGGGCCACCGTCGTCGACCGCGACGGCGTGGTGTGCGCGGTCGCGTTTTCAGGGGCCGATCGCGGGTCGCAGTGGCCAGGGAGCCGCGTGATTTCAGCGCAGAAGGCGAATACGGCTAACGCGTTCAGCCTTGACGGACTCGCGCTATCGACGGCCAATCTTTATTCGGCGGTCCAGCCCGGCGGCAGCCTCTACGGCTTGCAGCACAGCAATCCGGTCGACACAGGCGTCGCGTATATGGGGCCATCGGCGAGCTACGGCAAAACGAGCGATCCGATGGTCGGCAAAAAAATCGGAGGCGTGAACGTTTTCGGAGGAGGACTCGCGCTATACAACAGTGCCAGACGCGTGGTTGGGGCCGTCGGGGTAAGCGGCGACACCTCATGCGCCGACCACAACATCGGCTGGCGCGTCCGCCACAATCTCATCCTAGATTACGTCCCTGCCGGTGTAAGCGGCGATTCGAGGCGTCCAGACAATATCGTGTTCGACATATCGCCGAACCCGTCCGGTGGAACCGGCATTAGCGCTGGAGGGTTTGGTCATCCCACCTGCATCAACACCTCCGACCCGAAAGCGTTGCCGCCGGTGCGTTGACGGGAGATCGAGCTAGCGTGGCCCGGCCGGAGAAAGCGCAAGTAGAAGCGGCACAAACCCGGCCGGCGCTGCGCGTTCTTTGTTGGGCGGAATCGTACGCCGATATTTCATCTTGCAGCGCGATACAAGCGCCGCAACAGTGGGACGGAAACCACCGCCAGGGCCAGAATCCCCAGGGAGCCCGCGATCGGCCGCTCGAAGAACGCGAATATCCGCCCGTCCGCCTTGATCATGGAGCTGATGAAGTTCTCCTCCAGCATGGCGCCGAGCACCATGCCCAGGATCGCCGGCGCGACCGGGAAGCCGTTCTCTTCCATGACGTAGGCGACCAGACCGAAGGCGAGCATCAGCACCACGCCGAAGATCGAATTGTTGATGGCGAACGAACCGACCACGCAGAAAAGCAGGATCACCGGCATCAGCACTTCGCGCGGCGCGCGCAGCATCTGCTTGGCGCACTTGATCGCCGCGATTCCGAGCGGCAGCATCAGCAGGTTGGCGAGGATGAACACGAGAAAGATGGCGTAGATCGAGGCCGCGTTGTTCATGAAGATCGTCGGCCCCGGGTTCAGGCCCTTGATGTACAGCACGCCGATCACGATCGCGGTGATCGAATCACCCGGGATGCCGAACACCAGCGCCGGGATCCACGCGCCCGCGAGCGCGCTGTTATTGGAGGCGCCGGCCTCGATGATGCCCTCGATGTGGCCGGTGCCGAACTTTTCGGGCTCCTTGGAGAAGCGCTTCGACATCGCATAGGACATCCACGCCGCGATGTCGGCGCCCGCGCCGGGCAGTGCGCCGATCGCGGTGCCGAGCACGCTGCCGCGCAGCGCCTGCATGGGATAGCGCTTCGTGAGCGTCCACATGCCGCGGAACACGTTGCCGATCTTCGTCTGCGCCATTTCCCAGGGCTCATCGATCGAGCCGATATTGCGGATGATTTCCGACACGGCGAACATTCCGATCATGATCGGGATCAGCGTGAAGCCGCCGGCGAGCTCGGCGTTGCCGAAAGTGAAGCGCGGGAACCCGGCCGGATTGTCGAGGCCGATCGCCGAGACGAGCAGGCCGAACAGGAGCGACACGATGCCTTTCAGCGGATTGGCGTGGGCGAGAAACACCGCGCTGAAAAGTCCGAGCACCACCAGCCAGAAGTACTCGAACGACGAGAACTTGAGCGCCACCTCGGCGAGCGCGGGCGCCGCCGCGATCAATACCGCCGTGCCGAAGAGCCCGCCAATGACCGAGAACACCAGCCCCGCGCCGAGCGCGAGCTCGCCCTCGCCTTTCTTCGTCAGCGCGTAAGCTTCGTCGGTATAGGCGGCCGACGCCGGCGTTCCCGGCATCCGCAACAGGCAGCTCGGGATGTCGCCCGCGAAGATCGCCATCGCGGTCGCCGTGACGATCGACGCGATCGCGGGAACCGGCGGCATGAAGAAGGTGACCGGCACGAGGAGCGCCGTCGCCATCGTCGCGGTGAGGCCCGGCACTGCGCCCACGAAGAGACCAAAGGCCGCCGACGCGAGGATGACCCAAAGCACGTACGGGTCGAAGACCAGCGCGAATGCTTGAGCTAGAACGCCCATCGTTCGAGCACGCCCCAAGGCAGCGGCACGCGCAGCACCCTGTAGAACGCGAAGTGGATCACCACTGTGGCAACGACCGCGACCAGCGCGGTGACGCGCCACGATGCGCCGAGTGCGCGCATCCACACCGCGAGGATCAGCACGCCGGTGATATGAAATCCGAGCGCATCGGCAAGCAGGATGTAGGCGACCAGCCCTGCGAGGACCATGGCAACCGCGCGGCGCGGGCGCTGCCGCTGCATCCACTGCGGCATCGCGAAGAGCGGCGCGCGCTCACGCAAGCCGGCGCGAACGAGAAGCGCACCGCAGATTGCGAGACCGATGGCGATCAGCCCGGGAAACCACGCCGGGCCGAATTTCTGGCCCGGCATGGCGGGAAACCCCTGGATATGCCAGAGGATGAGCGCGGCAAGTGCGACCAGCGCCGCGCCGGTCAGCGCATCGTTGACTTTTATTTGGCCAGCCCTACCGCTTTGAGCGCCGCTCCGAGGTTCGCGTCCGAGGCGGCCATGAACTTGGCGGTTTCCCGGGGATCGGCCCAGACCACGCCGAAGCCGCGGCTCGCCATGAAGTCCTTGTACTCCTTCGAGTCATAGACCTTCTTCAGGGCGGTGACGAGGGTACGCTGCGCGTCGGCGGGAATTCCCTTCGGGGCGGCAATCACACGCCAGGCTGCGATCTGCCAGTTGGTGCCGAGTTCCTGCTTGAGCGTCGGCAGGTTCGGGTACAGGGCCGGCGGGCTTCCGTCCATGATGGCGAGCGCGCGCACCTTGCCCGCGTCGATCATCGAGCGTGCTTCCGGAAGCGAGCACGGTACGACGTCGACGCCGCCGGCGACCATGTCCTGCAACCCGGGCGCGGCGCCGTTCGAGGGCACCCACGGCAGCGCATTCGGATCGATTCCCTGGTCCTTGAGGAGCCCGGCGATGGCGAGATGCCAGATGCCGCCCTGCCCGGTGCCGGAGGCCTTCATCTTCCCCGGATTGGACTTGATGGCCTGGAGCAGATCCTTCATCGACTTGTAAGGCGAGTCGGCGCGCACGTTGACGCCCGCGGGATCCGCATTCACCAGCCCGATGGGCGTGTAGTCGGTGTGCCTGAGCTGCGTGAGACCCACGTGGTGCATCATCGTGATCTCGACCGTGATCAGGCCGAGCGTGTAGCCGTCGGGCGCCGAGGACGCGATCGCCTGGTGGCCGACCACGCCCGAGCCGCCGGTGCGGTTCACCACGTTCACCGGCTGCTTGAGCTCCTTCTCCAGCAGGCTTCCGATGATGCGCGCCGTCGCGTCGGTGCCGCCGCCCGCGCCCCAGGGCACGATGAGCTGGATCGGGCGCTGTGGATACTGGGCAAGAGCGGACGATGCGGCGAACAGCAATGCCGCGAGCAGTAGTTTTCGCATGACCCCTCCTACGTTCAGGTACGGTGCTTAAGTCTTAGCCCTCGCAAACCGGGAGCATCAACGCCTGGAGCACCTCGCTAGTCGAGCGGTTCTGCACGAAGGCCGCAACGCCCAAGTTCTTGGCGTTCGTGCCCGGGAGCAGCGGCAGCGCGCGTTTCTCCTCGAGCTTCGGACCTTCGCCGAAGCCGATCGGGCCGATCCATTCGCGCACCACGAAATCGTGCTCGAGCCGCCTGCCGCGGTTCTCGCCGGCGGCCACGTCGCTCGCGAGCTTGTTCTCGTAGGCGGCCAGATACACCGCGGCGTTTTTCTGCTCGGCCGGATCGACGAGCATCGCGGAAAGCTCGGCGTGGATGGCATCGGGCGCGATCGCGCGGATTGCGAGCGCGATCCTCGCGCGCGCCGGGCGGGAATTGATGCGCGTCACCTGTTCTGCGAATTCGCCGTCCGACCAGCGGCGGAAATCCTGCCCCTGCAGCAGCACCTGCGGAGTGTAGACGATCACGGGGCGCTTCAACTGCGCGAGCTTGCGCTGACGCACGGAGAATTCGCCTTTGGCGAACGGATCCTTCCAGCCGATGTAATCCCAGTAATCGACGTGGAGCGCGAGCGGCACCACCTGATCGGGCCTGAAGCCCTGCCCGAAGAGCGAGGACAGCCAGTGGTCGGCCGCGGGGCAACTATCGCAGCCCTCCGACGTATACAGCTCGACCAGCGCGGCGGTGCGCGGCCCGCTGGTGGCCGAGCACGCCGGTTCGGCGGCGCGCGCGGCGAAGGTAAAGGCGAAGGCGAGCGCGACTGCGATCGTTGCAAGGGCGTGTTTCGATTTCATACTTGTCTTGCGTCGGCGGGACGGGTTCCTTCCTTACAGCGGCGCATGGTACACGCAACTGCGCACTAGTACCATCTGCGCATGGATTCTTCCGCGAACCGCATCTACGCGCCGTTTTTCTCGAGCGCGTTCACCTGGAACTTCGCGCTCGGAATGACCCAGCTGCAGATCCCGCTCTACGCACGGGAACTGGGTTACTCCGGCGTCGAGATCGGCAGCCTGATCGCGCTCCCCATCGTCGTGCAGATGATCTTCAACCTCGTCGGCGGAGCCTGGACCGACCGCCTCGGCGGAATGAACGTTTCCCTGGTCGCCTTCGTCGCCACCGCCGCGGCCGGAACCATGTTCGCCGCGTCGTCGAGCTTCGCGGGCCTGTTCGCCGCGCAGATCATGATGATCGTTGCGCGCGCCGTGTATTGGCCGGCGAGCTGGGCGCTGGTGAGCCAACTTCCCGGAGCGCGCGGCAGTTTGATGGGGACGCTGAACGCGATCACGAGCTTCGGGCAGATCGCCGGTACGGTCTGCGCCGGCATGATCATCGCAAGCTGGGGCTTCGGCGCGGGTTTTTGGACCGTGGCGGCGATGGGCGCCGTCTCTTTCGCCCTGGGCCTCGCGTTCCGCTACGCGCCCCCGTCCCGCCGGAAGGCGCCGCTCCCGCTGCTTGCGGGCTACCGAGTGCTGCTCGGACGGCGCTCGATCTATTACGGCGTCATGTGCGCCTACCTCTCGGCGCTGCCGTTCTCCTTGAGCGTCTCGTTCTATCCGATCCTGCTGATCGAGCAGGGGTTCGGCTCGGAAGCCGCCGGCTGGCTCGTCGGAATGCGTCCCCTGGGCGCGATTGCGGCGGGCGTCGTGCTCGCGCGTTTCGTGAAGCACGCGGACGATTCTTCCGTGCCGCTCGCCTCGGCCCTGGCGGTCGCGGCCTCGGTCGGCCTGGTCGCCCTTTTCACGAACCCCGCGATCATCGCGTTCTTCCTCTTCGGCGTGGGGCTCGGCTCGGGCGTGATGACGATTTATTTCCAGATCCTCGTGAGCAGCCTGTCATCCGACGAAACCCGCGGATCGGCGATGGCGCTCGCCGGGATGGGGTGGAGCATCTCGCACATCTCGACGCCTCTCGTCATGGGCGCTCTGGCCGACCTGTACGGCATTCACGCGGCGTTCTACGCGCTGGGCGCCTTTGCGTTGCTGCTTTCGCTCGCTCTTCCCCCGGTCCACCGCTGGTCGCTCGCCGGCGGCGAGCCGCGTTGAGCACCCGAAGCGAGCTTTCTCCGCTTCCGAAGTCCGGTAGACTACGGGCTTGCGCTCCGTGGAGCCCGACTGTGAACCCGATCTACAAGTGGATGGGAATCGTCCTCGCTGTCGGCGTAGCCCTCATGGTGATCGAGTATCGCTTCGCGAAAAAGAAAAAGGAAGGCGTCACCCCGACCGACAAGCAGCGCATCGTCGGCATCTTCTGGATCGCGATCTTCATGAGCCTCCTGGTAGGCGCGCTCATGCTGATGTCGGACTGAAGGGATGAGGGTGCCTCTGGGGGTGCTCGATCAATCCCCCGTCATCAGCGGACACAGTGCCACCGAAGCGATCGCCGAAACCGTTTCGCTCGCCCGGCTCGCCGAAGAGCTGGGGTACGGCCGCTACTGGCTCGCCGAGCACCACGCCATCGCGGCGCTTGCCGATCCCAGTCCCGAGATTCTCGTCTCGCGCGTCGCGAGCGCCACTTCGCGCATCCGCGTCGGTACGGGTGGAGTGCTCCTTCCCTACTACAGTCCGCTCAAGATCGCCGAGCAGTTCCGCATGCTCGAAGCGCTTTTTCCCGGGCGCATCGATCTCGGCATCGGCCGCGCGCCGGGCGGGGACCCGCGCACGGCGCTCGCGTTGGCGGACGGCGAATACCAAGGCGCGGAGCACATGCCGCAGCAGGTGCAGGACCTGATCGGTTTTCTGGACCGGACGCTTCCCGCGGGTCATCCATACGTCAAGGTCAAGGCCCAGCCCGCCGGAGATACTTCGCCGGAAATATGGCTGCTCGGCTCCTCGGATTACAGCGGCGCGCTCGCCGCCCAGCTCGGCCTGCGCTTCGCGTTCGCGCATTTCATCAGCGCGTTCGGAGGCGAGGCCGTGGCGCGCGCCTACCGCGATCAGTACCAAGCGTCGGAGCGCGAGCCGCAACCCCGGTCGCTCGTATGCGCGTTCGTGATCTGCGCGAAGACCCGTTCCGAGGCCGAGCGCCTCGCCGCAAGCATCGACCTTCGGCGCCTGCACATGGCAAAGGGCATCGATGCGCCCGTGCCGACGCTCGAGGAAGCGAGGGCGTACCGCATCTCTCCGCAGGAGCGCGCCTACATCGGGCAGCAGCGCTCGCGCCTGGTGCACGGCGATCCGGGAGAAGTGCGCGAAAAGCTGCTGGCGCTGAAGGAGAAGTTCGCGGCCGACGAGCTGATGGTCATCACCATCACCGGCGATTACGAGAGCCGGCGCGAATCGTACCGGCTCGTAGCGGAGGCGTTTGCGTAGGGCCGGGACTGGAGCTTCTAGCGCCCTGGCCACTCGGTGCGATTGCGGCCGGATTGCTTTGCCGTGTAGAGCGCGTCATCGGCCTGAGCGAGCAGCTTCTGAGGATTCGCGCCCCTTTCCAGCGCGACCAGCCCGAGCGAAACGGTCACCTGGGGCAGCAGGCGTCCATCGTAGTTGAACGAGGCGGAAGCGACCGCCTCGCGCAGCCGTTCGACGGCGCTGATGGCGCCCGGCAGCAAGGTTTGAGGGAGGATCAGCACGAACTCCTCGCCACCGATGCGGGCGGCGGAGTCGGCGGGCCTCAGGTTGGCGCGCACGAGCTGCCCGACCTGCAACAGCACGGCGTCCCCCGCGGCATGTCCGTAGCCGTCGTTGATCTGCTTGAAGTGGTCGATGTCCATCATGGCGATGCACAGCGGCTCGGACGCGTGGAGGTGGCGTTGGATGATTCGAGGCAGCGTCTGGTCGAGCCAGCGCCGGTTGCGGAAACCGGTGAGGGCGTCGCTCAAGGCCGCCTGTTCGAATTGACGGCGCAGAACGATGCTCTCCTGTACGGCGTCGTTGTTCGAGCGCAATCGCTTTGCAAGCCGCACCAGCAAGCCGACCGAGAACTCGTGCGAGGACTCGGCAAGCCACCAGAAGGTTTCTTCGTCCAGCACGAGGAGCTGCGCGGGTTTTTCCGCTGCGACCGTCGCAGTTGCGGAGCTGCCCGCGAGCAGCGACAGCTCCCCGACGGTCTCGCCCTGTTCTATGTAGGCGAGCGGCGAGTCATCCAGTTCCACGCGCAGCAGGCCCGAGAGCAGGATGTAGACGCGCAGATTCGGCTCACCCCGCCGGAGCAGGTGCTGGCCCGCTGCTAGCTGCAGCAGCCGGGCGCGGGGGACGAGCGCGTCGAGGATCTGGTCGCCTATTCCCTGGAGCGCTTGGAGCTCGCGCAGCACCGCGACGCTCACCCCTGGCGCCCCGTCGCGGGACGACTCCTCGCTCGCGACAGGCAGCCCGGGTTGCAGCGGTTTGCGTGGTTTGCGTAAGAAGCCCACGTGGATGGCCCGGCTGATCTCTCCCCAGAATATCCGAGGGCACCGTGGTCGGCAAGAAAAACCCCAAAAACATCCGAAAGAACCAGACTGACCGATCCGCCTGCAACGTACCCTGCGCTACAATCATGCGCGGGGAGGTCGAAGGAGGATTTCATGAAACTCTCAAAGCGCGTCATGGCGATCTTGGCATTGACTCCGCTGCTGGCCGGTGTCACCACCTTCGGCTCTTGCCAGACACCGCCGCCCGTCTCGCAGCCGCACATCAAGACGGTCTTCATCATACTCATGGAGAACAAGAACTGGGCGCAGATCGCCGGCAGCAGCAGCGCGCCCTACATCAACAACACGCTGCTGCCCATGGCGTCCCACGCAGAGCTGTACTTCAATCCGCCGCTGGTTCATCCCAGCCTGCCCAACTATCTGTGGCTCGAAGCCGGTGTCAACTTCGGCGTCTTCAACGACGACCCGCCCAGCGCGAATCACCAGAGCACGACCGAGCATCTGGTGACCTTGCTGCAGAAGAGCGGCATTTCCTGGAAGACGTATCAGGAGGACATCAGCGGCGCCGACTGTCCTCTGGTCAGCAATGGGCTATACGCCGTGAAGCACAACCCCTTCGTTTACTTTGACGATGTAACGAATGACCAGGATCCCAATTCGGCCAATTGCATCGGCCACGTGCGGCCGTTCAGCGAGCTGGCGACGGATCTCGCCAGCAATACCGTTGCGCAATACAACTTCATCACCCCGAACGAGTGCAACGACATGCACGACAGCTGCGCTCCGCTCAATGATGCCATCCGGCAGGGCGATACCTGGCTGTCCCAGAACCTGCCCGCGATCCTCGGCTCAGCGGCCTACCGGAACGGCGGCGCGGTGTTCGTCACCTGGGACGAAGGGGCGGCTTCGGACGGTCCGATCGGAATGATCGTGCTGTCGCCGTTCGCCAAGGGCAACGGCTACCGCAACTTCATCCGCTACACGCACGGATCGACCTTGCGCACCTTCCAGGAAATCTTCGGCGTCAGCCCGTTTCTGCGCGATGCCGCCATCGAGGCCGATCTGAGCGATCTCTTTGCGGTCTTTCCCTGAAGCTCAGAAGAGGTGCACCGCGGTCGGCCAGAAGGAGCCGATCAGGCTGAACGCAACGCCGATCGCGCCCAGGGCGTAGGCGATCCAGAGGAGCGCCGCGACGCCGGTGATGATCTGCGCCGAGGCGAGAACGATCGCGATCTGCACCGCGGCCGAGGCGATCTCGTAGTTGTGGTAGGCCGCCATCGCGCGGTCGCGTTTTGTCTCCATCTCCTTCGCGCGCGCCATGAGCTCCTTGCGGCCTTCGTTGGTTTCGGGCTCGGATTGGTAGCGTTCGGCCGTCTTCTTCCAGGTCTCGATCTGCCTCCTCACAGCCTCCGGCGCCTTCTGCCCGAATTGCGCCTCCATCTCCTCGGCGGCGGTGCGCACCGTCGTCTGGCGGATGGTCTTCGCCTGGAAGAAAGCCCACAGGTTGGAGGCCTCGATGTGGCTGGCGAGCGCGCTCGTCTGCGAACCCTTGCCCAGGGTCTCGGCGAACGCGAGAACGAGCGCGAGGACCGCGATGAAGAGGGCGACCTTCTTGTTGGAGGGATCGACGTGGACGTGGGCTTCGGACATTCCGATTCTCCCCTTTTTTCAGACGCCCGAATTCTAGCTCAGCGCCGCACGCCCGGCGTCTCGATCGGCAACCCTTGAGCGCGCCACGCGAGATAGAGCTCGAGGTCGAGATATTCCTGCGAACCGTAGGGCAGCATCTCGGCGCGTATCCCCGAGAGGCAGGCGCGCAGGCGGCGCTCGAGCGAGCCCATCGTCTGCCATTCCATGCGATACGCCGGGTAGGCGTTGGGATGTCCCTGGCTGATGGTCTCAGAGAGCAGCCGCTTGCCCCATTGCGCGTCGTGGCAGTGGGCGCACGAGAGGTTCATCTGTCCCCGCCGCAGATGGTAGGAGGCGCGCCCCGCCTCGAAATGCGCGCGCGCCGCGCCGGCTATGCTCGCAGCGATCGGAGCGCCGAGCGACTGGCGCGCGAGGTAGGCGGTGAGCGCGAGCAGGTCCTCCGACTCGTAACGCAAGGGTTCCGCTCCAATGCGTTCGGTGCGGCAAAGATTGATGCGGCCCTCGAGGTTGAGGAGCTTGCCGCTCGCCTTGTCGATTTTCGGATAGCTCGCGGCGACCCCGCGCATGCTCGTGTCCTTGTGGCAGCCTGCGCAGGCAAGGTTCTCTTTTCCCGCCGGCTCACGCCAGAGTTTTTCGCCGCGCTCCACCCACAGCATGCCGGGATTGGCGAAGTCGTCGTTCTGAAGGGCGCGCAGGTCCGAGCCTAAAAACGCGGAGCCCGATTTGAGCTCGCCCGGCGCAATCGCGCGCTCCTGCGCGAGCGCGACGCCGGCGGCGAGCGCTACGGCGGCAAGAGCGAGCCGCCTCATCCCTTGACGACGATAGCCTGGCGCTCCGAGCCCCGCTGGCCTTCGTCGTCGGCCCAGGTGAACTCGAGATCCCCGCTCGCCTCGGCGACGGTGTAGAACTGCACGTAGGGGTTGGCGGAGATGCCCGAGGACAGGTCGGCGCGGAACACTTCCACTCCGTTGTAGCGGCACGACAGGACGTTGATGACGTTGCGCTTGATGAGATGGCCGACGTCGTCGTGGCGGTAGCCGGTCTCCATGGGGTGCTGGATGAGGATGCAGACTTCGATCACCTCGCCGCGTCTCGCCTCGCGCGGAATCTGGATTCTTGCGGCCATGGTTTCCCGTTTAGACCCGGCTCAGCTCTCGTCGAGACAGGCGGAAAGCGTCACCACGATGGGCGCAGCGGCGTACCAGAACGAGCCGTCGGAGAGCTTCGCGACGGCCGTCACGCGCTGGCTGCCGGCGAGCCGCACGCGCGAGTTGATCTCGGCCCTGCCCGCGCGCGGGCTCAGATAGAAATTCGCCATGTTGGGCACCGGGTTCCTCTCCGAGTACAGGTGGATGCTCTTCACGTGATCGGCCGGGGTCATCGGGCTGTCCACCGTGATGCGGATGGGAACGGAGTTGCCGTTGTCGGCGAGCTGCGGCAGGACGAGCGCGACCTTGCCCTTTCTCAGCGGAGCGCCGTTGGCGAGCGCCCGCACGAGCGGATCCACGGGGTCGGCCTGCGCGAGCGCGGCGCCGGGAAGCGCGAGGGCGCCGACTGCACTGGCGAGGAAATCGCGGCGCCTCACTGCGGCTCCTTCAGGCTCGCGAGCCAGGCGACGACGTCCTCCACCTGCTGCGCCGAGAGCAGGGGCTTGCCGCGGAAGGCCGCGGCGACCTGATTCAAGCCTTCGGTCCTGTAGTACGCCGGCATGGGCGACTCCGGATTCACGCGGGTGGAATCGGCGACGCGCAGGCGCAGCTGCGCGGGAGAAAGCCGCGCGCCGACGCCCGCGAGCGTCGGCGCGATGTTCCCGGAGGTCTTCTCGCCGGGCACCGCATGGCACAAAGTACACGCTCCCGCATCCCGATTCACCACGATGCTTCGACCGCGCGCCGCATCGCCGGGTTCGGCAGTCAGAGCCCGCGGAATCGCGTCCCCGACCGCCTCGAAGCGCACCGGCTCACCCTGCGCGCAGACCTGCGAGCACGCGAACAGCATCGCAACGGCAGCCACCCTTGTCATTCTGAGCGTAGCGAAGAATCTGCTTTTGCCGTAACAGCAGATTCTTCGGGCTGCGCCCTCAGAATGACATGCAACAACGTGCGTGCGCGTCAAGCCAGCGTCAGCCCGAGGTTCTTCAAAGGCAGCGAGCGCACGCGCTTGCCCGTGGCGGCGAAGATCGCGTTGCAGACCGCCGGCGCGATCGACGCCTGGCCGGGCTCGCCGACGCCGCCCCAGAATCCGCCCGAGGGCGCGAGCACCACTTCGACCTTGGGCATTTCGCGCAGGCGCATCATGCGGTAGTCGTGGAAATTCGACTGCTCGACGCGCCCTTCCTTGATGGTGATCTCGCCCCAGAACATCGCGGTCAGCATGAACACCGAGCTGCCCTGCATCTGCGCCTGGATGTTGTCCGGGTTCACCGCGTAGCCCGGATCGATGCCGAGCACCAGGCGCCGGATGTTCACTTCGCCGTTCTTGTCGACCGAGAGCTCGGCCACGGCCGAGGTGTAGCTGCCATAAGCTTCGGTCTCGGCGATGCCGCGGAACACTCCCGCGGGAAGAGGCTGGCCCCAGCCGGCCGCTTTCGCGGTCGCCTCGAGAATGCCGAGATCTTTCGGCGAATTCGCGAGCAGCGCACGGCGGTATTCATACGGGTCCTTGCCCGCGGCGTTCGCCAGTTCGTCCATGAAGGACTCGCGCACGAACGGATTCTGCGAATGCCCCACCGTGCGCCAGAATCCGACCGGAACGTGCGCGGTGCGCTGTGCGTACTCGACCTTGACGTTCGGAATCGCGTGCGGCAGATCGTACAGCGAGGCCACCGACTGGGGATCGACGCCGTCGGCGGGTGCGAACGGCCGCTTGAGCGGCACGCGGGCGAGCGTCTCGAAAATCGAGGTCGCCGCGACGCGCGAGTACCAGGCGACCGGTTTCCCCGAGCCGTCCAGCCCCGCCTTCATGCGGACGAGGCTCGCCGGCCGGTAGAAGTCGTGCTGCGTGTCTTCCTCGCGGGTCCAGAGCATTTTCACCGGCGTGCCTTCCATGGCCTTCGCGATCGCGACGCCCTGGCGCACGAAATCCTGCGCTCCGCCGCGCCGCCCGAAGCCGCCGCCCAGCTGCACGCGGTGCACTTCGACGTTCTCGAGCGGGACGCCCGCGGTCGCCGCCGCCACGGCGAGCGAGGCCTCGGCATTCTGCGTTGAAGTCCAGAGTTCGACCTTGCCGTCCTTGACGATTGCCGTGCAGCCCATCGGCTCGAGGCACGAGTGTGCGAGATACGGCGTGTAGTACTCGGCTTCGATTTTCCTTTCGGCGGAACCGAAGGCCTGTTCGAAATCGCCGTCCTTGCGCGCGGTCGCGACGTCGCTCTGGGCATCGAGCCCGCCTTTGTAGAACTCCATCAGGCTCGCGCTCGAGACGTTGCCGTTCGCGCCCACGTCCCATTCGATGTGGACGTCGCGCAGCGCTTCCTTCGCCCGCCACCAGTTGTCGGCGACGACTGCGACGAAAGTCTCCAGGGGCACGACCTTGACGATGCCGCGCCGGCCCTCGACCTTGCTCGCGTCCATCGACTTCAGCTTGCCGCCGAACACCGGGCACTGCGCGATCGCCGCGTAGAGCATGCCGGGCAGCTGCACATCGATGCCGTAGCGCTGCCTGCCTACGACGGTGTCGGGAATGTCGATGCGCTTGACGGACTTCCCGATCAGCTTCCAGTCCTTGGGGTCTTTCAGCTTCACGTCCTTCGGCGGCTCGAGCTTGGCGGCGGCGTCGGCCACTTTTCCGAAGCTCAGCCTGCGCCCGCCGGCACCGTGGGTGATGAAACTGTTCGACGCCGAGCATTCGGACGCCGGCACGCCCCACTGCTGCGCCGCCGCGGCGATCAGCATCTCGCGCGCGGTCGCGCCCGCCTTGCGCAGATACTCCTGGGAATTGCGGATGGTCCGGCTTCCCACCGACGCCATATCGCCCCAGGCGCGCTTGCGCTTCACGTTCGCGTTCGCCGAGGCGTATTCGATCTTCACCCTTCTCCAGTCGCACTCCAGCTCCTCGGCGACCAGCATCGGGGCGGAGGTCATGCTGCCCTGCCCCATCTCGGAGCGCGCGTAGCGGATGATGATGGCGTCGTCGGGACGGATCACGACCCAGGCGTTGATCTCCACGGCTGCGCCGGGCTTCTGCGCGAGCGCGCCCGGGATGTTGAATCCGACGGAGAGGCCTCCGCCGATCGCGGCGGATTGCTTCAGGAACCTCCTGCGCGCAGGCTCGAATTTGCAGGCGAATGTCTTGGCCATGGCCGCTCCCTCCCTATGCCTTCGTCGACTTCAAGGTCTTCGCCGCGGCGTGGATCGCCGTGCGGATGCGCGCATAGGTTCCGCAGCGGCAGATGTTGGTCATCGCCGCGTCGATGTCCTGGTCGCTGGGGTCGCGATTCTTTGCGAGCAGGGCGACCGCCGCCATGATCTGCCCCGACTGGCAGTAGCCGCACTGCGGCACTTCGTGATCGATCCACGCCTTCTGCACCGGGTGCAGCTGGCCGCGCTGCGCGAGCCCTTCGATGGTCAGCACCTTGTGGTTCGCCGCGGCGGACACCGGCACGGAGCACGAGCGCACCGGCTCGCCGTTCAGGTGCACGGTACAGGCCCCGCACTGCGCGATGCCGCAGCCGAACTTCGGGCCCTTCACGTCGAGCACGTCGCGCAAAACCCACAAGAGGGGCATCTCCGGCTCGACGTCGACGTTGTGCTTCCTGCCGTTGACGGTGAGTTCGATCATGGAATCTCCTTTGGCATGGCTGACCGGCGGGTTTCTCGAAAGTCGCTGAAACGGCTGCGCCTAGTTTACCCGATCACGCGAGGCGCAGTCCCTGGTTCTTGAGCGGCAGCGACCGGATTCGCTTGCCGGTCGCGGCGAAAATCGCGTTGGCGAGCGCGGGCGCGAGCGGCGCGAGCGGCGTCTCGCCCAGCCCGCCCCAGAAGCCGCCGCTCGGGACGAGCACCGCCTCGATTCTCTTCGGCATCTCGGCGATACGCATGATGCGGTAGTCGTGGAAGTTGGACTGCTCGACGCGGCCTTCCCTCAAGGTGATTTCGCCCCAGAGAACCGAAGTGAGCCCGTAGGCGACGCAGCTTTGCACCTGTGCTTCGGCGGAGTCCGGATTCACGACGTAGCCCGGATCCACCGCGACCACCACGCGCCGGATATCGAGCTCGCCCGCTGCGCTCACCGATACCTCGAAAACGGCGGCCGCGTAGCTGCCGTGGGAATCCTGCACGGCGATGCCGCGGTGCGCGCCTGCGGGAAGGGGCGAGCCCCAGCCCGAGACCCGAGCCGCGGCATCCAACACGCCGAGATCCTTGGGCTTTTTCTGCAGCATAACGCGGCGAAACTCATAGGGGTCTTTGCCTGCGGCGTGCGCCATCTCGTCGACGAAGCACTCGCGCATGAAGGGGTTTTGCGAGTGGAACACGGTGCGCATGAAACCCACCGGCACGTGGCTGTTCCTCATCGCGAACTCTATCCTCAGGTTCGGCACCTCGTAAGGCATGTCGACGATGCCGCCGAGCGCGTGCCGGTCTATACCCTCCTTGATCTCCTGCGGCCGCACGCCCGCCATGATCGAGTGGCTCGCATCGCGGACGCGCCAGGCGGTGAGCTTGCCGCTCGAGTCGAGCGCTGCCTTGAACCGCATCAGCGTCATCGGGCGGTAATAGTCGTGCTGCATGTCCTCTTCGCGCGACCACAGGAGCTTCACCGGCCTGCCTTCCACCGCCGTTGCGATCGCAACGGCCTGCCTCGTGTAGTCCTGGAAGCCGCGCCGTCCGAAGCCCCCGCCCAAGTGCGTGAGGTGCACCTCGACGTTCTCGAGCGGAACGCCCGCGGTCGCGGCGGCGGTCGCGTGCGTCGCCTCGGCGTTCTGCGTCGGCGCCCACACCTCGACGCGGTCGCCTTTCACCAGCGCGGTGCAGTTCATCGGCTCCAGCGGCGCGTGGTTCAGAAAGGGCGCGTAGTACTCGGCCTCGACCACCTTGGCGGCGGAGGAGAAAGCCGCCTCGACGTCGCCGTCGTTGCGCGCGACCGGGACGCTGGAATCCTCCAGCCCGAAGCGCACGAACTCGCGGATGCTCTCCGTCGTCGCCCCGCCGTTCGCGCCCGCGTCCCATTCGATCGCGAGGAGCTTGAGCATGCGGTTCGCTCGCCACCAGTTGTCGGCGACCACCGCGACCGCGTCTTCCAGCTTCACGACCTTGATGAGCCCCCGCAGGCCCTTGATTCTTTCGTCGGCGACGGTCACGAACCTGCCGCGAAACACGGGGCACTGCGCGATCGCGGCGTACGCCATGCCGGGAAGCTGCACGTCGATTCCGAATAGCGGCTTGCCCGTCACCTTGTCGGGGATGTCCAGCCGGCGCGCGGGCTTGCCGACGAGATTCCATTCCTTGGGGTCCTTCAGCTTCACGTCCTTGGGCGGCTCGAGTTTCGAGGCGGCTTGAGCCACCTGGCCGAAGCGCAGCTTCCTTCGCGACGGCGTATGCGTGATCACGCCGTTCTCCGCGTCGCATTCGGACGCGGGAACCTTCCATCTCTGCGCCGCTGCGGCGACGAGCATCTCGCGCGCTGCGGCGCCCGCCTGGCGAAGATATTCCTGCGAGTCCCGGATCGAGCGGCTGCCGCCCGTGGCCATCGAGCCCCACACCCGGTTGCGGCGGACCTGCTCGGCGGTCGACACGAATTCGGTGCGGACCTTCGTCCAGTCGCACTCGAGCTCCTCGGCGACCAGCATGGGAAGTCCGGTGGAGCTGCCCTGCCCCATCTCCGAGCGCGCCACACGGATGAGGACGCTGTTGTCGGGATTGACCACGATCCACGCGGTGAGCTCGGGGCCTTTCGTTTTTGCGGCAGCCTGGGAAAGGACTGGCGTGGGAACGCATAGTTCGAGCGCAAGGCCGCCGCCGACGGCAGTGGACACTTTGAGAAAATCGCGGCGTGATCTGCGAAATGGGATCGTCATGATTGGACCGATTGATTCTGCGCTTAGGCCTGTTCTGCTGCAATACGCCTTATGCAGTGGGCAATTTGTAATCCCTGAAGTCCTGCCGCAGCTTGGTCTTGAGGAGCTTCCCCGTCGCGGTGTGCGGCAGCTGCTCGACGAAGACGACGTCGTCGGGCATCCACCACTTCGCCACTTTGCCCTGGTAGAACCCGAGCAGGTCCTCGCGCGTGACGCTCGCGCCGGGCTTCCTGACCGCGATCACGAGCGGCCGCTCGTCCCATTTCGGGTGGCGCACGCCGATGACCGCGGCTTCGGCGATCGCCGGATGCGCCACGGCGATGTTCTCCAGGTCGATCGAGCTGATCCATTCTCCGCCCGACTTGATCACGTCCTTCGAGCGGTCGGTGATCTGCATGTAGCCGTCCGGGTCGATCGTGGCCACGTCGCCCGTGGGGAACCATCCCTCGCGCAAGGGACTGCCGCCCGCGCCCTTGAAGTACTCCTTGAGTATCCAGGGCCCGCGCACCAGCAGATCGCCGAAGGCCTTGCCGTCGCGCGGCAGCTCCTTGCCCTCGCCATCGACGATTTTCATTTCGACGCCGTAGATCGTCCGGCCCTGCTTGCATTCCACCTCGTGCTTTTTTTCGCGGGGCAAGGCTTCGTGCTTGGCCTTGAGCGTGCAGAAGCTGCCGAGCGGGCTCATCTCGGTCATTCCCCAGGCGTGCTTGCAGTGTACGCCGAAGCCGTCGCGGAAAGCATCGATCATCGCCGGGGGGCAGGCCGAGCCGCCCACGACCACCGACTTCAGCGTGCTGAATCTGAGATTGTTCTGCTTCATGTGGGCGAGCAGGGCGAGCCACACGGTGGGCACGCCTGCGCTCGCGGTCACTCTCTCCGCCTCGAACAGCTCGTAGAGGCTCTTGCCGTCGAGGCCGGAGCCGGGGAAAACGAGCTTTGCGCCGTTCAGCGGCGCGAAGTAGGGAATGCCCCAGGCGTTGACGTGGAACATGGGCACAACGGGCAGGATCACCGAGCGCGCCGAGCAGTTGAACACGTCTGGCAGGGAGGCGGCATAGGCGTGCAGGATCGTTGAACGATTGGCGAAGAGCACGCCCTTCGGGTTGCCGGTCGTGCCGGAGGTATAGCACAGGCCCGCGGCGGTCCATTCGTCGAACTGCGGCCACTCGTAGTCCCCGTCCTCGCGTGCGATCAGCTCCTCGTAGCAGAGCAGATTGGGCAGATTCGCCTGCGGCATGTGGGCGCGATCGGTCATCGCCACCCAGCCCTTGACGCCCTTGCACGCCGGGGCGAGCTTCTCGGCGAGCGGCGCGAACGTCAGGTCGAAGAAGACGTAGCGGTCTTCCGCGTCGTTGACGATGAACACCAGCTGCTCGGGAAAAAGCCGCGGATTGACGGTGTGGATCACGGCGCCCATTCCGGCGACGCCGTAGTAGAGCTCGAAGTGGCGGAAGCCGTTCCAGGCGAGCGTGCCGACGCGCTCGCCCTCTCTCACGCCCAGCCGCGCGAGCGCCTGGGCGAGGCGCTTCGAGCGCCGGTGCGCCTCGCCGTACGTATACCGGTGGATTGGACCCTCGACGGTGCGCGAGACGATTTCCGTGTCGCCGTGGCTGCGGTCGGCATGCGCGATGATCGACGAGACGAGCAGCGGCATGTCCATCATTTGGGCGCGCATGGTTGGTCTCCTGGCAGCCGGGGGCCGGGGAAAAATTACCCTGCGCGCAAACCCGTGTCAATCTACAATCGGGAAGAAGCGTAAGCTCACACCTTTTGCCATGAGCGTAAAGAAACTCCTCGATCTCACCGGAAAGATCGCTCTCGTCACCGGCGGCTCGCGCGGCCTCGGGCTGCAGATTGCCGAGGCGTTGGGCGAAATGGGCGCGAAGCTCGCGATCTCGGCGAGGAAACCGGAGGAGCTTGAGCAGGCGCGCGAATTTCTCGCCAGGCAGCGTATCGAGGCCCTGCCGCTCGTCTGCGACATTTCCCGGCCTGAGGCGATCGAACCGATGGTCTCCCAGGTGCTCGAGCGCCACGGGAGAGTGGATGTGCTCGTGAACAACGCGGGCGCCACCTGGGGCGCGCCCGCCGAGGAGCACCCCCTGGATGCATGGCGCAAGCTCGTGGACCTCAACCTGACGGGAACATTCCTCGTCACCCAGGCCGTGGGAAAACGCTCGATGATCCCGAACCGCTATGGCAGAATCATCAACGTCGCGTCGATCGCGGGGCTGCGCGGCAATCCCGTGGACATGCTGGAGACGCTCGGATACAACACGACCAAGGGGGGCCTGGTGAATTTCACGCGCGCGCTCGCCGCCGAATGGGGCGAACACGGCATCACGGTGAACGCCATCGCGCCGGGATTCTTTCCTTCGAAGATGACGAAGGCGTCGCTCGAGAGGCTCGGCGAGAAGATCGTCGCGCGCACGCCGCTGCGCCGGCTCGGCGACGCGGAGGACCTGAAGGGGCTCGTGGTCCTGCTCGCCTCGGACGCGTCGCGCCACATCACCGGGCAGATCATCGCTGTCGATGGAGGCGCGAGTGTCGCCTGAAGGAGCCTCAACGACGCCGGGCGCCGCCGCCATCAAGATCCCCTTTACCGAGCACCTCGGAATCCAGCTCGTCGAGATGACGAAGGAGCACGCGGTGGTTTCGCTCAAGAAGCGCCCGGAACTCCTGAACAGCTGGGGCGCGACTCACGGCGGCGTGATCATGACCATGCTAGACCTCGTCATGAGCTGGGCGGTGCGCGGGCACTACGGCGTGGCCGGCGGCGTGCTGACGGTCGACTTGAGCGTCGGCTTCATGAAAGGAAGCTTCGGCGACAGGGTGACCGCCGAAGGAAAGGTCCTCCACGGCGGCAAATCCACCGCGTTCTGCGAGGCCGAGGCGCGCGACGACAAGGGCGCGCTCCTCGCCAAGGCGATCGGGACTTTCAAACTACTTGCGGATAAAGACAAGAAAAACGGCTAAGCAGCTGCTCACCGGCCCGTCTCGATGCGACACTTCATCAATACTCAAGATTTCACCGTCGAGGAATTGCAGGCGCTCCTCGATGAAGCGAAAGGCCTCAAATCCAGTCCTATACAGCCGCTTCTGCAGGGCAGGACCCTCGCGTTGCTGTTTCTGAATCCCTCGCTGCGCACGAGGGCCTCGTTTCAGATCGGCGCCGCGCAGTTGGGTGCCACAGCGATCGTTCTGGAACCTGGCAACGGCGTGTGGGGGATCGAATTCGATTCGGGAAAGGTCATGGACGGCAAGGCCGAGGAGCACATCGTTGAAGTCGCCGAAGTGCTGTCACGCTACTGCGACCTCATCGCGATGCGCGCATTCCCCGGTTTCAAGAATTGGCAGTATGACCGCGAAGACCCGCTGATAAAGGCGCTCGCTCGGCATTCCCGAGTTCCCGTGATCAACATGGAGACAATCATTCACCCATGCCAAGAATTGGCGCTCGCCATGACGCTCCAGGAGAGGTTGGGCCGGCTAAAGGGAAAGAAGTTGTGTTTGACGTGGACATGGCACCCGCAGCCCCTTAGTACTGCGGTGGCCAACTCCGTGACGATGATCGCCACAAAGTACGGGATGAATGTGAGCCTGCTTTGTCCGAGTCCCGACTACGTCCTCGATGAACGCTTCATGAAGGTGGCGCATGAGAACGCTGCTTCTAACGGCGGGCGCTTGGTCGTTACCCACGACATCAGCGAAGGCTACGCGGATGCGGACGTGGTCTACGCGAATAGCTGGGGGTCGCTGCCCTATTACGGTAACCCAGAAAGGGAATGGGAGCTCTCGAGGGCGTACGGGCGCTTTATCGTCGACGAACGGAAGATGGCGCTAACCAACAATGCGATTTTCAGCCACTGCCTGCCCGTGCGCCGCAATGTCGAGGCAACCGACGGGGTCCTGGACGGTCCGGGCTGTGTGGCAATCGATGAAGCGGAGAACCGGCTTCATGTACAGAAGGCCCTCATGCTGGAGCTGCTGCGCGTTACAGGACGCTGAACGAAGTTCGGCTTTTACTCGATCTTCGGCGCGAGCAGCATCTCGCCGCCGCCGAGTATCAGCCGGTTCCAGGTCGGCGTGACGACGATCTCGTTTACGCACACGTGCGCGGGCGATTCCGCGACGAAGCGCACCACGCGACCCACGTCTTCCATCTTCAGCATGCGCACCTGATCCTCGGGCGATGGCGGCTTGGGCCGCGCCCTCTGCAGCGGCGTGACCGTCTCGCCGGGGTGGATGGCGCAGCCGCGGATTCCGTGCATGCCTTCCTCGATGTTGATCTGGTGGACCAGCGCGATGAGCGCCTGCTTGCTCGCGTTGTAGGCGGCGCCGCCGACATAGCTCTGGTAGCGGGCGAAATAGGACGCGACGTGGATCACCAGGCCGTCGCGCCGTTTGCGCATCGAAGGCAGCACCGCGAGCGTGCAGTAGAGCGCCCCGTTCAGGTTGACGCCGATCACGCGGTCCCACTCCCCCGCGTCGAGATCCTTGAAGAAACGCTTCGGGATGTTGGTGCCGGCGCAATTGACGAGGATATCGATGCGGCCATGCCGCGCGAGGATCGCGGCCGCGGAGCGTTCGACCGCCTCCTTGTCGGAGGTATCGACCGCCTCGGCTTCGCCTTTGCCGCGGGCTTCCTTGATCAGCGCCGCGGTCTCGGCGAGCGCATCGGCCCGCCTCCCCGACACGACCACCGTCGCGCCGCCTCTCGCGAGCTCGACCGCCGAGGCTTGCCCGATGCCGCTGCCGCCGCCCGTAACCCAGGCGATCTTGTCGCTCAGTGCCGCCATGGGCCCGATTCAGTCGTCTTCGTCCTGGATCACCACGGTTCCGGCGAGCTTGTCGTGCCAGCCCTGCTTGCGCTTGTCGAAGGCGATCCAGATGAATCCGAGCATGAAGATGCAGGAAACGATATAAGCGAAGTAACGGCCGATCAGCTTTCCCGTGGAAGGCGTTCCGAATGTCTCTGCATCCACTATCTTGGCCGAGATCAGCATCTTCCCGGGGGTCGCGCCGCGGTAGCGCCAGAAGACGATCACCGCCAGCGCAGGGAGCAGCCCTTGCACGAGCAAATCGAACATTAGGGTTTTCCCCTCGGAGGAGAGCCGCACGTATTGCATGCCGTAGACCGCAACCACGATCAGTCCGATGACGACGACAAGGATCAGGGTATCGATGATCGAGGCGAAAACCCGCTTCCAGAAACCCACGTATTGCGGCTCGCGCTTGACGGTGGTGTCTTCGGCCATGGAAACCTCCCTCGGGTGCGATGCATGGTAGCCCCACAATTGTAGCCGAGGCAACAGGACGGCTATGATGCCGGCATGATCGCAATAGGGCGCGCATGAAAGCCGTGCTGTGCAAGAGCTGGGGGCCGCCCGACGCGCTGGTGGTCGAAGACATCCCGTCGCCCGCGCCGGGCAAGGGACAGCTTTTGGTGTCTGTAAAGGCGAGCGGGGTGAATTTCCCCGATGTCCTCCTCATCCAGAACAAGTACCAGTTCAAGCCCGAGCTACCCTTTTCGCCAGGGAGCGAGATCGCCGGCGTGGTCAGGCAGGTCGGCGAAGGCGTGCATGGTTTCATGCCGGGGGACCGGGTGATGGCGCACATCCGCTGGGGCGGCTATGCGGAGGAGGTCGTGGTCGACGAAGCGCTCGTCACGCCGGTTCCGGCCGGCCTCGATTTCACGGTCGCCGCCTCCTTCGGCCTGGTCTACGCCACGGCCTACCACGCGCTCAAGGACCGCGCGGGAATCAAGGCGGGCGAAACGCTGCTCGTGCTCGGCGCGGCGGGCGGCGTCGGCCTTGCCGCCGTGGAGCTCGGCAAGCTCTTCGGTGCGCGCGTGATCGCCTGCGCTTCGTCCGACGAGAAGCTCGAGACCTGCAGGCGTTTCGGCGCCGAAGTCACGATCAACTACGAGCGCGAGGACCTACGCGAAGCCCTCAAGAATCTGGGCGCCGCCGCCGACATCGCCCTGGATCCGGTCGGCGGAAAGTATTCCGAGCCCGCCGTACGCGCGATGGCCTGGAAAGGGCGCTACCTCGTGGTCGGATTCGCCTCAGGCGAGATCCCGAAGATCCCTCTCAACCTCGCGCTGCTCAAGGGCTGCGCTATCGTGGGCGTTTTCTGGGGCGAGTTCGCGCGGCGGGAGCGCGATCTCAACGCGGCGAACCTGAGGGAGCTGACGGCGTGGCTGCGCGCCAAGAAGATCAAGCCGCTCGTGAGCGCGAGCTATCCCCTCGAGCGCGCGGCCGACGCGCTCAAGGACATGATGAACCGCAAGGTTCAGGGAAAGGTCGTGCTGACTGCGGGCTAGTCGTGGAGGGGCTTACTGCGGGTATTCGCCTGCGTTCGCAGAAACCGGCACCCACTGCGAGGGGCAGCTGGAAACGTTGGGGTAGTAATCGTTGTAGTCAGGGCAGTAGTAATACACGCGCCCGCTCTGTTCGATATAGGCCGGCGGTTCCGCATACGGGGCCGCGTACGCCGGAGGGTAGTAGGGATAGTAAGGATAGTAAGGATAGAAGAACGGCGCACCGATCACGACCGTGCTCCCGACGAATACGCGGTGGCGGAAGAAGGGAGGACGGCCGACGAACCCGGGGCGAACGCCCACGAAGGGCCGTCCGATGGGATGAGCGAAGCGAGCGCCGACCGTGGCTATTCCCCCGTGCCCGCCGTGAAAGCCCATCGATGTACCGCCACCGTGAAAACCCATCGATGTACCGCCACCGTGAAAGCCCATCGATGTACCGCCACCGTGGAATCCTCCGCCGCCCGCATGACCCCCGCCGCCTCTTCCGCCGCGCGCGAAGACGGCGTCTGCGCTCAGCAACAGCGCCACACCCAGCAGAATCGCAATCGGTCGGTTCATCTTGAGCCTCCTTTCAGGGAGAACTCTCGGCTCGGTAGAAGTGTAACGCCAGCGATGAGCCGGCGTCGACCTTTTACACCTTTTACACCTGGTTACATCCGGGCCCGCTCAGCACTCCGGCTCGCCCGCCCGCGGCGCGGGCCGTGCGACAAATCCGAACCGGCCGGGAACGTCTGCCGCGAAAATGGAAGCGATCGGCAGCTTCCTGCCCTGCAGCATCGCCTGCGCTTCCGCGCCCCGCTCGACCTCTTCCAGGAGCCGCTCGAGCCCCCGCCCGCCAACGTCGGCAACGCGCTCGAGAAAACCCGGGAGATCACGGTCGAGCAGCACTCCGATGCCGATTTCCGTCTTGAGAAGGAGCGCGCCCGCGTCGTCGAGAAACACCGCTTCGAGCGAGCGCGGCACGGCCCCCGTGTGCGCGAGCAGCCCCTGCCCCGCGTCATCGAGCCGGTAGACCCAGGGCGTGTAATCGAGCGCGACGAACACCCGCTGCGGGCCGTTCTGGAAATACCAGCGGCCCTCCGGATCCGACGCGTAATTCCTGCCGATGAACTCCCTGACCGCGGCATGGGCGATGCGCTCGAAGCGCCCTGCGACGGTCTTGATCATCCAGTTTCCGCGCCGGTCGAGCGAGAGCCAGCCGTACACCGCCGGCACGTCCGGCCACTTCAGCATCGAGCGCAGTACGATCTCGTCCATCGGGGCTCTGGTATGCTCGAAGTCTAATCCACCGGCCGCTCCTGCCCCGAATGAAGCGCGAGGATTTCACCTTCGTCCACAGCCTGCGGGTGCGCTGGGCGGAAGTCGACCGGCAGGACGTGGTCTTCAACGGGCACTATTTTCTCTACTTCGACGTCGCGGTCGCGGAGTACTGGCGCGCGATCGGCTTTCGCTACCCCGAGGACATCGTCGAGAAGTTCGGCACGGACATCTACGCGGTAAAGGCGAGCGCCGAATACCACGGCTCGGCGACCTACGACGAGCTGATCGACATCGGCTGCCGCGTCGGCCGCATCGGCCGCTCCTCGATGCAGCTCGTGTTCGGCATCTGGCGCGGCGCCGAGCACATCACGAGCGGCGAGCTCATCTACGTCAACGCCGATCCGAAAACGAGAAAATCGGCCCCGTGGCCCGAGCCGCTCAGGCAGGCGATCCTCGATTTCGAGCGCACCCGGCCTGCGGAAGCGAACGCCTGACGGTTTCCTTGAACGGAAAATTCAGCGAGCTGATTAATATCTGGCAGCGAGCCACTCGGAATAAAAATCGAAAGTCCGCTTGATCGTATCGCCCCAGTAGGCGTTTGCCTGCCCTTGCGTCGTGATCGCGGGATCAATGAGCGTCGCACAAGGCAAACAAGGCGTGCCGCCGTGCACCGCGCCTTCTTCAAACGCGATCGTTTTATCGTGGGCAACTGCGTTGTCATAGAGAATTTCGTCCGGTCGCACGAAGTAGTGCCCCGTATTGGAAATAATGACCAGCGGTACGGTAATTCCCTTGGCGTTGCTGACCGAGGTTGCGTTGGATGAATCGTAATCAATCCCGGTGATATCGTCCGCGCTCTGCGTGTACAGACCCGGGGTCGCGCGCAACGCATGGGCGCCGAGCCAGATATGAACGTTCTGAGTGGTGGTCGACCTAATGCAGTCGAGCCCGTTGGCAGCGCGTCCCATGGGATTTCGAACCGACTGAATAATCTGCACGGGCCGCGTGCCGTCTCGAGCTAAGAGCGTATGCGGCTTCTTCGTATACCTGAGCAGACCCGTATCCGGCTGCCACAACCGCGCGTCGGTAGAGCCGACGACGTTGAACGGAATGTCATCGCCCAGCTGTGTTGGGTCTCCGGTTGCGTTGATCCTTTCGCGCAACAAGCTTAGAGCATCGTTCAGCAGATCCTGATTGCGTATTGCTTGATGGGTCGTGAACGTCTTTGCGAATTGTTTGGTGTACGTGGCACCGTTGGTCGCGGAATCGTAACCATTTTCCGAGCTGAACAGATCGAATTGCGGGTTTCGCGGCAAGCACTCGTTGCCGTGAATCGCCGGATCGACATAGGTAAACGTCGCCAAGGAATCTCCCAAGTGGGCGTCGAAGAGCATTACGCCGTCTGCCTTCGGAAGATTACCGAGATTGGTCGCGACGCAAGGAATGATTTTCTCCGGCCCCTGGCACGCTCCAGGGCCGTTCTCCGCGATATTTTGATAAAAGGTCATCAGCGGCGCGCCCGCGCTGTGGCCGAAAATAATCAGTTTCGCAATCGCCGGGAGAGTTGCCGTGGCTTGGAGCTTTTCGAGATACTCCAATCCCGATTTGATGCCGGGCGCGTGCTGCTCGTAACCGTAGTAACCGTATTGACTGCCGTTGAATATGCTGTTGGCGCAGAGGGTTGTATAGCCTCTCGATGCCAGTTCTGCGCAGCCTTGAAAATTCGCGTAGCCCGAATACGGGTGCATGATGAAAATGCCGACATGTGCCCTTCCGAGCGCGTTGCTGTCGGGTCTGCGCAAGGTTGCCGCGTTTAGGTCCAGACCCGCGGTTGTACAGGTTGCCAGTGTCGTGCATACCACGGTCGTCGTGATCGCCCGCGCGTCGTTGGAGTATCCAACGATGCCCACCGGCACCGCCAGCATTGTCAACAAAAACAAGAACCGTTCAGACATAAAACCTCCTCAATGATGTTCGATTGTTATCAGAAGCGGGCGTTGGCCCAATCCCGGACATAATTAAAGAGATTCGTGCGCGCATTGCTGTAGTCGGCTCCCCCATGAAGCGCGGAGCACGCCGTGCATGGCGCCAAACCGTGGGTGGCGCCCTCGATCACCACATAATCCTTATCGCTGCTTGTCGACATTTCGAAGATTTGTTCTCCGTCGCGAATGAAGTAATGACCCTGCATCGATAGCACCAATACAGGCAACGAGGGCGATAAGTGCGATACGGCGCACGGAGTCGAGTTGTTACTCGAACACCAGTCGATACCAGTCAAGGAATTCGTGGAACGAATCGCGTTGGCACTTAAAAACGACGTTAGATTCAAGAACAGACCTCCGCTCAGTTGCGAGTCGGTGTCTCGATTACCGGGACCGTCCGGAACCCTAACCGTATTGACAACCTTCGTCGCATCGATGGTCCCATTATTCTTAAGCAATTTCGCCGGGTGTAGCGTGCCTCTCCAGACGCCCGTGCTGAAGTCGGAAAGTCTTGCGCTATCGTGGTACACGATAAATGCATCGTTATCCGTCGGCAGACTCTTGCCGCTTGCGATGTCTTCTTGCATTTGCTGGGCGGCGGCGATGAGATCATTCATTCGCTGCGATTGGGTATCGGTGTAGCGTTGCACGAACGCTGACGAGTAAACTGAATCGCCCTGTGGGTTAGGATGGAAACCATTTTTTTCATCGAACGGATTGAGTGCGGTGTTTAGCTGCTTGGGATTATTTTCGCTCGAAACCGCGGCATTGAGGCTACGCAACCCGTTCACTGTGTTGCCTGGATGCGCGTCCATGAACACGATCGCATCGGCCCTGTCCGTCGGTAAAAAGCCCGATAACTGGCTGCTCGAACACTGGCTGAGCTTGTTCGCCCCTTGACAGTAACTCGGGCCGTTTTCAGCCACCGCCTGATAATACGAAGTGGTGGGACCGCCGCCGCTGTGACCGATCAGTATGACTTTGGTGATGCCCGGCTGGCTGCGCAGAAACCTCACTCCGGCACGCACGTCGAGTGCAATGAGTTCCCAGTTGACCGAAGCCTCGTTATTCTTGAACCGGGAATTCATTCCAAGAACGCTGAATCCACGCCTTGGCAATTCCTGGGTCGACACATGGCTTAAAAAGTCGCCCGTACGATGAATCACCAAGAAAGCGGTGTGCGAGACCGGTCCGCTGCTCGGAACCCAATACAAACCCTGTCCCCCACCGGAAAATTGGGAAAACTGTTTCATGACCGCTGTTTGAGCGAAAACTTGAGAGATGAATAGGACCGATATCAAAGTGACACGAACTGAAAAAAATCCAAACCTAGACATATGTAACGCCCCCATTAACGATAGAACGATAGGAAATTCAATTCGCGACTTCAAGCCTGGTGATATGGACCTCGGCCGAAATGCATAGCGCGCACAGCGCGGCTGCGAAAGCTCGACCGATTCTGGTTCTCATGCGAGATACCTCCCTATTGAACATGGTTTTGAAGCCATCGCTGGCGCTCATCGCGCTGTCCGCGTCGCCGGACGTGGCCGTGCCGACATCTCTATGTTCCGAATCTGGTCTTGATCCAATCCGCCACGTAATTATAGAAATTCTTCACGACGTTCGGATAAGGTCCGCCGGTGCAAGCGGTGCACGGGCCGATGCCATGAGTCGCTCCTTCGATCGTGATGAAATCCTTGTCGACGCTCTTCGCCTGGCTCAAGAAGTACTCGCCGTCGCTGATGAAGTAGTGCGCGCCCATGTTGGTTATCAGCAGCGGCTTGGTGATCACTCTGAGCGCGCATGGCGTGGAGTTATTGCTGGAGCACCAATCAATTTGGTCGTTGTCCAATGAATCCGTCGCGCGGATCGCGTTCGCGCTCAGAAATGACGTCACCGTGAGGTCCTTGGCGCCATCGTCGAAGGTTGCGTTACCGACCGCCCGAGTCGGGTCGCCTATCCGCACGCTCTTGATGATCTGTGTAACGATCGTGCCGTTGTCTTTGAGAAGTTTTGCCGGCTGATTGGTGCAGCATGAAATCGTAGGGTCCATTACGAACAGATTCGCTCCCGACCCTCCGCCGGCCTGCGAGCCACCGCCGCGCCCAATAGTAATGTCATCATTGTCTGGATAGATCCATTTGCCCTGTTTAATTTGCTCGCGGATATAGAGAGCGCGATCAATCCAGTCATTGTGTCGCTGGGCTTGCGCCGCGGTGTAGGCCTTTTGAAAGTCCGGCGGATAGTGCGAGTCACCGTTGGGGTTATAACCGTTCTTGGGATTGAACGGGTCGAGCTTACTCTGAAGTAGATCCGGCCGATTTTCGTTGTTAACGGCGGGATTGATGGCTCGCAGCGCGTTGACCGTGTTTCCCGGGTGCGCGTCGACGAGCACCAGACCATCCGCGGGCGTCAACCCACTATAAGCATTGTTGCTGTTGTCGCACTCGGTGAGCTTGTTCGCTCCCTGGCAATAGGATGGCCCCGCCTCGGCGACGGCTTGATAGAACGTCGTCGTCGGCCCGCCGCCGCTATGACCGAAGAAAATAAGCTTGTTCATGTGCTGAGTGTTTCGTAAGTAGTCCACACCGCGCTTCACATCGAGTGCGATCAATTCCCAATCAACGAGCGCCTCGTTGTTGTCGAAACGAGAATTCATGCACAAGACCATGAAACCGCGCTGCGATAGCTGGGTACAGCCTTGATGCTGTAAATAATTGGCAGTGCGATGAATGATAATGACGCCAACATGGGGCGACGGGTTGGAATCGGGCCGGTAAAGGACGGCCTTCACTCCGCCGCCCAGAGGAATATATTCAGGATGGCTCTGTGCAGATGCCGGCGCTGCAGCGATGGCGAAAAGCAGCGCAACGAGCAGATGGGTTGCCGAAAATCTTGCGGTTTTTTGCATAATCCGTTCCTCCTCTAGTTTTACCACTAAGCCGCTCATCAGGCGGCGGTTGGCAATCGGCGATTAGCACTTAAGGAAGGCGGTAGAGCAGCAGGCGATAGGCCTTGTAGCGCTCGAACACTTCCCTGCTGCGGTGGCCGGAGAAATACTTGTAGTTGAGCTTGTCGAGCTTCCTGCGCAGCAGTCCGAGCGCGAGCCGCGAAAGGAGCGGATAGCGGCCCTCGACGTAGCGCCCGATCGCTAGCGTGGCCGGCTTGATCCTGTTCATCAGCAGGTCGTTCACCAGCTCCATGTTGGGACTTATGCGCCGCGTGATGTCCTCGTCCTTGATGGGGACGAAGGGCGTTTGCTTCATCGTAGCGTAGAAATCCTTCAAAGGATGGCCGCCGCCGAAGCCGGGATCGAGGGACTCGCTCTCGGGCGCGTCGCTCTTGAAGAAATCGGATATGAGCAGCAGCGCTCCGGGCTTCAGGATCGCCTGAAGAATCGGCAGGGAAACCGACGGCGAAATGTACTGGAAGCTTTCGCTGAACAACGCGACATCGTAGTGGCGCCGGCACTGCTCGACCGGAAAATCCTCGAATGCGCACTCGAAAATCCGGGATCGATGGCCGGAGCGATCCGCCAGTTTCCGGCGCACCGCGTCGCCGAGGTCCTTGAGCGGGATGACGCCGTCCGCGCTGTAGCCGCGGTCGAGCAGCTGGCGCAGCAGCTGTCCCGTTCCGCAACCGATGTCGAGCACGCGGACCTCGGGCCCGGGCCGCGGCAGCTGCGCAATCAGCATGTCGTTGTAGCGCTGCTGGGCGGCGGCGAGGTTGCCGAGCTTGAGCTCGAGGTCCGGGTCCCAGAGCCCGTAGTGCAGGTCTTCCACCCCGAGGAGCTGCTTCGCCAGTATCAGGCCCAGCTCCCGGCTGTGCATTTTTTTCACGTGAACCTGCCTGATTTCGTTCCGCATCGATTCGAGCTTCGCCGAGTCCCGCGCGGTTTCTGTCTTGGGGGTCACCGAGGACTTCATTCCGCCTTGATGCCCGCAGCTTTCACCATCGGCCACCACTTCTCGATCTCGGCCTTGTGAAACGCGGCCAGCGCCTCCGGGGTCTGCTGCTCGCGAGGCGGGATCTCCTGGCCCAGATCGGCGAGGCGCGTTCGCACCGTCGCATCGGCGAGCGCGGCGACGATGGCTGCGTTCAGCTTGGCCACGATGTCGCGGGGCGTGCCGCGCGGCGCCCAGATTCCGTACCACACCGAGACGTGCAGCCCCGGCAGGCCCGCTTCGTCCACGGTAGGTATTTCAGGCGCCGCTGCCAGGCGTGTTTTCGCGGTGATCGCGTACGCCCTGATCTTGCCGCCGCGCAGCTGCGGAATGGAATTCGAAGCCTGGTCGATCATCAGTTCGATGCGGCCGCCGACCAGATCCAACATCGCCGGCCCCGAGCCCTTGTAGGGCACGAGCTCGAACCGGGTGCCGGTCGCGTTCTGGAAGTAGATTCCGCCGATGTGCGTCGCCGACCCCGACCCGGCGGTTCCCGCCGAGGCCTTGCCCGGATTGGCCTTCAGCCACCCGATCAATTCCTTCAAGTCCCTTGCCGGGAACGAAGCGTTCGCGACGATCATCAGCGGATTGCTCGCGATCATCGCCAGCGGTTGCAGGTCGCGGAGCAGGTCGTACTGCAGCGGATAGACCGCGCCGTTGATGACGTGCGTGCCCCAGTGGCCGATGCTGAGCGTATAGCCGTCGGGAGCGGCACGCGCGACCCTGCCCACGCCGAGGGTGCCCGAGGCACCGACGACGTTTTCAACGACGATGGTCTGGCCGAGCGTCTTCGCCATCGGGGTGCCGACGATGCGGGCGATCGTGTCCACCGGCCCGCCCGCGGCAAACGGCACCACCATCGTGACCGGCCGTGACGGGTAGCCCTGGGCTGCGGCCGCCGAGATGCCCGCGAGAACCGCGGCGAGGGCGAAGGCCATCGATCGAACTTTCATTTTCCTCCCCTGCGGGGAACGCCGAGCGCCGAGTTTAAGTCTATTATGAATACCGACAAACCAGACAGTTGAGGAGACCCCATGGCACGAATCGTAAAGCGCAACCGCGACCATCCCTATGAAGTCAAGATCGGCGGCGAGGCCCAATACATCTGCGCCTGCGGGCTCTCGGGCAACCTACCCTTCTGCGACAGTTCGCACAAGCTCACCAAGGGCGAGACTCCGGGGAAGCTCCACTGGTACGACGAAGGCGGGAAGCGTCACGACGCGAAGGACGTCTATCCCGAGATCCGCAGCGACGAGTAGGTCAGCGCAGAGCAGCGCAAGAGACGCGTGCGCCTTCCTAGTACCGCTTTCCTGCGCTGAACTCCACCTTGAGGCGCGCCACCTGCTTTCGCACGGCCTCGAGCTCCGCCCGGGCCGCCTTGGCCTTCAGCACCTTTTCTTCGTGCGGCGCGGCGTCGCCGTTCTCCGAAGACGGGGACGACAAGGCTGCCTGAGCGTCGCGCAACCGGCTCGCCGCCGCGTTCCAACGCTCGACCAGTTGCTGCTCCTGTTCCCGCCACGCTTTTCGCTTGTCCATGGAGCGGCAGGATAATGGAACCGCCCCCGTTCTGTCGAGGAATGGGTGTTCGCGGCGAGCAAGCTCAAACCGTGTCCTTTTCGAAGCCCCATGAAAAAAGCCCGGCTGCCCGGGCTTTTTTTCGGCCTTCGCCCTTGTCAGGCGAGGGGCTTGATGTTGACGGCCTGGTCGCCTTTCGGGCCGGCGGTCACATCGAAGGACACCTTCTGGTTTTCCTTCAGGGACTTGAAGCCGCTGCCCTGGATCGCCGAGAAGTGGGCGAACAGATCCTTGCCGCCGCCGTCCGGGGTGATGAACCCGAAACCCTTGGAATCGTTGAACCACTTGACCGTACCTGTACTCATTTGCACATTTCCTAAAAAATTGTAAGAGGGCCTTCGCCCGGAACGCGGGAACTTCAAGGGGAGAGAAAAACGACGACCTGATGAGGTGAGCGTGCTAAGCGGCTGCAGCTGGACCAGACGATCTCGACTTGGAGAATCCTGCGCGCTCCTTATACACGCGCGCTTCAGCCGCGTCAAGCGCGCTACGTCCAGGGCGGAGCGCGGGTCGAGCCGATCGGACCGGCCCAGGTTTCTCGTTCCGCGTCGCTGAGCACCGGGTCCGATTGGGGCACGGACTGCCCGGCGCAAACCACTCGATTGCGGCCCGCCTTCTTGGCCGCATACAGGGCGTCATCGGCGTGCTTCATCCAGGAGTCCGGTGATTCGCCGGGGCGAAGCTCGGCGACTCCTGTGCTCAGCGTCACCTGCCAGCCTTCGAGCAAAAGCGATTCCGCGGTCGAGGCGCGAAGGTCCTCGGCGACGAGGGCGGCCGCAGGTTCCTGCGTGTCGGGCAGCAACAGCATGAACTCCTCGCCGCCGATGCGAAAGAGCAGGTCGAGCTTGCGCGAGCGCTTTTCGATCAGCGAGACGATGCCCTTCAGCACGCTGTCGCCCTTCGCGTGGCCGAACTGGTCGTTGATGCTCTTGAAGCGATCGACGTCGATCAGCAGGAGCGAAGTCGGGGCCGAGTTGCGCCGCAGCCGCTCGATGGCATCGCTCAGGCAGCGCTCCATGTAGCGGCGATTGAACACGCCGGTCAGCGGGTCCACGAGCGCCTGGTCGAGGAGCCGTCGGTGCAGGTCGACGATGATGCTGAGGACGATGTTGGCGAGAATGATGGTGAGCGTCAACGTGACGAAGAATCGGACGGTGTAGGCAACGCCGATGTAGTGATACACCAGGGCGCTGATGATCAGAAGCAGCAAAATGTTGCCCGCGTTGGCCATGCGCCGCGACAGGGAGAAAGTGAAGAGCAGCACCGTGGGATAGGCCCACAGCGCGCCGAAAAAGCCCTGGACCTTGAGGGAAACCGCCGTGCCCACGGCGATGGGGACGAGCAGCAGTATCAGCGGAATGGGCGGGGCCGTACAGGATCCGCCCGCGGTAGGGGGCGAGGGGATCCTCTCCGGTTTCGGCTGGCCTTGGCCCTTCCATCGCGCCTCCCGAGGATCGCAGGCTGTTACGAGTTTCCCATCCTATTACAAAAAAAATCGCCTCTGAAACCTATTTTTCCAGGGTAGCTTCGATACCGGCCATCAACTGCTGGCGGCTGTAGTCGTAGGTGTCCAGGTTCGAATCGTTCCGATAGTAGCTGTAGTCGATGAACACGCCCCAAGGAGCGGTCAGCCGACGATTCGCGCGCAAGGCGAAGCCGTAACGGCGGTCCTTGCGCGTGACCTCGAGGATACCGAGAGGAGGGCCCTCGTCGATGAGATTAGGATCACCGTAGCGGCTGACGCGATATTCGCCGCGTGCGTCGGCCTGCCAGCCGGCGAGGTTGCGCAGAGCGACGCTCGCGAACAGCGATTGCCGCGTCGGCGAAGCGCTGAAGAATTCGCTCCCCTGCTGGAGATCCCTGCGATGGTTGAGCTCGAGTTGATAGCCGGCGCGCAGAAAAGCGCTCGCCAGCGTGAACCCCGCGTCCGCCGACAAGCGTTGCTGCCGGCCGTCGAGATACTCGAAGCCGCCGCCGCCGGCGATACGCCTGAACTCGTAGCGCCCGCGGAACTCGGCGCCGGTATCCAGTCGCGAGCTCGCCTGCGCGTCCACCGACGCGACTTGCTCGAGGCGGTCGCCGTCGATGTACGCCGTGTCGAAATAAGCTCCGACGCCGGTCTGCACGCGGCCCGAATCGCGCTCGTAGCTCAGGCCGGCGCGCGATCCGGCCACGTCGAATTGGTGCAGATCTGCGTATTTCCGCAGGACCAGGCTGCCGTGGGTAACCCAGCCGCGCTCGGTGTTTCCGGCCAGAAGGTGGCTCGCCGCGGTCAGCGCCTCGACGAATCGGTCGCCCTGGTGGCTGACCGCGACCGTCGACGCGTCCGGTGACAGCGTCACGTTGCTGTCGTAGCCGCCCGCCAAGGAGATCACGGCGCTCGTCTGCGGCGACGGCGGCGCGCCGCGCAGCCTCTCGAAGGCCGTCGCCGCGAGCGCGCGCAAGTTCGGGTCTGTAGTCGTGCGCGCCTGTTCGAAGTACTCCATCGCCTGCTGCGCGCGTCCCGCGCGCTGCGCGGTCAGGCCGAGGTTGTAGCGGGCGACAGCGGCCCACTTGGGATCGGGCACGAGCGCCTGGAATTCGCGCTCGGCCTCCGGATAGCGTTGCAGCCGGTAATACGTTGCGCCGAGGTTGTAGCGCAGACCCGGAGTGTCCAGGCCCGCCGCGCGCGCATCGAGGAACGATTGGAGCGCCGCCGCGTAGTCGCCCGCGCGAAACGCGGCGATGCCGCGCTCGGCGGCCAGCGAGCCGTCCGCGCCTGCGCGGACCGGCTGCCACGGAACGATACTCAGGAGTAAAACGACGACGCAGAGGCAAAGCCGAAGGCCGCTTGTTTTTTCCTTTTGCGTCCTTCGACGACGAATAAACGCGCGCACCCGCCGGAGTGTACTCCGGCAAGGCGCTCATTCACCGGAACGAGTGCGCTACGGGCCCTTGCCCTTGCCCGGGGGCGTCGGCTTGACCCGTGTTCGCGCCGCTTCCGATACGGCTTGTCCGAAGTCGCGGCCGCTGAGGTCTCCCTTGTCGCGAGCCAGGCTCGAGGGCGCCTGGCCAGAGGCCGAGGCGTCCCGCGCCCGGGACGAGGCCGTGTCGGGCAGCGCGAAGGGGAGCTTTATCTCGCCGGCTGCGCCGACGGACGCATTGGCAGGCACGACGTCCATCGTCACCTCGAGGTCGCGCTGCTGCGCCCACGCGCCCGACGTCCCGAGGACGAGAATCGCACCGATCGCATACCGTGTGAATCGCTTCATAATGCTCCCTCCTTACCGGTCAACTCCTTATGCCGCGAGCTCGACAGGCTACATGCCCGAACGGCCCGCGTTATCGATTTCGATTTTCAGCCGGAACGTCTTGCTGCTCCCGCCGTGCGACAGGCTCGCGACGAGGTCCTCCTTCGTCGCTCCGCGCACGACCAGGGGAAGCTGCATCAGGTTCCCGCCTTCGCGCAAATCCGTCTGCCAGGAGAGCCCGCGCCGGCCGCCGTAGCCGACGAGCTCGACGTTCTCGGGCAGCGCGAGGCTCAAGGTGGCGGCTTTGAGCGGCTTCGCGCTGTTGAACATGAGGCGCACGGTCTCGGGCCGATCGATCGTCAGCACCACCGCCTGCACCGGATCCGGCCGCGTGGCGAGGAACACCCCGAGGGCCACGCCCAGCACCAGCGATGCCGCGAGCGCCATGCCGAGCACGGGGCGCCACTTGGAGCGGGATGCGCCGGCTGCCGGACGAGTCGCGCGCCACAGGGCCTGGTCTATGAAGCCCGGGTGCAGCGCGGGCGGAGCGAGTCTGCGCAGGCTTTCCATCAACGCCACCGCGTGCTCCTGCCGCCGGCGGCAGTCCGGGCAGCGAGCCAGGTGCTCCTCGATCGCTTTGCGCCCGAGGGCGTGGAGCCGCCCGTCGAGCAAGTCGTCTAGGCGCTGTGCGAATTCGCTGCAATCCATTTGACGGTTTCTCCTAGCCTTTAACACGCTCGCCGACCGAAAAAGGTTCCATCGGCAGCAGCGCCCGCAACCGCTGGCGCGCCCGGTGCAGGCGCGACTTGAGGGTGCCGAGCGGCGTCTCCAGCATCGTTTCGAGCTCTTCGAGGCTGTACCCCTCCACGTCGTGCATCGCGACCACCGCGCGCTGCTCGGGATTGAGCCGGTCGAGGGCGCGCAGGATGCGCTCGCGCTGCCCCGTGCGCTCGGCGTTTGCTTCCGGGCCGTCCTTCGCCGTGGGCAGGGCATCGAGGGGGTTTTCCTCGCCTTCGACTCCGGCCACGAGTTCCACGATCGGCGAGCGGCTGCGTTGGCGGACCGAGTCGACGTACTGGTTGTACAGCACCCGCGCAAGCCAGGGCCGGAGCCTCTCGATCTCGAGCAGTTCCTGGGTGCGGGGAAAGAGCTTGGTCAATACGTCCTGGACGAGGTCTTCGGCGTCGGCCACGCTGCCGGTGAAGCGCCAGGCCAGCCGATAGAGATATTCCACCTGCGGGCGCAGCAAATCCTCGAAATTCGACTCGGCCGGGCGGGCGCGGCGGTACGGCGACACGGCGGCCCCGGCTCGACGGATGGGCGAAACAGGGGGCATAGCCTTAATCACACGTCTGCGCGGCCGAAAAGGTTCCCTACTCGAGCGGAATTTGTGCTCGTTTTCACGGCTCAGGTCGGCGCGAACCTCTGGGCGGCGCGCGCCCGCGCCTTGGCGGCCTCTTCTTCGCGGTTCCTCGGCGCCGCGTTCGTCGCGAGCGAGTCCAGCAGGTTCCTGGAAACTCCGGCTATCCGGTCGACGGCCGCAAGAAATGCGGCTTCGTTCGCTTTCGAAGGCTTGTTGAAGCCGCTCACTTTCCTCACGAATTGCAGCGAAGCCGCACGGATCTCCACGTCCGTCACGGGCGGATCGAAGTTGAAGAGCGTCTTGATGTTTCTGCACATAGGCGTTACCTCGATGTGTCGGGGGTGGCTATTACTCCTGCAGTGGCGAGCTTCGCAGAGGCCGTTGAAACCAGGCGACGTCATGCCATTTTCCGAACTTGCGCCCCACGGACTTGAAGACCCCGATGGATTCGAAGCCCAGGCTCCGGTGCAATGCGATACTACCTTCATTGGGCATGGTGATGCCCGCGTACGCGTTGCAGAAACCCTTGCGGGCAAGGTCTTCCAGCAGCCGCTCGTACAGGGCGCGCCCCACGCCCTGGCGGTGATGATCCGGATGCACGTAGGCGGACACTTCGACCGACCAGCGATATGCGGCACGCTCGCGATGGGTGGAACCGTAGGCGTAGCCGATGCACTGCCCGGCTCTTTCGGCGAGCAGCCATTGCCAACTAGCAACCGCCTTTGCGATCCGGGCGGCGAACTCGTCCGTCGTCGGCGCGACGGTTTCGAACGAGACGGCGGTGGACTCCACGAACGGCCGATAGATGGCGAGAAGGGACGCTGAATCGGCTTCGGTGGCAGGACGGATTTTCAGCGCGCCGGTCACTGAGCACGCGGCCTGCGGTTCCCCGCGCGCTTGAATTCCGCCGCGCACGCGGGCTGGAGCTCAGGCTCCCGGCTCTTCAGGCAGGACAGAATCCGTCCGCCCCCGGCCGCAATGCCCTTGCAGAATTTCTCCACGTCGGCCCTGCATTCCTCGCGCACCCTCTCGGCTTTCTCGGCGCGCGCTTTGGAGCTTTCCCGGCACGCGGGGGAAAGCTCGGCCTCGTGTGCCTTCATGCATTTCGCGATCGCGCCCTGCCCCGGCTTGACGTCGCCGCAGAATTGCTTGACGTCGCCTGCGCAAGGGCCTTCGCTTCGCTGCTGGGCGAGCGCGTCCGCTGCAAGGCCTGGGGCAAAGAGTGCGATTACCATCGTGACGATTGCGTTTCTGATCGACATGGTGCCTCCTGGATCGTGTACTGCTCTACCGGGCCGCTTGCTGCTCCAACCTGATCTGGGCAGCGCGCGCTCAGTCCCTTCTCTGTTGCACCGACTTTTCATTACCGCATCATCATCCCTCGGGGTGTATTAGAGAGATTTCCACGCATTTCGTCGGCCCAATCGCTCGCGCTCGCCGCGGTATCCCCGCGATACAGCCCCTGCTTCGCCAGCCAATCCTGAATGAGGCCTGCGACCTGCAGGTTGTTCCTGTCCATCATCAGCATGTGCGAGTTGCCGCGGATTCCGGCCTTCGGCAGGTCGAGGATCTCCACCTTGCCGCCCGCTTTCGAGATCTCGGCCACGAACTCGAGGCCGTTCTTGCGGATCTGCGGCCAGCGCGAGTCGAGCGCGATGTTGTCGCCGTAGACGACGAGCGTCGGAATGCTCTTGAGAAGCGCCGCCTGCTTCGCGTCGCCGACCCCTGCGGGCTCGACCGCGACGAGCGCTTTGACCTTGTCGGGCCGCGCCTGCGCCACCTTGAAGCCGAACTGCCCGGCCTGCGAATGAAAGAGAACCACGCACGGGCACACCTTGTCGACCAGCGCGATGTAAGCGCGGATGATCGCGTCGTCGGTGGTGGTCCAGCGCGGCACGTTCTGCTTCACGAAATTGTCGTAGGCCTCGACCGGGAACTGGCTCGCCGGCATCAGCTTCTGCTTCGCCGGATCGGGACTGTAGGAGCCCGCGCCCTGCCCGATGCGAAAGCGCTCGAAGGGATTCGCCTTGGCGAGGAACACCGGCTCGCCCTTGAAAATGTCCGGGAACATCGCCCAGCCCGCGCGGCCGCGCTCCACCGCATCGGAGTTGTAAACGTCCCAGCCCTGCTTGACGAAATAATTCAGCCAGCCCTCGCGCCCGTCGGGCGTTGTCTCGTACGTCACGCCCGTGAGGCCCCCGCCGTGCCACATCAGAAGCGGCACCGCCCCGCGGCGATTCGCCGGAAGAAAATACTGCACGTACATCGCCTCGACCGCATACGTGCCGTTGAGATCGACCTTCGCCGGCACCCCGCCCGGCGTGAACACCACCTCCTTCACGGGCTTGCCAGTGATCTCCACATCGCGCCCGCCGACGTGGAATGAGCCCATGTCGCGGAGAGCGTAGGGGACGGAAGTGCAGGCGGTGAGGAGTGCCGCGATAATCAGAATCGGTTTCGTGCGCATGGCTTACTCCTTCAGTTCCAATCCCTGCGACGGGATTCGTTACTTTCCCCGAATCATATTGTGTTCTTCCATCAACTCGGGAACGATCAAACTGAGTGCAAAAAGACCCAGCAAGAACCACAAGAGCTCCTTTTCACGTTCTACGCGAACGACTACCGTGCCAGCGATGAAGTCATGAAGCGCCCGACGCTTTCTATTTGTAAGCATCGTGATGACTTCGACCAAAAGCCACGCCATTGACAGTAGCCCAGCGTGCGTCATAGCCGTGAAATCTCCAGAAGCATCTCCGTAAGCACGATTCGCCAATTGCCCGCCGAGTATATTTTGGGCTTGTAAGAACAGAAGGTAAGGCGTGAACACGACGGGCGCGATCTCTCTCAAGAGAGCCTGCTTGAACGATGCCGGCATTTCCTGCAGATCGAGGACTCTTACTCCACAAGCCATTTTGCCCAACGTTTGCCCAAATACGGCGACAAACCCGATCGGATACGCAAGCCAGGCCAACGAGTTAAGAACGACCCACGGAAGCAAAATCGAGAGCGCGGAAGTATGATTCCAAATGAACTGGTCCAGCCAGCCAAGCGGCGCAAAGGCAGCAGCATCCAAGAAAAGCGCCACGACACGGCGCCAACCTGTGTCGTACCGCTTTTCGTCTGCGGCTTCCGCGCTGCTTTGATGGTCATTCATATCGCAAGGCTAGCGCGATCCGGTATCTACTGATCCTCCTCCACAGGCTGTTTGTGCTTGCTCACCAACTGCGCCTGGGTATGCGGCGGCACCGGAGCGTAGTGCGAGAAATCGATGGAATACGATCCCTGCCCGCCGGTCACTGACTTCAATCGCGTCTGGTAATCGGAGAGCTCCGACAGCGGCGCCAGGCCCTTGATGGTGGTGAGCTCGCCGCCCGCGTTGTCGGTGCCGGTCACCTGCCCGCGCTTGCCGGAGAGGTCCGAGGTCAGGTCGCCCATGAATTTGTCGGGCGCGGCGATTTCGATGTTGACGATGGGCTCGAGGACGATTGCTCCCGCCTTGGAAAACGCGTCGATGATGGCCTTTCTCCCTGCCGACACGAACGCGACTTCCTTCGAGTCCACCGCGTGGTGCTTGCCGTCGTATACAGTCACGCGGATGTCGTGCACCGGGTAGCCCGCGATCACTCCCGAATCGAGGGCCATTCGCACGCCCTTCTCCACCGCGGGAATAAATACATTCGGGATCACGCCGCCTTTCACCTTGTCGACAAACTCGTAGCCCTTGCCGCGGGGAAGGGGCTCGACGCGCAGGAACACCTCGCCGAACTGGCCTGCGCCACCGGTCTGCTTCTTGTGGCGGCAATGGCCTTCGGCGAGGCGCGTGATGGTCTCGCGGTACGGGATCTTGGGCGGCTTGGTGACGAGCTCCATCTTGTACTGCTGCAGCATCTTGTCGAGCTTGGCGCGCATGTGCAGGTCGCCCAGGCCGCGGATCACCGTCTCGTTGGTGGTCGCGTGGCGCTCGAGCTTGAAGCACGGGTCCTCCATTTCGAGCTTGTGGAGCACCTCGAACAGGCGCTGCTCGTCGCCCTTCTTCTTGGTCTCGACCGCGATGCCGTGCATCGGCGTGGGAAATTCGAGCGGGCGCAGGTGAATGTGGTCCTCGTCGTGCGAATCGTGCAGCACGCGGTCGAACTCGATCTCCTCGACCTTGGTCACTGCGCCGATGTCCCCCGGAACGAGCGCGTCGGTCTCCACATAATCCTTGCCCTGTATCGTAAACAGGTGCCCGACCTTGAAGGGGCGCCTGCCGTCGCCGACGAAGAGCTGCGTGTTCGGGGTGACCGTTCCCTGGTGCACGCGGAAGATTCCCACCTTGCCGACGAAGGGATCGACGATCACCTTGAACACGTGGGCGAGCACGTGCGCCTTGGCCCCGGGCACGGCGTAGAACTCCTGCGCCTCCGCGCCTTCGCCCTTCAGGAACGGCGGCGCGTTGCCCTCGGTCGCGTTCGGCGCGAGGTTCGCGAATATGTCGAGCAGCGCAGCGACGCCCGCCCCGTTCTTCGCCGAAGCGAAGCACACCGGGATCAGGTGCCCCTCGCGCAGCGCTTTTTCGAAGGGAGCGTGCAGCTGCTCTGGGCTCACCTCCCCCTGCTCGAGGTACTTCTCCATCAGCGCGTCGTCGACTTCGACGACCTGGTCGACGAGCGCGGCGTGCGCGTCCTTGACGGAAGAAAAATCCGCCTCCCCGTCGGGATTGAAGAAGCAGTCCACCACGTCCTTCCCGCCTTTCGCGGGGAGGTTGATCGGCAGGCATTGCTTCCCGACCGCCTGCTGGATCCTGGCGAGCATCGCGGGAAGATCGGCGTTTTCCGCGTCGATGCGGTTGATCACGATCATGCGGCACAGATTGCGCTTCGCCGCCCACTTGAGCATGCGGTCCGTGGCGAGCTGGATTCCGGTCTCGGCATTCACCACGATCACCGCCGTCTCGACCGCCGCGAGCGCGCCGATCGCCTGCCCCATGAAGTCGGGCGACCCCGGCGTATCGATCAGGTGGATGTGGACGTTCTTCCACGCGAAGTTGACGAGCGCCGAGTTGAGCGAGTGCTTGTACTCCTTTTCAAGCGGATCGAAATCGCAGACGGTGTTGCCCTTCTCGACGCTCCCCGGCGAGGCGATCGCTCCGGCCTTCGCGAGCAGGGCCTCCGCGAGCGTGGTTTTGCCCGAACCGGTGTGGCCCACAAGCGCCACGGTACGAATGGATTCCGTCGAATACTTGGGCATGCGGACTTTCCTCCCGGATGAGCCGAACGGCTGCCCTGCTACTCTACCCGCGCCGCAAACGGGTCGTCAAAGCCGGCCCCGTCAAAACCGCCCGCCGAAGCCGAACATGCCGATCGCGAAGCGCGCCAACCCGTAGCCGATCCAGTTCGGGATGCGCTTCCACAGGGGCTGCCTGAACCAGCGGGTCTTCGCCACCACGCGGGCGCCGTGCTCGATGTCGGCGCGGAGCCGGGCGCGCAGCTCCGCTGCGAAACGGCGGTCCTCGACCACTACGTTCGCCTCGCGCGCGAGCAGCAGGCTGAACGGATCGATGTTGGATGAGCCCACCGTCGCCCAGTGGCCGTCGATCACCGCGACCTTGGCGTGCATGAAGCTCTTCTGGTACTCGTAGATCTCGACCCCCGCCTCGAGCAGCCTGCCGTAGAGGGCGTGCGAAGCGTAGTGCAGCAACACGTACTCCACGCGCCCCTGAAGCAGCACCACCACGCGCACACCCCGCGCCGCGGCGGCGGCGAGCGCGCGCCGAAAACGCCTCCCGGGGAAGAAATAGGCGCTCGCGATGATAATCTCCTCCTGCGCGGACCCGATCGCCGCGAGATAGGCTTCCTCGATGTCGCGGCGGTGGCGCAGGTTGTCGCGCACGACGAGCGCCGCGTGCTGGCTTCCCGCGCGCGCCACGTGCGGCGGGACCGGGTGGCTGACGCGAGCGCCGTGCTCGAGCCTCGCCATCGCGATGCGGTTCCACAGGCGCACCGCGGAGTCCTGGATCGGCCCGAGCAGCGGCCCCTCGACCTTCACGGCGTAGTCGTAGCGCGGCGGTTTCTGCCGCGGCGTATCCATGTCGTCGATGATGTTGATGCCGCCGACGAAGGCGATGCGCCCGTCGGCCACCGCGATCTTCCGGTGCATGCGCCGCAGCCGGTCGCGCCGCAAGGGAAAGCGCCACACCTCCGGGCGGAACACCAGCAGGCGCGCGCCCGCGTCGCGCAGCTCGCGCGCGAACTGCGCCGGCATGTCCCTCGAGCCGAAGCCGTCCACGAGCAAGTGGACCGCCACGGCGCGCCGCGCGGCCTCGCACAGCGCCTTCGTGATGCGTTCCCCGGTGGCGTCGCCGGCGTAGATGTAGGTCTCGAGGAAAATCTCGCGCCGTGCCTCGCGGATCGCGGCTTCGAGCGCGGGGAAATATTCCACGCCCGAGCGCAGCAGCGTCAGGCGGTTGCCCGGCAGAAACTCGACTGCCATGCGGCGTCTTTATTCGAGCTGCAGATGCGCGGAGAGCGCGGCGTGGTCGGACAGGCGCCGCCACATCGGCCCGTGGTGCACGTGCGTGTGGCGCACGCGGAATCCTCGAACGTAGATGCGGTCCAGGCGCAGCACCGGGAAGGAGCTCGGAAAGGTGCGCACGGGCTTCCCGCGATGGTCGCGGCAGGCCTCCTCCAGGCCGAGGTCCTCCTCGAGGCGCTTGCCGGCGTGATTGCGCCAGTCGTTGAAGTCGCCCGCGACGACGACCGGCGCGTCCCCGGGCACCTCGCGATTGAGGCGATCGATGATCGCGCCGACCTGGTGGCGCCGGCCGCGCTCGTGCAGCGCGAGGTGCACGCAGATGCAGTGCAGGGGCTGCGCGATCTCCGGCAGCTCGATCTCGCAGTGAAGCATGCCGCGACGCTCCAGGGCGTGGTGCGAGACGTCCTCGTTCTCGGCGCGCAGGATGGGATAGCGGCTGAGGATCGCGTTGCCGTGGTGGCCGTGGTCGTAGACGGCGTTCCGCCCGTAGGCGAATTCCGGCCACACCTGATCGGCTAGAAATTCGTACTGCGGCTCCTCCGGCCAGTCCTCGAAGCGCGCGGCGTGGCGGCTGTGCAGCCCCTGCACCTCCTGCAGGAAGATGATGTCCGCGCCGAGGAGCTGCAGATGGTCGCGCAACTCGCGGATCATCATGCGGCGGTTGAACTGCGAGAAGCCCTTGTGGATGTTGTAGGTGGAGACGTGTAAGTTCACGTTGGAATTTGTGCACCTCGAGGTGGAAACACGCCCGCCCGATTCGATGTCCGCCGGAATTCGGCCCCGGGGCTCGCGGCCGCCGATTGCCGAAATCGCTTCCATCATAGCAGCCTCGCGTGCGGCCCAAAGGGGCCGCCGCAACAGGGAGTTGGAAAAAATCCTTTTTTGGTCTATCCTTGCGCGAATTTCCGGGGTTGCAGCTCCGAAAATTCTTCATATTCTTGAGGAGTGCGGCACGAGCGAAACCAGGTAAACGTTGGTCGGGATCAGGCAAGTAGGGGGAGGGCGTTTCGGGCGATGGTCCGATGCGACCCGGCATCAAGCAGCCTGGCAGGTTTGAAGCCGAAATAAATGGCAGCGGAAGTATTTTCCCCACCCACGAAAGGACGCTCTATGAAGAAGCTTCTCATCGCATCGGCAGTCTCGGCCGCGTTCGCGGCCCCCACCCTCGCGCTGGCCCAGGCGGCCAGGGCTCCGACGCTCTCGCAAGTGCTCGATGCTTCCGGCCTCAACGTGAGCGGGTACCTCGACGCCGGCTATTCCTACGCCAACCGGAACGTCCAAACCCCTTCTACGACCCGGGTGTTCGATGCGCAGAACAACTCCTTCGCGCTGCACCAGTTCGGCCTGCAGGTCGCCAAGCAGCCCAGCCGGGGGTTCGGCGGCGTGGTCAATATCACGGCGGGGTCGGACGCCCAGGTGATCCAGGCCTTCCCTGACGCGAGCGGTTCCATGTTCGATATCACCCAGGCCTACGGGCAGTACGCGTCCGGCGACCTCACCCTGATGGCGGGTAAGTTCGTCACGCTCGCGGGGAGCGAGGCGATCTGGAGCCCGAGCAACAACAACTTCTCCCGCTCGATCCTGTTTGGGGCCATACCGTTCACCCATACCGGCGTGCGCGCGGGCTATGCCGTGAGCAACACGGTCACTCTCTACGGGGGCGTCAACAACGGCTGGGATCAGCTCACCGACGCGAACAAGGGCAAGACGCTCGAGCTCGGGGCGTCGATCATTCCCATCAAGCCGCTGACCATCAACGTCACGGGTTACTTCGGCCAGGAACGGGCGACGCCACCTGGAGCGCCCCCCGCCGGCGGGGTTGCCCAGGATCAGCGCCAGCTCCTCAACGTCGTCGCGACCTACACCATCAACAACCGCATGAGCGCCGGCGGAGAGGTCCTGTCCGTCAGCCAGGACAGAGCCGCCGGGTCGGCGAAGTACAACGGCGTCGCGGGCTACTTCACCTACAACCTCAACCGGGAGTGGCGTCTGGCGGCACGTGCGGAGATGTTCGACGACAAGAACGGCTTTCACTTCAGCCCTGCTGGCTTTACCACCAGTGATACGAAGTACAACGAGATAACCGCTACGCTGGCCTACCTGCCTAACAGCAGCGTGGAACTGCGCGGCGAGATTCGCGGGGAGCGGGCGAACAACGCCGTTTTCATCAACTCGGACGGCACCACCGCCAAATCCATGCAGTCTCTCGGCTTCCAGGGCATTTACAAGTTCTGACCCGCCGGAGCGGCGGCGAGGCGAGTTGCAAGCGCGTGAGCAGGCCGGGGGACTTCTCTAGTCCTTCGGCCGGCCGCGCGCGAGCGCGTCGCGCCGCACGATCTCCTCGACCATGGCGCGGAACCGGCGCTCGACGATCCTGCGCACGATCGGCATGCCGATCAGCGGAGGCAGGGAAAACGCCGGGATGAAGCGCCCGCTGTAGTCGAACCTCACCCCCGCAGCCGAGGTCCCGAGCTCGTAGCGCGTTTCCAGCTCCCGGATGTTTCCGGCGACGCGGCGCGCGTCGATGCGGCGCGGCGGCTGCTCGAGCACCTCGAGCGTCACGTCGACAGGCTGTCTGTAGAAGAAAAATCCGAACTCGCCCTTCTGCTCCACTAGGGCGCGGTTGCCTTCGCGCGACACGATGCGCGAGGTTTTCATGTCCGGTATGAATTGGGCGAGATTGTCGTAATCCGAGAGCACCTCCCAGGCGATGCGCGCGTCGACCTGCATCAGGGCCGATGCGTTGACCGTGATGAATTCTCCTTGCCGCTCGATACGGGTCTCGATGGCCTCGGCGGCAGCGGCGCGCACAAGGCCCGGCGCGACGGCGAGCGTGAAGACGAGAGCGGCGCAGAAGCGCGTCGGAGTCACGGACATGCTCGACAGCATGCCGCAGCGGCGCGTTGCGCGGCAAGCCTCGCGGACTTACCGGGCGCTGACGCCCAGCCTTTGCGGGAGGGCGAGGATCGCGTCGCGGTTCGACCAGGAGATCGTGAGTGCGGCTGCCTCGCGCCAGGGCAGCCATTGGTAGCCGAGGTGCTCGGCGGGGTCGAGGGTCACCGGAAGTGGCCCGGGCACCGAGAGGCTGAACACGTGCTCGAGGTTGTGCGTGACCCCCGGAGCGTAGCGGCTGCGGTGCTTCTTGAAGATCTCGAAGCGGTTCTCGATTCCCCAGTCGCGCAGATCGTAGCGCGCCGCATCGAGGCCGGTCTCCTCGCGCACCTCGCGGATCGCGGCGTCGCGAAGGGGCTCCGACTCGTGCGCGAGGCTGCCCGTGACCGACTGCCAGAATCCCTGCCAGCCGGCGCGCTCCATCATCAGCACCTGCAGCTCCGGGGTGTGGATCACCACGAGCACCGAGCGGGGAATTTTGTAAACAGTGGTCATGGGGCGGCGGGCCGGGAATGATAGTGCAAAGGAGAAATCCATGATCACGCCGCCGATGGAACCTTTTCCCTCCGGCGAGCGTGTCCAGATGCATGGCGCTCCGAGCATTAGCCAGCGAATTTCTTTCGCCCTCGGCATCTTCGACGGCAACTCTCACCTCGTCAAGAAGTGTCGCTCATCGGCGACGCCACGCATGCCCGCTCCCTGACTTGTCGCGTTTCTGTGAAGTCGGATGGAGATGGAGAACCTCGTCACCCGCCGCCACCCCTCCCACGTGAATCCCCCGCGTGAATCCAGCGTGACCGCTGCGGATCTCGTCATGGGACTGACCGTCATCATCCCCGCCTACAACGAGGCCGAGTTTGTCGGCGACACGATCCGGAGTCTGCTCGCTCAGACGGTTCCACCCGACCAGATCATCCTGGTCGATGACGGTTCGACCGATGGCACCGGCAATGTGGGGCGTCGCGCCGGTATCACCGTGATTCGACCTCCGCACAACACGGGCTCCAAAGCAGGCGCGCAAACGTTCGCCCTGCCGTGGGTGCGAACCAAGCTCGTGATGGCGATCGATGCCGACACCACGCTGGAGCCGACCGCCGTCGAAAGGCTGACGCGCTCGTTCGAGGATCCGGGCGTCGGCGCGGCCTGCGGGTTTGTCCTGCCGCGCCGTATCAAGACCCTGTGGGAACGGGGTCGCTTCGTCGAATACCTGTTTGCTTTCACTTTCTACAAGCAGGTGCAAGAGTACTACCGCCGACCCATGATCTCGTCGGGCTGCTTCTCGATGTACCGAACCGACCTGATGCGCCGTCACGGCGGATGGCCGGGCAGGACGCTGGCCGAGGACATGGATCTCACCTGGACCTTCCACCAGACCGGCGTCGGGGTGCGCTTCGAGCCCGAGGCGGTGTGCTATCCCATCGAGCCGTACAACTTTCGCTTCATGCGCAGGCAGCTTCGCCGGTGGAGCCACGGCTTCATCCAGAACATCACCCTGCATTGGAGGGGCGTGCTTACCGTGCCGTTCCTGCGATCGGCGGTGGCAGTGGCCCTGTGGGACGCGATCGTGGCCTCGCTGGTTTTCCTGATCGTGCTGCCGCTGCTGATCGTCGCGCTGCGAAGCCCATGGCTACTGCTCGCGTATTTCATCGACGCTCCCGCGATCCTGGTGCCGCTCGTGATCGGCGCGATTCCGCGCCGCGAGTTCGGGCGCACGCTCGCGAGCCTGCCTTCGTTTTTCGTGCTGCGCCTCGTGAACGGATTCTATTTTCTGGAAGCCGTCTGGTCCGAGTGGTTCCTGCGGCGCTCCTCCCTGACCTACGAGAAAGGACATTAGACATGAACCCAGGATTGCCAGGAGCCGGTATCGGCGGCCTGTTCTACATTTTGAGCGCGCTCTGGATGCCGATCTGCGAGCTTTGGCGCCGGCGGCAGGGCAATGCGCCCGGGCGGTGGCCTTTGGTGGCGAGGCAGTTCGGCATCGCGGTCGGAATAATCGTCGCCATGAGCGGCGTTTTCTGGGCCCTGGATACCGTGCTCATGCTCCAGCAAGTGGCCGCGCATGCGGCAGGCCAGATGCACGCGATGTGGATCTTGCGCGCGTCGGCCCTGGCGGTGACGTCGGGCGTGCTGGCCACGGTGCTCGGCACGGTGCACGTCGTGCGGCTATGCCTGCGGCTGAGTACGGTGCGACACGCGGCTCGATGACGGCATGCGGGAGCGCAGCGCTCCTGCTCCTGTTGCTGGCGGCTTATTCGCCGAGTAGCGAGGCTCAGGCGGCGGCGCAAGGCTTGTTGCAACGGGCGGACGCGGCTTACTCGTCGGGGAATCGCGAGCTCGCGAAGAGCCTTTACCGGGCGGTGCTCGCGTCCGATCCCACCAACTC
>VBCA01000025.1 GCA_005881575.1 Betaproteobacteria bacterium
CCCGACCACTCTTGCATCAAGCGCTTACCTTCAGAGCAACTACGCCGCGTCGGCACGGTCAACGTAGCCATTTCATCGGAGTCCGTCAGGCGCACCAACGCGCTTGAGCGCTCGCGCGCGCAGTTCCGTCTCACCATGCCCGGCGGCTCGCCGCTTGCGCGCGGGCAGGCAGCGTAGTCGCGCAGGTTTTAACCTCGATCAAATAATTACAACCTGTTAAACGTGCCTAATGCGCGGGCGCCCGGCAGCTCGACGTCCGTATCGAGAAGACGAGGTGGCGATGGCCACCGCGGCGATGATGTTAATTTCGTTCCACCTCGCGCACCCCTCAGCAGGGACATGGGGATCGCTCCGCGTTCTCGTCTTCCCAAAGTTGGGACGAACGTTTGGCCGATCCCTAGCGGCCCCCGCTGCGGCTGATCCACGTTCAGAAGCCAAATTCCTTCAACCGCCCCACACCTGACGGGCCACCTCGACGACGACCTCGAGCTTGCGCTTCTGGTCGTCCTCGGAGATCTCGTTGCCCACCACGTCGGAGGCGAAGCCGCATTGCGGGCTGATCGCAAGCTGCTCGAGCGGCAGATGCTTCGTCGCCTCGTCGATGCGCCGTTTCAGGTCATCGACGGATTCGAGCTCTGGCATCTTGGTGCTGATCAGGCCGAGCACAACAGTCTTTCCCTTCGGCACGAAGCGCAGTGGCGCAAAGCTGCCCGCGCGCGGGCTGTCGTACTCGAGCAGGAAGCGCTGATATGGCAGCTCATTGAACAGCCGCTCGGCGATGGCATCGTAGGTGCCTTCGCGGTGCCACATGCTGCGCTGGTTGCCGCGGCACAGGTGCACGCCGAACGTGACGCCCGGAAAGCCATCAATCAGGCGGCTGTTGGCGCGCAATGAGCGCGTCAGATTCTGATCCGGGTCCTGGCCGCGCTTGCGCATGTCGGCGAGCGACGGCTCGTCGACGTAGGCTGTGTATCCCGGCTCGTCGATGTGGACGTATCGGCAGCCGGCTTCGACCAGTTCGCGGATCATCTCACGTTGGATCGCGACGACATCATCCACGAAGTGATCCATAGTGGGGTAAACGGCCGTGGATGCTTTCGCATCGAAGCGCTGCTGTATCCGGTCGGGGCCGATGAGCGAGACTTTCACCGGCTTCTTCGCCAGCGGATTGACTCGGCGGTACTCCTCCAGAGGGACGTTTCTCGCGAGCTTCAACTTTTGCTGAACTGGGCGCCGATGCACGACCGGAGTCCCGGGGCCGACGAGGTCCGGGATATCCCAGCGGGCGAGTGGTGTTCCGCCCTTGGCGCGTTTCTCGTGCACCTGCACAGTGTCGGCCGTCGTCTCATAGCCGCTCACGGCGAGACCGAAGCTGTCCTGAAAGTTGAGACGGCTGATCTCGCCGTCCGTTACGACATCCAGTCCGAGGCTTTCCTGCAGGCGCAGATGGTCCCGGATGCACTCGAGTTCCACCCGGGCAAAGGTATCGCGGTCCATCAACCCGCCGTCAAGCTTTGAGCGCGCTTCCTTCCAGCGCGCGGGGCGTAGGAGGCTGCCGACGACGTCGGTGCGGATGATGTCGAGCTTATTCACTTTTGACTCCTGTCTGTTTGACTGCAGCGGCGTAGCGAGCGAGATCCTCGCGCATGAAGCGATGATAGTTCTCGGTGCCGTCTTCCCTCAACTCCATGCCGAGTGCCGTCATGCGCTCTGCGAACGCCGGCTCGCGCACGATCTTCGCCACGGCGGCCTGCAGCCTGGCGATCACCCCCGGCGGCGTGCCGGCACGCGCTTGCAGGCCGATCACGGTGGCGATGTCGAAGCCGGGGAAGCCTTGCTCGGCCGCGGTCGGCACCTCTGGGGCGCTCGGCGAGCGCCGCGGCGTGCTTATGGCGAAGGCCTTGACCCTGCCCGAGCGGATGTGCGGCAGCACGTTTGGAATACCCGACCAGCCTGCCTGCACTTCGCCGGCGAGCACCGCGGTGACCATCGCGCTGCCCCCCTTGTACGGAACATGCAGCATCTCGATGCCCGCACGCGACGCGAACACCGCCATCGTCAGGTGGTGGATCGAGCCGGTGCCCGCCGAGCCGTAGCTGAGCGCCCCGGGCTTCGCCTTCGCAGCCGCAACGAACTCGGCGAGCGAATTGGCGGGCAGCGACGCAGGCGCGACCATTATCGTCGGCAGCGCGGCAAGCGCAGTGATGAACGCGAAATCGCGCAGCGGGCTGTAGTTGAGCTTGGGTTGCAGCACCGGGTTGATGGCGAGATTGCCGGAATCGCCGAGCAGGAGCACGTGACCGTCAGGCGCTGCGTGGGCGAGCAGCTCGGCCGCGACGACGCCGCCCGCCCCCGGGACGTTCTCGACGACGAACGGCTTCCCGAACATGTCCGCAAGCCGCGCGCCCAGCATGCGGCCGAGGACGTCGGGATTTCCGCCGGGGCCCGCGGGGGCGATGACCCGCACGGTCTTCGCCGGGTAGGTATCTTGCGCCAGAGTCCCGAGCGAGATCGCAAAGGTGAAGAATGCTATGAACAGTCTCATGTTTGAAGGTCTCCTGTTGATCGGACCTCCCACCAGTTGCCGTCGAGGTCGGCGAACACAAACGCACTTGCCTCGATCGGCTGCAAGGGATAGGTGAATCAATTCGCCGCTGAAGCTGGGGCGGCTCGCTGGCGCGCTGCAATCCGAGGGTTGAATTGTCCTGGGTGATTACGCGGTCGTTTTCCCGTTCTGAGCCGTGTCGCTGGTACGCCGCGTCCTAGGGCGTTTGGCGGTGGTGGCAGTCATGGCGACGGTCCCGGCGAATTTCCGGTGGCGGATCCTGATCGCGCTGGCGGTCGCAGTCGCGCAGGTGTCTCGCGCTCAGGTCGCGGCGAAACATCCGGTGTAGCGTGCCAACTCCGAGCCATCTGCGCGAGGCGTTCTGCGATCACACGGTTTGCCGACGCCGAATTATGCCCGTCCCAAGGTATGAAGAGCGCGTCGCCTTTGGTGCGGTACTCCGCGGAGAGATCCGGCAGGAGATCGAGTGCCTCGATCCCGTGAGCCTCGGAGGTGGCACGAGCCCGCTCCTGGTAGGCACGCCCCGGATGAATCCCGGATACCTGATCGCGGCGAGGGAGAATGGCCACGAGTAGCCTCACCCCGCGAGCATCACAGGCCTCTTTCATGGCCGCGAGCGATCGATCCACTTGTTGCCAGCCGCGCTCGGCCCGCGCGTCGACCTTCCCCGTCAACACGGCCTCCTCGATGGTACTCGCCGGCCCTCCGCGGGTGTACCAAGGCAAGAACAGACGATAGTAGGTCCAGGTAATCACTGCGCTGCGTTTCAGGAGGTAGACTAGCTGCTTGTCCCAGGTATTGGTCGGCGCTGACGCGCCGATTCGTCGAGGGGTATAGCCTGGCACGACGTCGTTCACATAGAGCGCCAGCACCACGGCCTGCGGGTTCGTCATCTTGAGGAGTCGTCGTAGCAGAATTTCATGCTGCCAGGTATCGGTACCGGGAATCCCAGCATTGACTACCTCCACTTCGCGCGAGGAGGCGACGCCTCCTCGCAACACTCGCTCGAGTTGCTTCGGCCAGGTGTCAGCGAGGGCAAGGCCGGCCCCAAAGGTCTGCGAATCGCCGAGTGCGAGAACGCGCAAAGCTCCCGGTCCCGGCTGTTGCGTGATCTCGCGGTCGCGAAGGCCCAAGGAGTTGATCCGCACCGGGTGATCGTGAGTGAACGCGGTCTGTCCGGGCCGCAGCACATGTTCCATCTCCGCGTCGAAGTCGTAGAACTCCTGCGGATAGAGGAAACGGATGGGGGCAGGGTAAATCACCCGCAAGGAGAGTTCGAGGATGCCGAAGGTCACAAATAGTGACCCGCAGAGCAGGACGAGATTCGCCACGACGGGTCGGACCGCCATTAGTGACCTCCGGAGTGTCCGCATCGCGCGAAAGGCGGTCCCAACGATGAGGGCGTGTGAAACGAGGCCTCGCTATCATACTACTACCAATGGATCGAGGCTGAAGGCAACCGGGTCGTCGAAGCGAACGGGGTTTCACCCTGTCAGGGGTAGAGATTCAATCGTCCAGGCAGTGGATTCGCTGCTGGCGGAAATCGCCAGGCCGAGGGTGCCCACCTAGCGCCAGATGCAAAAGTACGTCATTGTCGATTATCAGGACTTCACGCCGATGACCGAGGCGTTCCAGCGCCTCGGATATCGCGTGTTCCATGCCGCGGCGGAACTCGACGACAGAGAACTCGTCGATTGTGAGCTCGCCTTATTTTGCATGTTCAAGTCGATAAAGCAGCCTCTGCATTCGTGGGGGTTGACCCGGCGGCTGAATCGCGCCGGCGTGCCGGTCATTACCTGGAACCGGGACGGTCCGTCGCACAAGGGCGACAAAGCCTGGCGCTTGTGGGCCCTGCGCCACTTCCGTTACTTCAATATCTACGCGACCCATACCTTGCAGGACGCGCAGGGCTTCGCGCGGCAAATCGTCTACTTGCCGAACGCGGCGTGGGATACCGAGTACCACCTCGGCGATGCGACGCTGGAAACCCTGCGCGATCCGTCCAGATACAGGTTCGACGTCTCCTTCTACGGGCGCATCTCCGCCGCGCGCTATCCGGAGATGCGCAAAAGGCAACTATTCTTCGAACAATTGGCGCCTCGTCTGGAGGCCATGGGGATCGTTTACTCGTTCCGGGACGGCTCGCCGAGTTGCGCCGAGCAAAGAGCACTCATTCAGGCCAGCCGCATCAACCTGAACTACCACGCGGGCTGCGATGATAAGTACCACGGCGGCAACGAAATAGGACGCGAGAAGAGTTGGGGTCTGCCCGAGAGATGCTTCGGTGTACCGGCGTGTGGAGGTTTTTTACTGAGCGATGTTAGAAAGCATGCCGCGGAGAGTTTCATACCGGGCGTGGAATGGGCCGACTTCCTGGATCTCGATGATTGCGTCGCCAAGATCCGGTATTACCTCGCGAACTTCAATGCGAGCCGTGCCATTGCCGAGGCAGCCTACTCGCGCGTTGTGCGCGAGCATTTCTACGTAAACCGGGCGCGGACACTTGTCGAGGCGGCACGAGTCTGGCGCGATGAAAGACACGTGATGCGGTGATTAAGTGATTAGGCGATTATCGTTACCCAATCACCCAACCACTGCATCACCCAAATTACCTCGTGGCTTCGTCACACGCCTCCAGCCAGTCGAGCGAATCCGGTCACCCCGACCAGCCTCCCGACCCGACCGTCCTCTCGCCCCGCGCCGGTATAATGGCGCCTTGTCGCGAGCCGCGGCGCAGGCCGCAAGCCATTGCAGCGTGAGCAAGCTCCTCCTTCTCGTCATCGCAATAGTCGTCGTTTACTTCGTGTTGACCGGTCTTGCCCGCAAGCGCCGGCAGCGCTCCGCACCGCCCCCGGCCGAGGCGATGGTTCCTTGCGCGCATTGCGGGGTCAATATCCCGCGCAGCGAGGCCCTTGGAGCCGCCGGCCGCTTCTTCTGCAGCGAAGAGCACCGCCGGCTCGGCGCGACCTGAGGACGGTCATGGCGGCCTCGGCGATGTTCAGCCTGTCGTTGCTCCCGCAGGAGGGTGCCGTAGCGGACTCGTTCTGGGTTTCGCTCAGGTACTTCAACTTCTACCGCATCGCCGTGGCAGCGATCTTCCTGCTCGCAGCCCTGATTTTCGGTGACGCGCTCAGCCTCGGCAGCCACGACATGGTGGCGTATATCTACTCGAGCGGGATCTATCTGACGCTAGCCGTCGTGTTTCACGTCGTGCTGCGGAAGGTGCCGGCGTACTTCAACCTTCAACTCACGCTGCACGTCGTCACCGACGTCGTGCTGATCGTCGTTTTGATGTATGCCTCGAGCGGCATCCGCAGCGGCCTGGGCGTGATGCTACTCATTTCGTTGGCGGGCGCGGCTCTGGTCAGCCGGGGCACACTGACGCTCTTCTACGCCGCACTGGCGTCGATTGCCGTGCTTCTCGAGCAGTCGTACTGGGTGCTCGTGCAAGACTCCAGCACCGCCAACTACGTCCAGCCTGGGCTACTGTCGATCGGTTATTTCGCGACGGCGCTGATCACCAATCGGCTGGCGCGTCGCCTGATCCTGAACGAGCGCCTCGCGCAGCAACGCGGTGCCGACCTCGCCGACCAGCTTCGCATCAATAGACTGATCATCCGCGACGTGCAGGACGGGGTACTGGTCGTCGATGCCCAAGGGCGGGTGCACCTGCACAATCCGCGCGCAGCGGATCTGCTGGGGCGGCTCGTGCCCGACTTGAGCCGGATCGAGGACTTTTCGGAGGAGCTCGCCCAGCGGCTGGCCGCCTGGCGCGCCGGCCAGGGCGCGAGCAGCGTGAATGTGCAATTTTCCGAGAGCGGCCGCTTGGTCCGTGCGCGTTTCGTGTCGGTGGGCGCCGCGAGCGGCAGCTCCAGCCTGCTGTTCCTGGAGGACTTGTCCAAGCTCCAGGAACAGGCCCAGCAACTCAAGCTCGCGGCGCTCGGAAGGCTCACCGCCAATATCGCCCACGAGATCCGCAACCCCCTATCGGCCATCACGCATGCAGGGGACCTCTTGCAGGAAGAACAGCGTGGACCGCACAAGGAACGCATGGTGCAGATCATCCGGGACAACGCGCGGCGCCTGGAGCGCATGGTGCACGACGTCATCGAGCTCTCGCGGCGCGACCGCGTTCAGCCGGAAACCATCCGGGTGCGCCCTTATCTCCTCACGTTTATCGAGGAGGTCGCGCAGAACGACAGCATTCCCAGCGAAAGCTTTTTGATCGATGCGGCCGAAGATGTCACCTTGGAATTCGATCGAGCGCATCTCAACCAAGTGCTGTGGAACCTGTTGCATAACGCCTGGCGGCACTGCCGAAGGCTCGCCGGAAGCGTGCGCATCACGGTGCTACGCCGGGCAAATCGAGTAGAATTGCACGTCATCGACGACGGCGAGGGAGTGGCGAGAGAGTTGCGAGCGCAGTTGTTCGAGCCGTTTTTCACCACTTTCGCGAGCGGGACGGGGCTGGGCCTCTACATCGCTCGCGAGCTGTGTGCCGCCAACGGCGCGAGTCTTGAGTACCTGGACCGCGGTCCGGGCGCTGACTTCAGGATCCTATGCCAGGAACCGTAGAGAACCGGCGCGCGGAGCGGCGAACGAGCGCCGTCCAGGGTACGGTGCTCGTCATCGACGACGAGGCGGACATCCGGGAGCTGCTCGAGTTGTCGCTCCTACGCATGGGTCTGGCGGTGGAGTGTACAGGTTCGGTGGCTGCCGCCAAGCAGCTGCTGCAGTCCAAGCGGTATGAGCTCTGCCTTACCGACATGCGCTTGCCGGACGGTGACGGGCTGGAGCTCGTGCGTTTCATCGGCGTTCAATGCGCGGACTTGCCCGTGGCAGTGATCACCGCGTTCGGCAGCACCGAAAACGCCGTCGCAGCGCTCAAGGCCGGCGCCTTCGATTACCTGACCAAGCCCCTGTCCCTCGATCAGCTGCGCACGCTGGTCAAGTCCGCGCTGTCCCTGCCCCAGAAAACGGCGGCAGCCAAATCGGGGGAAGGCCAGCTTCTCGGGTCAAGCCCCGGGATCGAGCAGGTGCGCTCGAAGATCGAGAAGCTCGCACGCAGCCAGGCGCCCATCTACCTCACCGGCGAGTCCGGGAGCGGAAAAGAGCTCGCCGCTCGTCTCATCCACAGCAACGGGTCGCGGCGCGAGAGAGCCTTCGTGCCGGTCAACTGCGGCGCGATCCCGGAGAACCTGATGGAGAGTGAGTTCTTTGGCTACAAGAAGGGCGCTTTTACGGGTGCCGAAGGCGACCGCGACGGGTTTTTCCAAGCTGCCAACACCGGCACCCTGTTCCTCGACGAAGTCGCCGACCTGCCGCTCGCGATGCAAGTCAAGCTGCTTCGCGCGATCCAGGAGAAGACCGTGCGCAAAGTCGGCGCAACCTCCGAGGACGTGGTCGACGTGCGCATCATCTGCGCTACGCACCAGAATCTCGCTGCCGGCGTCGAATCGGGGAAATTTCGGCAGGATCTGTACTACCGCTTGGCCGTCATCGAACTGAGAATGCCTCCGCTGCGCGAGTGCCGCGAAGATATCCCGGTGCTCGCGGATGCGATTCTGCGGCGCCTTTCCGGCCCCGATGGCAAGCCGCCCATGCGGCTCTCCGAAGAAGCGAAGAAAGCTCTCGCAAGCTACGATTTTCCCGGCAATACTCGCGAACTGGAGAACATTCTAGAGCGTGCCATCGCGCTTGCTGCGCACGAGGAAATCCAACCCGACGACCTGCAGCTCGCTCCGCCGACTTGGGTCGCTCGCGAACCGGGAGCCCCTAACGCCAAATGGCCGCTGCCGGAATACCTGGACCGTCTCGAAAAGGAGGCGATCCTCGAGGCCCTCGAGAAAACCCGCTTCAATCGAACCGCTGCGGCCAAACTCCTGGGCATTACGTTCCGGGCGTTGCGCTATCGCATGGAACGCTTGGGAATCCGATAGGTGGAGCTCGACTCCCTCGACGAAGAAGGCTTGCTCCCCGGCGCGGTGCAGCTTCCCTCGCCCAATTGTGACGAGCGCCCAGGGGACGCCGCGGTGCGCTTGCTGGTCGTGCACAATATCAGCCTGCCGCCGGGTCGGTTCGGCGGCGAGGCCATCGTGCAACTGTTTACGAACACGCTCGATTTCGGCGCGCACCCGTACTACGAAGCCATTCGCGATCTGAAGGTATCGGCGCATTTTCTTGTACGGCGCAGGGGCGAGCTGATCCAGCTCGTGCCTTGCACAAAGCGAGCCTGGCACGCGGGCCCGTCGAGCTGGTGGGGGCGCGAGCGCTGCAACGACTTCTCCGTGGGAGTGGAGCTCGAAGGCGCCGACGACCAGGCTTACTCCGACCGCCAATACGCGCGCCTGGCTGAACTTCTCGTGGTTCTGCGCCGGAGATATCCGATTGTCGATGTCGTCGGACACGTCGACATTGCACCCGGCCGCAAGACCGACCCCGGGCCGGCGTTCGACTGGGGACGTCTCCGGGAGTCGCTCGCCCGGACTCAATAGGTCGGTACATTCCCGCGGTCCTGCCGCGGTAGCTTTTCTCCCGCAAGGCTCCGAAGGCCCTCGAGCAAGCTACGCTTGCTTCTTGACAACACACTAGTATTAGTTGCACACTCCCGCCCAGATACCATATGTTGTGGTCTAGGGGGAAATGCTCCTAGGACCTGGTTTCGCTGCCCCCCGCCGGGTGGCGGATAGAAAAAAGTGAGGAGATGATATGCAGATCGCCGCTGACGTCACGGCTCCAAAGTCGATTCCCGGTGCAACGGCCCTCACCGACGTCAGCCCTGCGGTCCAGAGTGTGCTTTCGCAGTACAAGATCATCCGTCGCAACGGCGCGGTGGTGGGTTTCGAGCCCGGCAAGATCTCCGTTGCCGTGACCAAGGCGTTTCTGGCGGTCGAAGGCGGGCAGAGCGCCGCGTCGGCGCGGATCAGAGAGCTCGTTGCAGCGCTGACCGACGCGGTCGTGAGCGCACTCGTGCGCCGCCACCCGGCCGGCGGGACCTTCCACATAGAAGATGTCCAGGACCAGGTCGAGCTCGCGTTGATGCGCTCGGGCGAGCACGAAGTGGCGCGCGCCTACGTGCTGTACCGGGAAAAACGTTCCGAAGCGCGCGCCCACGAAGCGGCCCAAAAGAAACCGGCGCCCCAAGCGCAACTGCATACGGTCGAGGACGGCGTGCGGCGCCCGCTTGATCTGACCCGCCTCGAGGAGTTGATCGCGTCGGCATGCGAGGGCTTGGGTGAGGTGGTGGATCCCAAGCTGATCCTCGCGGAAACCCTGAAGAATATTTATGACGGGGTACCCGCCGACGAGGTGCGAAGGTCCGCGGTGCTTTCGGCACGCGCACTGATCGAAAAAGATCCGGCCTACAGCTATGTCACCGCGCGGCTGCTGCTCCACACCATCCGGCGCGAGGTCTTGGGTGAAGAGGTTCTGCAGGCGGAGATGAAGAAGCGCTATGCCGAATATTTCACCGAATTCGTCGCTCGCGGCATCCGAGCCGAACTCCTCGATGAGCGCTTGGCCCATTTCGACTTGAAGAAGCTCGGCGCCGCTCTGGACGCATCGCGCGATCTCAAGTTCGGTTACCTCGGCCTGCAAACGCTCTATGACCGGTATTTCCTGCATATCCACGGCACGCGCATCGAACTGCCGCAAGCGTTTTTCATGCGCGTGGCGATGGGCTTGGCCTTGAACGAGATCGACCGCGAGACGCGCGCGATCGAGTTCTACAACGTATTGTCCTCGTTCGACTTCATGAGCTCGACACCGACGCTGTTCAATTCCGGCACGGTGCGCTCGCAGCTTTCATCGTGCTATCTCACGACGGTTTCGGACAACTTGGACGGGATCTACGAAGCGATCAAGGAAAACGCGCTGCTCGCCAAATATGCCGGAGGACTCGGCAACGACTGGACCCCGGTACGGGCGCTGGGGTCCCACATAAAGGGGACCAACGGCAAGTCCCAGGGAGTCGTGCCTTTCCTCAAGGTCGTGAACGACACCGCGGTGGCGGTTAACCAGGGGGGCAAACGCAAAGGGGCGGTGTGTTCCTATCTCGAAACCTGGCACTTGGACATCGAGGAGTTTCTCGAGTTGCGCAAGAACACCGGCGACGACCGGCGCCGTACTCACGACATGAACACGGCGAACTGGATTCCGGACTTGTTCATGAAACGCGTGATGGAGAACGGCGAGTGGACGCTGTTCAGTCCCTCCGACGCACCGGACCTGCACGACAAGTACGGTCGCGCATTCGAAAAGGCCTACATCCGGTACGAGGAAAAAGTCGCCAAAGGCGAGCTGAAGCTGTACAAGAGGATTCCGGCGACGCAGCTCTGGCGCAAGATGCTGTCGATGCTCTTCGAGACCGGGCATCCGTGGATCACGTTCAAGGATCCGTGCAATTTACGTTCGCCGCAGCAGCACGTCGGCGTCGTGCACAGCTCGAACCTATGCACCGAGATCACGCTCAACACCAACAACCATGAGATCGCGGTGTGCAACCTCGGCTCGGTCAACATGGTTGCGCACATGCAACGGGTCGACGGGACCCTCAAGCTCGACCACGAGAAACTCAAGAGAACCGTTGGAACGGCGATGCGGATGCTCGACAACGTAATCGACATCAATTATTACGCCGTGAGAAAGGCCCGCGATTCCAACATGAAGCACCGGCCGGTGGGCTTGGGGATCATGGGTTTCCAGGACTGCCTGCATCTGTTGCGAATTCCCTACGCATCGGAAGAAGCCGTGGAATTCGCGGATCGATCCATGGAGGCGACCGCCTATTTTTCCTATTGGGCTTCCACGGAGCTTGCCGAGGAACGCGGCCGCTACGCGTCCTTCAAGGGGTCACTGTGGGATCGGGGCATCATGCCGCAGGACACGCTGAACCTGCTGCGCGAGGAGCGCGGAGGATACGTCGATATCGACATGTCGGAAGCTATGGACTGGAAGGCCCTGCGCGAGCGCATCAAGCGCTACGGGATGCGCAACTCCAACTGCCTTGCCATTGCGCCGACCGCGACGATCGCCAATATCGTCGGGGTTTCCGCCTCGATCGAGCCGACGTTTCAGAACCTGTTCGTGAAGTCGAACCTGTCGGGCGAGTTCACTGTCGTCAACGAATATCTCGTCTCCGACCTGAAGAAACTGGGCCTCTGGGACGAGGTCATGGTGGCCGATCTCAAGTACTTCGACGGCAACCTCGCCCGCATCGATCGGGTGCCCTCCGAATTGCGTCGCCTCTACGCCACCGCATTCGAAGTCGAACCCGTGTGGATCGTCGAAGCCGGTGCGCGGCGGCAGAAATGGATCGATCAGTCCCAGTCGCTCAATATCTACATCGGCCAGGCTTCCGGCAAGAGGCTGGACGAAAGCTACAAGCTCGCCTGGCAGCGGGGCTTGAAAACCACCTACTACCTGCGTGCGATGGGTGCGACGCACGCCGAGAAATCGACCGTGAGAGCGGGCCAGCTGAACGCCGTCCCCGCGGGAGACGGAATGCCCGCCGCGGGCGCGACAGCCGCTGCGCGACCAACGGGTGAGGCGGAAACCAAGTATTGCAAGATAGACGATCCGGAATGCGAGTCCTGCCAGTGAGCGCGAACGAGCACGAGAACAGGGAGGGAGAAAATGCTTTCTTTTGAGGACATAGGGGCCGAGGCGATCGCCCGCCTCAACCTGCAGTCGGTAAGCGGGTTGGCGCCGTCGTCTGCCGCGTCCGCCGGACTTTCGGAGGAGCGCTATTCCTCCGGAAACAGCCACCGCCGCGTGCGCGTCGAGGACAAGCGCATCATCAACGCGCGCGCCGACGTCAATCAGCTCGTGCCGTTCAAATACAAATGGGCGTGGGAAAAATACCTCGCCGCCTGCGCGAATCACTGGATGCCGCAGGAAATCAATATGAGTCGCGACATCGCCCTGTGGAAAGACGCGAACGGCTTGACCGAGGACGAGCGGCGCGTGGTCAAGCGCAATCTGGGCTTCTTCGTGACCGCCGATTCACTCGCGGCGAACAACATCGTCCTCGGCACCTATCGCCACATCACCGCACCGGAATGTCGGCAATACCTCCTGCGGCAGGCGTTCGAGGAAGCTATCCATACCCACGCCTACCAGTACATCGTCGAGAGCTTGCGTCTGGACGAGGGCGAGGTATTCAATGCTTACCACGAGATCCCGAGCATCCGCGACAAGGACGAGTATCTCATCCCCTTCATCGATATCCTGACCGACCCGACCTTCCGAACCGGCACGCCCGAAGCCGATCAAAAGCTCCTGCGCAGCCTCATCGTGTTCGCATGCGTGATGGAGGGTCTGTTCTTCTACGTCGGTTTCACCCAGATCCTGGCGCTCGGCCGCCAGAACAAGATGACCGGCTCCGCCGAGCAGTATCAGTACATCCTGCGCGACGAGTCGATGCACTGCAATTTCGGCATCGACCTCATCAACCAGATCAAGATGGAGAACCCTCACTTGTGGACCCCAGAGTTCCGCGAGGAGATCCAGGGCCTCATCAAGAAGGCGGTCGAACTTGAGTATCGCTACGCCGAGGACACCATGCCGCGCGGGGTATTGGGGCTCAATGCTCCGATGTTCAAGGAGTATCTGCGCTACATCGCCAATCGCCGTTGCCAACAGATCGGCGTGGATGCGATGTATCCCGGTGCGAGCAATCCGTTTCCTTGGATGAGCGAGATGACCGATCTCAAGAAGGAGAGGAATTTTTTCGAAACTCGGGTGATCGAGTACCAAACCGGAGGTGCGCTCAGTTGGGACTAGGCCCCTTCAGCTTCGGTCGAATCGGCAGGGGAGGAAAGGAATTCAATTCTCCGAGGCAAGCCCCGGAGGTTGGATAGCCCGCGCCCCAACGGGCGGGTTCGTTGTTTCATAACTCTTGATGGAGGCCAGCCATGGCAAGGAAGAGAAAAGGCAAGAAAGCGGCAAAGAAAAAGAAAAAGAGGAAAGCAGCAAAAAAGAAAGGGAAAAGGAAGTCGTTGAAGAAATCCGCAAAAAAAGCAGCCAAGAAAAAGTCCGCCCGAAAGAAGGCGAGACCCAAAGGAAGGGCGGCCAGGAAAGCCGCAACGCCGGCAGCAACGATGGCGGGATCGGCGGCCTCCGCCCCTTCGGCGGCTGCGACGCTGGGAGGGGCGAAAACCGCCCTGAACCCGGCGGCCGCATGGCCCTTTCCGACGGGTTCCAGACCCTAAGCGGGTTGGGAGTGAACCGCGGTCAGTCCGGGGGCCTTTGTGCCCCGGACTGAGCCGTGGCTCTTCAGGATCGGGCTCAGGAGTTGCTTGAGGGTTTGGGTCCTAGGGCTTGACTGAGGTTAAGTGCCTATTCGAAAAGGATTGCTGCTTTGCAGCAATCCTTGTTATGATCGGAAAAGGGACAAAAGCGTTTTAAAGGTCTCCAAGGGCGGGGTCCGGCTACCAAGAGCTTTATCTGCCTTTCGGACGCAAAAGAATGGAGGGTAGGTGCAATGAACACCACCTGGACGAAGCAGGACTTGCTGGATCAGTTTGGAAGAGTAGCGACGATACTCCATCACGGCTTGGCCTTCATAGGGCTCGCGGCCGTGGTGCTCATCCTTGCACGCGGGAAGACCCTATTCTTCGACGAGCACGCCAGCCGCTCTGCCGCAGTCGGCTCGATCCGTTACGATGGAGCGGTATCCCTACTCGACGGGGCAGATGATACTGACACCCAGAAATACCGTGCGTTGGCGAATTACGTCTCCCGTAGATACCGGATCGCGCCGGATGTCACCGAGCAGTTTGTGGGCGCAGCCTACGATGCCGGTCGGCAAGTGGGCCTGGATCCGCTGCTGATTCTCGCGGTAATGGCGGTCGAGTCCCGCTTCAATCCGGTAGCCGAGAGCCTGATGGGCGCCAAGGGTCTGATGCAGGTGATTCCCAAACATCACCTCGACAAGCTGCTGGAACACGGGGGGGAGGAGGCGGTGCTCGATCCGATGATCAACATCGCGTTGGGAGCGCGCATTCTCAAGGAATACGTTCGCCGCACCGGCAGTCTGGAGGCGGGACTGCAGTTCTACAACGGTGCGTTGGCGGATCCTTCGAGCCAATACGCCCAGAAAGTCTTCGCCGAAAAGGAGCGCCTGCAGCAGGTGGTACGCCAGTTCGGTCGCCCGGGGGCGCGCAGCTCAGTATGATCGCCGCGCGTCGCGGTCCCCGAGCATCCGCGCGATCCTCTCCACTCCTTCCTTGAGATCCTCGAGCGACCGCGTGTAGGCAAAACGCACGTGGCGCTCCGGGCGGTTCGAGCCGAAGTCGAACCCCGGCGTAATTGCAACGCCCGCTTCCTCCAACACGCGCAATGCGAATCGCGTGCTGTCCTCGGAAAGTCTCTCGCATCCGGCGTAGATGTAGAAGGCCCCTTGGGGCATCACCGGGATGCGAAACCCCAACTCGCGCAGCGCGGGAACCATGTAATCGCGTCGGCGCCGGAACTCCTGCCTGCGCTCCTCTAGAACCGCAAGCGTTTCCGGCCGAAACGCGGCGAGCGCAGCGTACTGCGCGGGGGCGGAAGGGCAAATGAATGCGTTCTGGGCGAGCTTCTCGATCTCCCGCACGTAGGTCTCGGGAGCGACGATCCAGCCGAGCCTCCAGCCCGTCATGTTGAAGTACTTGGAAAAACTGTTGACGACGAACACGTCATCGGCCAGCTCGAGCACCGTCGATGCCTCACGGTCGTAGACCAGTCCCTGATAGATCTCGTCCACCACTGCGAACCCGCCCGCCCGTCGCACCGACGCGATGATCGCACGCAGTTCTTCGCGCGGGATCATGGTCCCGGTCGGATTGGAGGGTGAAGCGAGCAGCACGCCGCGCGTCGACCGGCTCCAGTGCGAGCGGATATCGGCGTCGGCCAGTTGGTAGTGCTGGTTTTCGTCGACTGGAACTGCGCGGGGGCGGCCTTCGAGCAAGCGCACGAAATGCCGGTTGCAGGGATAACAGGGATCGGGCATCAGGACCTCGTCCCCGGGGTTCACCAACACACCGAGCGTGAGCAAGAAGGCGCCCGATGCTCCTGCGGTGACTACGATCCGCGAAGAGGGCACCGTCACACCGAACCGTTCCCGATAGTGATCGGAAATGGCTTGGCGCAGCTCCGGAATGCCGATCGAAGCCGTGTAACCCAGGCGGCGCTGGCGGATCGCCTCGATCGCGGCTTCCGCGACCAGAGGCGGTGCCGCAAAGTCCGGCTGGCCGATCTCCATGTGAACGATGCGCCGTCCCGCAGCCTCCAGCTCATGCGCGCGGTTCTGCACGTCCATCACATGGAAGGCTTCGATGTCGGCCATGCGGGCCGCGAGGACCGGGTTTGCGTCACGCTTCATAGGACCTGCCGAAGGGGCGATAAACCGGCCGTGCGGGGGAGTTCTCGCAGCGGAGACGTTTTCTTGGCATCGGCGCATTATGCCGCAGCGTGCTGGCGGGGATGCGAAGGCGCCGCGGCGCCGCGGAATTCGGCTATCATGCGGCCAAGCAACACAAGAACTTCAAGTCGCGAATTTCCCATGGATGAAATCCTGCGCAGGAGCGCCCTGGAGTATCACCTCCGGCAACCGCCGGGAAAGATCTCGGTCACTCCCACCAAGGGCTTGCTGAACCAGCGCGATCTCGCGCTTGCGTACACCCCCGGGGTAGCGGCCGCCTGCGATGAGATCGTGCGCGACCCCGCCGAGGCGCGCAAGCTGACTGCGCGCGGAAACCTTATAGGCGTTGTGACAAATGGGACCGCCGTGTTGGGGTTGGGGGCGATCGGGCCGCTCGCCTCCAAGCCGGTGATGGAAGGCAAGTCGGTGCTCTTCAAGAAATTTGCCGGGATCGATTGCTTCGACATCGAAGTGAATGAGCTTGATCCGGACAAGCTGGTCGAGATCATCGCAGCGCTCGAGCCCACCTTTGGCGGAATCAACCTCGAGGACATCAAGGCTCCCGAGTGCTTCCTTATCGAGAGGAAGCTGCGCGAGCGCCTGAAAATCCCCGTGTTCCACGACGACCAGCACGGCACCGCCATCATCGTCGGCGCTGCGGTGCTGAACGGCCTGCGCGTCGTGGGGAAGGACATGGAGAAGGCGAAGCTCGTCTGCTCGGGCGCGGGCGCCGCTGCGCTTGCATGTCTCGATCTGCTCGTGAGCCTGGGGTTGAACGCGGACAACATCTGGGTGTCCGACATCAAAGGCGTCGTATACCAGGGCCGAAAAGAGGAGATGGACCCGAACAAGGCGCGCTACGCGCGCAAGACATCAGCGCGTACGCTCGCGGAGATCATGCCGGGCGCGGACGTTTTTCTCGGCCTTTCGGCCGGCGGCGTTCTCAAGGCGGAGATGGTGGCGCAAATGGCCGACAAGCCGCTGATCCTCGCGCTCGCCAACCCCGAGCCTGAGATTCTCCCCGATGTCGCGAAGAACGTGCGCCCCGACGCGGTCATGGCGACGGGACGGTCGGATTTCCCGAATCAAGTGAACAACGTCCTGTGCTTTCCGTTTATCTTTCGCGGTGCGCTCGACGTCGGAGCGACCGCGATCAACGAGCCCATGAAGCTCGCCGCGGTCCGCGCTATCGCCGATCTCGCGATAGCGGAGCAATCGGAGGTCGTCGCTGCCGCTTACGGCGAGCACGCCCTGAAGTTCGGACCCGAGTACCTGATCCCGAGGCCCTTCGACCCGCGCCTCATCGTAAGAATCGCGCCGGCGGTGGCGAGGGCCGCCATGGACTCCGGCGTAGCCACGCGTCCGATCGCCGATTTTGACGCCTACAACAACCAGCTCCTTCAATTCGTCTATCACTCCGGGCTCATCATGAAGCCGATCTTCAACGCGGCGAAGGAAGGTCCGCGGCGTCGGATCGTGTTTGCCGAGGGCGAGGACGAGCGCATGTTGCGTGCGGCGCAGGTGGTGGTGGACGAGGGCCTCGCCAGGTTGATCCTGGTGGGACGGCCCTCCGTGGTCGAGCGGCGCATCGAACGCCACGGATTGCGCATCCGACCGGGGGCGGATTTCGAGCTCGTGAATCCCGAATCCGACCCTCGCTATCGCGATTATTGGACGGAGTACCATCGTCTCACCGAGAGACGCGGGGTCTCGCTGAAATTCGCGCAGATGGAAATGCGCCGCCGTCATGCGCTGATCGGCGCGATGATGATCCACCGCGGCGAAGCCGAGGGAATGATCTGCGGCACCTTCGGGACGTATGGATTGCACCTGCGGTACATCGATCAGGTCATCGGTTTGCGGCCTGGCGCGAGGCATTTCTATGCGATGAATGCGCTCATGCTGCCCAAGCGCACGGTTTTCATCTGCGACACCTACGTCAATCCCGATCCTACCGCCGAGCAGCTCGCGGAGATGACCGCGCTCGCGGCAGAGGTGATCCGCCGCTTCGGCGTGGTCCCGAGGGCGGCCCTGCTCTCGCACTCGAGTTTCGGCACGAGCGATGCGCCTTCCGCGCAGAAGATGCGCGCGGCGCTGGAGCTGATCCGTGCGCTCGCTCCGGAGCTCGAAATCGAAGGCGAGATGCACGGCGACTCCGCCCTCGATGCCGGGCTGCGGCTTGCGAATTTCCCGCGCTCGCGCCTGAAAGAGGAGGCGAATCTCCTGATCATGCCGACGCTGGACGCTGCCAATATCGCTTTCAATCTGCTGAAGACTGCCGCGGGCGACGGCATCACGATCGGACCGATCCTGCTCGGCGCAGCGCGGCCCGTGCACATCCTCACCTCTTCGGCGACAGTCAGGCGCATCGTCAACATGACCGCGCTGACGGTGGTGGACGCCAACGCCTTGGACGACGAACAGCGGTCCCGGACACGCCGAGGCTGAAAAACTCCACCCGGTCGCTCCCGACTTCCGAATCACTCCGCTCGTGGCGTTGAACCCCGAATCCATCAAGTCCAAGGCAGGCCTCGTTCTGACCGGAGGCGGAGCCCGGGCGGCCTATCAGGTCGGCGTTCTGAAAGCGGTAAGGGAGCTGCTGCCGCTGCCCGAGAAGAATCCGTTTCCCATCGTGTGCGGCACCTCGGCAGGCGCGGTCAACGCCGCGACGCTCGCGGTGTTCGCCGACAATTTCGACGCTGCGGTCGGGCGGCTCCTGGAGGTTTGGGAGAGCTTTCACGTTCATCACGTTTACCGTTCCGACCCGGTCGGGATCGCCCGAGTGGGTTTGCGCTGCCTCGCCGCGATTGCACTGATGTCGCGCACCAGCCCGGTCTCTCTGCTCGACAACAGCCCTCTCGCCGATATGCTGTCGCGCAGCCTCGACTTCGGTCGCATCCAGGAGAACATCGACAAGGGCTGTCTGTACGCGGTGTCGATCACCTGCTCCGGGTACTCCTCAGGACAGAGCGTCTCCTTCTACCAGGGAGGGCCCGACACCGAAGCGTGGGAGCGCACCCAGCGCGTCGGTGCCGCGATGCCGATCCGGGTCGAGCATCTGATGGCTTCGTCGGCGATGCCCTTCATATTTCCCGCGGTGAAAATCAACCGGGAATATTTCGGCGACGGGTCGATGCGCCAGATCGCGCCGATCAGCCCCGCGCTGCACCTGGGCGCGGACCGGGTGCTGGTGGTGAGCACCGCCCGGCAGACCGGGCATGTCGAGGCGCCGCGCGTGCGCGGCAATCTGTATCCTTCGGTGGCGCAGATCGCCGGGCACGCTCTGAACAGTATTTTTCTGGACAGCCTCAACGTCGACATCGAGCTCGTGCAGAGAATCAATCGCACCATCAGCCTCATCGCTCCCGAGAAGCTTCGGGAAGCGGGGCTGCCGCTGCGGCAGATCAAGGTGCTGGTGATCTCGCCGAGCCAGCCGATCGAGCGCATGGTCGTCCGCCACGTGCAGGAGCTGCCGTGGACGGTGCGCTTCCTCCTGCGCGGCATCGGCGCGATGAACCGCAACGGCTCGAACCTCGCGAGCTATCTGCTCTTCGAAAGCGGGTACTGCCGGGCGCTGATTGATCTGGGTTATCAGGACACCATGGCGCACCGCGCCGAGGTGCTGGAGTTTTTGAGTCCCCGACAATAAACTGGAGGCCGCTCTCACCTCAGGCCCCGCTTCATGGACCAGCCTCCCGATCCGTTCGAATTCCTGAAGAGCCTCTGGGGTCCAATGGGCGTGCCCCTGGCGGGCGTGATGGCCCCGACGCTCGTCCGGGACGAGCTCGACAGGCGCATCGCGGAGCTGAAATCGGTGGAGAACTGGCTCAACATGAACCTCAACGTACTGCGCATGACCATTCAGGGCCTGGAAATGCAGAAAGCCGGTCTTACCGCGATGCAGAACGCTGCGGGAAGCGCATCTCCGGGTACTTCGGCGCCGGCCGGCGCCGAAGATTCGTCGAAAAAATAGTCCCGCGCCCGGAAGGCGCGAGGAGACTCTCGCACACATCATAGACTCAAGGAGAAGCAATGCCCAAAGCGATTCGAATCCAACAACAAGGCGGCCCCGAAGTCCTGAAATGGGAGGAAGTCCAGGTCGGTGACCCCGGGCCCGGCGAGGCGCGGGTGCGCCACAAGGCTTGCGGACTCAATTTTCTCGACGTCTACCAGCGCTCCGGACTATACAAGATCGCTCTTCCTTCCGGGATGGGCAACGAAGGGGCCGGCGTGGCGGAGGCCGTAGGGGCGGGGGTCACGCAGGTCAAAGCAGGTGATCGCGTCGCTTATGCCGGTGGCGCTCCCGGCGCCTATTCCGAGGTGCGCACCATGCCGGCCGACCGCCTCGTCGTCCTGCCCGAGGGTATTTCCTTCGAAGCCGCAGCGGCGATGATGTTGAAAGGCATGACCGCCCAGTACCTGCTGAGGCGCACCTACAAGGTTCAATCGGGCGACACCATCCTGTTCCACGCGGCTGCGGGTGGGGTTGGACTGATCGCGTGCCAGTGGCTGAAGGCGCTCGGCGCGACGGTAATCGGCACGGCCGGTTCGGAGGAGAAGTGCGCGCTCGCCAAGGCCCACGGCGCACACCACTGCATCGACTACCGCAAGGAGAATTTCGTGGAAAGGGTGAAGGCGCTCACCGGCGGCAAGGGCGTGCCGGTGGTGTACGACTCGGTCGGGAAGGATACCTTTACGGGATCGCTCGACTGCCTTCAGCCGCGCGGGCTCATGGTGAGCTTCGGCAACTCCTCGGGGGCCGTTCCCCCCTTCGAGCTGGGAGTGCTCTCGCAGAAGGGCTCGCTCTACATCACGCGCCCGACCTTGGTGACCCACACCTCCAAGCGCGACGACCTGGTCGCAACCGCGAAGGACCTGTTCGACGTCGTCCTCTCGGGAAAAGTGAAGATCGAAGTGAACCATCGTTACGCGCTCAAGGACGCGGCCCAAGCGCAGCGCGATCTCGAAGCGCGCAAGACGACCGGATCGACCATCCTGATCCCGTAGAAGCTCATGGGCGAGTTGGCGAGTTTCGCGGTGTCGGGCCTATTTCCGGAAATCGAGCCGCGGGCGAGCGGCATGCTGAGGCTCGATCCCCTTCACTCCATGTACTGGGAGGAGTGCGGCGATCCGGACGGGATCCCGGCGGTTTTCCTGCACGGGGGCCCGGGGGCGGGGAGCACGCCGAAGCACCGGCGTTTTTTCGACCCCGGTGCGTATCGCATCATCGTGTACGACCAGCGCGGGGCGGGACGTTCTACCCCGCTCGGGGAGCTGCGCGACAACACCACGCCGCATCTGGTCGCCGATCTGGAGACTTTGCGCGCGCACCTGCGCTTGGAACGCTGGGTCGTGTTCGGAGGCTCCTGGGGCAGCACGCTGGCGCTCGCCTACGCGGAGGCGCACCCGGAGCGTTGCCTCGCGCTGATTCTGCGCGGGATCTTCCTTTGCCGCAGAAGCGAGATCGACTGGTTCCTCTACGGACTGCGCGCGGTGTTTCCGGAGCCTTGGGAGAAATTCGCGGGCTTTCTCCCCCGGGAGGAGCGCGGCGATCTGCTCCGCAATTACCACCGCAGATTGATCGACCCCGATCCGGCAATTCACATGCCTGCTGCGCGGGCATGGAGCGTCTACGAGGGATCCTGCTCGACTCTGCTTCCCAGTCCCGAAACCGTGGCGTATTTCGCCGGGGACGTCGTTGCCCTGGGTCTCGCGCGGATCGAGGCGCATTATTTCATGAACGACGTTTTTCTGGAGAGAAACTCCCTGCTCGAGAACGCGCACCGGCTCCGCGACATCCCCGGAGTGATCGTGCAGGGACGCTATGACATGGTTTGCCCGCTCGTATCCGCGTACGAGCTGCAGCGAGCCTGGCCCCAGGCCGAATTCCGCGTCGTGCCCGACGCCGGACATTCCGCGTGGGAGCCGGGGATTCTCGGCGCGCTGGTCGACGCCACCCAGCGCTTCAAGCACACGCCTTCGTACACGGGCTGACTCGGAGAGAGCAAATTGACTCGGAGAGAGCAAATTAACTCGGAGAGAGCAAATGAAACGCCGCGGCGAGCCGCGGCGTTTTCGCATTTCCGAAACGCAGGTCAAATACCCAGGATCTTCATCGCCTTGGCCAGCGTGTCGACCGATTCCTGGTGCTTGCCCGCCTTGTGCAGAGCCTCGCCGTCGGCGCGGAACTTCTTGACGTCCGAGGCCTGCTGCGCCGACAGCTTCGGGTTCTTTGCCAGCGCCGCGTCGATCTTCTTCATGTCTGCGGGGCAATGGAAGGCCAACGCGGAGGCACTGGCGAGCATGAGCGCGCCAAACAATGCTGCAAAACGAATCTTCATGGGTTCTCCTTGAAAGGTTTCGGTCCGCGGGCCGCTCACGCCTCCCTGCGGCCCGCCTTGCGACGTAAACGCCGATGCCGGCAAATCTATTCCGGCCGCCGATAGAATAGCGCCGGTGGGGGTCGAAAGCAATTCCGACTCCGTCGTATCGCGGTACCGCCGCCGCGTAGAATAAGGGCCGGAAATTTCCGTCTCGTCAAATGAATTCACCCGTCTCCGCGCATGACGAACTCTGGTTGCGCTCGCGATTTGCCGAGGCCCGAACGGTCAAGCCGGTGACTGAGGGAGACGGCCACCTTTGGCGAAGGGATCGAGAAATCCGGTCCGCCGCCGTGCTGGTGCCGGTGGTCAAGCGTAAACACGGGCTCACGGTCCTGTTCACGCGCCGTACCGCGCACCTCAACGACCACGCCGGACAAATCAGCTTTCCGGGCGGCCGCTCCGAGCCCGGGGACGCGGATGCCGCGGAAACCGCGCTGCGGGAGGCCGCAGAGGAGATCGGCCTGGCGGCCGCGCAAGTGGAGGTCCTCGGGGATCTTCCCGAGTACGTCACGGTGACCGGCTATCGCGTGACCCCGGTGGTCGGCCTCGTGACCCCGCCGCTCGAATTGCGGCTGGACGAATTCGAGGTCGCCGAGGTATTCGAGGTGCCCCTCGAGTTCCTGCTCGATCCCGCGAACCACCAGCGCAACAGCATCCTCCAAGAAGGCCGCGAACGCCGTTACTACGCCGTGCCGTATGGCCAGTACTACATCTGGGGGGCTACGGCCGGGATGCTCATGAACCTGCATTCGTTCCTGTCGAGCTGAATATCCGCCGATCGCGAATCCAAACCATGAGCCTCCTTTCCCTCGTCGCGGCGCTCGTGCTCGAGCAGTGGCGTCCCCTTGCCGACCGCCGCTATCTGTACGCGCTCCTCGCGCGTTATGCGACCTTCCTCGAAGGGCTATTCAATGCCGGCGAAGCGCGGCAAGGGGCCATAGCCTGGCTGCTTACGGTGCTGCCCGTGGTGTTCGGCGCCTGGCTCGTGTATGCGGTCGCGTACAGGGCCAGCCCTTTCTTCGCGTTCCTGCTCAACGTCGCGGCGCTCTATCTCACGATGGGGTTTCGCCAGCGCAGCCATTTTTTCACCAACATTCACCTTGCGCTCAAGGAGGACGACGTCGACAAGGCTCGCGGCATCCTCTCGGCTTGGCGCCAGGTAAGCTGCGCCGGTCTGGACCGCGAGGCGATCACGCGCCTCGCCATCGAGGAAGCGCTGGTTTCTTCGCACCGCTATGTCTTTGCCGTGATTTTCTGGTTCGTGCTCTTGCCGGGACCGGCGGGGGCGATCCTGTATCGCCTCTCGATGTTTCTTCACGACCGCTGGAGCACGAAGACCTCGCCGGAATTCGAACGCTTCAGCCGTTTTGCGCGACTAGCGTTCGCCGCACTCGACTGGTTGCCGGTGCGTTTCACTGCGGCCGCCTTTGCCGTCGTAGGCGACTTCGAGGATGCGGTGTACTGCTGGCGCACTCAGGCCGCGAATTGGCCGGATCCCGCGCTCGGAATCGTCCTTGCGAGCGGAGCCGGGGCGATCGGGGTGAAGCTCGGGATGCCGATCCTCGCGGGAGGAGCCGTCGTCGAGCGACCGGAGCTCGGCCTAGGCGACCCGGCCGATACCGGCCACCTGGACAGCACGGTCGGTCTGGTTTGGCGCGCGCTGGTGGTGTGGCTCATTCTATTGCTGCTGATCGCGCTCGCCGGCGCAGCGACCTAGCGTCCGCCGCAGCGGGATCAAATCGACTGTAGCGCTTCGATTTTTGCCGCGCAGATGAAATCGTTCTCGGAGATTCCGCCGATCGAGTGCGTGCTGAATTCGACCCGGCAGCGATTGTAGCCGACGCTCATGTCCGGGTGATGGTCCTCGCGATGCACGAGCCAGGCGATCGCGTTCACGAACGCAAGGGTCTCGTAATAGTTCTTGAACGACCAGGTCTTCGCGATGACCTTCCCGTCGTACGTCCAGCCCGGTACCTCCCTGAGGAGTGTGTCGATCTGCGCCCGAGCGAGGGCCGGCGTTCCGGCGGGCAGGGGTTTGCATTTCTTGCCGGCGAGCGTCGACATGTTTCGCCTCCTAGTCCTGTTGGGTGTGCAGCCGAGCGATGCGCAGCAACGCCGGCGGGTGCGAGTCGTAAAAAGCCGAGTGCAAAGGATCCGGAGTTAGCGTCGCCGCGTTGTCCTCGTAGAGCTTGACCAGCGCGCGCGCAAGGTCGCGGGGGTCGGCAACTCTTGCCGCGTAGGCGTCGGCCTCGAATTCATGGAGGCGCGAATACCAGCTTGCGAGCGGCTGCAGCAGAAAGGTGAACACCGGGACGACCATGAAGAACAGCACGAGCGCCATCGCCGTGCTCCGGGAGCGCACGCCCAGCGCCGCGTAGAACCACTCCTGGCCGATCAGCCATCCCAGGAGCCACAGCAGCGCGAGGCTCGCGCCGAAAGCTAGGCCCATGCGCTTCCACACGTGACGGTGCGAGAAATGTCCCAGCTCATGCGCAAGCACCGCCTCGATCTCGGGCGGGGCGAGTCGCGATACCAGCGTGTCGAAGAGCACGATGCGCTTGGCCGCGCCGAAGCCGGTGAAATAGGCGTTGCCATGACTCGAACGCTTCGAGCCGTCCATCACGAACAGGCCCCGCGAGCGAAATCCACATTTGGCGAGCAGGCCCTCGATGCGGCTGCGCAGGCTCGCATCCTCGAGCGGCGAGAATTTGTTGAACCAGCGTACAAAAACGGTCGGGTAGAGAAATTGGACGACCAGGCTGAAGGCAACCCAGGTCGCCCACGCATACAGCCACCACAGGCTCCCCATTCTCGCCATGAGCCACAGAAAGCAGAAAACGAGCGGGAGCAGCAGCAACGCCCCCAGCGCCGCCTGCTTCGCGAGGTCGGCGAAAAACAGCGCCAGGCTGGTGCGATTGAAACCGAAGCGCGCTTCGATCACGAAGGTGCGATAGAGAGCAAAGGGGAGATCGATCGCGCTGGAGACAAGCGCCACCGAAGTGATCAGCGCGATGCCGTGCGCGTAGCCGCCCGCTTCGAATGCCCGTTCCCACGCTTCGGAGAGGAGCTGCAGGCCGCCGCCGAGGGTGAGCCCGAGCAGCAGCACGGCGCCGGCGAGCGTCTCGAGCATTCCAAGCCGTGTTTTCGCGGCCGTGTAGTCCGCCGCCTTCTGATGCGCCGCGAGCGGAATGCTCGACGAGAACTCCGCGGGGACCGCATCGCGGTTTGCAAGGACGAACCGGATGTGCCGCCGCGAAAGCCACAGGCGTATCACAGCGGTGAGCGCGAGCGCGGCGATAAAAACAGCGGTGAACCAATGCATTGAAACGAAGACGGTTGTGCGACAATGCCATTCTACACAGGGGTCCACGGAAAAGCGGCATGGCGCAGGACCAGAACAACCTCCTCTGGCTGGACATGGAAATGACCGGACTCGATCCGGACAAGGACCGCATCATCGAGATCGCGATCGTCGTAACCGATTCACAGTTGAACACCGTCTCCGAGGCGCCGGTTTTGGTCGTGCACCAGTCCGACACGGTCCTCGATGCCATGGACGACTGGAACAAGAACACTCACGCGCGCACCGGACTGATCGACAAGGTGAAGGCCTCGGTGCTGACCGAAGCTGCGGCGGAGGAGCAGTTGCTGGCGTTCCTAGCGCAACACGTTCCCGGCAAAACCTCGCCGATGTGCGGCAACTCGATCTGCCAGGACCGGCGCTTTCTTGCGCGCTACATGCCGCGTCTCGAGGCCTATTTTCACTATCGCAATCTGGATGTCAGCACCTTGAAGGAGCTCGCGCGGCGCTGGAAGCCCGAAATCGCAAAGGGCCTCGTCAAGCAGGGTAAGCACGAGGCGCTCGCGGACATCTACGAGTCGATCGAGGAACTGAAGTACTACCGGGAAACCTTCCTGAAGCTTTAGTCCCGGGTGCTCACGACTTTTCCGGGATTCATCAGGTTTTCCGGGTCGACAGCGCGCTTCAAGCTCAGCATGAGGTCGACCGCCTCTCCCAACTCCTTCCGCAGTGACCGCATCTTGCCGAAGCCGATGCCGTGCTCGCCGGTGCAGGTGCCCTCCATGGCAAGCGCGCGGTTCACGACTCGCTCGTTGAACTCTTTCGCCTCTTCAAGATCAGCTTCGCTGTCGGGCCGGATGAGAATCTCGCAGTGGAAGTTTCCGTCGCCCACATGACCGAAAAGCGGTATCGGCATCGAAGCGCGCGAGATGTCCTTCGAAGTTTCGACGATGCACTCCGTGAGCCGCGAAATCGGAACGCATACGTCGGTGGAAACGGCGCGTGAGCCGGGCCGCAGCTGAAGGCAGGCGAAATAAGCCTGGTGGCGCGCCGTCCACAGCCGCGTGCGGTCCTCAGGCTTGGTCGTCCACTCGAAGTCCATGCCGCCGTTTTCGCGTGCAATATCCTGCACCAGCCTTGCCTGCTCTTCGACGCCCGCTTGCGTACCGTGAAACTCGAGAAACAGCGTCGGCTGCTCGCGGTAGCCCGTCTTCGAATAGGCGTTGATGGCCTTCATGGTCGTAGCGCACAGCGCCTCGCTGCGTGCGATCGGAATCCCGGCCTGCAGGGTCTGGATCACGGTGTTCACCGCGCCGGCAATCTCCTGAAACGAGCAAACGGCCGCCGACATCGCCTCCGGAACGGCGTAAAGGCGCACGGTGAGTTCGGTGATGATTCCGAGCGTCCCCTCCGATCCCACGAACAGACGGGTCAGCTCGTAACCCGCTGCGGATTTGCGCGAGCGGCGCGAGGTGGTGATCACACGGCCGTCGGCGAGCACGACGGTCAGGGCGAGCACGTTCTCGCGCATGGTGCCGTAGCGCACGGCGTTCGTGCCCGAAGCACGCGTCGCGGCCATGCCGCCCAGCGTCGCGTCGGCACCGGGGTCGACCGGAAAGAAAAGGCCCGTGTGCCGGATATGCTCGTTCAATTGCTTCCGCGTCACTCCGGCCTGCACCACCGCGTCCAGGTCGGCTTCGTGCACGGCGAGCACCCCGTTCATGCGTGAAAGATCGATGCACACCCCGCCTCGGATGGCGAGCACGTGGCCCTCGAGCGAAGTGCCGACGCCGTACGGGATCATCGTCGTCTTGTGGCGCCGGCACAGATCGACGATGTCGCGCACCTCCGCGGTGGATTGCGGAAACACCACTGCATCGGGGGGCGCGCACGGAAAGTACGACTCATCCCTGCCGTGATGCTCGCACACGCCCCGCGAGGTCGTGACGCGATCGCCGAGCAGCGCCCGCATCTCCTCGAGCAGCGCAGCATCGAATTCGCTGGGCTTGTTCAAGACGATTCCTCGCGACTATTCGAGCTCGATCCTGCCGTCGAACCGTACCGAGAGCTTGAGGCCGGGGACTTCGAGCGTGACCGAGGCGGGGAACTTCTCGTTGCCCTTGATTGCGCCCCCGGCGCGCGCCTTCGCCACGGCCTGCTCGATCTCCCTTTGGGAACTCACTCCGACCATCTTCAGGAATTTCCGGATGCTGAGGTTGAAGGCGTCTTCGTTCATGATGATCTCCGTTTGCATCAGCCTAAGTCCCGCCGCGGCCGGAGTCAATCGCGGTTTCGCAGCCGTGCGAACAGGCCCCGCGTGGAGGCGTCGAGTCCCGCCGTGTCTCCGCCCTCGAGCAGCCTCGGCAGCAGCGTGCGGGCGAGGTTCTTGCCGTGCTCCACCCCCCATTGGTCGAAACTGTTCAGATTCCAGATGACGCCTTCGGCGAACACTTTGTGCTCATGCAGCGCGATGAGTGCGCCGAGCGCTCGCGGAGTGAGGCGCTCGAGAAGCACGGTGCTCGAAGGGCGATTTCCGGGGAGGGCCTTGTACGGCGCGTCCGGTGCGGGGTTGCCGAAGGCAAGGGCTGCGCTCTGGGCGAGCGCATTCGCCACGAGCGCACCCTGCTCGGCGGACGATTCCTCGTTTCGTCCGATCACGATGAAATCCACCGGGATGAGATGGGTCCCTTGGTGCAACAGCTGGTGAAAGGAGTGCTGGCTGGGTGTCCCCGATGCACCCCAGACGACGGGAGCCGTGGCGTAGTCGACCTCGTTCCCGTCTCGGTCCACGCGCTTCCCATTCGATTCCATCTCGAGCTGCTGAAGATAGGCCGGTAAATCGCGCAGATCCTCGCTGTAAGGGATCACGGCGCGGGTCTGGGCGCCGAAAAAGTTCACGTACCAGATCTCGAGCAGCGCAAGCACCACCGGCATGTTTAGCTCCAGGGGCTCGTTGCGGAAATGGGCGTCCATCGCGCGCGCGCCGTGAAGCAGCTCTTCGAACGCGCTCATGCCGGCCGCCAGCGCGACCGGCAGGCCCACGGCGGACCAGACCGAATAGCGCCCCCCCACCCAGTCCCACATCGGAAACACGCGCTCGGGCGGAACCCCCAGTGCTTCGGCGCCGGCGGGGTTTGCGGTGACCGCGGCGAAATGGCGCGAGGGCCCGTTCGAGTTTCCGAGCGCCGACGCTAGCCAGGCGCGGGCGCGGGCCGCATTGGCGAGCGTCTCGGCGGTGGTAAAGGTCTTCGATGCGACGATGAAGAATGTCGTCCCCGGCGTCAGACCCGCGAGTGCGGCCTCGAGGTCGGCCGGGTCGATGTTGGAAACGAAATGCACCTTTGGGCCGGCCTCGCGGAACTTGCGCATTGCCCGCGCGAGCATGCGGGGCCCGAGGTCCGAGCCGCCGATCCCGATGTTGACGACGTCGGTTATGGTCCGGCCGTCGCTGCCTTTGAGAGTGCCGCGCTGCACCTCGTCGACGAAACGGCGCATGCGCTCGCGAGCGCTGCGCACCGCGGGCATTACGTCACCGCGCTCGGGGAATGTCGTGTCCTCGGAGCGCAGCGCCACATGGAGCACAGCGCGCGCCTCGGTGCTGTTGATGGGGTCGCCCGCGAACATGCTCGCGATCCACCTGGGCAGCTGCGCCTGGGCGGCCAGGCCGGCGAGCAGCCGCATCGCCTCGGCATCGACCCGATGCTTGGAATAGTCGAGGACGAGTCCGCCGGCTTCGATCAAGAATCGCTCGGCGCGCGAAGGGTCCGCGGCGAACAGGTCGGCGAGGTTTGCGGCCGCGATTTTTTTCCGGTGCGCGGCCAGCGCTTTCCATGCGGGCGATAGAGTCAGCTTGCTCACGGCTGGCGCTGGTAGAGGCGAAAGCGTTCGCGGTCGCGCGGCCGCCTGCCTTCCCACAAAAGCTTCCACTCGGGGCCGATGTTGTCGGAATCCCCCTCGCGGGCTTGCACTAGGAGCACCGAGCAGCGGGCCTCGGCGTCGCGCTCGAGGCGTAGTGTGACGACCTCCGCGTGGTAGTCGAATACGGCACGCTGGGCTTCGCCGAGGCCGCGGCTCTCGATGCAGCGGGTGTCCGCGGGGATGCTCTTTTTCAGCGCCTGCGCGACCGTCCGGTAGCTCTTTCCGTAGTCGACCCAGGAGAGAATCAAGGTCGTGGCGAGGCCCCAGAGCAGCGTAATCCCGGCCGCCCAGAAGCTCACGCCGCGGAATACCGAGCGCTCGCCCCTGAGGATCAACCAGAGCCACCCCAGTGTAAATGCCAGCGCGACCGCGAGCACCGTCCATGAAAACTGCGGCACATGGCCGGGCTCGAGCTTGGCGAAATTACGCGCGATAGTCGGCGGATATCCCGTCATCATTGCAAACCAGCCCAACCACATGAGTGCACCGAGCAGCCCCGCGCTCAAGGCGCCGAACCACGCTAGCGCGTTGTCGGCACCGCGGCGCAAGCTCGGGACCCCGGCACCGGCAAGAAGCGCAAGCGGCACCAGGAGCGGCAACGCGTAGACCTCGCGCGGATCGTCCAGAAACACGAGCACGCCAAAGCTGGCGGCGACCGCCGCGATCAGCATGCGTGTGCCCGGCACCGCTTCGCGGCGGCGTCCCTCCCACAGGGTCCAAAGCGCGAGCGGCCACGCGGGCCACAGGGCCCAGGCGAGAGTCTGTCCCCAGTAGCCGAGAACGGCCGCGGGAGGAACGGCGAATTGCGCGGCGTTGGCCTGCCACCACGCGAGCGCGAACCCGCCAGAGCGGTTTTCGGCGAGCACGAGCCAGCCGCCCCATAGCGCGAGAAGCATCAGCAAGGCGGGAATCAGATTCATCAGGTACTCGCGCCGGCGCCACGCCGAAGACACGAGGGGCGCGGCGAGCGCGACCGCGAGCGGAGCTGCTACCGCGGGGACTCCTTTGCTCAGGCCTGCGACGACGAGCCCCGCGCCGAGGAGCCAACCGGCACGGAGCGGTTTGCGCGGCGCGAGCGCAATGCCGTACCAGGCGAGCGCCTGTCCCGCGAGCATGCTGATGTCGCCGAGCGTTTCATGGGCGTGGACGAGCAGGCCGAGGCAGCCGAGCAAGGCAAGCACCGCGCTTATTCCCGCGGTCCTACCGTAGAGCTCGCGGCCCGCGAGGTGGACGAAGGCGAGCATCGCCGCCATCATCACGCCGCTGGCCAGGCGCGCCCCGTCGTGGGGGGCGAGGACCAGTCCGAACATCTTCGCGGTCAGGGCCGCGACCCAGAAATGGAACGGGCCGTGCTCCAGGTACGCTTCGCCCGCCAGATAGGGGACGATCCATCGCCCGTGCTCGAGCATCTGATGCACGATGCCGATGCCGGTAGCGTCTTCGGTTTTCCAGGGATCGTGCCCGACCAGGCCCGGCAGCAGGTAGGCGAGCACGAGCGTCGCGAACAGGACCGGCCCCCGAGGAAGCGTAGTCATGGCGTTCACCTTAACCCTCTCGGCCACCCGCCACCGGAAAGAAAAAAGGCAGCCGAAGCTGCCTTTCGCGGAGCGCGCGGCGCGACACGCCTATGCGGAGGCTTGCTTGGCGGGCTTCGCCGGCGCCTTCTTCTTCGTATATTTCTGGCGGAATTTCTCCACCCGGCCGGCCGTGTCGACGATCTTCTGCTTACCTGTGTAGAACGGGTGGCACGACGAGCAGACCTCCACGTGCAGGGCCTTGCCCAGCGTAGAGCGGGTCGTAAACGTGTTTCCGCAGCTGCAGGTTACGGTGATTTCCTTGTAGTCGGGATGGATTTTGGGTTTCATGGCGTCGTCCTTGCCTGCGCGGAGCGTTGAGTGGGGCGAAATTATCCAGTAAATGAGGCGCCCGGACAAGTTTTTCAACCCCTGCGCATCGAATCGAAGAAGTCCCCGTTGTTCTTGGTCGCACGGATCTTGTCGACCAGAAACTCCGCCGCCTCGAGGTCGTCCATGGGGTAGAGGAGCTTCCTCAGCACCCAGACTTTCTGCAGGATTTCCTTCTCGATCAGGAGCTCTTCGCGGCGGGTGCCTGACCGGTTGACGTTGATCGCCGGAAAGATGCGCTTCTCGTACATGCGCCGGTCGAGGTGAATTTCCATGTTGCCGGTGCCCTTGAACTCCTCGTAGATCACGTCGTCCATGCGCGAGCCCGTGTCGATGAGGGCGGTCGCGAGGATGGTGAGCGAGCCGCCTTCCTCGATGTTTCTCGCCGCACCGAAGAAGCGCTTCGGGCGCTGCAGCGCATTCGCGTCGACGCCGCCCGTGAGCACTTTGCCGGAGGCGGGCACGACGGTGTTGTAAGCGCGCGCAAGCCGCGTGATCGAGTCGAGCAGGATCACGACGTCCTTCTTGTGCTCGACCAGGCGCTTCGCCTTTTCGATCACCATTTCGGCGACCTGCACGTGGCGCGACGCGGGCTCGTCGAAAGTCGAGGCGACGACCTCGCCCTTGACGGTGCGCGTCATCTCGGTCACTTCCTCGGGCCGCTCGTCGATCAGGAGGACGATCAGCACCACGTCCGGATGGTTCGATGTGATCGCGTGGGCGAGCTGCTGCATCAGCACGGTCTTGCCCGCTTTGGGCGGGGAGACGATGAGGCCGCGCTGCCCCTTGCCGATGGGCGCGATGATGTCGATGATGCGGCTGGTGATGTTTTCCTCGCCCTTCATGTCGCGCTCGAGCTTGAGGGTCTTGTCCGGGTGCAGCGGCGTGAGGTTCTCGAACAGGATCTTGTGCTTGGAGGCCTCGGGTGCGTCGGCGTTGACCTTGTCGACCTTGACCAAAGCGAAGTAGCGCTCGCCGTCTTTGGGCGTGCGGATCTCGCCCTCGATCGAATCTCCCGTGTGCAGGTTGAAGCGCCGAATCTGCGAGGGGCTGACGTAGATGTCGTCGGTGGAAGCGAGGTACGACGTATCGGGCGAGCGCAGGAAGCCGAAGCCGTCGGGCAGCACTTCCAGCGTGCCTTCGCCGAATATGGATTCGCCTTTCTTGGCGCGGTTTTTCAGGAGGGCAAAGATCAGCTCCTGCTTGCGCATGCGGTTGGCGCCGTCGATCTCGTTCGACGTCGCCATTTCGAGCAGCTGGCTTACGTGCTGTGTCTTGAGTTCGGATAAGTGCATAAAGAGCCCAAGCGGGATGAGCGACCTCAGACCGTTCGAACGGAAAACAGGGAACCGAAACGGGGAGGATTTGCGCCTGGATACAGCCCCTTGCAGGCGCCGGTGGGAGGGCGGCTAAACGTGCCGCCCGCCTTTTGCGTGAAGAATAGAGACTTTAGATGTTGCTGTCAAGAAATGCGGTGAGCTGCGACTTGGACAGCGACCCCACCTTCTGCGCCTCGACGTTGCCGTTCTTGAAAAGCATGAGTGTCGGTATGCCGCGGATTCCGTACTTCTTCGGGATTTCCTGGTTCTCGTCCACGTTGACCTTGGCGACCTTGAGCTTGCCCGAGTACTCCTTGGCGACCTCATCGAGCACCGGGGCGATCGCCTTGCAGGGACCGCACCATTCCGCCCAGTAGTCCACCAGCACGGGGACGTCGGATTTCAGGACTTCGGGCTCGAAAGTGGCATCGCTTACGTGGTGGATGAATTCGTTCATTGCTTCCTCTGCGAAACGGGAATTTGCAGCGGACGCTGCACCTTCGATAAGTATGGGCGCGAGCCGGTATGTTCAAGGCTATGCTAGCGGAATTTCACGGCGAGGAAAAGTGCGAGTCCGTATGGCGTAAGGGGCTATTTTTCCAGGACAAAACGGGAGAGCCCGGGACCGTACATGATAAGATACCCGCTGTCTTCGCGAAATGCGCGGGAATCGTTCGGACGGGCGGGCTCGTCGCCACCATGGCATACATCGTCACCGAGAGCTGCATCAAGTGCAAGTACACCGACTGCGTCGACGTGTGCCCGGTCGACTGCTTTCGCGAGGGACCCAACATGCTGGTGATCGATCCCGAGGAGTGCATCGACTGCACGCTGTGCGTTCCGGAGTGCCCCGTCGAGGCGATTTTTGCCGAGGATGACGTCCCGCCCGCGCAGCGCGACTGGATTCCCATCAACGCCGAGCTCTCCAAGGCCTGGAAGCCCATCGTCGAGCGCAAGCCCGCGCCGGCGGACGCCGATGAGTGGGCCAAGGTGAAGGAGAAGAAGCACCTTCTCGAGCGCTGAGCAAAGCGCGCTAAAGTAGGCGCCCATGAACGCGGGCGCTGAGCTGCCTTTCCTGAAGAAGAGCGCGCTCTTCGAGCGCCTCGCGCTGGGCGCCGCCGCCGGTGTCACCGTCGTCACCCCCAACAAGCGCCTGTCGCAGGCGCTGATGCTGGAGTTCGATGCTTTCCAGATCGGGAAAGCACTTTCGGTCTGGGAAGCGCCGGATATCCTGCCGTTCGGTGCTTTCGTGCAGCGGCTCTACGAGGGCGGCCTCTATGCGGACCTCTCGGCCGAGCTGCCGATGCTTCTGACGCCGGCGC
>VBCA01000084.1 GCA_005881575.1 Betaproteobacteria bacterium
CGGATCCCCGGTCCGCCGCCGTTTCGCGAGCGGCTTTCGATTCCGCGAAGCACGAGATCGAGGCCGCCGCGCGGTGGGCGAGGGCGCGCCTGGAAGCGGGCGGCAAACGGATCGGGGTTGTCATTCCCTCCTTGCAGGAAGACAGAAAGGAAGTCGCGCGCGTCTTCTCGCGTGTGATGCGACCCGGCGGCGAGAAGGCGGGGATGCCGTTCAACATCTCGATCGGCATTCCGCTGGAGCGGTACCCGGTCGTTGCGCTGGCCTTGTCGGTCCTTCGGGTATCACAAGAGGAAATCCCGTTCGAAGAAGCGAGCCGACTCGTGCGCTCGCCGTTCATCGGCGGCGCCGAGACCGAGCTCGGCGCGCGCATGCGCCTCGAGACGCGGCTGCGTGAGAAGCTCGGCGCGAGCGTCGTCCTGCCGAAGCTGATCGCCGCCGCCGGCCAGACGCCGCTGCTGCGCGCGCGGCTGGAGAAGCTCTATGCGCTGCGCGAGACAGGCCTCTTCTCGCAGAAGACGCCTGCCGAGTGGGCGCGGCATTTCTCCAGCGTGCTCGAGGCCGCCGGCTTTCCGGGCGAACGCGCTCTCGACTCGGACGAGTTCCAGACGCAGGCCAAATGGCACGAAGCGCTCGGCGAGCTGTCACGCCTCGATCGCATCTCGAAGGAGATGTCCTTCTCTCAGGCGTTTCAGACGCTGCGAAAGATCTGCGCCGGCACGCTCTTCCAGCCGGAAACGCCGGATACGCCGATCCAGGTACTGGGCTTGCTCGAGTCCGCAGGCGTCGAGTTCGACCATCTCTGGGTCAGCGGCCTGACCGACGAAGCCTGGCCGCTGAAGAGCTCGCCCAATCCTTTCCTGCCGCTCGCGCAGCAGCGCAAGGCCGGCATTCCCGAGGCGAGCGCCGAGACCTCGCTCGCGCTCGACCGGCGCATCACCGACGGCTGGAAGCAGGCCGCGGGCGAAGTGGTGTTCTCGCATTTCACCAAGGAGGAGGACCGCGACGTCCTGCCGAGCCCGCTCATCGCCGAGCTCCCCGAGAAGGCAGTCGAGATTCCTGCCTTCCCGAAGCTGCGCGACGTGATCTTCGCTTCCGGGAAAACCGAGACTCTTCAAGATCGCGTAGCGCCCGCCGTCAGGGAGAAACAGATCCGCGGCGGCACGCGCGTTCTCTCCGACCAGGCCGCGTGCCCGTTCCGCGCCTTCGCGCGCCACCGGCTGCACGCCGAGGAGCTCGAGGAGCCCGCCGAAGGCCTCGACGCCTCGAAGCGCGGCAAGCTGGTGCACCTCTTGATGCAGAACGTCTGGGACGAGCTGAAGGACTCCACCGCGCTGCAGGGCGACCTCTCGCCGGCGATCGAGCGCGCCGCCGCCGCGGCGGTGAAGGAGATGGCGGTCGAAGGCCGCTTCGCCGAGCTCGAGCGCAAGCGCCTCGCGCGCCTCGGGCACGAGTGGTTCGAGAAGGTCGAGAAGCAGCGGCCGCCGTTCTCGGTCGTCTCCACCGAGGAGAAGCGGCCGATCGTCTTCAGCGGGGTGACATTCGACGCGCGCATCGACCGTATGGACCGCCTCGAGAGCGGCGGCCACGCCATCGTCGACTACAAGACCGGTGGCGGCAACCTCACCGCCAAGCGCTGGCAGGGCGAGCGGCCCGACGAGCCGCAGCTCCCGCTCTACGCGGTGTCGGCGAAAGAAGAAATAACGGCGGTGGCGTTCGCCAGGTTCCGCCCGGGCGACATGCGCTTCGTGGGTCTCTCGCGCGACGACAAGGCGCTGCCGAAGGTGCCGAAGGCGAAGGAGGGTTGGCAGCCGCTGCTGCGCGACTGGAAGAAGGAAGCCGAGCGCCTCGGCCAGTCGTTCGCGGGCGGCGAGGCGGGCGTCGATCCGAAGAAGGACCTGATCACCTGCCGCTACTGCGGCCTGGAGACGCTCTGCCGCGTCTACGAAAAGATCAACGTGCTCGCCGAAGAGGAGATCGAGGAGTGGTGAAGGAGATGCGGGACGCCGCTCTGCGAGACCGCGCGCTCGATGTGCGCCGCTCTTTCACCGTCCAGGCGCCGGCGGGCTCCGGGAAAACGGACCTCCTCGTCCGGCGATTCCTGAAACTCCTGAAGTCGGTACAAAAACCTGAAGAAATTCTCGCGATCACCTTCACCAAGAAGGCCGCGGCCGAGATGCGTAAGCGCATCCTCAAGGAGCTTCCCAACTCCGGCGAGATCGCGCATCGCCTTCGCATCCAGACCATCGACGCCTTCTGCACCGCGCTCACGCGGCAGCTGCCGGTGCTGGCGCGCTTCGGCGCGCAGCCCGAGATCGTCGAGGACGCGCGCGAGCTCTATTTCGAAGCGGCTTCCCGCGTCTTCCAGCAATTCAATCCGGCGAGTGAAAAGCTCCTCGCGCACCTCGACAACGACATTCCCAAGGCGACCCGGCTCCTCGCCGACCGGCTGAAGGATCGCGACCGCTGGCTACGCAAGACCGGCGAGGCGCCGACCCGCGCCGAGCTGGAGGCGACGCTCGCTTCCGAGCGCAACCGCCTCCTCGCGCGCGCGAAGGCGCTCTACCCGCGCGCCACCGAAGCGCTCGCGCGCGGCTACCTGACCACAAAAGGCGAGTGGACCAAGCGCCCCGCCGCGCCGAAGGAGCTGGTGAGCATCCCGGGCCTGCGCGAGGCGCTCTTCGCCCTCTGCAACATGCCGCCGGCGGAATACGACGACCGGCAGTGGGAGGCGCTGGAAGCGATCCTCGCGCTGCTCAAGCCCGCCGTCGCGCACCTCAAGGTGCTGTTCGGGGAGCGCGGCCAGGCCGACTTCACCGAGTTCGCGCACGGCGCGCTCGCGGCGCTCGGCTCGGTCGACGACCCGAGCGACCTCTTGCTCTCGCTCGACCAGAAGATCTCGCACGTCCTAGTCGACGAGTTCCAGGACACCTCGCTCTCGCAATTCGAGCTCCTCACCCAGCTGACTTCCGGCTGGCAGCAGGGCGACGGCCGCACGCTGTTCCTCGTCGGCGACCCGATGCAGTCGATCTACCGCTTCCGCGAAGCCGAAGTATCGCTGTTCTTGCGGGCGAAGCACTCCGGGCTCGGGTCGGTGAAGCTCGAGCCGATCGAGCTCAGCACCAACCGCCGCTCGCAGGAAGGCCTCGTGAAGTGGTTCAACGAGTCGTTCCCGCGCGTGCTCCCCGCGCAGGAAGACCAGACCTCGGGCGCAGTGCCGTACCTTCCCGCTTCGCCGCACGAGAGCGCGCTTCCCGGCGCCGCCGTGACCTGGCACTGCGGCTACGACCGCGAGGAGGAAGCGAAGAAGGTCGTTGCTATCGTCCGGGAGGCTTCGGGCAGCAAGGCGATCCTCGTCCGCAACCGCGCGCACCTCGACGAGATCGTGCCGGCGCTCAAGGAAGCGGGCGTGCGCTTCCGCGCCCTCGACATCGAGCAGCTCGGCGAGAAGCAGGTCGTGCAGGATCTCTACGCGCTGACGCGCGCGCTCCTGCACCTCGGCGACCGCATCGCCTGGCTCGCGTGCCTGCGAGCGCCCTGGTGCGGCCTCACCCTCGCCGATCTTCTGCTTCTCTCATCCGGCCGGCGTGAGGAAGGCGGCAGCGAGTACACCAGCGGCGGCGCGCTCATCTTCGACAAGATGCGCGATGTCACCCACCTCTCGACCGACGGCCAGAAGCGCGTCGACCGCGTTCGCTCGGTCCTCGCGCCGCTGGCGAAGAACCGGCTGCGCGGTTCCCTGCGCGAGCGCGTCGAGGGCGCGTGGCTCGCACTCGGCGGCCCTGCGTGCGTCGAAAGCGAGACCGATCTCGAGGACGCCGAGATCTTCCTCGACGAGCTCGAGCGCCTTGAAGAGGCGGGCGAGGTCGACCTCGCGGCGCTCGAGGACAAGATCGACCGCCGCCTCTACGCCCAGCGCTCCTTCCCTCAGGCCTCCTCCTCGCACCGATCGACGAAACCGGCGCCGGCGAAGACCCGACATACAAGTATGTCCGCGAGCTCGACAAGGAAGCCGACGACATCGAATCCGGCCGCCTCTTCTACGTCGCCGCCACCCGCGCCAGGCAGCGCCTGTACCTGCTCGCCTGCGCGAAGGCTGGCGAAGAACTCAGGCCCAAGGAACCCGCGCGGCGCTCGCTCCTCGCGAAGATCGGGTGGCAAGCGCGCGAGCACTTCGGCGAAGCGCCCGCCGATGCGATCTCCGAGCCGGAGCGCACGCCGATCCACGACGTACTGCGTCGCCTTCCGGCCGGCTTCGCTTTGCCGAAGGCACCGGCTTCGGTGAAGTGGACGGCGCCGGACGAGGGACGGCAGGAAGAGCAGATCGAGTTCTCATGG
>VBCA01000026.1 GCA_005881575.1 Betaproteobacteria bacterium
CGACGAGACTAACCCCACGCGCGAGCGCATCCGGGAGTATCTCTCGGGCAACTATTGCCGCTGCACCGGCTACCAGGCGATCGTGGACGCGATCGAGGCGGTGGCGAAGGCGAGGGCCGCGAGGAGCGCACGATGAGCGAATTCGACGAAGCGGCGAAGACCCTCCTCTTCGACGCGCCAAACAGCTACGTCGGGCGCTCGGTGACGCGCCCGAACGCGCGGTGTCTCACGCAAGGCCGCGGCCAGTACGTCGACGATATCGTGCTGCCGCGCATGCTGAACGTCGCCTACGTGCGCTCACCCCACGCGCACGCGAAGATCGTGAAAATCGGAACGAAGAAGGCCGCGGCGATGCCCGGCGTGATGCGAATCGTTACCGGCGCCGAGATCGCGATGGTGTGCAAACCGTATGTCGGAGTGCTCACTCATTTGCAGGGGATGCGCTCGCCGCCGCAGTACCCGCTCGCCGTCGACGTCGCGCGCTGGCAGGGCGAGCCGGTGGTCGCCGTGGTTGCGCAATCGCGAGCCGAGGCCGAGGATGCCGTCGAAATGGTCGAGATCGTATACGAGGAGTTGCCCGCTGCGCTCGATGCCGAGCGCGCTCTCGACCCCTCCGAACCGAAGATCCACCCAGAATTCGACAGCAACCTGTGCTTCCAGCGGACCGTGGACACGGGCGGCGTCGACGCCGCGATGAGCTCGGCGCACCTCGTCGTCGATGACACGATCCGCTTCGGCCGCCACACCGGCGTCACCATGGAGCCGCGCGCCATCGTCGCCGACTACAATCCGGCGGAAGAGAGCATGACCGTGTATCACTGCGGCCAGTCGCCGCACATGATGCAGGGGATCATCGCGAGCCGCCTCTCGCTCGACGAGCACCGCGTGCGCATCGTCGTGCGCGATGTCGGCGGCTCTTTCGGCATCAAGATCCACACCTACGGCGACGAGATCGCCGCCTGCGCGCTCTCGCTCATGCTCGGGCGCCCGGTGAAGTTCGCGGCCGACCGCTACGAGTCCTTCCTCTCGGACATCCACGCGCGCGACCACCGCGTGAAGGCGAAGCTCGCCGTCGACCGTGACGGCAACATGACGGCCCTCGAGATCGACGATCTCACCGGCGTCGGGCCGTACTCGATGTTCCCGCGCTCCTCCGGGGTCGAGTGCAACCAGATCCTCAATCTCACGGGAGGACCGTACAAGCACAAGGAGTACCGCGCCAAGGGGACGGTGGTGTTCCAGAACAAGAACATGATGTGCCAGTACCGCGCCGTGGGTCATCCGATCGCGGTCGCGGTGGCCGAGCACATGGTCGACCAGGCGGCGGCGAAGCTGCGCATCGATCCCGCCGAGATGAGGAGGAGGAACCTCATTCCCGACGACGCCTATCCCTGCAAGTCGCCTTCGGGGATGCGCTTCGAGGCGCTGTCGCACCAGCGGTGCCTGGAGAAGCTGCTCGCGCTGATGAAGTACGACGAATTGCGCGGGGAACAGGCCGAGCTTCGAAAAAAAGGCGTGTACCGCGGCATCGGGCTCTCCTCGTTCATCGAAGTCACCAACCCGAGCCCGATGTTCTACGGCGTGGGCGGCGCGAGGATCGCCGCGCAGGACGGCTGCACCATCAAGCTGGACGCGAGCGGGGCCATCGTCGCCGCGACCGGAGTCACCGAGCAGGGACAGGGAACGGAGACGATCATGGCGCAGATCGCCGCGACCGCGCTCGGCGTCGAGATGAGCTGCGTGAAAGTGCTCACCGGCGACACCGACAAGGTGCCTTACGGCGGCGGCACCTGGGCCTCGCGTGCGGCTGGAATCGGCGGGGAAGCCGTGCTCCAGGCCGGGCTCGCCTTGAAGCACAACATCCTCGAAGCCGGCGCGGTGATCCTGAAAACGAATGCCTCCGATCTCGACATCGCCGACGGCAAAGTGGTGAGGAAGGGAACCGAGCAGGGCATCACCCTCGCCGAGCTCGCGCGCATCTGCTACTACCGCGGGAACGAATTGCCGGTCGATTTCCAGCCCGAGCTTGTCGTCACGCGCCACTACCGGGTCAAGGACTACGCTTTCGTCTTCAGCAACGGCGCTCAAGGGTGCTCACTCGAAGTGGACCCCGACACCGGCTTCGTGAAGCTCCTCAAGATGTGGTGCGTGGACGACTGCGGCCGCGTCATCAACCCCAAGCTCGTGGAGGAGCAGGCGCGCGGCGGCATCGTTCAGGGAATCGGCGGCGCGCTCTACGAACACTGCCTGTACGACGAGCGCGGGCAGCTCTTGAACGCCACCATGGCCGACTACCTCGTGCCGATGGCCGCCGAGATGCCCGACATCGAGTGCGCGCACGTGGAGACGCCGACGAAGACTTCCATGCTCGGCGCGAAAGGCGCGGGCGAAGCGGGAACAGGCGGCGCGCCGGCGGCGATCATGAACGCGGTGAACGACGCGCTGCGCCCCCTCGGGGCCAAGGTCACGAGCCAGCCGATCACACCGGAGATGGTGCTGCGCGCGCTCGGTAAAGTGAACTGAAAACGGGAGGTCAAATGAAAAAAGCATTCGCCGCGATGTTCGCGTTTCTTTCGCTCCTCGGCTGCGCGCAGTCGCCCGTGCGCGAAGGCGGCTACGCGGTCGACGCCGCCTGGCCCAAGCCGCTGCCGAACAACTGGACGCTGGGGCAGGTCGCCGGAATCGCGGTCGATGCGCGCGACCACGTTTGGGTGATCCACCGCCCGAAGACGCTGATCGACGAGGAGAAGGGCGCGGCGCTCTCACCGCCGCGCGCGAGATGCTGCGTCGCCGCGCCGCCGGTGATCGAGTTCGACGGCGAGGGCAATCTGCTGCGCGCCTGGGGCGGGCCGGGTCAGGGCTACGAGTGGCCCGAGAACGAGCACGGCATCTATATCGATCGGCAGGGCAACGTCTGGGTCGGCGGCAACGATCCCAAGGACCACCAGCTCATCAAGTTCACGCCCGACGGGAAGTTCCTCATGCAGATCGGCCGCGCCGGGCAGACGGGCGGCAGCAATTCGCCCACTCTGCTCGGCCGCCCGGCGCACATGGAGATCGACGCGGCGGCGAACGAGCTCTACATCGCCGACGGCTACGGCAACAAGCGCGTGATCGTACTCGATGCATCGACCGGCGCGTACAAGCGCCACTGGGGCGCCTACGGCAGGGCGCCGAGCGACGAGAAGCTCCCCCTATACAACCCGCAGTCGCCGCAGTTCGCGAACCCGGTGCACTGCGTGCGCCTGTCGAACGACGGCCTGGTCTACGTCTGCGACCGCGCCAACAACCGCGTGCAGGTGTTCAGGAAGGACGGAACTTTCGTCAGGCAGTTCACGTTCGAGGAGAAATCGCTCGGCTCGGGCTCGTCCTTCGACCTGGTGTTCTCGAACGACGCGCAGCAGAAATATTTCTACCTCGCCGACGGCACCAATGATCAGGTGCTCTCGGTCGAGCGCGAGTCGGGCAGAGTGCTCTCCTCGTTCGGCCGGCCCGGCCGCTACGCCGGGCAGTTCCTGGTGCTGCACAACATCGGCATCGACTCGAAGGGCAATCTCTACACGTCCGAGGTCGGCAGCGGCAAGCGCGCGCAGAAATTCAGGCCGGCGAATTGACCGCCTGTTTCACTTCGAAAACACAAACGACAGCACCGCGCAGATCACGGCCAGCCAGAACGCGGTGTGCTCGATGTGAACCCACAGCTTCGCGGGGAGTAGCGCGGTGTCCCAGGGGCCGATTTTTGCCCTGAGAAAATCCTCGGCGCCGTTGCTTCTGGATTGGGTGACGCTGCTGGCGACCACTCCGGCTGCGATTCCGGCCGCCAGGAAAAGAGCCACGGCGATCCAGGCGAGCGCCGGATGCAGTACGGGTAAGACGTCCTTTCTTCCGATTTTCGACGTGGCGAGGGTGATGTAAGCCGAGGTGAGGATAAGACAAAGCCCGATGTGAAACTTCGTGTGGTCGTACAAGAGCTCCAGTTTTTTCAGGTTGGCTTCCACTTCGTCCTCCTGTGTCGCGTTATGTGAACCTCCCCGGAACAGATTACTAGCTCGGACATCAATTTGGCAATGCACCCGTCGCGCGCGCAACGACCGCGTCGGCGTCGGCGGGAAGCGAGTCGCCGCGCCAGGCGACGTGGCCGTCGGGCCGGACGAGGACGAGTTTCTTCTCGTATGCGGAAACGACCGCCGGCTCGTCGATAGTCGCGACTTCGAACGGGGCGCCGCGGCGCCGGGCTGCTTCCTCGAAGCTCGCCGCCTCGGGCGTGTCCCGCGAAAGGCGCAGCATCACGTAGGCTTTCCCGAAGAGATCGAGAGTCGAGCGCCCGTCGGCGAGCCGCACGTGCGGCGCGCGCGCTCCGGGGAAGGACGTTTGCACGTACTCGGTCACGCTGACCGGGGGCGGTTCGCTTCCATCCGGACACACGATGGGCGAGCCGTCGTAGCGGTAGCCGAGGGCGATGCCGTCGGAGAGAAGCTCGCGGCCCGTGCGCTTCACGATCTCATCGCCCAGGCGCTTGCGCGCCGCCTCGCCTGCTGGCGCGGCTTCGACGAGCTCCGGGATCGGAGCGAAGCTGCGCATGTGGAAGTTGCGCGTTGCTTCCTCCACGTTGCGCAGCGCGACCGGGCGCCGCTCGGCGTCGTAGCTGTCGAGGAAGCCCGGTCCCGCCCAGCCCGCGAGGGCCGCGGCCAGTTTCCAGCCGAGATCCACCGCGTCGCCCATACCGGTGTTCATGCCGTAGCCACCGGTCGGCGTGTTCTGGTGCGCGCAGTCGCCGGCGAGGAACACCCGCCCGTGGCGGTAGGCTGCGGTCACGAGCTTCCTTCTCACCCAGGGGCTGATCGCGATGAGCTCGTAGGGAAAATCCACGCCGACGATGCGCGTGAGAATGCTCTTGTGATCGACGGCCTTCGCTGGCGCGTGTTCTTTCGCACCGCCGTGCAGCGTCACTCGCCACAGGTCGCCGCCGTTGAGCGAATTGAGCGTGGCCCACACGCCGGCGGGCCCGACGATGAAATGCAGCACGCCTTTGCCCTTGTCGTGGTAGTCCCAGAGATTCTCCGCGCGGAAGTAGATGCTGAGCGGCGCGCCGAGCACTTCGCCCTCGTTCTTGTCGACACCGAGGATGCGGCGGATCGGGCTGCGGCCGCCGCAGCAGGCGGCGAGGTACGCCGAGCGGATGGTGTGCGACTCACCCGTCGTCGTGTCGGTGACGCTGGAAGTTACGCTCTCTGCGTCCTGCACGAAGGAATCGAAGCGCCAGCGGTAACGAAGTCTTACGTTGGAAAAGCCCTCGGCGCGCTCGCGCAGCACCGGATCGAACCAGATCTGGTTGCAGCGCTGCGGCGGCTCGGGGGTGAAGGCGATCTGCCTGCCGCCCCCGTGCTGCGGGCGATCGATGCGCGCGATCAGGTGGCCGCGCAGGCTCGTGACGTACATCGCAGTGTGCGGATAACCGGGCGGCGTGCCGGCTTCCTTGACGCGCCCGGCGATCCCCCAGCGCCGGCAGAATTCCATGGTGCGCGAGTTGACGAGGTTGGCGCGCGGATGGGTCTTGTAGCCGTCGCGGTCGAGCGCCTCGACGAGCAGGCATGCCGCGCCGCGCCAGCCGAGCTCGAGGGCAAGCGCGAGGCCCACCGGGCCGCCGCCGACGATGAGGACGGGAGTTTCGATATTCACGATCGCCCGTTTAAGATACGCCGATGGGGCTTCCGCGCGCTACGGCACTGGTCTTCGGCCTGCTTCTCGCCGCCGCGGCGCACGCCCAGCCGGTTTTCCCGTCGCGCCCGGTAACCCTGGTGCTCCCCTCCGCACCCGGAGATCCGACCGACCTGATCGCGAGGGTGCTGCAGCCGAAGATGTCGGAGCGCCTCGGCCAGCAATTCGTCGTGGAGAACCGGCCGGGCGGCTCCGCCGTGATCGCCTCGAGCGCCGTCGCCAAGGCGCCGGCCGACGGCCACACGCTGCTCCTCGCCCTCTCCGCGCACTCCATCAACCCGATCGCCCTGAAAGAGCTGCCTTACGACACCTTCCGCGATTTCGCCCCCGTCACGCTGCTCGCGCGCTTCGCCCTCATCGTCGGCGCGAACTCAGGCGCGAAAGGGTCGGACTTGCGCGAATTCGTCGCCGCGGCGAAGGGGCGGGGAAACGTCAACTTCGCATCGCCCGGCGCGGGCACGCTGAGCTTCCTCGTCGGCGAGGAGATCAGCCGGCGTTCGGGCCTTGAAGCGGTCCACCTCGCGTTCAAGGGCGGCGCGCCGGCGGTCCAGGCGATGCTCGCCAACCAGGCGCAGTACGGCGCGCTGCCGCTCAATCTGCTCCGCGCGCACTTCGCATCGGGGAAGCTCAAGCCCCTCGCGGTCACGTCGCCGCAGCGTTCCTCCCAGCTGCCGGGCGTGCCGACAGTGGCGGAGTCGGGATTCCCGGGATTCGAGGCCTACAACTGGGTCGGCGTGTTCGCGCCCGCAGCAACGCCGCCCGCCGCAGTCGAAAAGCTGAACCGGGAGTTCGCCGCCGCGCTGCACGAGCCCGACGTGCTGCAGAAGCTGGGTGCGGTCGGGTTCGAGATCGTCGGCTCGACGCCGCAGGAGCTCGATCGGTTCGTGCGCAGGGAATTCGAGCACTGGGACAGGTTCGTGCGCGAGTACAACGTGAAGTTCGACTAGTATCCCAGCTCTTCCCCTATCATCACCACGCAGATCCGCCCGGCGATCCTCTCGTTCTCGATGATGAGAACCTTTCCGCACTGCCGGTCAGCCCCGCGGCACGCGGCGTTGTCGCAGCGCCCGGTGAGAGCGCAAGGCGTGCTCGCGCCGAGGTGGCGGCACTCCTCGACCGCGGCGACGTTCCGGAGGCGCTCGAACGCCGCGGCGATGTCGGGAACGATCTTGTTGACGCCCGCGACGAGGAAGAGCTTCCCCGCGCCGTACGCGTAGGCGGCCACACGGTTGCCGCCTCCGTCTGCATTGAGAATCTCGCCCGCTTCGGTGACGGCGTTGATGCCGCCGACGAAATAGTCTGCGGTCCCGGCGCGACGGCGCACGCGGATGCGCTCGTCGGGATCGGCGATCGCCGCGATCCCCGGGCGCAGCCAGTCGTAAGGCCCGTTCGCGAGCGCTTCGAGAAAGCCGATCTGCTCCAGTGTGGTCGAGCCGCCGTTCATCACCGTCGCGCCGGCCGGGATGCGCGAGAGCAGAAAGGCGACCGCGGACGCGCCGTCGGCGCGGTACGCGAGGTCGATGCCGCGCCGCGCGAGCTCGCGCTTCAAGCCGGCGACCGCCTGGGGCATGCCCCCGTCCAAGGCGGGCGGCTGGATGGGCGCCTCCATCAGTCGCCCTCCTTCACGGCCCGGCCGCCGAGAAAGAGGTTCGAGAAGAGCGCGTCCCACTTGTCGCCTTCGTCGAGCGCGAGCACCGGGTCGACGATCTCGTACTTGAACTTGTTGAGCGGGCTGTCCACCAGTCGGCTGGTCGGGACGCGATTTCCGCTCTTCAGGATCTCCTGGCCCTCTTTCGAGAGCACGAACTCGGTGAACAGCAGCGCCGCGTGAGGGTGCGGCGCGTACCGCGACAAGCCGACCGCCGCGGCCTGTCCGAACGCCGGCTGCAGCGGTTTCCACTCGACCGGGGCGCCCTTCGACTTCAAGGTCTCGATGTTGTTGTTGTACGCGGTGAGGAAGAACGGGACTTCGCCCGAGGCGACGAGCTGCGCCGTGTGGATGTGGCCGTGGCGGATCTCGGGGTTCATCGCCGCGAGCTTCCTGAAATAGCCGATGCCCTTCTCCTCGCCCATCGCCTTGGCCACGGCCGCGAACCAGAGCACGTCGGTCCCCTCGATCGTGATCCTCCCGCTCCAGCGCGGCTGCAGCAGGTCCTCGTACGTCGCCGGCAGCTCCTCGCGCTTGACGAGGTTGGTGTTGTAGCCCATCACGAAGAACGCGAAGCGGTCGGCGACGTACTGCCCGTGGCCGCGGGGAAACGCCTCGGGCACGATGTCGCGCAGCACCGGAGTGTGGAAATCCTCTAGCAGCTGCTCGCGGTAGAGCGCCTCGATGCGGTGCGAGCTGGTCTCGAACACGTCGGCCTCGTGGCGCCGCGCGCGGGCCTCGGCGATGGCGCGGCTCACGATCTTCTCGGCCGAGCCGCGCCAGTGGTTAACCCGCACGCCGTACTTCTGCTCGAACGCGACGGCGAGCGCTTTGCCGTCGGCGACCGTCATCGTGCTGTAGAACAGGACCTGGCGCTCCTTCCTCGCGCCTTCGACCAGCCGCTTGTCGCGGTCGGCGCCCTGGTACATGTAGATGTCCCGGTTCGAAGGCGTCTGCGCGAAGGCGGCCGCCGCAAGGCAGGCGAGAGCGGCGGCGAGGCAGGGCAGGCGCTTCATACGGGGTATTACGGTGTACATTATCGACGCTGTCAAACTGGCACGAAACCCTCGTTCTTCCAAGCGGAACAGGCAATTCACTGCGGGAGCCACACACCATGACCGACACCGCCCACCCCATCCGCGTACGCAAGATAGGCCACGTCGGCCTCTACTGCCGCGACCTCGCGAAAATGGTCGATTTCTACACGCGCGTGCTCGGCTTCAAGGTCTCCGACGTCAACGAAAAGGGGATGACGTTCCTGCGCTTCGGCGGCGACCACCACAGTTTCGTGCTGGCCCAGATGTCCGCCGAGGAGCAGAAAAAAGGCGCAGGTGCGACGCTCCTCCAGCAGATCGCGATGGAGGTCGCGAGCCTCGATGCGCTGAAGCGCATCCGCAAATACCTCCTCTCGCAGGGCGTGAACGTTCGCGGCAAGATCAAGCACGAAGGCCCGGGCAACGACTACACCTTCGACTTCGACGATCCGGAAGGGAACCGCCTGCAGTTCTTCAGCGACATGGACCGCATCGGCTGGGACGGAAAGAGCCGGCCGAAGGGAGAGTGGAAGCGCTTCGAGGTGGACGACTAGCGCGTGATGGCTCAGATTGATGCCGTCCAGGTTCCCTAGTTGAGCCACTTCTCGACGGTCTTCGAAGCGGGCGCGGGGCGGAAAAGAAGCCCGGTCGTCGAGACCCGCAGCTCGAGCTCCGCGGGCTCGTTCACCGGGACGAAGGCGGCCGAGCCGTATTCGGCGTCGAAGAACGGCGCAAGGAAAGCGTAGCGCTTGCGCAGATCGAACAGATCCAGGGGTTTCTGCTGGCCGAGCGGGTGCAGCGTGCGCGGGGCGGCGCGTTCCTGCTCGATCGCCCGAAACCTTCCCCCGACGCGGTCGAGCTCGTAGGCGGTGGAAAGGCCGAGCAGGTTCGCGAGCGCGTGCCACTTGAGGATGCGCGCGTCGACGTAGATCTCGTCCCCGGAGATCGGGTAGGTCGCCATCCGTCCGTCGGGAAAGCGCAGCGTGGCCGCGAACTGCTGCGGGCCGTAGGGACGCACCGCGATGCGCGCGGCGAGCTCCTCGCGCGCGAGCGAGCGGTAGCCCTGGATGCCCACGGTGATCGTGCCTTCGAGGATCCCGAGCGAGATGAGCAGAAGCCCGAGGAGCGTCCGCGACACGAAGCGCAAGGGGTGCAGGCCGAAGAGCGCGGTGAGGCCGGCGAGCACGAGGATCGCGCCGAGCGACAGTAGCACCGCCGCGCCGAGCAGCCACGGCAGGCTGGCCGAGTGCGCGAGGAACCCCAGTTCCGGTAGGTCGGGCATGGCCCGGAATCATAACCCCATGTAGAGCTTGTGGATGAGCTCGTTGTTGGCGAGGTCCTCGCGCGAAGCGCCCTCGTACTCGATCCTGCCGTGCACGATCACGTAGCCGCGGTCGGCGATGCGGATCGCCTGGTTGAAGTTCTGCTCCGCCATCAGGACCGTGAGGCCGTAGCCTTCCTTCAGCTCCCGGATCTTGTCGATCGTATGGATCACGAGGATGGGCGCGAGGCCCACCGAGGGCTCGTCGACGAGGAGAATCTTCGGCGCGGTCATCAGCGCGCGGGCGAGCGTCAGCATCTGCTGCTCGCCGCCGCTCATGCTGCCGGCGAGCTGCCCGCGCCGCTCGGCAAGGCGCGGGAAAGTCGCGAAGCAGAACTCGAGGTTCCTCGCGATCGCCGCGCGCGCGCTCCTGCGGTAGGCGCCGAGCAGGAGATTCTCCTCCACCGTGAGCCGCGGGAAAAGCCGCCGCCCCTCGGGCACGAGTGCGATGCCGAGGTCCACGATCTGCTCGGGCGCGCGACCTACGAGGTCGTGCTCGACGCCGTCGACGACCGCGCGGATGCGCCCTGAGCTCGGCGGCACGATGCCCATGATGCACTTCATGAGCGTGCTCTTGCCGTTGCCGTTGGTGCCGAGGAGGGTCACCGTCTCCCCGTCCTCCACCGCGAGCGAAATGCGGTCGAGCACCTGCACCGCGCCGTAGCCCGCGCAAAGGCCTTCGACGCGCAGGCTATTCCCCAAGGTAGGCTCTCACGACTTCGGCGTTGCCGACCACCGATTGCGGGTCGCCGTCGGCGATCTTGCGCCCGGCCACGAGCACCGCGATGCGCTCGGAGAATTTCATCACCGCGCGCATCACGTGCTCGATCATGATGACCGCAACGCCCTGCTCCTTCAGACCGGAGAGGAGCGCGAGAACGTCGTCGACTTCGGAGGCGGAGAGCCCGGCCATGGCCTCGTCGGAAATGAGCAGCTTGGGCTTGGCCGCCATGGCGCGCGCGAGCTCGAGCTTTCTCATGTCCACCTGGGTGAGGCCGCCCGACATCGCGCGCGCCCGGCCGGCGAGACCGACCTGCCCGAGGATGCGCAGCGCCTCTTCGACGATCCGGCCGGGGGCGAGCCTCTCGTGCCTGCGCGCGGCGTAGAGGAGCGGCACGCACAGATTGTCGAGCACCGTCATGCTGGCGAAGGGCTTGGGGATCTGGAAGCTGCGCGCAAGCCCCATGCGGATGCGCCGGTGTGCGGCATGCCCGCAGATCTCCTCCCCCTCGAAGCGGATGCTGCCTTCCTCGTTCCTGAGCGTCCCGGCGATGCAGTTGACGAGCGTGCTCTTGCCCGAGCCGTTCGGGCCGATGAGGCCGACGCGCTCCCCGGGCCGCACGACGAAGTCGACGTTCTCGAGCGCGGTGAAGCCGCCGAACCTCTTCGTCACTCCCCTGACTTCGAGCAGCATGTCGGCCATCATCGCCCCTTTCGCCGCCGCCAGGCATCCACCCAGCCCATGATGCCGTTCGGGGCGAGCGTGACGAAAAGCACCAGCAGCACGCCGACGATGAGCAGGTTCCAGGCCGACGAAACCGTCACCTGCACCAGCTGCTGCACGCTCCCGAGCAGCACCGCGCCGATGAGCGGCCCCATCCAGCTCATCATGCCGCCGATGAGCGGCATGGCGATGCTGTTCACCGCGTAGGAGAGGCTGAACGCCGAGCTCGGCTCGATATACGAGAGGTAATAGGGAAAGGTGGTCCCCGCCATGCCCATCAGCGCGCAGCTCGCCATGGTCGAGAAGATCTTGAGCTTGAGCGTCGGCACGCCCGAGCACTCGGCCGCGAGCTCGTCGTCGCGGATCGCGGCGAGGCCGCGTCCGAGGGTCGATTTCTCGATTGCCCGCGCGACGACGAGCGCGAACGCCGCCATCACCAGCTGCACCGCGTAGATCAGGTGGATGTAGCGCGGCAGGCCGAAGGGAATCTCGCGCGGCTGTATCACGTAGGCGCCGCGCGCGCCGCCGACGTAGTCCCAGTTCACGACGAAGATGTAGAGCACCACGGCGAGCGCGAGCGACGCGATCGCGAAGAAGACGCCGCGCAGCCGCAGCGTGAGATAGCCCAGGCCCAGCCCCGCGAGGCCCGCCACCAGAGTCCCGGCGACTATTCCCACCGCCAGCGGCGCCTTGAAAGCGTTGTACAGGAAGACCGTGGTATAGGCGCCGATCGCGAAGAACGCGGCCGAGCCGAAATTCACGTAGCCGGTATAGCCGCCGAGGATGTTCCACGCCGTGGCGAGGATCACGAAGAGCAGCACGGTGTACGCGGCTGAGAAGAAGTACTCGTTGGGGATGAGCTGGGTGACTGCGGCGAGCACGAGCGCCACGGCGATAGTGACCGCGGCGAAGATCTTGTTGCTCATCGGCCCCCTACCTCCCCAGTATCCCGGAGGGCCTGAAGGCGAGCGTCGCGAGCAGCAAGCCGAAGGAGACGGCCGGCGCCCACGAAGGCCCGAAAAAAGTGGAAGTGAAGGACTCGGCGAGCCCCAGCACGAAGGCGCCGATCAGCGTGCCGAGAATCGAGCCCATGCCCCCCAGCACGCACACCGCGAACACCAGGCCGATGAATTCGCGCCCGATCGCCGGCTGCACCGGCTGGATCACGATTAGGAATGAGCCGGCGACGCCCGCAGTGGCGATCGAGAGGGCGAAGGCGAGCTCCTTGACGCGCACGGGATTCACGCCCATCAGGCGCAGCGCAAGCTGGTCCTGCGCGACCGCGAGCACCGCCCGGCCAAAGAAGGTGCGCGTGAGAAAGAGCTGAACGCCGATGACCATGACCATGGACACGAGGAAGGGCACGACCAAGCGCATCGGGAAGTCGACCTCGCCCGCCCGCCAGGTCACGTCGCCGTAGCGCGTGCTCACCATGCGGTAATCCACGCCGAAGACGAGGACGAGCGCGACCTCGGTGATGAACAGGATGCCGAAGAAGAACGCGAGGCCGCGCAGCGACTCCTGCCCGCGGCGCTCGAAACAGTAGTAATAGACCCGGTAGAGCGCCGCACCGAGCAGGAAAAACAGCGGAGACACCACCAGCGAGACGACGATCGGGTCAAATCCGAAGCGATCGTTGACGATGTACGCGATGTACGAGCCGAGGATGATGAACGCCGGGTGCGCAATGTTGACCACGTCGAGCATCCCGAACGAGATCGAAATGCCGACGCTCATCGCGGCGTAGAACCCGCCGAGCAGCAGGCCGGCAATGACGGCGTTGGCGAGCAACGCCCACGACACTTCCATGCGTTTAAAACGGCGCCGGCGGGTTTCCCCGCCGGCGCGCGATCAATGTCTACTTCTTATTCTCGTGATAAGGCGCCTTCAGGTCCCCGGTCCTGTATTCCTTGGGGGACAGCACGGTGAGGCGCCCGGGCTTCTTGAACTGCTCGACGTCGTTGCCGGTGATGCCGTGGTACTGCGTCATCATCACGCGCGGCGCGGCCCATTCGCCGTTCTTGGCGAATCCGACTTTGCCGACATAGGTGTCGAACGTGTTCGTGTGGATGTACTCGGCGAGCTTCGCCTGGTCGAGTCCCTTGGTCGCCGTGATCGCCTGCTCGAGGACCTGCATCATCGCGTAGGCGTAGGGCGGCAGGTAGAAGCCGAGCGGGTCGACTTTCTCCACGACCGCTCGGGCCTGGTACTTGGCGAGGAACTGTTCGAGGAAGGGGAACCTGCTGCCGACGTCGGGCACGTAGAATTCATAGTTCACGACGCCGTTCAGGAGCGGTCCGAGCTGCGTCTTCAGCGCAGCGAACTGCGGTCCCACGAGGCCGCCGCCGAATATGCGCGTCTTCAGACCCACTTCGTTCGCGGCGCGCACCATGCCCGCCGAGTCCGGCGGATAGGAAGCGACGAAGACGACCTCGGGGTTGGCCGCCTGGATCGCGCGCACGATCGGCGAGTAGTCCACCGTGTTCGGCGGATAGGTCTTGTCGTAGACGATCTTGAGACCCGTCTTCTTCGCGTGCTCGCGCGCGCCTTCCAGCGCCATCGCCGGGTATTCCGCGTCCGCGCCCACCAGCGCGACGGTCTTCGGCTTGGGGTTCATGCTCATCGCCGCGTCGAAGAAGCCCTGCGACCAGCCGACCGCGGGGTTCGGACCCGCCGGCATGATCTGGAAGTAGCGGTCGTAGTTGAACTTGGAATTGACGTTCAGGCCGAACAGCGTCATGAAGGTGAGATTGCGCTGCATTACGATCGGCATCGCGGGCGCGATGACGTTGGTGCCGTAGCCCGACACCACGAGGTCGACCTTGTCCACGTCGAGGAGCTTGGTATAGATGCTCGGGACGGTGGCGGGGCTGGTCTGGTCGTCGTAGTAGACGAACTCGACCTTGCGCCCGAGGATCCCGCCCTTCGCGTTGACGTCGTCGCGCCAGATCTCCATCGCGATCAGCGCCGCCTTGCCGTTGCCCGCGAGCGGCCCGGTGAGGCTCATGCCGAAGCCGATCTTGAGCGGCTGCTGCGCGAGCGCCGCGCCGGTCAGCGCGAGCCCGATGAACAGGGCGCCCGGCACGCGCCTTAAAGTGCTCAGAACACTATTACCTAGCATGGTCCCTCCTCGGTTTAGCCTGCCCGGCGATTATGCCTGATAACACCTACCACAGGCGCTCGCCGCGCTCGAGCTTGGCGAGCATCTCGATCTGGAATTCCCTCGGCCCGAAGCCGAAGCGCTCGCCCGAGCGCTCGTAGAAGAACGGGCGATCGGTCTTCAGGCTGAATTCGCGCATCCACGCGAGCAGCGGCTCGTCCGGGTCGCGCCCGGCCGAGCGCAGGATATAGGCGGTTTTCGCTCTCCATCGAACCGGAATGATCAGCACGCCCAGGCGGTCCGGTTTGAATTCCTCCGGAAAGGGGCTCTCTTCCTGCAGCCACCCGCAGACGAAGTTCCGGCACGGGTCGACCGGCCGGCGCTCGTAGATGGTGCAACAGCCCTCTCCCCGGAAGTGGCACGGCCGGCCCGGCTTCATCTCGTGGCCGAAGATCGTGCCCTTGACCCAGCCGTCGCAGCAGGCCGTGCAGCTGCCGCATTGCCGCGCTCCGTGCTCCACGGAGACCGGATTGATCCGTACCACCGCGCCGCAGCACCTCTTGTATTTCTTTCCGCTGCCGCAAGGGCAAGGATCGTTTCTTCCGACGGGCATGGGAGAAGTCTAGCGCATTCGACAGCCTGCTAGACTTGGCGCGCATGTCGGTCTATTTCGTCATCCTCCTTTCGGTGCTTTCCAGCATCGCGCATCGCGGCAGCAAAGTGCTGGTGTCGCTGGACGCGCTGCAGCTCGGAGCGAATTCCTTCACGGTCGGCGTTCTCGCCGCCCTGTACTCGGTGTTCCCGCTGCTGCTCGCCGTGTACGCGGGCCGGGTCTCCGATCGCATCGGCGTGCGCTATCCGATCCTGTTCGGTTCGATGGGCATCACGGCGGGACTTTTCCTTCCGGCGCTGCACGAGGGGCTCGTGACCCTGATCCTGTGTCCGGCGCTGATCGGGCTCGGCCATATCTTTTTCCACGTTTCGATCCATAACGCCATCGGATCGATCGGCGGCACGGCCGAGCGCACGAAGAACTTCAGCACCTTCTCGCTCGGCCAGTCGATCGCGACCTTCATCGGCCCGTCGCTTGCCGGATTCTCGATCGACGCTATGGGCTTCCGGCCGGCGTTCCTCCTGCTCGCTTCGGTCTCGTCGACCGTGGCGCTGCTGGCGTTTCTGTTTGCGAAGAAGATCGTGCCGCCGCGCGCCGGGCGCGACGATGGAAACCGGGGACAGGGCGCGTTCGACCTGCTGAAGGGAGCGCCCTTGCGGCGCACGCTGATCATGAGCGGGGTGACGCTCACCGGCATCGAGCTGTTCTCGTTCTATCTGCCCATCTACGGCCGATCCATCGGGCTCTCGGCTTCGGGAATCGGTCTGGTGCTCTCCAGCTACGCCGCGGCCGCCTTCGTCGTGCGGCTCCTCATGCAGGAGCTCGCGCGGCGCTTCACCGAAACGGGCGTGCTCACCGGCTCGCTTTTCATCGCCGCATCGACCTATGCCTTGTTCCCTTTGCTGTCGGGGGTTCCGATGCTGGTCGTGACCGCGTTCCTGCTCGGCCTGGGACTGGGCTCGGCGCAGCCGCTCACCATCATGCTGACCTACCACCACGCGCCGCCGGGGCGCTCGGGCGAAGCGCTCGGAATGAGACTGACGGTGAACAAGATCACCCAGATCTCGATTCCGCTCGTGTTCGGCGGCATCGGCGCCGTGTTCGGCCTGGCGCCGGTGTTCTGGGCCAACGCCGCCTTTCTCCTCGCCGGAGGAATCGTCTCGGTGAAGGATCTCAGAGAAGGCCGGGGATCCAGCGTTTCACGCGGGCGAGATACGCCCGATAGGGATCCCCGAACAGAGCGCTGAGGCGCGCCTCGTCGTCGCGCACGCGCCGGTCGAACCACGCGGCGTGGAACACGAGCACCGCCGCGGCGAGCCATGAGTCGAGCGCGAAAGCGAGCCCAGCGAGAAAAATCAGATGACCGAGGTACATCGGGTTGCGGCAGTAGCGATACGGTCCGCCGGTCACCAGGCGCTCCGGCGGAATCGAGAGGCCGGGCCCGCCCCCGCCTTCGCGCGAGCGATAGTTGCCGATGAGGCGGTACTGCAGGTATCCCCACGCGAGCAGGGGCAGCGCCCAGAGTTGAATTCGCGGCAGGCCCCGCTGGATCGCGGCCTCCGCCGCCAAGAGCACGATCGGCCAGAGAACGAAGCTGCGGTTCGAGGTGCTGGAGAGCCACCTCGCCGCAGCACGACGGGCCCCGCTCACGCCCTCGCCGGCTCGGTCTTCGGCATGAACAGGATGAAGAGATTCGCGGCGACGATCGTCCCCGCGAGAAAGGCGAACGTCGCGGTCAGGCCGTAGCTGTCGGCGACCAGCCCTCCGAGGAGCGGCCCGACCGCGGAGCCGACCGCCTGCGCGCCGAAGAGCACGCCGATGCTCGTCCCGCCCATGTTCTTCGGCGTCGTCTCGAGGAGCCACGCCTGCAGCACCGGCCTGATCGCGTAGAGGAAGAAGCCGAGGACCGCGACGAAGAACACGAACGCCAGCGACTTGGCCGCGAGCGCCATGAAGACGAGCACCACCGCGGTCATCGCCATGCTGGTCATCATCACGCTCTTGCGCCCCATGCGGTCCGACAGGTGCCCGGCGACGGGCGCGGCGGCGAAGCCCGCGGTCTGCAGCGCGAACATGCAGGCGCCGACCCAGAAGGGCGAATAGCCCATTTCATACGCGAGATACACGGGCAGGAAAGTGAGCACCGCGTTCTGCGTCATCGAGCGGAACGCCGAGCTCGTCGAAAGCAGGATGAGCCCGCGGTTGCGGAACAGCTCGGGCAGCCCGCGGAAATAGTCGCGCAGGGACTGCGCCCCCGCTTCGCTCGAAGCCTCGCGTTTCTTCCCGCCGAGCTGCATCGTGCCGAGGAAAACGAAGATGAGGAGCGCGATCACGACCCCGGGAACGACGTTCAGGATCACCACTTCGCGCCAGGAGAGCACGGCGAGCAGCGTCCCTACGACGATGGGCGCGATCGCGTCGCCGACGTTACCCCCCATGCCGTGCAGCGACAGCACGAGGCCCTTCCTCTCGGGGAAACGGCGCGCGAGCGTGGGAATCGCGGTCGGATGCCACAGGCTGTTGCCGAAACCCACGAGCGCAACGCAGCCCAGAAGCATCAGGTAGCTGTGCGTGAAGCCCATCAGCAGATACGGGAAACCCACCCAGAAGAGCGAGGTCGCCATCAGCACGCCCTTGCGTCCGACGGTGTCGACCAGCACCCCGCCGGGGATGTTCGCCACCGCCCCTGCGATGTACTGGCAGGTCATGATGAGGCCGATCTGGCTGTAGGTAAGCCCCAATTCCTTGCCGATGATGGGCAGGATCAGATAAAACGTCGCCGGATACCAGTGCGTGAGCGAGTGGCCGAGCGTGATCAGCCACATCTCGCGGTACGAGCCACGCGGCGCTTCAGGAACTGCGACTGCGAGACTCATCGGGTTCTCCTCCCCCGCAATCTTATCAATTTCCCGGGCGCTTCAGCACGACGTCCTCGAACAGCTTCGTCCATTTGTCGGTTTCGTCGAGCGAGCGGATCGGGTCGGTCTGGAGGATCTTCACGTTCTTGAGCGGAGAAGACACCTTGGTATTCGAGGGCACGTAGTCCATTTTCACCAGGTATTGCTGCCCCTCGCCGAGCATGTATTCATAGAAGAGGAGCGCCGCGCCCGGATGCGGCGCGCGGCGCGCGACGCCGATCGCGTTGGAGCGGGCGACGGCGGGTTCGAGCGCGAACCAGTCGATCGGCGCGCCCTTTTTCTTCGCCTGCTCGGGCATGTAGTTGTAGACGGTGAGCGCAAGCGGCACCTCGCCGGCGATCACCATGTTGTTGAGCAGCGTGTGCCCCGTGCGGGCGGAGATCCCGTTCCGCGCGACAAGGTCGCGGAAGAACTGCAGCCCCTTCTCGCCTCCGCCCATCACGTCGACCACCGAGGCGAACCAGTCCTGGTTCTTCGCCTCGATGCCGAGCTTGCCCTTCCACTTCGGGTCGAGCAGGTCCGCGTAGGTCCTGGGCAGATCCGATTTCCTGATGAGATTGGTGTTGTAGACCTGCACCCACACCGAGAGGAGCGTGGCGGCCCATTCGCGGTGCGCCGGCACCGAGCCGGGCTGCAGGTCCTTGTGCACCGGGGAATTCACGGCCTGCAGGATCTTCTCGCGCGAAAGCGCCTCCATCTCGGGCGAGCCGAAATGGATCAAGTCCACGTCGTACTTCCTCGCGGCCGCCTCGGCGAGCGTTCGCTGCAGCACCTTGTCGGTACCGGCGCGCCAGATGACGACCTTGACGCCGTACTTCGCCTCGAAGGGCCTGATCAGCGTCGGCTGGTCCTTCTCCGCGAAGGTCGTGTACATCGTGACCGTGCCCTCCTTCTTCGCGGCCGCCGTGATTTTCGCCATGCGATCCGGGCCGCTGTAGTCGAAGAGCCCTTGGGCGCCGGCCGATCCCGCGGCGAGCACGCACGCTGCAAAAACGGCGATTGTTCTCATGGTGGTCTCTTTCCTAGTCTCTTATGTCCTGCAGGAACCAATCGGTGGGAAGGTCGCGTCCGAGCCCCGCGCGGCGCGCAGCCTCGTAAGCCGCCGCGGCGATCGCGAAAAACTGAGCGCCTTGGACGTTGCCGCGCTCGGAATAGGTGATCTGCTCGCGCGAGGTGCGGCCGCGCTCCCGTCCCGACGCCACGTCGTCGAAGCTCACATCGCCGCCCCGCCCGGTTACCTGGGGCGCGCGCTTGCCCATGCGATGCGCTCCCCAGCGCGGGTCCTTCGGCCGCGCGAGGTACCCCAGATACTCGTCCGAAGTCGCGAGCTCGGGACGCCCGACGGGCGCGGGTGCAGTGCCGAGGCGCAGCCTGCGGTCGAAGCGCGCGCGCGCCGCATCGTCGGGCCGCCCGCCGATCGAGATGACGTGCATGCCCGGCGCCAGCCATTCGCCGCGGATCACGGGAATCGCCGAGTCGGTGCACGCGGCGAGAATGTCCGCGCCTTCGTACGCCGCGCGCGGCTCGTCACAGGCGACGCACTCGACTGCGTGGCGCTCCGCGATCTCGGCAGCGAAGCGCTCGCGGTGCGGTCGCGTCGGGCTGTAGACGCGGATGCGCTCGATGTTCCGCACCTCGAGAAGGGACTCGACGTGCGATTCGGCCATGCCGCCCGACCCGAGCATCCCCAGCGTGCGGCAATCCTCGCGCGCCATCATATCGGCCCCGATCGCGCTGTCGGCCGCGACGCGCAGGTGCTGCAGGTATCCGTCGTTGATGATGGCAAGCGGAGCTCCGGTCTCGACGTCTGTCAGGAACACCAGGCCGCAGTAGCGGCCCGGTCGCATGCAGTACTTCTCGAGCGTGCGAGCGCCTTCGTACTCGCGTTCGTACACGACGTCGGATTTCATGCGGATGGCGAAATAGCCGCCGGTGGAACCGCCCTCCATGGTGCCCCATTGGTAGAACTTCGCCGGATCGCGCGTCGGGATGCGGATGTCGATGCGCGGGCGGCAGACGGCTTCGCCCGATGCGAGGTCGCGATAGGCCGACTCGAGCGCGCGACGCACTGCGGCGGGTGAGAGCACGCGCCGCACGATGTCGTTGTCGATCAGCAAGGTCACCGGCCACCCCTCACGACGATTTCCTCGTAGAGCTTCGCCCAGCGCTCGCCCTGATCGACGAGTACCACCGGGTCGATGATCTTCAGAGAGCTCCGATCGAGCGCGGTGTGGATTTTCCTGCTCGTCGGAACGGATTTGCGCTCCGCCAGGATCCGCTGACCGTCGTCGCCGATCATGAATTCGTAGTACAGCAGCGCCGCATGCGGGTGCGGCGCGCGCCGGATCACCGCGAACCCGTTGCCGTGCGCGACCGCCGGCGAGAGCATGAACCACTCGAGCGGCGCGCCCTGTCCTTTGAGCTGGTCGGCGGTGAAATTGTAGACGGTGAGCGCGAACGGCACCTCGCCCGAGGCCACCATCTGCGCGAGCAGGCTGTGCCCTCTGCGCACCGACAGGCCGTTCTTCGCCGCGAGCTCGCGGAACAGGTTGAGGCCTTTCTCCTCCCCGAGAGTCCGCACCACCTCGGCGAACCAATCCTCGTCGGAGGCCTCGATGCCGAGCTTTCCTTTCCAGCGCGGATCGAGGAGGTCGCCGTATGACGCGGGGAGCTCTGCCTGCTTGATGAGCCGCGTGTTGTAGGCCTGGACGAACACGGAGAGCCGCGCCCAGGCCCACTCGCGATGCTCGGGCACCGCGGCGGGGATCAGGTCGGCTTGGTAGGGCGAGCGCACCGCCTGCAGCAGTCCCCGGCGCCGCAGCAGCTCGAGCGGCACCGAGTTACTGTCCACCAGATCGACTTCGTCGCGACCCGCCTGCGCTTGGGCCACGATGCGCTGCAAAACCTTCTCCGAGGCCGCGCGCCAGGCGCGGACCTTCACGCCGTACTTCTTTTCGAAGGCCGCGTTCAGCGTCGCGACGTCCTCGGGGGGAAACGACGTATAGAGGCTGAGGAAGCCCTCGCGGCGCGCGCCTTCGAGCAGGAGTTGAGGACGGTCCGCGCCCTCGTACGCAGCCAGTCCCGCGAGCACGCTCCTCGGCTCCTGCGCCGCGACGGGCGAAGCGAGACTCGCGACTGCGAGCAAAGCGCACAAGGGTTTCATGCCGCCGGCACCGTTTTCGCCGGGTCCTTCTGCGCCATCGCGACCGCATCGGGCAGGGCCAACTCGCGCGGCACGACCATTGATACCGCGCGGGCGCGCTGCGCCGCGGGAGCGAGGCCCGGCGGCGCGAGCCCGCGCTCGACCGTCTTCGCAGCGTCCATCAGCCGCTTGCGCGTCTTGACGATGCCGTTGTCCGAGGAGACGAGATGCTCGCGGCTGCGGTCCTGGATCGTTCCCATGCTTTCCTGCACGGCGGCATCCTGTACGCCGACGTCGAGCACGCCGGAAAAAGTCTTCTTCGCCTTCTGCGCCGCGCGGTCGATCAGGTAGTCGTTGCGCTTGTTCGCCACGACGGGGAACATCGGCTATTGCGACGCCGTGGGCGAGGACACCGCGCCGCGGCCGTAGAGGGTGTCCTCGAAGATCCTGGTCCAGCGGTCGTAATCGGCGAGCACGGCGTCGAGCTCGATGAACTTCAAGCGGAATCTTCTGAGATACGGCTCGTTGCGGCGGTGGGAGATGACGTGGTTCAGCTCCGCGAGCAGCGTCTGGCCGTCGGAGAGGACGAAGTCGTAGAAGAGGACCGCGGCGTTCGGATGCGGCGCGCGCTTCATGACGCCGATGCCGTCGGTGTAGGCGACCGTCGGCGCAAGCGCTATCCAGTTGATCGGCGCGCCGCTCCGCCGCGATTGCTCCGGCAGATAGCTGTAGAGCGTCAGCGCGAGCGGAACTTCTCCCGCGACCACGAGGTTGTTGAGCAGCGCGTTTCCGTTTCGCACCGTGAGGCCGTTCCTCGCCACCAGATCGCGGAAGAATTTGAGCCCCGGCTCCCCGCCCATTTCCTGGACCAGCGTGAAGAACCATTCCTGCTCTTTCGCTTCGATGGCGATGCGTCCCTTCCAGCGCGGGTCGAGCAGGTCCGCGAACGTTTTCGGCAGCTCCTCGGGGGTGACCCTGTTGGTGTTGTAGGCCTGGACGAAGATATACACGCGGGGCCCGGCCCACTCGCGATGAGGCGCAACGGCCTCGGGAATCAACTCACGCTGGTAAGGCGAGCGGACTTCCTGGAGCAGGCGCTCGCGGTGCAGCAGCTCCATCTCGGGCGATGGGTTGTGCACGACGTCCACCTCGAAGCGGCCGGCACGCGCCTCGGTGACCGCTCTGCGCAGGACGTTGTTCTTGCCCGAGCGCCAGACCTTGACCTTGATTCCGTAGCGGCGCTCGAACTCCGACACGAGGCGGATCAGGTCCTTCTCCGCCATCGATGCATACAACGACAGCGAGCCCTCCCGCCTGGCACCGGCGACGAGGCGTGCCGAGCGATCGGCGCTTTCGTCGAGCGCCGGAGAATTCGAGTCCTGCTGCCCGAAGGAAAGATTCGCGGCAAGACACGCCAGTGCACCGAGTGCTAGGCATGCGACGCGCATCGGGTCCTTCGGGCCCTACGCGGGCTCCTTGATCCTGCGCTTGAGATATTTCTCGACGAGCTCGGCGCTGAGCACTACCTTGGCGTCGTACTCGGGAGCGTCCTCGATTTGCTCCAGGTCGTTCAGCCCGCAGTACTTGTAGATCCGGTTGATCGCCGAGATCAGCCGCACCGGCTTCTCCCCGCTCGCGTTGAAGTGCTGGTGGATCGTGTTCGGCGGGATGTAGATCACGTCTCCGGCTTCCCATTCGTAGCGCTTCACCTCGGCCTGCGGCTTCCAGTGGTAGGTGTCGGTGATCTCCACGTCGCAGTCCTGGTGCAGGTCGTAGCCGCGGCCCTCGACGACGTAGAGGCATTCCTCGGCGAGGTGGCGGTGCTTGCCCGAGCGGCTGCCCGGCGGAATGATCTGCATGTAGGCGTCGACCGTCTCCATGCGCGTGTTCATCTGCTCGTTGAGCAGGTGCTTCAGCAGCCCCTGGCGCGACATCTCCCAGGGCATGTCCTCCGGACGCAGGATCTTCCTGCGCTTCGCGTTTCGCGAGGGCGCCTGCATCGCGTTCTCCAGCAGGCTCTGATACAGCTTCTGGTGCGCGCTGCCGCGCATCCACGCTTTCGATTCACCCCAGGCCATGTGCGACCCCTTTCCCCTTCACTAGTGGTTGTAGTTTTCCTCGAAGTGCCGCGGGACGAAGCCCGCGCCTTCGGGCGTCGCTTCCTTCGGCCGCGGGATGACCGTCTGCTGGAACATCAGGTTCATGAATAGGACCATCGGCTTGGGCTTCAGGACGAGCGCGCGGGCGGGCTTCACCGGGTCTGCGTTGAAATGCTGATGCACGCAGTTCATGTGGACGATCGCGACGTCTCCCGCGGACCAGTCGTAGCGCACGCCGTCATGGATCTCGTAACCCTTGCCGTCGAGAATGTAGAACGCCGCCTCGTTAACGTGGCCGTGCTTCTGCGTGCGGCCTCCGGGGCCGTACTCCTCCAGGTGCACGTGCAGCGTCTGCGTCATGCCGTCGACCGGCTCGATGAAGTGCTTGCTGAAGGACTGGGGCCCGTCGTTGAAGAGGAGGTCCTTGCCCTTGATCACGCGCGGCAGACCGCGCAGGCGCGCGAGCTCGTCCTTCAAGCTGTACTGCCCCTGGATTCCGCGCACGAAGACACGGTCCTTCTTGCTGCTGTAGTGCGATTCCTTGCCCATAGGTTTGCTCCGTCGTCTACCGACCCTTGCCGAAAATCTCTTCGTACAGGTTCGCCCACTTGTCGTATTCGTCGAGCGTGACTCGCGCGTCGACGAACTTGAGCGGCAGCTTGTTGAGCGGCGTGTCGATTTTCCTGCTCGTCGGCACGAAGTCGCGCTGCGCGAGTATCTTCTGGCCCTCCTCGCTGATCTCGAAGTCGTAGAAGAGCACCGCGGCGTGCGGATGCGGGGCGCGGCGCGCGACGCCGACTCCGTTCGGCCGCGCGATCGCCGTGCCGATCGAGAACCAGTCGATCGGCGCGCCCTTGCCCTTGAACTGTTCGGCCTTGTAATTGTATACGGTCAGCGCGAGCGGCACCTCACCCGACACGACGAGCTGCGTGAGCAGCGTATGCCCCTTGCGCACCGACATGCCGTTTTTTGCGACGATCTCCTTGAAGAGTTTCGTGCCCCTGGCCTCGCCGATCTCGTCGAAAAGGCCCGCGAGCCAGTCCGAGTCCTCCTGCTCGATACCGAGTTTCCCCTTCCACTTCGGGTCGAGCAAGTCTTCCCAGGTCTTCGGCAGATCCTGCTTCCTCACGGCCTGGGTGTTGTACGCCTGCACGAACACGTTCAGGCGCGTGCCGACCCATTCGCCATGGGGACGGAGCGCGGGCGCGATGAGATCGGCGTGGTGCGGCGAGTTAACCCGTTGCAGGACGTTTTCGCGGTGCAGCGATTCCATTTCGGGGCCGTTGGTCTCGACCACGTCCACGGTGTTGCGGCCGGCGCGCGCTTCGGCGACGGCGCGCTGCAGCACCTTTTCCGAGCTCGCACGCCATACGCTCACCTTCACCCCGTATTTCTTCTCGTAGGCGCCCACCAGCGCCCCCATGTCGTCGGACTGCGCCGAGGTGTAGAGGTTGAGCTCCTTTTCCTTCTTCGCTCCTTCGACCAGCTTCGAAAGGCGGTCGGGACCCGAATACAAGCCGACGTCCGCCGCGGTGGCGTTCGGCTTGACCTGCGCGATAGCCGGCGCGGAGAGAACCGCGCCCGCGGCGAGCAGGCTCGCGAGAAGGCTGAATCCAGGCGTCCTCATTCGGATTCCTTCCGGATCTTCTCACCTTTGAGGAAGAGATCCGACCAAAGTTTCTCCCAGCGGTCGGCCTCGTCGAGCGTGATCACCGGGTCGATCATCTCGAAGGGGAACTTGTTGAGGTGCGTGTCCACGGCGCGGCTCGAGGGCACGCGGTTGCGCTCTTTCAGGATCGTCTGGCCTTCGAGGGAGAGCATGAAATCGGCAAAGAGCAGCGCCGCGTTCGGGTGCGGGGCGCGGCGCGCCACCCCGATCGCGTTCGGCCGCCCGAACGTGGGCTTGAGCGCCTTCCAGCGGATGGGAGCGCCCTTCACCACCAGCCGCTCGGCGTTGTGGTTGTAGATGGCGGCGGCGAGCGGGATCTCGCCCGAGGCGACGAGCTCGGCGATCAGCGTGTGGCCTGAGCGTATTTCGGGCTTCGCCGCGGCGAGCTTGCTGAAGAATGCGAGGCCTTTCTCCTCGCCCATCGCCTTGACCATCGCGCCGAACCAGTCGACATCGCTCGCTTCGAGCCCGACCCGGCCCGCGAAGCGCGGCTGAATCAGGTCCTCGTAGGTGTCGGGCACTTCGTTTGCCTTGACGAGGTTGGTGTTGTAAGCGATGGTGAAAAAATTGAAGCGGTCGGCGACGTAATGGCGATGCCTGGGAAAGGCCGACGCGGGCAGATCCTTGAAGTGGGGACTGAAGAACTCCTCGAGCAGCTCCTCTCGGTAGAGCGCTTCCATCTCCGGGCCGTTCGTCTCCAGGATGTCGCAGCCGAACCGCCCGGCATGCGCCTCGGCGATGGCGCGCTGCAGGACTTTCTCCGAGCTCGAACGCCACAGCTGGACCTTCACGCCGCCGTATTTTCTCTCGAAGACCTCGACGATCGGCACCGAGTCCTTGAGGTTCAGGGAAGTGTAGACGACGACCTCGCGCTCTTTTTTCGCGCCCTCGAGGATCTTTTTCTCGCGATCGGCACCCTTGTACAGGTAGATCTCACGGTTCCTCGCCGCGTCTTTGCCCTGCGCGAGTGCAAATCCCGGCGACACCGCTGCACCCAGCGCACCTGCGACGATCCTTCTCCGGCGCTGGTCGATGCCGCTGCCACCGCGCATGCCGTCTCTCTCCTATTCCGCAAAGCTTGCCTGGAACTTACCTCTTGAAAATACGGACGGGCGCTTTAGCGCCCGTCCCTGGTGTCGCGCTTGCTGCAACTGCTGCCGGCCGGGCCGGCGCGGACTCAGAACGTGTAGGCGATGCCGGCCCCGCCCTGGGTGATGTCCTCACCCGGTTTCGGTTTCTGAGACGAGCTGTTGTAGACGGCCGCCGCGCTGTTGGTCAGCTTGCTGTAGAGCCCGAAAATGTACAAGCTCGGGTCCAGGTAGTAGGCTACGCCCACGTCGAGCTGGTGGCCTTCGAGGCCGTCGGTCGTGCACGCCGTATTGAGCAAGGTGCAGCTGCCGGCACTCGATTTAATGTAGTGAACGGCGGTGCGCCACGCGGCGGTCCAGCGAGCTTCCCAGAGCAGCATGTAGGCTTTGTTCTTGTAATCCTGGAATCGGCCGTTGACGGTCACGTTGTCTTCCTTGTAATGCTTGACGACGTAATCCGCCTCGATCGAGTGGTTGCCGATCTTGTACACGGCTGCCAACTGGTTCGCGACGTCCTTCGAGCTGACCGATGGATCCGCGGTGTTGCCGTCGGCACTCTGGTTTCGTCTCGCGGAGGGAGAATTAAGCGAACCCCCGAAGAGGTCGAAATGGGCTTCCTGCGCGAACGCGACGAGCAACGGCCCCTGCTCCCACTTGACCCCCCAGGACGCTACTCGCGGATCGCGCTTCACCGGACTGATCGTCTGCGACTGACCCACAGCACTGTTACCGGAGCTATTATCGCCAGTACCGGTGGTGTCGCTGGGATTGCCCCGTGAATACTGCACCTTGGTCTGCAGTCCACCGAGGATAGTCGGCGAAGTGAAGTCGAGCGCGTTTGGCCGGCGCAAATTGAAGCTCGACGCGGAGCTCGTGCCGAAGCCCACCTTTTGCAGCACATTGCTCTGCGACACGAAGTTGCCGCTGTTGACGCCGAGGAAGCCGAGGATATTGCCGTATTCCTTGTACGGCGTATCCATATTCCCCGCCCTGAACGTGCCCCATTCATTGTTGGTGAGGCCAACGAACGAGTTCCGATTACCGAAGGTGGAGATAAAACCCGCGCTGTTCGCCGTCACAACACCCTCGTCGAGGGGAACTGACTGCTCCAGTTGCCAAATCCCTTTCGTCCCGCGACCGACGTCCTTGCTGCCACGGAAGCCGACATAGCTATTGCTGATCTGCATCTCCCACCTGGGGATGATCTGATTGCCGCCGAGTGATCCGGTGAGCGTCGAGAGCCCGGTCGTACCCGGAGCAGTTGCCCCGTCACCATGCAAGTGCGTCTCTTCCGGATAGAACTTGCCGTAGAACTCCCAGTCCGATCCCGCCGGGCTCTTGATTTGCGCGTAGGCGCTGGGCGCCGCCAGCGCCGCCCCGACAGCCAAGACCATCGCCTTCCTGTTCAATTTCATCTCTCCTCCTATTGTTTCGTGGTATCTCAGGGCTGCACCCGAAATTCTTTCCCCGGTGTCGACCCGCCCCTGCCCCGATGTTCCTTCATGCAGAACAGTAATCGTTTCTACGGAACATCTGCGCCGCAACTTACCCTCCGACCCCTGCGCTGTCAACGAAATGTAAGCTGGGCGGCGCGAGGCAGGTGACCCGATCAGCGCCCGTACGCTTCCAGCTTGTGGCGCCGCGGCTTGAGGGCGCGGCAAATCTCTCGGTTGACCCCGGCCTGCGGCAGCGCGATGCCCGCCTCCGCCGCCATCTCGGCGACGATCGCCATGTCGTCTTCGGCCCAAGCCATCGTCTGGCTGCCCCACTTCTCGAGCGGCCCGTTCGCACAGCTCGACATGAGGAGGGCGCGGCGCAAGGCTTCGATGTCGGCACCGTAGTGCTGCGCGAGCGCAAGTCCTTCGTGATCGGCGACCAGGCACGCCCACAGGATCAGATTGTTGACGGCCTTGGCGACCTGCGCGGTTCCCACGCCGCCGGTGTGCACCACGTCGGATGAGTAGGCGCGCAGCACCGGGGTGAGGCGCTCGACGACTCCCACGCTGCCGCCTACGAAGGAAAGCAGCGTGCCGCTGTCCGCAGCTTCGCCGCCTCGACACACCGTGGAATCGACGACGCGCAGGCCCGCGCCTTCGCACTCCTTCGCAAGCTTCTGTACGGTCTTGGGATGAATGGTGCTGAGGATCGCGACGATCGTGCCCGACTTCGCCTTGCGCAACGGCCCGCCTTTCGCGAGGAGCTCCTGCACTTCGCGGTCGAAGCCCACGCAGACGAGAATCGCGTCGCACTCGGGGGCGAGAGCTTCCGGGCTCGCCGCCCATTGGGCACCGAGCTTCTTCACCGCGCCCGCCCTGGCCGCGTTCAAGTCGCAGGCGCGGGTCGCGAAACCCTTGCGAGCCAGATGCCCGATGATCGGCGTGCCCATGCGCCCTGCGCCGACCACGCCGACAGTCTTGACAGCGGTCTTCGTCATTCTGCGCTCCTAGCGCTTCTGGGTGATCGTATCGAGAAGAGCCGGAGTCCCCGCTTTCACCTTGGCGATTGCGCGCTTGAGCGCAGCGGCGACGTCCTTCGGCTTGTCGATCGGGCCTTCCGCGTACCATCCCATGGACTTGGCCATCGACGCGAAATCCGGATCGGGGTCGCTCATGTCCATGCCGATGTGCGCACGAGCTACCGGCGTGCCGCGCAGCTTGGCCATGCGGATCTGGTGCTCCCAGTCGTTGTAGTAGGCGCGGTTGTTGTACATGACGACGAGCAGCGGGATGCGGTGCTTCGCCGCGACCCACATCGCGCCCGCGTCGAACATGAGGTCGCCGTCGGGCTGCAGGTCCACCACCACGCGCTTCTTGTCGCGGTGCGCGAGGGCGACGCCGAGGGAGATGCCGAACTGCGTCGCGGTGCCAAGCGATTTCCCGGGATGGCGGTAAGGCTTGTCGAAATCCCAGAGCATGCGCGCCCATTCGTCGAGCGTGCCGGCAGTGAGCACCCAGTCCTCGTTCTTGATCGCGTCCCACACCTCGGCGGCGAGCCGCGGCAGCGCGATCGGGCTCGCTTCCCAGTGCTCGCGCGCTTCCTTCGCCCAGCGCTCGCGCTTCGCGTCGCTTCGCTTGGCGATCTGCGCCTTGCGCGCCTTCGCTTCCGCGGCGAACTTCTTGTCGTTCGCCGCGTGGTCCTTGAGGAGCGCGGTGAGCATCGGCATCGCCACCGAGGTGTCGGCGAGGATGCGCAGGTCCGCGTGATGCATGCGCTGGTAGTCGAGCGCCCAGCTCGAGAGCTCGAGGTCGCCGAAGCCGATATCGATCCATTTTGCATCGGGAGGCACGATCGAGGTGAGCTCGCGCGTCGTGCTCGCGAGCTCGGTCGTCGGCCGCTCCCAGTCGCGGGTGTCCAGGCACAGCACGAGGTCGGCATCCCGGAACACATCCTTTTCCATGCTCATGTTGAGCGGGTGCCGCGTGGGGAAGTTGAGGCGGCTGTCGACATCGTATACAGGCAGGCCGCCCGTCTCGGCGAGCTCGACCAGCGCGTGGAAGCCCTCGGGATCGCGGCCGACGAACTCCGCGATGATCACCGGCTTCTTCGCCGAAGCGATGAGATCCGCGGCCGCGGCAAGCGCCTTCGGGTCCGGTGCGATCCGGCTCGGCACCTTCGCCGCGTGCGGCGGCGGCAGCGGCACCTCGTGGTCGAGCTTGCGCTCCTGCAGCCAGGCGTCGTAGCACATGTAGATCGGGCCCTTCGGCTCGCTCATCATCACCGCGTAGGCGCGTGCGAAGGCTTCGGGTACGCCGGCTATCGTGTGCGGCTGGTAGTCCCATTTGGTGTACGCGCGCACCGCTTCGCCCTGCCCTTGAGCCGTGTGGATCCAGTCGATGCGCGGTCGGCGCTTGGTCTCGTCCATGGGGCCGGTCGCGCCGATGATGAAGATCGGCGCGCGATCGATGTAGGCGTAGTAGATCGCCATGTTGGCGTGCAAGAGACCGACGAGGTTGTGCAGGATCGCGACCATGGGCTCCCCGCTCGCCTTGGCGTAGCCGTGCGCGATCTGCACCGCCGTCTCCTCGTGCTGGCACAGCATCATGGTGGGGCGGTTCTGCCCGTAGTTCACGATCGAGTCGTGCAGCCCGCGGTAGCTCGCGCCCGGATTGAGCGCCGCGTGCGGCAGCCCGTAGGCGTGCAGCAGGTCGACGATCACGTCGGAGGCCCAGCGCTCCTTTGCCGCTTTCGTCGAGGCCTTGTTCTCTTCGGCTTTGGCCATGGGATCAGGCGGCCTTGAGGGCCACGCACTTTTCGGGATGGAGTTTCACGTAGAGAGCGTCCCCGACGGGCGTGCGCAGCGAAGGATGGCTTCGCGCGAGCAGGATGCGGCCGCCGAGCTTCACCTGGAAGTCGATGAACTCCCCGAGGAACACCTTCTGATCGACGCGCGCCTCCCAGACGTTGTCTCCTTCGGGCCGCGTCTCGGCGAGCTCCACGTCCTCGGGACGCACCGAGAGGACGACGCGGTCGCTGCCGCGCAGATCGTCGTCGGACAGGACTTCGACCTCGCCGAACTCCGTGCGCACGCGGAAATGCCCGGGCTCGGCGCCGCGACCGAGGACGCTGCCATCCAGAAAATTCGTCGTTCCGACGAAGTCGGCGACGAACTGGCTGCGCGGCCGCTCGTAGATTTCGCGCGGCGCGCCGATTTGCTGGATATGGCCCTCGTTCATCACCGCGATCGAGTGCGACAGCGCGAGCGCCTCGCTCTGGTCGTGGGTCACGTAGACGGTCGTGATCCGCAGCTCGCGCTGCAGGCGCTTCAGCTCGAAGCGCATGCGCTCGCGCAGCTTCGCGTCGAGGTTGGAGAGCGGCTCGTCCAAGAGGAGCAGCTGCGGCTCCATCACGAGCGCCCGCGCGAGCGCAAGCCGCTGCTGCTGCCCGCCGGAGAGCTTGGTCGCCTCGCGGTCTGCGAGCTCCTCGAGCTGCACCGCCCTCAAGACGCGCAGGACCTTGTCGCGGATTTCCTGCGCGGAAAACCTGCGGTCGCCGACTTGCAGCGGAAAGGCCGTGTTCTGGAAGACGTTCATGTGCGGCCAGATGGCGTACGACTGGAACACCATGCCGAATCCGCGCCGGTTCGGCGCGACGAAGACGTTCCGAGTCGAGGAGTAGACGACCCGGTCGCCGACGCTGATCTCGCCTGCGCGCGGCCGCTCCAGCCCCGCGATCGAGCGCAGCGTCGTGGTCTTGCCGCAGCCGCTGGGGCCGAGCAGGGTGAACAGCTTCCCCTCGGGCACCTCGAACGTCACGTCCTGCGCGGCGCGCACGATCTGGCCGCGCTCGTTGGGGTATTCGGTGAAAAGGCCCGCGACTTTCAGCACGCGATTCTCCGCATCACTCCTTGACCCCGAATTTCTTGCCCAGCCATTGGGCGACCATCACCAGGACGAAGAGCGCGAGGATGAACAGCACTCCCAGCGCCGACAGCTCCACGTACTGGCCGTTCTCCCACAATTCCCAGATGGTGATCGACAGGACCTCGGTTCCCGGGCTGTAGAGCAGGATCGAGCTGGAGAGCTCGCGGATCGAGACGATCATCACGTAGATCCAGCCCGCGACGAGCCCGGGCTTCAAGAGCGGCAGGATGACGCGGCGAAACGTCGTGCCCCAGGAGGCGCCGCTCATCGCCGCGGATTCCTCGAGCTCCTTGTGGATCTGCAGCATCGAGGTGGTGTTGTAGCGCAGGCCGTAGGGCATGAAGCGGGTGATGTAGGCGATGAACATGATCCAGATCGTGCCGTAGATGCCGATGTCGAAATTCAGGTAGAAGATCATGATCGAAAGGCCGAGCACGAGTCCCGGGAAAACCATCGGCAGCGAGGCGAAGTTGTCGAGGAGCCAGCGCCCGGGGAGCTTGGTCTTCACGACGATCCAGCAGATGACGGAAGTCACGAGCATGATCACCGTCGCGCTACCGAACGAGAGGATCAGCGTGTTCCACACCGATCGCGCGAGGTTCGGGTAGGTGAAGATGAAGCGGTAGGGGTCGAGGGTGAGGTTGTTCAGCGCCTGCCAGGAAGGCACCGAGTAGAACCTCTGGAAAGAGGACCACAGCAGCACCGCGAAAGGCAGCACCACGATCAGGAGGAAGTAGATGATGAAGATCGCGGCGGCGAACCAGCGCCAGGGGCCGAGGTCGATTCTCCGCGGCCTGAAGCCCTTGCCGGTCATGGTCGCGTACTTGCTGCCGCGGCTCGACAGGCGCGAGACGAAGTACACGCCGACGGTCGTGATCAGGAGCAGCGTCATCCCGTATGCGGAGGCGAGACCGATCTGGCTGGGATAGCGGTGCACGGCCTGGTAGATCGCGGAGGTGAACACGTGGATACCGACCGGGAGACCGAGGAGCGCAGGGACCTCGAAGGACTCGATCGCGCGCACGAAGAGCATCAGCAGCGTCGCGAGGATCGCCGGCCAGGTGAGCTTCAGAGTCACCCGGTACGCGACCTGAAAGATGTTCGCCCCGCTCATGGTCGCCGACTCCTCGAGCGCGGGATCCATCGCGCGGAACGCGGCGGTCATCAGGAGAAAAGCCATCGGCGAGTAGTGCAGGCCGTCGACCCAGATCATCCCCCACAGCGAATAGACGTTGAACAGGGGCTTTTCCAGCCCGATCCAGTTCTGCAGCGCGAGGTTGATGATGCCGATCTTGGGGCTGCCGAGCAGGATCCACGCGACAGTAAACAAAATCCCCGGGATGATGAGCGGAATGATCGACAGCGCGAAGAACAGCGTCTTGAACGGCGTGTTGGTGCGCTCGTTCATCCACGCGAGCGCCGTTCCCAGGACGAAAGCGAAGAGCGACGCCCCTAACGCGAACTGGACCGAGTTCCAGAACAGCCGCAGCGTCTCGCTCGAGCCGTAGGCCGAGGTGTAGTTGCCGAGCGTGAACTCGGCCGCCTTCGACGCGGTCTGCGGCGTGAAGAAGCTCTGCCACAGGAGGAACGCGAGCGGCACCACCGCGATGTAGATCGTGAAAACCACGCACAGCCCGATCACGACCCATTTCCAGTCGAACGAGCGCCGCAGCGCGAAAGGGGCTGCGGCGTTCATCGCGGGATTACCCGCCTGCATTTTTTTGCTCCTCCTCGTCGATACGCCGCCGCCTGTACGTCCCCTCCCGGCGGTCATCGCGCGCGTGTTCCGTTATGTGGAACTCCGGTCCTGCGCGAGCGATGCGGCGCAATCTATCAATCGCGCCTCCCCGTGTCAACGAAGAACCGCGGGCTTTCAGCGCATGTCGAGCTCGATGTCGCGCAGAACGGGGTCGTCGGCGCGCGCGACCTCGTTTTCCACGAGCGCCCCACACCCGGGGCAGGAGAACTGGCGGAACACCGGCCGGTCGTCGATGTAGCGGCGGTAGTCGCCGATGTTGGGGTTGGCGGCGCTCACGTCCGATTCGCGCCGCACGCAGTGGTCCTTGTAGTTGTCGCGCAAAGGCCCCAGGTCGGCGGCGCACTTCGCGCAAGCCGTACGCAGGCCGCTGCCGTCGCGGCGTACGTCGAGATTTTCCGTGACGCGCGCGATTATTTTCCCGTCGAGCTTCTGCACCACGCCGTCCTTCCTGCGGTTCGCCTCGCGCCGCTCGGCGCGGAGCCTCGAGGTCGCCTGAGCATCGACGCGCCCGTCGGAGGCAATGACCACGCCATAGAGCCCGCGCGCCGCCTCGGCGGACACGGAGCGCTGATCGATCACGTCGTCGCGCACTTTTTCCGGATCGCGCTCCAGCGGATCGCCGAAGCCGCCCGCCGCGGACCAGATCACGGCGTAGACGTCGTCGGGCTTCTGGATGAAGTTCTCCTGGCGGAGCGCTAGCGTCACCTCCTCGCCCTTCAGCTCCGAGATGTCGCCGGGGATGCGGCGCTCGCCCAGGCGCTCGAAGATATCGGTCGCCCGCTTGAACTTGTACACGTTCACCGAGCCGGGGTAGCCCGCCATCATTCCGGGCGAGGTCGGGATCGCGTTGCCCGAGGAGAGCGTGTCCTGCGTGATCGATTCGGTGCGGTGCGGAATGAAGCAGGACTCCGCCGAGAGCCCGCCGCGGAATTTACCGGCGCCGCCGGAATCGATCACTTCCTTGCGGTAGAGGAAAAGGAGCGGAAAGGTCTGCTCGGTGTGCTCGACGTTGGGCAGCTTGCAGATCGGCGTCCGCGACTGGCCGCCGGTGGAAATACCATCTCCGTTTGAAAAGGCGCCGATCGCGCCGCCGATGGGATCGACGAGGATGTAACCGTAGCGCTCGCCCCACTGGTCGGTGCCGCGGAAAATCGTCGCCGGCCACTGGCTGGTGCCGCCGATGCACATGATGTCCTTGCGCATCTCGGGGTCTGAGTGGATCATCTTGGAGAGCACGTTGTACGCGGGGTAGAGGGAGATCTCCATGGCCTGGACAGCTGGTTGAACGCCACCATGATCGCGCCGCGCCAGCCCGAGTAGGTCGCATTCATCGCGCCGTCCTGCGGCGCCGTGCCCTCGTTCTGGAAAACGAGCGTCGAACCCTTCTTGCGCAGCGTCAACATGACCTGATGCGTGCGCCGGTCGCCGGGACGGCAGCACTCGACGTAGCTGCGCTCGCGCCACACGCCATCGGGCAGGCGCTTCAGCTTGTCCAGAAAAGCGCGCTCGCCGTTGTCGAGGATCCTGCGCATCACGCCCTTCACGACCTCGGCACTGTAACGCCCGATGAGCGCGAGCACGCGGTCGCGTGCGGTGATGTTGCCGGCGAGCTGCGCCCGGAAATCGAGCGCGACCGCCTCGGGCTTGCGCGACGAGCGCAGGTACAACTCCTCTATATCGCGGCGGATCTCGTTCCCCTCCACGATCTTCACCGGCGGGATGCAGATGCCTTCTTCGAAGGCGTTCTCCGCCGAGCCGCAGAATGAAGACGGCGTGATGCCGCCCAAGTCGTACTGGTGCAGGCAATTGGTCACCCAGCAGAAGAGCTCCTCCTTCCAGAACACCGGGCAGATCAGCATCACGTCCTGCTGGTGCGCCGCGCCCACCCAGGGGTCGTTGGCGAGGAACATGTCGCCGTCCGCGATGCCGGGATTGTCGCTGCGGTATTCGAGCACCCACTTCACCTGCGTGTCGGTGACGCCGGACATGTACTGCATGTAGGGCCCGAAGTACACGAACTCGCCGTCCTCGGTAAGGATCGAGGGATTCAGGTCGAGCGCATACATCGCGACCGGCGATCCGGAGAGGCGCTGGATCGTGGCGCCGTGCTCCTCGTTCACGTGCCACAGGCTGTGGCGGATCACCTCGTAGGTGATCGGGTCGACGCTTTTCGCGCCCTTTCGATGCAGCTTGAGCCGGGGCGAGATGGAAAGCTTCTTCGGCGGCACATAGCCCCTGTTCCTGCCGTCGAAGACGGCGTCTTTCATCTCGCTCACTTTGGGCATGAGCTACCTCTCGTTTTCCCCTCCTCGCTTGCGAGGAGGGGTGGCAGCGAAGCTGACGGGGTGGTGCGGCCGCTTGCGCCCCACCACCCCCCGCCTGCGGCGGACCCCTCCTCCTGTCAGGAGGAGGGGAAAAGTATACGTAGTCATCGTCCGAAGGAGATCTCGAAATTGCCGAACGCGTCCACGCGGAGCGACCGCCCCGGATGCACCACGACCGTGGTGTCGGTGGTTTCGATCACCGCCGGGCCCTTGATGCGGTTTCCCGGCGCGAGCAGCGCGCCGTCGTAGATCGGCGTCGCCGCCGTTTTTTTCAGATCGGCCCAATAGATGCTGCGCTTGCCGCTCGCCGCTTTGGGACTGATCTTCGCGCTGAGCTTTTTCGTTGCGGAGAGCTTCGGCCGTGGCGTCGCGGCGGTCGCGCGCAGGCGCAGAGTCACGATCTCCAGGCGCGCCTCGCCGTAGGACGAGCCGCTCCCGTAGAGCTGCTCGTAGCGCGCATAGAAGCGCTTATGCAACGGCTGCCACAGTGACTCCTTGACGCGTTTTTCCGGCAGCATCACCTCGACCTCGTTGATCTGGCCCCTGTGGCGCATGTCGAGGGAAAACCCGTAGCCGCGGCGCGCCGGCGCGATGCCGTCGCGGTCCATTTGTTCGCTCGCCCTTTTCTCCAGGGCCTCGAGCGAGGCGTTCACGCGCGCCGCGTCGAACGGGCTCGCCTGGATGTCGACCTGCTCGTAGACGTGCAGGATATCGGCCGAGGCCGCGCCGAAGGCGCACCAGGTCGCGGCGATCTCCTTCTGCGGAACGATCACCTTCTGCACCCCGAGCTCGCGGGCGAACACCCCCGCGTGAGCCGGGCCCGCGCCGCCGAAGGCGAAGAGAACGAAGTCGCGCGGATCGAAGCCCTTCTCCACGGTCGTCTTGCGGATGATGTCGGCCATCTTGAACTCGGCGATCCTCGCGATGCCGCTCGCGGCCTCCATGAGCGAGAGGCCGAGCGCCGATGCGATGCGCTGCACCGATTCCACGGCCTTCCTTTTGTCGAGCTTGATGCGCCCGCCCAGAAAATTATCCGGGTTGATGGTTCCGAGCACGACGTCCGCGTCGGTGACGGTGGCGATCGTGCCGCCCTTGCCGTAGCAGACCGGGCCGGGATCGGCGCCGGCGGACTCAGGACCCACCGCGAGCGTCTTCGCGGCCGCATCGACGCGCGCGAGCGACCCGCCGCCCGAGCCGATCGCTTGGATGTCGACCTTGGGCAGGAAATATTCGTACTGGGCGACGTTGGAAACGAAGGAGTAGGCGGGCTGTCCGCCGTAGATGATTCCGACGTCGAACGAGGTTCCGCCCATATCGGTCGTGATGATGTTCGCAATCCCCATGACCTTGCCGAGGTAGAGCGAGCCGGTGACGCCCGACACCGGGCCCGAGTCGAGGGTCAAGAGCGGCGACTCGATCGCCCGGTCGACCGAGACCGAGCCGCCGCCGCACTGCGTGATCTGCAGCGGCTGCCGGTAGCCGGATTTCTTCAGCTGTCCGTCCAGGTTGCCCAGGTACTTCGCCATCACCGGCCCGATGTAGGCGTTCAGCGCGGTCGCGGTGACGCGCTCGTACTCGCCCCACTTGGGCGCGATATCGGTCGAGCAGCAGACGAACAGATTCGGCGCGATCTTCGCTATCATCTCCTTCACGCGCTGCTCGTGCCGCGGATACTTGAACGACCAGAGAAAACACACGCCGATCGCCTCGACACCGGCTTCGACCAGACGCGCGATCGCGGCCTCGGCTTCGGACTCGTTCAAGGGCACGACCACCTCGCCGAAGCAGTCGACGCGCTCCGACACGCCTTCGATCAGGCGCTTGGGCACGATGGGGACGGGCTTCTGGCTCGAGGGAAAGTGGACCACCCTCGCGATGTCGCGCGAGGAAACGCCGCGCGAGCCGCGCATGATGTGGATCGCGTCCTCGTGGCCCCGCGTCGTGATCAGGCCGACGCGCGCGCCTTTCCTCTGGATGAGCGCGTTCGTGCCGACCGTGGTGCCGTGGGTGAGCACCGCGATCTCGCCGCAGAACTGCTCGAACGAAAGCCCGAGTCGCTCGGCCGCCACGCCCATCGCGGCGAGCATGCCTTCGGCGAAATTGCCCGGCGTCGAGGGCGCCTTGGTCGCAGTGATGCGGCCCGAGCGATCGAGCGCCACGCAGTCGGTGAACGTACCGCCGATGTCCACCCCGACCAGCAAATTCGAAGCCGGGCCCGCCACTCCGCCTCCTTTTTTTGAGCGAGAATGGTAGCGTATTTGCCGGCGGACCAACAGAAAAAGAGGGAGCGATGAAGGAGCAAACGGTTGGAATGGTCGGCCTCGGAATCATGGGCTCGGCGATGTCGGCGAACCTCGCGCGCGCGGGATTCCGCGTGGCCGGCTTCGACGTCGCGCCGCGCCGGCGCACCGAGCACGCGCGCTCAGGCGGCGTGGCGGCAAGAAGCCCGCGCGAGGTCGCACGGCGCTCGAGCATCATCATTAGCTCGCTCCCTTCCGCCCGCGCTCTCGCCGAGGTCGCGGGCGAACTCGCCGCATCCGCCAAACGCGGCACGATCGTGATCGAGACGAGCACGCTGCCGATCGCGGTGAAGCGGAACGCGCGTGACGTGCTGGCGAAGCGCGGCGTGATCGTGCTCGACTGCCCCTTGAGCGGCACGGGAGCACAGGCGCGCGTCAAGGACCTGCTTATCTACGTGAGCGGCGACCGCGCCGCTTATCGCAAGACGGTGCCGGTGCTGCAGGGCTTCACCAGCGCGAATTACTACGTCGGGCCCTTCGGCAACGGCTCGAAGATGAAATTCGTCGCCAATCTGCTGGTCGCGATCCACAACGTCGCCGCGGCCGAAGCGATGGTGCTCGGCATGAAGGCGGGCCTGGATCCTGCGCAGGTGCTGAAAGTCGTCGCCGGCGGCGCCGGGGGCTCGCGCATGTTCCAGATACGCGGCCCGATGATGGTGAAGGGCGACTACTCCGAGGCCACGATGAAGAATGAGGTGTGGCAGAAGGACATGACCATCATCGCCGATTTTGCGCGGGAGCTCGACTGCCCGACGCCGCTTTTCGCCGCGAGCGCGCCGATCTACAACGCCGCGATGGCGATGGGGCTGGGGAAGGAAGACACCGGCGCGGTGTGCGCGGTGCTCGAGGAAATGGCGGGAAATCCGCGGCGGCGGAAGAAACGGAAAGCGCGCTAAAGTCGCGGTGTCATCCTGGGCCCTTCGCTTTGCTCGAGGGTAAACTCCGCGAAGGATCTGCTTGTAACGTCAAAAGCAGGTCCTTCGGGCTCCGCCCTCGATGACGAGCGCTGGGGTTTCTCCAGCGCTTGTCACTCCACCTTGATTCCCGCCTCCTTGATGAGCTTCGCGTACTTCGCCGTTTCGGATTTCATGAACGCGACGAACTGTTCCGGCGTGCTGTAGACCGCCTCGACGCCCAGATCGGCGAATTTCTTCTTGACCTCGGCGTCCTGCATTGCCTTGACCAGGTCGGCGTGGAATTTTTCGGTAATCGCTTTCGGTGTTCCGGTCGGCATGAAAACTCCCCACCAGTTCACCGCGACCAAGCCTGGTACGGCTTCCGCGCAGGGAGGAAGCTCCGGGGTGATCGGGCTGCGCTCAGGCCCGGTGACGCAAAGCGCCCGCGCGCGTCCGGCCTTGATGAACTGCATCGCCGGCAAAGAATCGGAAAAGATGTACTGGATATGCCCCGCGACGAGGTCCTGCACCCCGAGTATCCCGCCCTTGTAGGGAACTTCGGTCGCTTTCACGCCGGTGATGTTCGTATACATCGCGCCGGCAAGATGCGAGATGCTCCCCGGACCGCTGGTGCCGTAATTGAGCTTGCCCGAGCTCGATTTGGCGAGATCGGTCAGCTCGCGCAAGGAGTTAGCCTTGACGCCCGGATTGACGATGAGAATGTTGGGCCCGGTCGCAATCAGGGAAATCGCCACGAAGTCGCGCTCCATGTCGTAGGGCACCTTCGAGAGCAGCGGATTGACCGCCGCCGGGCCGATGTTGCCGACGACAAAGCTGTAGCCGTCGTTGGCCTGCTTGGCCGCGTAGTCCATGCCGATCGAGCCCGCCGCTCCGGGCTTGCTCTCGACTATCACCGGCTGTCCCCATACCTCGGACAGCTTCTGGCCGAACACGCGCGCCAGAAGGTCTGAGCTTCCACCGGGGGGATAGGTCACGATCAGTTTCACCGGCTTCGTCGGATACTGTTGGGCCAGCGCGCCCCCGCACAGCACGATGGAAATGAGCCCGAGTGCAACCGCGAACAGCTTGTGCACGCCTTCCTCCTCGAACGATGTGGCGGGGAAAAGTGTACCCGAACCGCAGGGGAAGGCTTGTGCTTGCCTGCCGATCGGAACCAGATACTTGCCCCTGCGTAGGCGAAGAGCGCGAGCCTGCGCCCGCCGCAATGGAATAACAGCCTCCTCTCAGACGTTCGGTGTCATGTCCGTAGCGCGAGAAAGGAGGTCAGCGAGTTGGGCTGACCGGCCGCAGCGCCGCCGAGGACAGCACGTCACTTAATCATCATCACTTCAAGAGGAGCACATGAAGACAAGTCAATTCACATTGATCATCATAGGTTTGGCTGCCTCGATGCCATTTCCCTTACCGGCCACCGCGCACGATCACGATTCGATGGTCGTCATCCGGGATGACTGCGAGCCCAACGACCCGGGCTATGCCCCCACGGGCGGCTGCTTGCGGAAGGAAGGCGACGTGTCGTTTGCCGAATTTGGGGTCGAGCTGTCTTCGCCGTTGGCGCCGACCTCTCTCATCGGACATCAGGGGTGGCGGATGGATCCTCCGTACATCAAGATCGATGCCGACGACACCCTGATGGTGCGGAACAGGGGCGGGCGGGCGCATACTTTCACGGAGGTGCAGAACTTTGGCGGGGGGAAGATTCCCAGTCCTGCGCTCAACAAGGGGCTAGCGACCGCTCCGGAGTGCCTGGTGTCGACGGACATTGCTCCGGGGGGCAAGGCGGAGGTGACCGGACTCACTGAAGGCAATCACCACTTCCAGTGCTGCATCCATCCCTGGATGCGCGCGATCATCAAGGTGAAGCGGGAGGACTGACGCGGGCGCGCCTAGCGCGATTGGACCCCGCTCCGGCGGGGTTTTTGTTGGTTCTTGACCTGTTGGCCCTGATGTTCACGCGGTGCGCGCGAGCACGCGCCCAGGCCGCGCGCCGGTCGGCTTCCCCTCGCGCCAGACCACGGCGCCGTTGACGATAACCGTGTCGATGCCTTTCGCGCGCTGAATGGGTTTCGCGAAGCTCGCCGCTTCGTCGATTTCATTTTCATCGAACACGACGATATCCGCGGCGAAACCCTGCTTCAGGACGCCCCGGTCCGCGAGGCCGAAGGTCCTCGCCGTGAGGCCGGTCATCTTGTACACCGCGGTTTCCAGCGGGAAGAGGTTCAAGCCTCTGGAATAATGTCCCAGCACCCGCGGAAACGTTCCCCACAGCCGCGGATGCGGCGCGCCGTCGTGCGGCAGGCCGTCGGAGCCGATCATGGTGTGCTCGAAGCCGAGGATGCGCTGCACGTCCCGCTCGTCCATCGAGAAGTAGATCGCCCCGGCGGGCAGCAGTTTTTCAACGGCATCGGGAACTGACAGCCGGAGTTTCGAAGCGATTTCCGTCAGCTCCATTCCCGCAAACTCCGGATGCGGCTTCGACCAGGTCACCAGCACCTTCGACGCGGGCCCGACGCGGCTCACGGAGAGGATCGTGGACGAGGCGCAGTAGGGATAGCAGTCGAGGCCGATCTTCTGCGAGCGCATGGCCTTCTCGATGATCGGTAGGGTCTCGGCCGAGCGGCCGTGATTCGGCTTGCCGACCAGCTTGTGGTGCGAGACCACCACCGGCACGCCGAGCTCGCGCCCGATGCGGAAGGTCTCCTCGAGCGAATCGACGACGCGGTCGCCCTCGTCGCGCATGTGCGTGCAGTAGATCCCTTTCCTCGCCGTGAGCGGCCGGCACACCTCGATCACTTCCTCGGTCGGCGCCGCGCTCGCCGGCTCGTAGTACAGGCCGGTCGAGAGGCCGATCGCGCCCGCGGCGAGCGCTTCCTCCACCATGCTTCTCATCGAGGATATTTCGCGAGGCGATGCGGGCTTCTCGAGATCGTCCATCGTCTGCACGCGCAGCATCGAGTGGCCGACGAGCAGCGCGCAGTTGGTGGCAGGCGGCTGCGCCCGCAGCGCCTCGACATACTCCCTGAACGACTTGAAATGAAACCACGTCCCTTCGCTGTCCATCAGGTTAAGCGGCGGCGTCACCGGCTGCGGCATGCCGCGCGGCGCCGGCGCGAGCGACACGCCGCAGTTCCCCGCCACCACCGTGGTGACGCCCTGGCTCACCTTCGGCGCCATGTCTGGCGCCGAGAGCATCAGCCGGTCGTCGTGCGTGTGCGCGTCGATGAAGCCGGGCGCGGCGATCCTGCCGCAGGCATCGATCTCGATCTCGCCTTTCTCCTTCAATTTCCCGATCCGGGAAATTTTTCCTGAAGAAACCCCTACATCGGCTGCAAAGCGCGGCGCGCGCGTGCCGTCGATGACGGTCGCATTGCGGATGAGAAGGTCGAATTTCATCTAATCGACTTTCGCCCCCGAGCGCCGGATCACCTCGGCCCACTTCGGCGTCTCGCGCCGCACCAGCTCGAGGAACGCCTCCGGCCCGCCGCCGTCGGGCTCGGCGTCGAGCTGCCGGTAGCGCTCGACCACCGCGGGGGCTGCCAGGGCTTTTCTTATCTCTGCATGCAATCTCGAGATAACTTCCCTGGAAAGACGCGCGGGCCCGATCACCCCGCCCCAGGAATTCGTCTCGTAGCCCGGCACGCCCGCCTCCGCGATCGTCGGCAGGTCCGGGAACTGCGCCGCGCGCTTCGGCGCCGACACCCCGAGCCCGCGCACGCGGCCCGATTTCACGTGCGGCCCGATGGAGGGCACGTTGTCGAACATCACCTCGATATTGCCCGAGATGAGATCGTTGATCGCCTGCGCGCTGCCTTTGTACGGAACGTGCACCATCTGCGTCCCGGTCATCGCCTTGAACAGCTCCCCGCCCAGGTGCCCGGTCGTGCCGTTCCCCGACGAGCCGTTCGAGAGCTTCCCCGGGTTCTTCTTCGCGTAGTCGATCAGCTCCGCCACCGTGCGCACCGGCA
>VBCA01000027.1 GCA_005881575.1 Betaproteobacteria bacterium
GATGGATGCCGCCGCGATTACCCTCACTTTCGCGTCGCCGTCTACGATCGCCCGGGCCGGCACCGCAAGCATCGGGCAATGCGAACCATCGAACAACACCTCGTGGGGCAAGACCGAAAGTGTCTCCACCGCGCGCCGCATGGCGAGCAGGCTCGCCTGCAGGATGTTCAAGCTGTCGATTTCCTCGACGCTCGCCCAGGCGATTGCCCAGGCCAGCGCTCTGTCCTTGATGAGGATCGTGAGCCGCTCGCGCTCCCGCGAGCTCAAGACCTTGGAGTCGGCGATGCCGCGCGGCGCGCGCCGCCTCGGATCGAATACGACCGCGGCGGCGCAGACCGGCCCTGCGAGCGGCCCGCGGCCGGCTTCGTCGACGCCGCAGATCAGGCGGACCGCAGCCACGGCATGAGCGCTTCCGTAGCCCGGGCGGCGGTGTCCCTGCGCAGGAGCCGCCGTATCTGGTCGAGGCGCTCCGGGAGTCTGCGGTTGACGACGGGATCGTTGAGCGAATTCAGCACCGCCTGTGCGAGGTTCTCGGGTGTCGCATCGTGCTGGAGAATTTCCGGAACGATGAATTCCCCGGCGATGATGTTGGGCAGACCCACCCACGGGAGGTATCCCATCTTCGACATCATGCCGTACGTGAGTCGCGCCATCTTATAGGTGATCACCATCGGTTTGCGGGCGAGCGCGGCCTCCAGCGTCGCGGTCCCGCTCGCCACGAGCGCGACGTCGCACGCCGCGATCGCATCGCGCGCATGCCCGAACAGAACGGTGAGCGGCAGTTCACCCGCATCGGCGTCGTACATCGCCTGTTCGAAAATGGCGCGTGTTTCGCGGCTCACGAGCGGCACCAGAAAATGCACGGCGGGCTGCCGCGCAGCGATCAGCTTGGCCGTTTGTATGAGGCTTGAGGCCATGTAGCGCACTTCCGACTGCCGGCTGCCGGGCATCAGCGCCACGACTTTGCGTGTCGCAGGCAGCCGCAATTGTTCCTTTGCCGCGGCCGATTCGTCCTCGTCGGAGCTCAAATCCGCCAGAGGGTGTCCGACGTAGGCCACCGGCACTCCGGCGGCGCGGTAAAGGGGCTCCTCGAACGGGAATAAAACCAGCATCTTGTCGACCGACGCCGCGATCGCGGACATGCGCCCGCCGCGCCAGGCCCACAGCGACGGGCTCACGTAGTGGACCGCCGGAATGCCCGCTCGCTTGAGCTTGCGCTCGAGCGGCAGGTTGAAATCGGGCGCGTCGACGCCGATGAAAAGCCTCGGCCTCGCCGCGACGAGCCGACGCCGGAGCTTGCGCCGAATTGCATGGATTTCCAGAAAATGCCGCAGCACCTCGACGTAGCCGCGCACTGCGAGCTTCTCCATGGGGAACCAGGAAGCTAGGCCCTCCGCCTCCATCTTCGGACCGCCTATGCCGACGAACTTCAGTCCGGGAATGCGCTCGCGCAGCGCGGCGATGAGATGAGCTCCGAGAAAGTCCCCCGAAGCCTCCCCCGCGACTATGCCCACGACGATGGGTTTGCCTTCCACCGCGGCTAGCGAATGATGCCCCGCTGCGAGCGCTCGAGGAAATCGACGAGCACCTGCAGCTCAGGCGACTTGACGGCCTGGCCCGCAATCTTGCGCCGCGCTTCCGCGAGCGCGAGACCTGACCTGTACAGGGTCTTGTAGGCGCGCTTGATCGCGGTGATTTTTGCAGCGGCAAAGCCGCGCCGTTTCAGCCCTTCGCTGTTTATTCCGAACGGCTTCGCCGTATTGCCGGCGGCCATGACGTATGGAGGCAGATCCTGCAGCAGGACCGTAGCGACCCCGGTGATCGAGTGCGCGCCGATCGAGACGAACTGATGCGCTCCGGTAAACCCGCCCAGCACGGCGTAGTCCCCGACCTGGACATGACCGGCAAGCGTCGCCACATTGGCGAAGACCGTGTGGTCGCCGACCCGGCAGTCATGCGCGATATGCACATAGGCCATGATCCAGTTGTCGCTGCCGATGCGCGTAACGCCAGCGTCCTGCACGGTGCCGCAGCTGAAAGTGCAGTACTCGCGGATGGTGTTGCGGTCGCCGATCTCGAGCGCGGTCGCTTCACCGGCGTATTTCTTGTCCTGGGGCGGCCCCCCGAGCGAGCTGAATCCGAAAATCCGATTTTGAGCCCCTATGCGAGTTCTCCCCTCGATAACCACGTGCGACCCGATCGAAGTCCCCTCCCCTATTTCGACGTGCTCGCCGATGATCGAATAGGGTCCCACCGATACTCGCGGGGCGAGCTTCGCTCCGGAATGAACGATGGCGGTCGGGTGAATCATATCGGGCGCAGCGTGCACAGGATCTTCGCTTCGGCGGCGAGCGCATCGCCGACGCGTGCCTGTCCGGCGAATTTCCACAGTCCCCGGGCGCTGCGTTCCACCGCGACCTCGAGCAGGAGCTGGTCGCCCGGAACCACCGGGCGCTTGAACCGTGCTTCGTCGATTCCCGCGAAGTAGTAGACCGACTTGTCGTCCGGTTTCGTGTTCATGGTGCGGAACGACAATACGGCCGCCGCCTGGGCGAGCGCCTCGATGATCATGACGCCCGGCATCACCGGATAGTGCGGGAAATGCCCGGTAAAGAAAAGCTCGTTCATGGAGACGTTCTTGAGCGCGAGAAGTCGCTTGCCCGGCTCGCATTCGAGCACCCGGTCCAGGAGCAGCATGGGATAGCGGTGAGGCAAGTATTCCAGGATCTCTCGGATGTCCATCTCTTACCTCTTTCTCTTTACTGGGAGTCGCTTTTCGAGATCACGGATCCGCTTGGTCAGCCGATCGAGGTTGCGCAGGTGCGCCACTGTCTTCGCCCATTCGCGGCTGGGCGCCGAGGGCAGCGTCCCGGCATAGGTGCCGGCGCGCGTGATGGATTTCGTCACCACGGCTGCGGCGGAGATCGTCACGTGGTCGGCGATCGTCAAATGGCCGATGATGCGCGCGGCACCGCCGATGGCGCAGTGCGCTCCGATGCGCGTGCTGCCCGCGACGGCTGCACAGCCGGCCATCGCGGTATGCGCACCGATGCGCACGTTGTGGCCGATCTGGATCTGGTTGTCGAGCTTGACGCCGTCCTCGATCACCGTATCGTCGAGCGCACCGCGGTCGATCGTGGTGTTAGCGCCGATCTCGACGTCGTCGCCTATGACGGCGCGCCCGGTCTGCGGAATCTTGATCCAGCGTCCGGAATCGGGCGCCATGCCGAAACCGTCGGCGCCGATCACCACGCCGGCGTGGATCAAGGCGCGCTTGCCTATGACGCACCGGGGATAGACCGTCACCGAGGGACCCAGGCGGCTGTCCTCTCCGATCGATGCATCCTCGCCGATCGTGCAGCTCGCATCGATCACGACGCGCTCCCCCAACCGTGCACCGCGTCCGATGTGGCAGCCGGGTCCTACCGTGGCGGAGGCCGGAATTTCGGCTTCCTCTTCGACGACGGCGCGCGCGTGGATTCCCGGAACGGGGCGACTGTCGGAGCCGAACAGCTGCGCGGCCCGGGCATAATAGACATAGGGGTCGTCGCAGAGGATCCTCGGCAAGGCAGTCGCGTCCCGTTCCTCGCGCGCCAAAATCACGGCCGAGGCGCGGGTGTCGCGCAAGTGCGCCCGGTACCGAGGATGCGAAAGGAAGCAAAGATCGCCCGGGCCGGCGCTTTCCAACGTGGCGATCCGCAGAATCTCTGCATCGGGATCGCCTATCAGCTCCCCGCCCAGCTTGGCGACGATTTCACCAAGCCGATAAGTACGCGAAATGGGTTGCGTCACGCCGAATCACTTGCCCGCGCGGGTATCCTCTAGCGCCTTGATGACCTTGTCCGTGATGTCGATGCGGGTGCTCGCCCACACGACCTGCTCGTTCTGGAACACGACGTCGAGTTTTTCCGCCTCCGCGATCTGCCTCACGGCCCGGTTGGCGCGTTCGAGGACCACGTCGAACTCCTCCTTGCGCCGCTGCGCCAGGTCCTCGTTGAACTCCCGTTGCCTGCGCTGAAAATCCCGGTTGACATCGCCGAATTCGCGTTCGCGCTTCTGCCGTTCCGATTCCGACATCGTCACGGCGTTCTTCTCCAGGTTTCCCTGCATCTTCTTCAGCTGATCCGCTATCTTGGAGAGCTCCTGCCCGCGCTGGGAGAATTCCTGCTCCAGTTTCTTCTGGGCCCGCTGCGCGGCGGGCGCTTCCCTCAGGATCCGCTCCAAGCTGACGAACCCGATGCTCGACTGCGCCAGTGCCGAACCGACGACCCCTAGGGATGCGCTGAGGATGCCGGCGGCGAGAGAGTAGTTTTTCGAAGCTGCCATGGGCCCTGTCTTTGAGAAGGGATTATACCGGGCCGTCAGAACAGGGTTCCAAGCGTGAACTGGATGTTCTGAAGATCGTCCCCGGGCTTGGCGTTGAGCGGTTTCGCGATGCTGATTTTCATCGGGCCGACCGGTGAGTTCCACGCGAAGCTCAATCCCGCCGAGGCACGCAGCTGCGAAAGGTCGAGCTTTTCGGTGAAGCCGTAGACTTGTCCCGCGTCGATGAAAGCTCCAAATCGCATCGACCGGTCAAGCGCGCTTCCCGGCACCGGAAACAACAGCTCCGCCGATCCGTTGACTTTCCGATTGCCTCCCAGGAAGCTGCCGTCGATGTCGCGTGGACCCAATGACGCGGTCCGGTATCCGCGCACGCTGCCGATGCCCCCCGAGTAGTAGTTCTTGAAAAACGGCAGCGGTTTTCCACCAAATCCGTCACTGGCGTCGAGCTCCCCGCTGAGCACGAACGTTAGCCTAGGCGAGTACGAGTAGAAATACTGGTGGGTGTAGGAATATTTCCAGTACTCGAGATCTCCGGGCGGCGTCGCCAGTTCCAGATTGGCACGCTCGAGGTGACCTCTCGTGGGCCAGATGAAGCTGTCCCGCGAGTCTCGGACCCAGCCGGCGGTGCTGATCAGCGTAATATAGTTGCCGCCGAACTGGTTTTGAAAAACCAGGTAACGCTGCGGGCTGTCCGGGGCGAGGAAGAGCTTGACCTGTTCCGTACCCAGGCCAAAAAACAAGGTGTCGTACTCGGTAAAAGGCACTCCGAAACGTACCCCCCCGCCGACCGTGGTGGTTCTATAGTTGCCGATTCCCAGGGTCGTGGCGTTGACGTCGCGCCGGTAGACGTCGAAGCCGCGGCTGACTCCGTCGACCGTGTAGTAGGGATCGGTAAAGGAAAACGAGACGACCTTGTTGACCGATCCGGAGGCGACTTGCAGGCCCACCGTGTTGCCGGTTCCAAAAAAATTACTCTGCTGAACCGAGGCCTGAACGATGAATCTGTCGACGCTCGAGAAACCCACGCCGAGCAGCACCGCGCCGGTGGGCCTCTCCTTGACCCGCACGGTGACGTCGACCTGATCGGTGGTGCCGGGCACCGCCGGCGTCTCGACTTCGACTTCGCTGAAAAAACCCGTCTTGTCGATCCGCTGCTTGGAGAGCTGCAGCTTCTGGCTGTCGAAAAAACTGCCCTCGAGCTGGCGCATCTCGCGACGCACCACCTCGTCGCGGGTGCGCGAGTTTCCAACGACGTTGATCCGCCGCACATAGACGCGCCGTCCGGGGTCGATCAGAAAGGTGAAGCTGACCTTGCGCGTCCCCTTGTCGATGTCGGGATTCGCATTGACGTTGGCAAAAGCATACCCTTCCCGCCCCAGCCTGTCGGTGATCGCCTTGGTCGAGTCGGTGAGCTTTTCCCTGGAAAAGGTCTCGCCCGGTTTAATCGTGATCAACGAGCGAAGCTCCGCTTCGGGGACGAGCAAGTCGCCTCCCAGCTTCACGTCGGCAACTTCATATTTCTCGCCCTCGCTGATGTTGATCGTGATGTAGATGTCGCGGCGGTCTGGCGTGATCGAGACCTGGGTCGATTCGATATTGAACTCGAGGTAGCCCGCGTTCAGGTAATGCGAGCGCATCGCTTCGAGGTCGGCTTGGAGCTTTTGCCGTGAGTATTGGTCGTTCTTCGAAAACCAGGTGAACCAACCCGGAGTGCGCAGCTGGAGTACGCGGAGCAATTCGTCCTCGGTGAACGCGCGGTTGCCCACGATGTTGATTCTCTTGATCTTCGCGACTTCCCCCTCGTTCAGGTTGAAATTGATTGCGACCCGGTTGCGGTCGAGAGGCGTGACGGTCGTGGTCACCTCCACGCCGTAAAGGCCCCGGGTCAGATACTGGCGTTTGAGCTCCTGCTCCGCCTGGTCGAGCAGGGCACGATCGAAGATGCGGCCCTCCTGGAACCCGACGTCGCGCAGCCCTTGCTTGACCTTGTCCTTTTCGAATTCCTTCATCCCGACGAAATCGATCGAAGCGATGGCCGGCCGCTCCTCGAGGGTCACGATCAGCACGTTTCCCTGGACCTCGAGCCTGACGTCGCGAAAAAACCCGGTAGCGAACAGGGAGCGAATCGCGCCGGCGGCGTTTTCGTCGGTCATCGTGTCGCCGACTTTGACGGGGAGATAGCTGAAGACCGTTCCCGCCTCGATGCGCTGGATGCCCTCGACGCGAATGTCCCGGACGACGAAGGGTTGGAACGCCCACGCGGGCCCGGCGAGCACGAGCGGAAAGAGCGCGGCTCGTAGCGCGTTTTTCACTGGTCGATCATTAACCCGCGAACAAGCGGTTGAAATCGTTGTAGATGGCGAACGCCATCAGGAACAGCAGCAAGGTGAGGCCCAGACGCTGGCCCAGCTCCATCGTTCGCTCCGAAACCGGGCTGCCCTTGAAAATCTCGACCAAATAATACAGCAAGTGTCCCCCATCCAATAACGGAATCGGGAGAAGGTTGAGCACGCCCAGGCTGATGCTGATCAACGCGAGAAATGCGATGTAGGCGCCGATCCCCAACTGCGCCGACTGACCCGCGTAATCGGCGATCGTCACCGGGCCGCTCAGGTTTTTCCAGGAGACCTGGCCGACGACCATCTTTCCGAGCATCTTCAGGCTGAACGCCGACATCTCCCAGGTCCGCTCGAGGGCCATTCCAAGCGCGGCAGCCGGCGAATAGCGTACGGTCGTGACGAGATCCTTCATTGCCTGGGGATCTCGACGAGGCAAAGCTCCGATGCGGCCGAAGCGCGCGCCGTTCTCCTGAACTGCTTCCGGCTTCAGCCGGATATCGATCTTCTCGCTACCGCGAACGATGCCCAATTTCAGGAATTCGCCCGGCCGCGCCCGGACGGCTTTGACGAGATCTTCCCAGACGCGAATCTCACCGCCGTCGATCGCCACGACGCGGTCCCCCGGCCGCAAGCCCCCAACGTCCGCGACGCTTCCCGGCACGATCTTGTCGACCACCGGAGCGACATCGGGCAGGTTCAGCCTCAGACCCAAGCGCGCGAGGGGATCGCTGTCGAAGCCTTCGAGATCGAAACCCGACAGATCCAGAGTGCGCCAGGTAAGCCGCTGCTGGGGGTCGATCACCTCGACTCGCGCCGGCCGTTTTTCCACTGCGAGCTGCAGCAGGCGCCAACGCACTTGCTGCCAGCTCGCCATCGGCTCGTCGTTTATCTTCAGGATCGTCTCGCCCCGCCGAAAGCCGCTCGCCTGCACGACCGTTCCCGGGTCCGGGGTGCCGACGACGGGTTTCGCCTCCTGCACGCCGCCTACGAAAAGGGCCCAGTAGAATACGATGGCAAGCAAAAAATTCGCCGCCGGCCCCGCAGCGACGATCGCGATGCGCCGCCAGACTCTCTGGCGATTGAACGCCCGGTGCGCTTCTTCCGGCGCGACCGGCGCCTCGTGCTCGTCGAGCATTTTCACGTAGCCGCCGAGCGGCAGCGCCGCGATCACCCATTCGGTCCGGTCCCGTCCGCTTCGGATCCGCCACAGCGGCCTGCCGAAACCGATCGAGAAGCGCAATACCTTTACTCCGAAAAGGCGCGCGATCAGATAGTGGCCGAACTCGTGAAACACGATCAGCACGCCCAGCGCGACGACGAAGGCCAAGACGGTGATGGCGAAATTCATGCGGCGTGCGCTTTCAGTCGCGTGACGATCTGGTTCGCCCGTACCCGGGCCCTCGCATCGGCGGCGAGGACATCCTCAAGCGTGGCGAGAGGACTCGCAGGAAGACCGGCGAGCGTTTCCTCGATGACTGCGGTGATCAGCAAGAACGGCAACCGACCCTCGAGAAACGCGGCCACCGCGATCTCGTTGGCCGCGTTGAGAGTGGCCGGTGCGGCGCCTCCGCTTCTGAGAGCGGCATAAGCTAGGTTCAGGGCGGGAAAGCGCTCGAAATCGGGCTGCTCGAAGGAGAGGTGCCCGATGCGAAAGAGGTCGAGCGACGACACTCCGGCCTCGATGCGCTCGGGATAGGCGAGCGCCTGGGCGATCGGCGTGCGCATGTCGGGGTGCCCGAGCTGAGCGATCACGGAACCGTCGGCGTACTCGACCATCGAATGGACCACGCTCTGCGGATGCACGACGACCTGGATCTGTTCCGGGCTTGCACCGAAGAGCCACCGCGCCTCGATGATCTCCAGTCCCTTGTTCATCATGGTCGCCGAATCCACCGAGATCTTGCGTCCCATGACCCAGTTCGGATGGGCGCACGCTTCGTCGGGCGTGACCCGGTGGAGCTCTGCGCGCGAACGGCTCCTGAACGGCCCCCCGGATCCGGTGAGGAGGATCCTGCGGATTCCTTTCGCGACGAGCTCCCCCGAGGCGAACGGCGGTAGGCATTGGAAGATGGCGTTGTGCTCGCTGTCGATCGGCAGCAGCATGGCCCCGCTGGCTCGCACGGTCTCCATGAACACGGGGCCGGCGACCACCAGCGCTTCCTTGTTTGCGAGCAGCAGCTTCTTGCCCGCCCTCGCCGCGGCGAGCGTGGCGCGAAGCCCGGCCGCCCCGACGATCGCGGCCATGACGCAGTCGACTTCGGGCAGGGAAGCCACTTCCACGAGCCCCGCCTCGCCGGCGAGAACGCGGCAGCCGACACCCGCCTCCGCCAGGCGCTCGCGGAGCCGAGGCGCATGCGCGGCGTCCGCCACGCACACGGTGTCGGGTCGGTGTCGCCTGCACAGGTTTGCCAGCTCATCGACTTGCCGATGGGCGGTCAGCGCGGCCACGCGGAAGCGCGATGGATGCCGCGCGATCACATCCAGAGTACTCGCTCCGATCGAACCCGTCGCTCCGAGTATCGCGATGTTTTGGATCGTGGTCATCTCATGAACGCAAGCACCGCCAGTGGGAGCATCGCCACGGACGCATCGATGCGGTCGAGTATCCCCCCGTGGCCGGGGAGAAGCGTGCCGCTGTCCTTGACTCCCGCCTGGCGTTTTATCAGAGATTCGAACAGATCGCCAATCATTCCAACCACGGCGAGCCCGAGAAGAACCGGAAGAATCCACGTCACTGCCACCCTCATCGCGGCGGGCCAGGCGGATGTGTGGCCCGGCGCGCCCAAGCCCGCCCACGCAAGCGCGTAGATCCCGACTGCCGCGAGCGCTCCGGCAACGCCTTCCCAGGTCTTCCCGGGGCTGATCGATGGTGCGAGCTTGCGCCGCCCGAGGCGCCGGCCGGCGAAATACGCAGCCGTGTCGGAGACCCAGACGGTACCCAGGACCGCGATCAATAGGGACGGATGAATGCTGCGCAGATCGACCATCGCGGCGAAAGCGGGCACCAGCACGATCGCCCCCACTGCGAGCAGCAAGGCGCGACCGTCGATGCGCTGTCGCCACCCAATCCACAGCGGAACGAGGACGATCCAAAACGAGCCCGCGACATAGTAAACCCAGGCCGGCGCATACCGCCCGTTCGTCACGGAGGTCTCGAGGATCCCCGGCAGCACGAAAAGTCCAACCAAGAAGATCGAGTAAATCGAGCGCCCGACTGCGGCAAGAGCCATCAGCGCTCCCCATTCCCAAGCGGAAAGTCCGAGAAACACGGCGCAAAATGCGATCCAGCCGTTCTGGGGCAACAGGAACAGCGCCGAGACGAATCCGGCAAGCAGGACAGCCGCTGTCATCACGCGGGTTTTGAGCATGGGTGCCCGCGCGTATCCGCCTGCAAAGCAGGAGGCCCTACGCGAGCCTCCGCCGGCTGCTGTTCTCGCGTTTGGTTTTTTCCAGCTGCTCGCTGGTCCGCCCGAAGCGGCGCTCGCGCTCGCGATACCAAGCGATCGCAGCGTCGAGCTGCTTGGCGTCGAAATCCGGCCACAGCGTCGGGGTGAAGTAGAGTTCGGTATAAGCAAGCTGCCAAAGCAGGAAATTACTGATGCGCTGCTCGCCGCCGGTGCGAATGAACAGATCCGGTTCGGGCGCGTAGTTGAGCGCCAGATGCGGCGCGAGTTGCTCCTCGGTAAATCCCTCGGCCGGCAGCGGGCCGCTGCGCGCGAGCTTCAGCAAAGCCTGCATCAGATCCCAGCGGCCGCCATAGTTGGCGGCGATGGTGAGCGTAAGCCCGGCATTGCGCGCAGTGAGCTCCTGGGCGCGGCGCGCGAGTTCGACCACGCGCGCTCCGAAGGGCGCGATATCGCCGATGATCTTGAGGCGCACTTTGTTTTCGTGCAGCCGCTCGGCTTCCTGCTCCAGGGCGGCCATGAACAGCTGCTTGAGCGTCGAAACTTCGTCGGCGGGCCGGCGCCAGTTCTCCGAGCTGAAGGCGAATAGGGTCAGGTATTCGATGCCCCGATCGGTGCACGCGCGCGTGACGCGACGCACCGTCTCGACCCCTTGCTTGTGACCGGCGACGCGCGGGAGATAGCGCTTTTTGGCCCAACGCCCGTTGCCATCCATGATGACGGCGATATGCCGAGGGATATCTCCGGGGAGGGGGATCTCGCGCGTCGAGCTGGCGAAGGGTTTCATGGGGTAGACATTTCTATGGTGTTCGATCAAACCGCCATCAACTCTGCCTCTTTTGCCGCGATCATCTTGTCGATTTCGCCGATGTGCTTGTCGGTGAGCTTTTGGATCTCGTCTTGCGCGCGCCGTTCCTCGTCTTCGGACACCGCCTTGCCTTTCAGCAATTCCTTGAGCGCATGGTTGGCGTCGCGACGCGAGTTGCGAACGGCGACCTTGGCGTTTTCCCCTTCGTGCTTAATCACTTTGATCAAGTCGCGGCGACGCTCCTCGGTGAGGGTCGGCATCGGCACCCGTACCATGTCTCCGTGAGAAGCAGGATTCAGGCCAAGATCGGACTCGCGGATGGCCTTTTCGATCGCGCCGAGCATCTTTTTCTCCCAGGGCGATACCCCGAGGGTACGGGCGTCGAGGAGGCTCACGTTGGCGACCTTCGGGATCGGCATCTGACTGCCGTAGTAATCTACGGAGACGTGGTCGAGCAGCCCCGCGTGCGCTCGGCCGGTGCGGACTTTGGACAAGTCGGCTCTCAAGGCTTCGAGCGACTTATGCATTCTCTGCTCGGTATTCTTCTTGACGTCGGCCAGGCTATTCATGAATGCCCCTCCTAGCGATCTCAGGAGCTCACGTAAACCAGCGTGCCTTCTTTTTCACCGGTGACGACCCGCTTCATCGCTCCGACTTTCAGGATGCTGAACACGGTGATCGGAAGCTTCTGGTCGCGGCAAAGCGCGAAGGCCGTGGCATCCATCACCCTAAGATTCTTGATCATGGCCTCGTCAAAGCTCAACTTGTCGTAGCGCTTGGCGTCCGGACGCAGCTTGGGATCGGCCGTATAAATGCCGTCGACCTTGGTCGCCTTGAGGACCATTTCCGCGCCGATCTCCGTTCCGCGCAGCGCCGCCGCGGTATCGGTCGTGAAGAACGGGTTGCCTGTTCCCGCGGCAAAAATCACGATCTTGCCTTCCTCGAGGTAGCGGATCGCCTTGTTGCGGATGTAGGGCTCGACGATCTGTTCTATGTTGAGCGCAGACTGCACTCGCGCGTTCAAGCCCCCCTGCCGCATGGCGTCCTGCAGGGCAAGCGCGTTCATGATGGTCGCGAGCATTCCGATGTAGTCGGCGGTGGCGCGATCCATCCCCGCCGCGCCCGGCGCCACCCCGCGAAAAATATTGCCCCCTCCGATCACCACGGCGATCTCCAGCCCCAGCGCGGCGACCTGAGAGATTTCGCCGACGATGCGCTCGATGGTGGCGCGATTGATCCCGAAGGGATCGTCTCCCATCAGGGCCTCGCCGCTCAATTTGAGCAGGATACGTTTGTACTTGGCAGTTGGGGTCATTCCAGGCTGTCTTTCTTTCTTCTTGTCTGGGTGTAGCTCCATGGCTCAGGCCGTTTGACCGTTCCCCTTCTTTTCGATTCCCTCGCCGACCACATACAGCACAAAGCGCGAAACCGACGCGCCGGCGGCCTTGAGCAGAGCTTCGACGGTTTGTTTTCCGGCCGGATCCTTGACGAAAATTTGGCCGAGCAGCGTTACGTCCTTGAGAAATTTCTGCACGCTTCCCTCTACCATCTTTTTCTGGATGTCGGCAGGCTTGCCCGATTCCGCCGCCTTTGCCGCGGCGATATTGCGTTCCTTGGCAACCAGATCGGCCGGGATGTCGTTGCCCGACAATCCCATGGGCTTCGCCGCGGCAATGTGCATGGCGAGGTCACGACCAAGTTGCTCCGCTCCGCCGACTACATCGACGAGCACGCCGATCTTGGCGCCGCCGTGGTGGACGTAGTGGTAGAGCCGACCGTTCGCCTTGAGACTGGCAAAGCGGCGGATGGAAATGTTCTCGCCGATACGTCCGACGAGCGCCTTGCGCGTGTCCTCCGCCGTAGAGCCTGCCAACGCCAGCTTGCCCAAAACGGCAAGGTCCTGAGGATTCTTCTTCGCAGCCAAGTCGGCTATCGAAGCCGCGAATCGTTGGAAGTCTTCGGTCTTCGCCACAAAATCGGTCTCGCAGTTGACTTCCACGATCGCGCCGGTCTTCGCGTCCGGCGCGACGTGAACCGCGACGACGCCCTCGGCGGCCGTTCGCGTCGCGGCCCTCGACGCCCTGTTGCCGAGCCTGACGCGCAGGAGCTCCTCGGCCTTGGCTGAATTGCCTTGCGCCTCAACCAGCGCCCTCTTGCATTCCATCATCGGCGCGTCGGTCTTGTCGCGCAGATCTCTGACCATGCTTGCGGTGATTTCCGCCATTACCTGGAACCCTGCTGTTCTGGAGGTTCAAAAAAAAGGGGCTGCCGCGCCCCTTTTGCGCCGCGATAGCCGATCATTGCCCTTTCGCCCCGGACTCTTCGACTTCGACGAACTCATCGGAGGCCGCACCGATGATTTCCTGCACCACCTGGCTGCGGCCCTCCAAGATCGCATCGGCGATCCCGCGCGCATACAGCCGTATCGCCCGGCTCGAGTCGTCATTGCCCGGAATGACGTAGGCAATTCCGTCCGGAGAGTGATTGGTATCGACGACCCCGATGACGGGAATGCCGAGCTTTTTCGCCTCGGCGACGGCCCCTTTCTGGTAGCCGACGTCGATCACGAACAGCGCATCGGGCCGGTTGTCCAACGCCTTGATGCCACCGAGGCTGCGCTGCAGCTTGGCGAGCTCGCGCTGAAAGTGCAGGGCTTCTTTCTTCGGCAGCTTCTCCATGCTTCCGTCCTCGATCATGGCCTCCATTTCCTTCAGGCGCTTGATCGACTGGCGGACGGTCTTGAAGTTCGTGAGCATCCCGCCGAGCCACCGATGATCGACGAAAGGGGCGCCGCAGCGCTCGGCTTCCTCGCGGATTATCTCGCGCGCCTGGCGCTTGGTTCCGACGAACAGGAGGGTGCCCTTGTTGGAGGCGAGCTGGCGCACGAATTTCATCGCCTCCTGGTACATCACCATCGTCTTCTCGAGATTGATGATGTGAATTTTGTTGCGATGACCGAAGATGAAAGGCGCCATCTTCGGGTTCCAGTAGCGGGTCTGGTGGCCGAAATGCACGCCCGCTTCGAGCATTTGGCGCATCGTGGTCGACATGATGACTCCGGTTAGGGTTACATTTCAGGGGCCGCCCCGGCCCAATGACCCGCTGAAACGCTTGCGGGCACCCTAACGGCGTAGCGGCAAAAATTTAGCCGAGCCCGGGCCCGGCTAGAGACTTAAAATGGTAGCACGCGGATCGAAATAGATGCAAGTTTTTCCTGTGCAAACAGAGTTTTACTCCGCCCCCGGCCGCGACCGCGAACCCCGTCCACGCCGGCCTGCGATTTGCCCCGACGAGGTCGATGACTTATCCTTCGCACTTTTTTGCTGAAGCATGACGATACATCTGAAGACTGCCGAGGAAGTCGAGCGCATGCGCATCGCCGGACAGCTCGCCGGGGAAGTGCTCGACTTCGTCGCTCCGCGCGTCAAGCCCGGAGTCACGACCGGCGAGCTCGATCGTCTTTGCCATGACTTGATCGTCGAGGAGCAGAAGGCGATCCCCGCTCCGCTGAACTATGCGCCGCCCGGCTACAAGCCCTTTCCGAAGTCGATCTGCACCTCGGTGAACCACCAAGTCTGCCACGGCATCCCGGGCGAGCGCGTGCTCAAGGCGGGTGACATCCTGAATATCGACGTCACCGTGATCAAGGACGGTTTTCACGGCGATTCAAGCCGCATGTACTACGTCGGGGAGCCTTCCATCCAGGCAAGGCGGCTGTGCGAGACGACCTACGAGTGCATGTGGCTCGGCATCCGCGAGGTGCGCCCCGGGGCCTTTCTCGGTGACGTCGGCGCCGCGATCCAGCGGCACGCCGAATCCCACGGCTACAGCGTCGTGCGCGAGTTCTGCGGCCATGGAATCGGGAGAAAATTCCACGAAGAGCCGCAGGTTCTGCACTACGGACGCTCCGGGACCGGTACGCGCCTCCAACCGGGGATGATCTTCACGATCGAACCGATGATCAACGCCGGCAAGCCGGCGATCCGCGAGCTCGCCGACGGCTGGACCATCGTCACCAAGGATCACAGCCTGTCGGCGCAATGGGAGCACACCGTCCTCGTAACCGGAACGGGATTCGAGGTCCTGACCCTTTCCGCCGGCACTCCCCCGCCGCCAAAGCACTGACTCCATGCTGTCCCCTCACGCGACGCTTGCGGACGGCGGCGCCACCCTCGCCCGCCTGAAAGCCGGCGTGCAAGCCGAGCGCGCCGCGCTGCAGGCAAAGTTTCGCGAGAGGGCGGACGGCAGCATGGTGCTGCGCGAGCATCGCCGCCTGGTCGACCGCGTGCTGAAGGAGATGTGGCGGCAGCTCCGACTGCCGGCACCGCTTGCGCTCCTCGCGGTCGGCGGCTACGGGCGCGGAGAGCTCTATCCTCATTCCGACATCGACGTGCTGGTGCTGCTGCAGGACCCGGCTTCCGCTGGCCTCGCGAGCCAGATCGAAAAACTCGTAGGACGCCTCTGGGACACCGGGCTCGAGCTCGCCCACAGCGTGCGCACGGTCGCCGAGTGCGTCGAGGAGGCGAGGAAGGACGTCACCGTGATGACCAGCCTCCTCGAAGCGAGACAAGTCGCCGGAAACCGCGGCCTTTTCGCCCGTTTTGACCGCGCGCGGAGGGAATGTCTCGACGCCGAGGTGTTCTTCAAGGCAAAGCGCCTGGAGCAGGAACAGCGCCATACAAAATTCCAGGACAGCCCCTACAGCCTCGAGCCTAATCTCAAGGAGGCGCCGGGCGGCCTTCGCGACCTGCAGGTGATCCTTTGGATCAGCCAGGCTTGCGGACTGGGAAATTCCTGGACGGAATTGGCACGGCGCGCACTGGTTACCTCGGAGGAAGCGCGCCAGGTGCAAAGGCATCACAGATTCCTTCAAAACCTGCGGGTGCGCCTGCACTACGCCGCGGCCCGCCGCGAGGACCGGCTGCTGTTCGATTACCAGGAGAGCCTGGCGCGCGAGCTCGGGTATTCTCCCAACGCGCACCGGCGCGCCGGCGAGCAGCTGATGCAGTCCTATTTCCGCACGGCCAAGGCAGTGACTCAGCTAAATACGATACTGCTGCAGAACATGGGTGCCAAGATTTTTCCTGCGAGGAATTCCGATGGCGCGAAGATCAGCGAAAAGTTCAGGCGGGTGGGCGAATTGCTGAAAGCGCACCCTGCCGATCTGTTCGAGCGCGAGCCCACCGCGATCCTCGAGAGTTTTCTCGTCATGCAGCAGCACTCGGAGCTGAAGGGCATGACGGCGCAGACGCTGCGCGCGCTCTGGCGCGCGCGAACGCGAATCGACGTTGCCTTCCGAAGAGATCCGCGAAACCGCGCGACTTTTCTTTCGCTGCTGCAGCAGCCGCGCGGCATCGTGCACGAACTTCGGCGAATGAATCAATACGGCATCCTAGGAAGGTATCTGCCCGCCTTCCGCCGCATCGTCGGACAGATGCAACACGATCTTTTCCACGCGTATACCGTGGACCAGCACATCCTCACCGTCGTGCGCAATGTGCGCCGTTTCACGATGCTCGAGTTTGCGCACGAGTACCCGCTGTGCAGCCGTATCATCGCCAGCCTCGAGCGCCATTGGCTGCTGTACATTGCTGCGATCTTCCACGACATCGCCAAGGGCCGCGGCGGCGATCACTCGCAGCTGGGCAAGATCGAGGCCCGGCGCTTCTGCCGCGAGCATGGCCTTGCGGCCGAAGACACGCAGCTCGTCGAGTTCCTCGTCGAGCACCACCTCACCATGTCGTCGGTAGCGCAGAAACAGGACCTCTCCGATCCGGAGGTCCTGCGGCGCTTCGCCGACATCGTGGGCACCGAGCGGCGGTTGGTCGCGCTCTATCTGCTCACGGTCGCGGACATCCGCGGCACGAGCCCCAAGGTGTGGAACGCCTGGAAAGGCAAGCTCCTCGAGGATCTTTTTCGCGCGACACAACATCTGCTGAAGGGCGGGAAGATCGAGGCCGACCAGTACATTCAGCGCAAGCAGGACGAAGCCAAACGCCTGTTGCGCCTCTACGGCCTGTCGGACACCGCACAGGATGCCCTGTGGCGCCATTTCGATGTCCCGTATTTCCTGCGCCACGACGCCCAGGAGATCGCCTGGCACACGCGGCTGCTGCACCACCGCGAGAGCGCGGACAAGCCTGTCGTCAAGGCGCGCCTCTCGCCGGCGGGTGAAGGGCTGCAGGTCATGATCTACGTGATCGATCAGCGCGACCTGTTCGCGCGCATTTCAGGCTACTTCGGGTCGATAGGCTTCAGCATCCTCGACGCCAAGATCTACACGACCCGGCACCAGTACGCGCTCGACACCTTCCAGGTCATGGACATCGGCAGCGTGCCGCATCCGCGCGACATGATCGCCAAGATCGAGTCCGAGCTGGCCGAGTGGCTGGCGAACCGGGTTCCCTTGCCGCAGCCGGTCCAGGGGCGGGTGTCGCGACGCGTCAAGCACTTCCCCATCGCACCGGAGGTGCGTATCGTCCCGGACGAGAAGGGACAGTACCACTCCCTGTCGGTCACCGCGGGCGACCGGCCCGGCCTGCTCTATGCCATCGCACTGGTGCTCAGCCGCTACGGGGTCAGCCTGCACACCGCCAAGATCGCAACGCTCGGCGAGCGCGCCGAGGACGTGTTCGTTGTGTCCGGCAGCGCGCTGGCCAATGCGAAAACCGTGCTGCAACTCGAAACCGATCTGCTGAAGGCGCTGCAAGCCTAGACGCAGCTCTCCGGTCTTATTCATCCCTGAGTTCCTGATCGGGGAACAGAACCTCGACGAAGCCGAATTGGGCCATGTCACGCATGCGCATCGGGTACAGAATTCCGTCGAGATGGTCGCATTCATGCTGTACGACCCTCGCGTGGAATCCTTCGACACTCCGATCGATCCGGTTGCCGGATTCGTCGAAGCCCTGATACCGGACCTTCTTGAGGCGCGGCACGACGCCGCGCATGCCCGGGACCGACAGGCACCCCTCCCAGTCTTCTTCCATTTCTTCCCCGAGCGGGGTGATGACGGGGTTGACGAGCACCGTGTCCGAAACTTCCTCGGCGTCGGGATAGCGCGGATTGCGCGTGACTCCGAAAATGACCACCCGCAAGGGGACACCGATCTGAGGGGCGGCGAGCCCTGCGCCGTTCAGGTGCGCCATGGTGTCGCGCATGTCGGCGATCAGCTCGCGCAGCTGCGGGGTGCCAAACGCCTCCACGGATTGCGATTTCTCGAGCAGCCGCAGATCACCCATTTTCAGAACTTCGCGGATCATGCCGCCGCCTCCGAGACTCTGTATCCGGAGTTGTAATTGCCGCGTCGGCGGCCGGCGGCAATCGCGGCCGGTCGTATCCCGCAAGCGGGCCCCTGCTCCCTGCTCATGCCGCCACCAGCCCTTCGATGATCTTTCGCACCCGGCCCGCGGCGTCTTTCAGTACTTCGTCGATCTCCCGCAACCGTATGCCGCGGGCGCTCGCGCCTCGGCCGGCAGCGTGATTCACCACCACTGCGATCGCCGCGTACGCCAGCTCGATCTCGCGCGCCAGGGCCGCCTCGGGCATCCCGGTCATGCCGACGATGTCGGCGCCGTCGCGCTCCAGCCGGTCGATTTCCGCGGCCGTCTCCAATCTCGGCCCCTGGGTCGCAGCATAGACCGCGCCGTCGACGGCCGCCTCGCCGCAGGCCTTCGCCGCCGCGAGAAGCCTGCTTCGCAACTCGCCGGTGTAGGGCTCGGTGAAGTCGATGTGCTTCACCGGAGCCTCGTTCTCGAAAAACGTGCTCATCCGTCCGCAGGTGTAGTCGATGATCTGGTGCGGGACGACGATCCTTCCCGGGCCGAGGTCTGCGCGGATGCCGCCGACCGAGACGACCGAAACGACATCGCCGACACCCTGTTCCTTGAGTGCCCACAAGTTGGCGCGGTAGTTCACTTGATGGGGCGCAATCGTATGGCCATAGCCGTGGCGCGCGAGGAACACCACCGGCACGCCGCGGATCGCGCCGAATGTGAGCGGTCCGGACGCCTCCCCATAGGGAGTCCGCACGACTTGGCGGCGCGAGACATCGAGATTGGAGAGCTGTGTCAGCCCGGTGCCGCCGATGATCGCGAACATGCGCGCTCAGGAATCCTTGACCGCGTAGATTTCCGGAAGGTTGCGCCAGGCTCCGGATACGTCCATCCCGCAGCCGAACACGTAGCGGTTGGGCAGCTTTAAACCGACGAAGTCGGGGATGACGGGCTTGTCGCGGCCGATGTTCTTGTCGGTGAGCACCGCGCTGTAGAACGCCGCCGCACCGAGCGCGTTCACGCGTTCACGGATCGCCGCGAGCGTTTCACCTCCGTCGAGAATGTCATCCAGCACGAGCACGCTGCGGTCCTTTACGTTCTCCCGGGGCGCCACCGTCCATACGATCCTGCCGCCCGAGGTCGCGTTGCCGTAGCGCGATGCGTGGATGTAGTCGAACTCGAGCGGGAAGCGCAACCGAGGCAGGAGATGCCCGGCAAAGAATACCGAGCCGCCCATCACGGCGAGCACGAGAGGATAGCGGTCTTTCAGCCTCGCCGTGATCTCCCCTGCAAGGCGCGCGATTGCGGCATGCACGGTGGCTTCGTCGCACAATCGCTCGGCGCTCTCCAGGATCTTCCAGGCCTCGTCGGGCGTCATGGCGCGAGAAGTATAGCGCCCCCGCCCCGAGCCTCTTCACAGCGATTTCAGAAACTTCTCGAACCCCTTTCCGACCTCGGGATGCTTGAGCCCGTACGCCACCGTCGCCTGCAGGTATCCGAGTTTCGAGCCGCAGTCGTAGCGGGTTCCCTTGAAGCTGTACGCGAGCACGCGATCCTCCGCGAGCAGCGAAGCGATCGCGTCGGTGAGCTGGATTTCGCTTCCCGCCCCGGGCCTGGCCAGCGCCAGGTGGTGGAAAATGCGCGGCGTCAGAATGTAGCGCCCGACCACGGCGAGGTTCGACGGCGCCGCTTCCGGCGCGGGCTTCTCGACGATGCCCATCACGCGATCGAGGCCGTCGGTCACCGGCTCGGTCTTGACGATACCGTATTGAAGGCTCTGTTCCCGCGGGATCTGCTGCACGGCAACCATCGGCGACTGGTGGCGCTCGAATATCTCGGTCATCTGCCGCAGGGCGGGAGGCGTGCCGTCGATGAGGTCATCGGCCAGGATCACGGCAAACACCTCGTCGTTGACCCCGGGCTGAGCGCATAGAACCGCGTGCCCCAGGCCAAGAGGCTCGGGCTGCCTGATGTAGACGCAGTTCACCGACTTGGGAATGATGTTCTGGATCAGCTCGAGCAGCTCGCTCTTCCCGCGCGCGGTGAGCTCCGCCTCGACCTCGTAGGCCTTGTCGAAGTGATCCTCGATGGCGCGCTTGTTGCGCCCCGTGATGAACACCATGTCGCGAATTCCCGCAGCCACCGCTTCCTCGACTGCGTATTGAATGAGCGGCTTGTCGACGATAGGCATCATCTCCTTGGGACTCGCCTTGGTCGCGGGGAGGAAACGGCTCCCCATGCCGGCTACCGGAAACACTGCTTTGGTCACTTTTTTCACGCGTCCGATCCTCCCAATATCCTGCGCAATCCCTCTTCGTCGACGACCACAATGCCGAGCTTATGGGCCTTTTCCAGCTTGCTTCCGGCTTCGGTGCCCGCGACCACGTAATCCGTTTGGCTCGACACCGACGCCGCGACTTTCCCGCCGCTGCGCTCGATCATCTCCTTGGCTTCCTCACGCGTCAGTCCCGGCAGCGTCCCGGTGAGCACGAACACTTTTCCGTCCAGCCGCCCCGCAGTCGCTCGGCGCGTCTCCGTCTGCACCACCACAGCGCCGGGGCCCGAAGTCAGCTGCCGTATTACTTCACGATTGTGCTGCTGCGAGAGAAACTTCGCCAAGCTTTCCATCAGCTCCGGGCCGACGCCTTCGAGCACCGGAGGCAGCGGAGCCTCCCCCCTGCGCTTCCGTGCCGCATTCTCCTTCTGTCCCGCCTTCTTCCTTTCCGCCAGCTCGGTCCAGTCGGCCCCGAGCAAGCCGTTGAGCGTGCCGAAGTGCCCGGCGAGTATCCTGGCGACTTCCTCGCCGACGCCCGGAATTCCCAGCGCATAGACGAAGCGCGCCACAGTCGGGTTCTTCGACCCGGCGATGGCCGCGACGACGTTGCGCGCCGACTTCTCACCCATTCTATCGAGCTCCGCGAGCGTGGCCGCGTCCAGGGTATACAGGTCTGCGGCCGTGCGCACTTTGTTCGAGTCGACCAGCTGATCGACGAGCCTCTCCCCCAGGCCCTCGATATCCATCGCCCTGCGCGAGGCGAAATGCAGGAGCGCCCCCTTGCGCTGGGCCGCGCAGAAAAGACCCCCGGTGCAGCGCGCCGCGGCTTCGCCCTCGAGGCGCACCACCTCCGAACCGCAGCTCGGGCAGCGCACGGGCATCTCGAACCGGTCGGCCTCCTCCCGCGGACCGGCCTTTGAGACGTTCACGACCTCCGGGATCACGTCTCCGGCCCGACGCACCGTCACCATGTCCCGGCGCCAGACGTCCTTGCGGCGCACCTCGTCCTCGTTGTGGAGCGTGGCGTTGGTGACCGTGGCGCCGCCCACGCTGACCGGCGCAAGCCGCGCGACGGGCGTCAGCGTCCCGGTGCGACCGACCTGCACTTCGATGTCGAGAACCTCGGTGACCGCCTCCTCCGGCGCGTATTTGTGTGCGAGGGCGAAGCGGGGCGCGCGCGCGACGAAACCGAGCGAGCGCTGGTCGCCGAGATCGTTGACCTTGTAGACCACCCCGTCGATCGCGTAGGGCAGGCGCTCGCGCTTCTTGCCCATTTCCTCGTAGAAAGCGAGCAGCCCGCTCAGGCCCCTTACCGTCGCGCGCTCCGCGGCAACGGGCAGGCCTTCCCTCGCAAGCCAGTCCAGGATCTCGCTGTGACGCTTGAACGGCAGCTTCACCGCGTCGCCTACGCCATAGGCGAAGAACCGCAGCGGACGCTCAACCGTGATCCTGGGGTCGAGCTGCCGCAGCGCGCCGGCAGCGGTATTGCGCGGATTGACGAACTCCTTCTCACCACGCTCGCGCTGGCGGGCATTGATGCGCTCGAAATCGGCCTTGTACATGATGACCTCGCCGCGCACCTCGACCGCCCCGGGGGCGCGAGCGCCTCGCAGCCTGAGCGGGATCGACCGCACCGTCCTCAGGTTGGCCGTCACGTCCTCTCCGGTGTATCCGTCGCCCCGGGTAGCTCCCCGGACGAAACGCGCGCGCTCGTAGAGCAGACTGATCGCCAACCCGTCGAACTTAGGCTCCGCCGCGTATTCGATCTCGTCCTTGCCCAGTCCCTCCCGAGCGCGACGATCGAATCCGATCACGTCCTCGTCGCTGAACGCATTGTTGAGGGAAAGCATCGGCACGGCATGGACCACTTGGGGAAATTCCTGTAGCGGCGCGCCGCCGACCCGTTGCGTCGGTGACTCCGGCGTGACAAGCTCCGGATACGCCGTTTCCAATTCAAGCAGCTCCCGGAACATCTTGTCGTACTCGGAATCCGGGATGGTCGGCGCGTCAAGCACGTAATAGCGGTGGCTATGTGTCTCGATGTCGCGCCGCAGCGCCTCGACGCGCTGGCGCGCCTTCTGCGCGACCGCCATCAGGAAAAAAGTCGCAGCGCGAGCGCCCCGCCGGGTGCGATGCCGTGCGCCTCCATGCTGCCGTGCACCGCCTGGAGCTGAGCGCCGATCGCGTCGAACGCGGCGGGCCCCACGGGCTCGCGGTTGTCGTCGACGATGCGCGCCTTCAGCTCCCGGGCAAACATCTGCGCGGATTGCCGGAACCGGGTGAACGCTCCGTGCGGGGCCCGCGGGACGTCGAGCTCGAGCGTCACTCCGCGCGTCGAAAGAGCGCTCAGACCGTCGATGCTCAGGGGCGTCGGCTCGAAATTGGCCAGCGCGCAAATGATCCGCCCGGCCTCATCCGGGAGCCTGAACTTGCCGTCCGGTTCGTCGAGCCGGAAACCCGCGGCCTTCGCAATTCCGGCGAGCTGCGTCCCCGCAAGGGGGGCCGCATCACTGACGATATGAACGGCAATCCGGATGTCGATTTCCCCGCAAAAACGATCGAGTTCCCGAGCTTTGGCGAGGGCGGACGCCGGATCAGGCACGGTCGCAAGAGCCCCGACGGAGGCCGCAGCGCTCTCGATTGCGGCTCCGAATGCGGCGAGCTGTTCCTCATCCGCGGCGCCCCGGCGGTCCACCAGCTGGAGCCCCGCGCGCAGCCGCGAATAGCTGCGATCGGGATCGAGCGGTTCCCAAGAGGCCTCCGTCTCGTCGAAGCCCTCCCAACTGATCGCCTTCGAGCACCGCTCGAGCGCCGCGGCAGCCGCCGCGATCAAGGCTGCTGCGGAAACCTCCTCCGGGGTTTCAATCAGAACGATGAAATCCAGAAACTCTGACAGCCCCGCAATAGAGTCCCCGGCACCTTCCTGCTGCGCCTCGAAAGATACGAGGGGCTCGAACCTCGCCGACCCTGGCGTGAGCGGAGTCTCATGGCCGGCACCCCCGCCCGAGCGCATCAGCACGTCCTCACGCTGCGAAGCAAACCCCGCCTCGGCCTCGCGCTGGTAGCGTCGTTCCTGCCATTTGTTGTAGAGAAAGACGGCCGCCACGACCGCGGCGCCTACGACCACGAGGCCGACTTGCAGTTCGCTCATGGTCAGGCGGCGGCGGGTTCTTCCCGCAGCTTCAATGCTTCCTCGATGTCCACCGCCACGACCCGCGATACGCCTCGCTCCTGCATGGTGACGCCGACCAGCTGGTGCGCCATCTCCATGGTGATCTTATTGTGGCTGATGAACAGGAACTGGGTCTGCTGCGACATTTTTTCAACCAGATCGCAGAAACGTTCGGTGTTGGCGTCGTCGAGGGGCGCGTCGACTTCGTCGAGCAGGCAGAACGGCGCGGGGTTGAGCTGGAAAAAAGAAAACACCAGGGCGATCGCGGTGAGCGCCTTCTCCCCCCCCGAGAGCAAGTGGATTGTCGTGTTCTTTTTCCCCGGCGGCCGCCCCATCACTTGCACGCCGCAATCGAGAATTTCCTCGCCCGTCATGATGAGCTGGGCCTCGCCCCCGCCAAAGAGCGCGGGGAACATCTCGCCGAAGCGGCGATTCACCGTGTCGAACGTAGCTTGCAGCTGCGCCCGCGTTTCACGGTCTATGCGGCGGATCGCATTCTCGAGGGTCTGCACGGCAGCGCTCAGGTCGGCCGCCTGAGCGTCGAGAAATTGCTTGCGTTCCTGGTTCGCGGTGAGCTCCTCCAGCGCCGCCATGTTGATCGCGCCGAGCTCTGCGATCACATTGGTGAGGCGCGTGATCTCGCCCTGCAGCGATGCCGCCCGCTGGCCTTCCTTCAGCACCGCCGCCAAGGCGGTTTCATCGGCGCCCGCCTCGCGAAGTTGCTGCACAAACTGCTCGCTCGCGATTCGCGCCGCCTGCTCCTTCAGCCTGAGCTCCGCGATGCGGTCACGCAGCGGCTGGAGCTTCTGCTCCCGGGCAAGTCGCGCCTCTTCGGACGAGCGCAATCTGCCTGCGATTTCTTCCTGGCGGCTGCGGGCTCCCGCCAGGGTTTGCTCTCGAGCGACCCGCGTCGCAAGCCCGCGTTGAAGCTGGGTCCGCAACGCCTCGTCATCCAGACCGGCCAGCTCGGCCTGGAGTTGCTCAAGGCTTCGTTCGGCATTTTGTGCATGCTCCAGTAATACTTTAGAAGATCTTTCTGTCTCATTGATTTTACTTATACATTCCTTTTCGGCATAGCCCGCCTCCTGAACTTCGCGCTCCGCCAGCAGGACCGCCTGGCGCTGCGTCTCGAGCTTGCGCTCCGCCGCCGCCTCCTCCTCCCGGGTCGATTCCAGCTTGCGGTAGAGCGCATCGATCTCGCTCTGGCGCCGCTCGAGGCCGGTTTCTGCCGCCGTCTGGCGGGCCCGTTCCTGGGCCTGCTGGGCCTTGATCTCGCTCAGCTCCCCGTCGAGCTGCCGGCTGCGCTCCTGGTACCGCTCCTGCCCTTGAGTCAGCTTCAGGTTTTCCAGCTGGCGCTCGTGATGGCGCTGTTTGAGCGCGGCTCCGGCCGCTCGCAGCTTGGCGAGGCCCTCGTCGTGCTCCACGAGCGAGCGATCGAGCCCGGAGAGCTCAGCGCGCCTCTCTTCGATCGAATCCTCGTGCTTGCGCGCTTCCGCCTCCAAGCCTTCGATTTCGCGCTGCCGGGCGAGGATTCCGGTGTCCGCCGGATCGGGCGCGTGAAAGCTCACGCCGAAGCGGCTGAACTGGTGGCCCTCGCGGTTGATCAGCACCACCTGGGGTGACAATCCCATGCGGGTCAGCAGCCGCGGCACGCCCTCCACGGCGTAGTAGGTCGCAAGCCATGCCGCGACGACAGCGCTCACCGCGGGTTCGATGACCTCGACGTAGTCGGCAAGTGGCTTGAGGCCCGCCTCGCGGCGCAGCTTTGCTTCGGTTCCGGGAAGAAAGGCGCTGACCCTTGCAGGAGGCGGGTCCTCGAGCAATCGCTGCAGCAACTCGGGGTCGGACATCTCCATGGCATGCAAGCGCTCGCGCAAGGCCGATTCCACAGCCGTCTCCCAACCGGCTTCGACGCGAATTTTCTGCCACAGCCGCGGTTTTGACGTGAGCTGATGCCGGCCGATCCAATCCTGGATCTTGCTGTTCTCCTCGACCTGGTTCTGGATTTTCTGCAGCGTGAGCAACCTGCCCTCCAGCGCCGAAAACTCGCGCTCGAGCATCTGCAAACCGTCGACGCAGGCGCGGCGCTGCCGATCCAAAGTCTCCCGCGCTGCCTCGAGCTGGGCGAGCAACGCTTCCTGGCGGGAAAGCTCGGCACTGCTTTGCGCCAGTTCCTGCGCGAGGCGCGCCAGCCGCTGCGCATCGGGTGCGACCAAATCAGCCAGCTCGGCGAGCAATCTTTCCTCGCGCTGCTCCAGCCCCTGCAGCGTCTTGCCCGCATGTTCGAGGTGCGTCTGTTCCACCTGGAACGCCTGCTCGGCCTGCGCGATGCGCTCGCGGTCGCCGGCAATCCGTCCCTGAAGCAGGCGGGCCTCCTGCTCCGCTTGCGGCAGCTTGAGCTGCTCCTCGGCGAGTTTGCCCCTGGCCTGCTCCAGAGCGGCTCGCGACTCCTGGAGCCGCGTTTCCCAGGTCCGGAGCGCCTCGTGCTGCTCCACCTCGTTTTGCCTCCCGGCGTCGCGCTGCGCGCGAAGCTGCGTAAGCTGCGTGTCGAGGCGCTGGCGGGTATCGGCAACGAAGCGTATTTCGGTTTCAAGGCGGGAAACGTCGGCGTTGACGCCGTAGAGTTCCCCTTGCGCGGCGGCGAGTGCGTCCCCCGAAGCGTAGTGCTCTACCCGCGCCTGCTCGAGCTCGCGCTCGATTTCGCGCAGCCGCGCGGTCTCGGACTCGAGCTCGGTCGCGCAGCCCTCGATTTCGCGGGCATGGCGTTGCGCCTCCGCCTCCGCATCGTTGCGGCGCAGGAGCCACAGTAGATTCTGCTTTTGTGCCCGATCGGTCGAAAGCTCGTTGTACCGTCGGGCGACCTCGGCTTGTCTTTCCAGCCGTTCGATCTGTGACCCGAGTTCCTGGCGAATATCGCTCAAACGCGCGAGGTTGTCGCGAGTGTCGGAGAGCCGATGCTCGGTTTCGCGCCGCCGCTCCTTGTACTTGGACACTCCCGCCGCTTCCTCGAGAAACACGCGCAATTCCTCGGGTCTTGCCTCGATGATCCGCGAGATCATTCCCTGCTCGATGATCGCGTAGGCACGCGGACCCAGACCCGTGCCGAGAAAAATGTCCTGCACGTCGCGGCGGCGTACGTGGGTATTATTGATGAAATAGGAAGATTCGCCGTCGCGCTGGAGCACGCGCTTCACCGAGATCTCGGCATACTGGGACCATTGGCCGGCCGCCTTGCCGAGGCTGTTGTCGAAGAACAACTCCACGCTCGCCCGCGCCACGGGCTTTCGCAGCGACGAGCCGTTGAAGATCACGTCCTGCATCGAGTCGCCGCGCAGAGCGGAAGCGCGCGACTCCCCGAGAACCCACCGGACCGCGTCGATGATGTTCGACTTCCCGCACCCGTTCGGGCCGACCACGCCGACCCGTTGGCCCGGAATGCTCACCGTGGTCGGATCGACGAAGGACTTGAACCCAGCGAGCCTGATTTGTGTGAGCCGCACGCTTGCAGAGGACGCTACGAATCCAGGTAAAAGAAAACCGGCCGTCAGCCGGATTCATCGTCGATAAAACGCAAGCCCCTATAATACCATCTCCAACTTCTCACCCGGACCCTTCAATGCCGTCCAAGCCGAGCAAATCGCTCGAGAGTTTTCCCAATCCGAGCCCGCGCCGAGACTATTTGATCCGGATGCAGATGCCGGAGTTCACCTGCTTGTGCCCGCGCACCGGGCAGCCGGACTTCGCGACGCTGTTCCTGGACTATGTCCCGGACCGAAAATGCGTGGAATTGAAGAGCCTGAAACTCTACATCTGGTCCTTCAGGAACGAGGGGGTATTCCACGAGGCCGTCGCCAACCGCATTTGCGATGACCTCGTGAAGCTGCTCTCGCCGCGGTACCTTCGGCTTGCCGCGCGGTTCTTCGTTCGCGGGGGAATTTTCACCAGCGTCGTCGCCGAGCACCGCAAAAAGGGCTGGAAACCCGCCGCCGGCTTGGAGTTTGCAGCTATCGACGAGCAGAAGAGCACGCGCTGAGGGCGGCACCGTGAATCCACGACTGCGGTCGCTGCAGCCTTACCCCTTCGAGAAATTGCGCGATCTGTTCGACGGCGTGCGGCCGAACCCGGGGCTGGCGCATATCAGCCTCGGCATCGGCGAACCGCAGCACTCGACACCGGACCTGATCAAGCGCGCATTGTCGGGGAGCCTCGCGAAGCTCGCTTCCTACCCTCCGACGGCGGGCGGCGATTCCTTGCGCCAGGCGATCGCGGATTGGCTGGTACTACGCTACGGCCTGCGTTCGATCGACTCGAAGACCGAGGTGCTGCCGGTGAACGGCTCGCGCGAAGCCTTGTTCGCCCTTGCGCAGACCGTCGTCGATCCGGAACGCCACGATGCCGTGGTGGTGTGCCCCAATCCCTTCTATCAGATTTACGAGGGCGCAGCGCTGCTAGCCGGAGCGCGCCCGCACTTTGTCAACACTTTATCGGAGCAGGGCTTTGCGGCCGATTACGACTCGATAGCTCAGGATCTCTGGCGTCGGACGCAGTTGCTCTACGTCTGTTCGCCGGGCAATCCGACCGGGAAGGTGCTCGGCCTTCCCGAGTGGAAGGAAATTTTCGCACTTGCCGATCGCTACGGATTCGTCATTGCGTCAGACGAGTGCTATTCAGAGATCTATTTCGACGAAGCCGCGCCGCCGCTAGGCGCTCTTCAGGCGGCTATGCGACTGGGTCGCGGATTCGAGCGACTGGTGATGTTCTCCAGCCTGTCCAAGCGCTCTAACGTTCCGGGCATGCGCTCCGGCTTTGTCGCCGGCGACGCCGCTATCCTCAGAGCATTTCTGCTCTACCGCACCTACCATGGCGGGGCCATGAGCCCGGCGGTGCAAGAGGCCAGCACCGCCGCTTGGCGCGACGAAGCTCATGTGCGAGAGAACCGCAGGAAATACGCGGAGAAGTTCGCCAACGTCACTCCGATGCTCCAGGCCGCCCTGCGGGTCGAGCGTCCCGACGCGGGCTTTTACCTGTGGGCCCCCACGCCGATCGCCGACACCGAGTTCGCGCGGAGGCTCTACGCGGAGCAGAGCGTCACCGTCCTTCCGGGAAGTTTCCTCGCGCGCGAGTCGGGCGGCGTCAATCCCGGGGCAAACTACGTCAGGATGGCACTCGTCGCGGAAATCGGCGAATGCCTCGAGGCGGCTCGCCGTATCGTAGAATTCACCAGGAAACTATGAGTTCGCCCGCGAACCAGAAACTCCAGAGCGCCGTCGAAGAGGCCTGGGAGGATCGTGCGCGCCTCTCGCCGGGCTCAGCGCCCGCGAGAACCCGCAAGTCCGTCGCGGCGGTGCTCGACGCGCTCGACCAAGGCAGACTGCGGGTCGCGGAAAAGCTCGACGGGGCCTGGCAGACGCACCAATGGATCAAGAAGGCGGTGCTGCTGTCTTTCCGGCTGGAGGACAACCGGCCGATTCGCGCCGGATCTCTCAGGTTCTACGATAAGGTCCCGAGCAAGTTCGAACATTACGACGGCGCGCGCTTCAGGCGAGGTGGATTCCGAGTCGTGCCTCCCGCCGTAGCGCGCCGTGGGGCCTATATCGCAAAAAACGTGGTGCTCATGCCTTCGTACGTCAATGTCGGCGCCTACGTGGACGAAGGCACGATGGTCGATACCTGGGCCACGGTGGGCTCGTGCGCCCAGATCGGCAAGAACGTACACCTTTCGGGGGGCGTGGGCATCGGCGGAGTCCTCGAGCCCTTGCAGGCGAACCCCACCATCGTCGAGGACAACTGCTTCGTGGGCGCACGCTCGGAAATCGTCGAAGGCGTCATCGTCGAGGAGAACGCAGTCATCTCGATGGGCGTTTTCATCGGCGCGAGCACCCGAATTCTCGATCGGGACAGCGGCAAAATTCTCTACGGGCGCGTTCCGGCCGGGTCGGTGGTCGTGCCCGGCACCCTGCCCTCCGCTGACGGCAAATACGGCCTATACTGTGCGGTGATCGTCAAGCGGGTCGACGCCCAGACCCGCGCAAAGACCAGCATCAACGAACTGTTGCGTGGCGAGTAACGACCGACCGCGCCTCAAGGGGATGCCGATGTCCGCGATGAAGCGACTGTTCCAGTTGATGGCCGAAAAGAAGGCCTCCGACATCTTCCTCTCGGTGGGCTCCCCCATCAATATCAAGATCAACGGCGTCGCCATGCCGATCAACCAGCAGCCCATGGATGGCAACAGGGTCCGCGGCCTCCTCTATGAAGTGATCGACGAGAAGCAGAGAAAGGAATTCGAAGACACGCTCGAACTGAACACTGCATACACTTTACAGGGCGTGGGCAGCTTTCGAATCAGCGCCTTCCGCCAAAAAGGCTCCCCCGCCGTGGTCGTGCGCTACATTCCCAACACGATCCCGCCGCTCGACTCGCTCGGCCTGGCGCCCATACTCAAGGACATCATCCTGGAGAAGCGGGGCCTGATCTTGATGGTGGGCGCGACAGGATCGGGGAAATCGACCACGCTTGCGGCCATGCTCGACTATCGCAACGAGCAGCAAACTGGGCACATTTTTACGCTCGAAGACCCGGTGGAGTTCATTTTCCAGAACAAGAAGTCGATCGTGAACCAGCGCGAGGTCGGAACCGATACGCTGGACATGAGGGTGGGACTGAAGAACGCCCTGCGCCAGGCTCCCGATTGCATCCTCATCGGCGAGGTGCGCGACAGGGAAACCATGACCTCGGCGATCCAGTACGCGCAGTCCGGGCACCTCTGCCTCGCGACCCTGCACGCCAACAACAGCTACCACGCGATGAACCGCATCATCAGCTTCTACACGCTCGAGACGCGGACCGCCCTGCTGCAGGACCTCTCGGCGACGCTCAAATGCGTCATATCGCAGCGTCTCGTCAAGAACGTCAGGGGAACGCGTTCCGCTGCAGTGGAAGTTATGCTCAACAGCCGGTACATGGCCGAATTGATCGAAAAAGGCGAGATCAACGAGATGAAGGAGGCGATGGAAAAGGCGCTGACCCCCGGCTCGCAGACCTTCGAGCAATCGCTCTTCAAGATGATTCGGGACGGTATCATCACCCAGGACGAGGGGCTGGCTAACTCCGACTCAGCAAACAATCTCCTTTGGCTCATCAACAACACCGCGGCCGGCGCCGATTTTGCCGCAGGCAAGGAGCGAAGCCCGGAAGCGAAGCCGTCCTCACGCCCCGGCAGCGCGCCGTTCAGCGAGTTCAAGCTCGACACCAGCGAGACGGAGCGCGCATAGCATTGAAGCCGGTCGTCAGGACTCACCCCGTTTCCTTCTGCTGGGCCGGTTCCACCGAAGAGCACCATGCCGGCCGTTGAACCGGCCGCGACGCTCCGCCTTGCCCGCGAGCTGATCTCGCGCCGTTCGGTCACTCCCGAAGACGGCGGCTGCCAGGAATTGCTCGCCGAACGCCTTGTTCGCCTCGGATTTGCGATCGAGCCGGTGCGTCGGGGCGAGGTGACCAACCTCTGGGCGCGACGCGGCGATGCCCGCCCCCTCCTCTGCTTCGTCGGGCACACGGATGTCGTGCCCACCGGTCCGATCGAGAAGTGGGCGAGCGACCCCTTCGTGCCCACCGAACGCGGTGGAAAGCTCTTCGGCCGCGGAGCGGCGGACATGAAAACCTCGATTGCCGCTTTCGTGGTGGCGGTCGAGGGTTTCTTGGCGAGACACTCCTCGCCTCGGGGATCGATCGCGCTGCTCATCACCTCAGACGAGGAAGGTCCCGCCATCGACGGGACTTCGAAAGTGGTCGAGCTGTTGAAGAGCCGCGGCGAACGCATCGACTACTGCCTCGTCGGCGAGCCGACCTGCGTTTCCAGGCTGGGCGACACCATCAAGAACGGCCGGCGCGGCTCGCTTTCCGGCACGTTGCGCGTGAGAGGCGTACAGGGACACGTGGCCTATCCGCATCTTGCGAAGAATCCCGTCCATCTCGCGGTGCCGGCGCTCACCGAGCTCGCCGCAACCGAGTGGGACCGCGGCAACGAATACTTTCCTCCCACGACCTGGCAGATCTCGAACATCCACGGCGGAACCGGAGCTGCCAACGTCATTCCCGGGGAGGTGGAAATCCTGTTCAACTTCCGCTTTTCCACAGCGAGCCCGCCCGAAGCACTGAAAGCGCGTGTCGGCTCGATACTCGATCGCCACGGGCTCGATTACGAGCTCGATTGGTCCCTTTCCGGGACGCCTTATCTCACGCCTCGCGGCAGGCTGGTCGAGACCTTGAGCGCTGCAATCCGGGACGTCACCGGCGCCACTCCGGAGGTGAGCACCACGGGCGGCACGTCCGACGGCCGCTTCGTCGCCGAATTCTGTCCCGAGGTGGTCGAGTTCGGTCCTGTGAACGCCTCGATCCACAAGCTCAACGAGCACGTGGATCTGAGCGCGATCGAATCGCTGCGCGAAATCTACCAGAACCTGCTCAGACGGCTTCTCGCATCCTGACGCGTTCAAGATCCTCCACCCTCGCCCGCGCAGCACCCTCGGCGGCGCTACGCGACTGGCTGCGCTACGCGGAACGGCGCTTCCGGGCGGCCCGCCTCCGGTTCGGCCACGGAACGCATAACGCGCGAGACGAAGCGGCGTGGCTGCTCGCGAGCGTGCTGCGTTTGTCCCACGATGAGCTTGCCCGATCGTTCGCCTACGAGCTGTCGGCGCGGGAACGCCGCAGCGCCTCCCGGCTGATCGAGGAGCGGGTCCGTACTCGCCGCCCGCTTGCGTATCTGATCAAGGAAGCCTGGCTGGGAGAGCATCGCTTCTACGTGGACGAGCGCGTCGTCGTGCCGCGCTCTTTCATCGCCGAGCTGCTTCGAGATCGGCTCTCACCCTGGTTCGCACGCCGGAGGGAACTGCGCACGGCGCTCGACCTGTGCACCGGCTCGGGTTGCCTGGCCGTATTGCTCGCCTTGGCCTTTCCGGATGCCACCGTGGACGCGATCGATGTTTCGCAACCGGCGCTCGCCGTCGCGCGGCGGAACCTGCGAATCTACCGCCTCGGCCGGCGCGTCAGACTTTCGCGGAGAGATTTGTTCGCAGGGCTCAAACCGGCGCGATACGACCTCATCGTCTCCAATCCGCCCTACGTCGGAACCGCGGCAATGCGGCGCCTTCCGCCCGAATACCGGCGGGAACCGCGGCTTGCCCTCGCCGGAGGACGGGACGGCCTGGAATTCGTGCGCAGGATTCTGCTGGCTGCACGGGACTTTCTGCGTCCCGGGGGACTGCTCGTCGTGGAGATCGGGCACAATCGCAGTCGGCTCGAACGGGCGTTTCCGCGGCTTCCGTTCATCTGGCCGGAGACAAGCGCAGGGTGCGACTGCGTGTTTCTCCTGAGCCGCGAAGATCTGCCGGAATAGACTTGCTCGCCTTACAATAAACGTTCAGAAAGAGTCTGCACTAGGCTGGCCTCTATTCGCACCTGTCGGAGGATCGCCCATGATTGAGCGCCGTCGCTTCCTAGGTCTCGCCGCAGCCTCAGCAATCCATCCTGCCTTCGGCACTACAAATGCGTTCGCGCAGGCTTGGCCGAACCGCCCCGTTCGCCTCGTTGTTCCCTTCACACCGG
>VBCA01000028.1 GCA_005881575.1 Betaproteobacteria bacterium
GATCTACGGCGCCACGGGCACGCTCGAGATCACCGAGGTCGCCGCAAGGGCGGCCCGCATCCTGCAGAGCGATGATCCTTCGAATTTGAAGGGCGTGCTCGCCTTCGGGCTCGTGTTCATCGTTTCGGGGCTCGCGTTCAAGGTGGGCGTGGTGCCGTTCCACATGTGGATTCCCGACGTGTACCACGGCGCGCCCTCGGCCGTGACGCTCTTCATCAGCACGGGACCCAAGCTCGCGGCGTTCGCGATGGCGATCCGGCTGCTGGTGAACGCGCTGCAGCCGCTTTCGGGCGACACGCCGCAGTTCCCGAGCGGCTGGCAGGACATGCTCGTCGTCCTGTCGCTGCTGTCCATGGCGATCGGCAATCTCGCCGCGATCGCGCAGAGCAACATCAAGCGCATGCTCGCCTATTCGACCATCTCGCACATGGGCTTCATGCTGCTCGGCCTGCTGTCGGGAATCGTGGGCGGCAATGCGCTCTCGGCGGCGGAGGCCTGGAGCTCGGCCATGTTCTACGCCGTGGTGTACGTGCTGATGAGCCTGGGGTCGTTCGGCATGGTGGTGCTCCTCTCGCGCGCCGGCTTCGAGGCCGAGCGAATCGAGGATTTCAAGGGGCTGAACGCGCGCAGCCCCTGGTTTGCCTTCATCATGCTGCTCCTGATGTTCTCCCTCGCGGGCGTTCCGCCCACCGTCGGTTTCTACGCGAAGCTCGCGGTGCTCCAGGCGGTGCTCGGAGCCGGGCGCGTGTGGCTCGCGGTGGTCTCGGTGCTGTTCGCGCTGGTGGGGACCTTCTACTACATCCGCATCGTCAAGCTCATGTATTTCGACGAGCCGCAGGATGCGGGACGGATCGATGCGAAGCTCGACGTGGGCGTCCTCCTGTCGGCGAACGGGCTTGCGGTCCTGGTGCTGGGCATCCTGCCTCAGCCGCTCATGCAGCTGTGCTTCTACGCGATCAAGGGCCTGTGAAGGATCTCAGCGAGCGCAAGGTCTCGAGCAGGCTGGTCTACGACGGCAAGCTGCTCAAGGTACGCAGCGACACCGTGCGCCTGCCCGACGGAAACACGGCCGAACGCGAATACATCGAGCACCCCGGCGCGGTGGCGGTGATCGCGCTCACCGACGCGGGCGAGCTCGTGATGGAGCGCCAGTACCGCTATCCGCTCGGACGCGACATGATCGAAATCCCGGCGGGCAAGATCGATCCGCACGAAGATCCGTTCGCTACCGCCAAGCGCGAGCTCAAGGAGGAAACCGGATATACCGCGGCACAATGGCGCCACGTGGCGACGATCAACATCGCGATTGCGTATTCGAACGAGCGGATCGAGATCTACCTCGCGAAAGGGCTCAAACACGAGAGTGCGAAGCTCGACGAAGAGGAATTCCTCGAGGTGTTCACGCTGCCGCTCGCCACGGCGCTCGCCTGGGTGCGCGAGGGAAAGATCACCGACTCCAAGACCGTCGCCGGACTGTTCTGGGCCGAAAAAGTGCTCGGCGGAGAGTGGGCGGAGCGCCCTAAAACCGGTATTTGAATTCGATTCCGCTTTCGCGCGTCCAGTTTGCGGGCTCGAGGCCGGCCTGGCCCAGCCCGACCGGCTGCACGTCGGAATCCTTGATGTTCCAGTAGTGCATCCAGGCTCCGAACGCCACGTGATCCTTTTCGACCATCAGGTAGGCGCGGGACCCGTAGCCGTGCCTCTGAGTATTGGTCACGTCGTTGAAGCCGACGTTCGCGTCGCCGAGCCGGGATCTCTGCTTTCCGAGCAGGAAGATGTCCGCCTCGACCGTAGGAGCGAGAACCCAGCGGTTGCCGAGATCGAAGCGAATCGTCGCGCCGAGCGGCGCGTACAGGTAGTTGGAGTAACGCCGGTAACCCGCCGCGTTGGTCGATGTGTAGCCCCTCGAGTCGTTGTAGAGATGGCGATAACCGAAACCGAGATAAGGCGAGAACGAGACGCCGCTCCCCGTGGGAAAATCCATGCCGGCAACGGCTCGCGTCTCGATGATCAGGTCGGGCACGGAATCCTGGGTGCCCGAGCCCTGGTACTTGAGCGAGCCGTAGGACTCCCGGCCATCCACCCTGAAGAACATGCGATTCGCGCGCGTGAACGTGTACGCGCCGAGAATACCGCCTCGGGCGCCGATGAATTTCGCGAAGTTCTGTTCCTCGTAGTGATAGTGCGCGAGCTGTCCGCCGATCTCCCATCCGCGCCGGGTGGCGAGCGGATCCGGGTCGCGTGCCGTCTGGGCGATCGCCGCGCAGGACATTGCAAGGAGAAGCGCCACGCCTGCGAGGATCGTTTTCAAGCGACTACGGATCTGCACGCGTTCATCTTCGCGGCTTGACCAGCCTTCGATACTGCGCCATGTGCCGGATCGCGTGCCTGGGGTTGCCTAGTGTCTTGCACAGGAGCGCGAGATTGTAGTGACAATCGGCGAGGCGCGGATCGCGGTGCAGCGCCCTTTCGTAGGCTTCCATCGCCTCGCTCCTGCGGCCCAAGTCCTCCAGCAGAACGCCGAGGTTGTAGAGCAGCAGGGGATCGCTGCCGCAGGCCGAGATCGCCTCGCGATAGACGCGTTCCGCATCGGCGAGGCGGCCGGCCTCGTGCAGGAGCCTTCCCAGGTTGATGCGGGCGGCCAGGTGCGTCGGGTCCGCGTCGAGCGCGCGCCCGTAGGCTTCCCGCGCGGCTCCGGGGTCGCGGCTCTCGAGCTTGGATCCGCGCTCGAACCAGTCTTCCGCGCTCGCCGCGGCGCCGGCGTCGTTGCGCTCGACCACGTTGAGGGAGCCGTCGGCCGGATCGCCGTCGAAGGCGAGCAGGTACTGTCCCGATTCCGCCTGCCAGCGGCTCGCGCCTTCGGAGACGACCACGCGGTCGCCGACTGCGCCGATCGCGAGGCCCGAGAGCGGCATCGCGTCGGGGAGGTGGCGGCGAAGCTCTTTCAAGGACTTCGTGATTCGCCTGGGCGGGACCTTCGCTTGAGCGAGCGCCTGCGCGGTTCGCAGCACGATCAGGTCCCGGAACGAGAACAGGTACGACTTGCGCGGACCGCGCGCGGGCGAAACGAAACCCGCGTTGACGAGGCTCCGGATCGTGCTGCGCGGCAGCCGGAGCAGCCGCTCGACGTCGCGCGCGCCGTACTGGTGCATTGCGGGCGGATCGGCGGTGAGGTTTATTTCTTCGCGACCTTCCGGGCGGCGGGCTCAGCCTGCTGGGCGCGCTTGGGCGCCTTGCGTGCCTCAGCGTCGGGCGCCTTCGCGGGCGCCGGGGTCTTTTTCCTGTCGAGACTCGCGCGCAGCGCTTCCATGAGGTCGATGACCTCCGCGCCGCCTTGGGGTTCTTCGGCCATCGTGATCTCCTGGCCTTCGACCTTCTTTTGCACCGCGGTTTCGATCCGCGCGCGCACTTCGTCGGTGTAAGCGGCGGGATCGAACTTGTCCGAGGCCTGCTGCTCGATCAACTGCTGCGCGAGCTTGAGCTCCGCCTCCTTCACTTCGGTCTTCGGAATCTCGATTTCCTTGATCGATCTGACTTCGCCTGCGTAGAGCAGTTGCTGCATGACGAGGCCGTCATCGACCGGCCGGATCATCACGATGTACTGCTTGCCGCGCGCGGCCCAGCGGCCGAGGGCGCAGCGCTTCGATTCGCGCAGCGCCCGGGCGAGCAGCGCGTAGGGCTTCGCGCCGCCCTTGTCCGGGGCGAGGTAGTAGGCCTTGTCGAAGTACACCGGGTCGATCGATTCGACCGGCACGAATTCCGCGATGTCCGCCGTGTGCGTGCCCGCTTCCTCGAGAGCCTTCAGCTCCTCGGGCGAGAACATCACGTACTGGTCCTTTTCGAACTCGTAGCCCTTCGCCATGTCCTCGCGGGCGACCGGCACCTCTTCCTTCACGCAGATGTACTGCTGCTTGAGCCGCGACCCGCAAGTCTTGTGCAGCAGGTTGAACGAAATCGCGCGGCTCGCCTCGGTGGCGGAGAAGAGCTTCACCGGAATCGAGACCATTCCGAACGAAACCGTCAGCGTAGCGATCGATCGTGCAGCCATGGCTTGTTCTCCCCGAAGGAGAAGATATTATAGTGAATAGTCAGCTTCGTTGCGCAAGGTGCGGTCCGTAGAAGATTTTTTCACCTCTACGCCCGCGCTCCAGCGCTACTCCGCGGCGTGAATGTTGCGTTCTCTCGCGATCTTCGAATAGCGTCCGCGCTCGTCCTCGAGGAAGGCGACGAACTCCGAAGGCGAATTACCCACGGGTTTGACGCCCTGGGAGAGCAGCTTCTCGCTCGTCTGCGTCTCGCGCACGATCTGGGCCATTTGCCGAGCGAGGCGCTCCACAGTCTGCTGCGGTGTCTTTGCAGGCACGAATATTCCCATCCAGTTGGTAAAGCGATAGCCCGCAAAGCCCGCCAGCTCCGCAACCGCGGGCACGTCGGGCATCGCCATCGAACGCTCGCTACTCGTTACCGCCAGCACCCGCAGCCTGCCGCTTTTTGCGTGCGGTACCGTCGGCGGCATACCAACAATGCCCAGCGGAACTTGGCCACCCAGCAGATCGGCGACCGCCGGCGCCGCGCCGCGATACGGGACATGCATGATGGAGATGCCGGCGATGGCGTTCAACGACTCTCCTGCGAAATGCATCGTACTGCCGTTGCCGGGTGTGCCGTAGGACAGCTTGCCGGGCTGTTTTTTGGCCAGCGCGAAGACGTCCTGCAATGACCTGACTGCGACCGAAGGGTGGGCCACAATAACGAGCGGCGTCTCCCCGATCAGCGTTACCGGCTGGAGGTCGCGCTCGGCGTCGTAGGGCACTTTCTGGCCGGCAATGGGCCCGACCAGAACCTCTGCCGGCGAGGCAACCAGCAATGTGTAGCCATCGGGCGCGCTTTTCGCCACGGCATCGGCACCGATCATGCCGCTCGCTCCGGTGCGGTTTTCTATCACAAAAGTCTGTTTCATCGTGTCGCCTAGGCGCTGGGCAACCGTGCGCGCCACGAAATCCACGCCGCCGCCCGGCGGAAAGGGGACGACGACTCGCACGGGCTTGGCCGGATAGGTCTGGGCGCAGGCGTTGGAGGCGACCACAACTGCTGTGGCGAGAACAATGGGCAGGAATGTCGTGGGTTTCATGGCCGATTCCCCTCAGAGGAATTATTCGAAGGTCGCCGCGAATCCCGGCGCGGGAGTAAAGCCGAGGTCGCCGCGTTTGATGACCGCTTCACGTCCCCCGTTATGCGCGAGCAGTTCCGCCTGGCGCGCCTTGGCACGCTTGTCCACTTCCGCGGGATCGCAGACGGCATAGAGCCTTCTGCGGCACTCTTCGAGCACGGTAGCCAATGCCAGGTCGCGGGCAAGGTCGTGGATCTCTTCCGGATCCTTCTCGAGATCGAAGAGCTGCGGCGGGTACTTAGCGTAGTGAACATACTTGTAGCATTGGAAGCGGACCATGAACGCGCCGGTGGTCGAGCCCATACCGTGGTACTCGGAGAGCACTGTGCGCTCCGGTGTCGCACCGTGAGCCATTTCAACAAGCGAAACTCCGGGATCTTCGTCTCTTATGTCCGCGAAGGGCACGCCCGCGGTTTCGACGATAGTCGGAAACGCATCCACGTGGCTCACGGGCACACCTACCCGCTTTCCGCGGGGTACGCCGGGCCCCGCAAGAATCAGCGGCACGCCCACGATTTCTTCGTACATCGTCGACTTGCCCCACAGCCCGCGCGCACCCAAGTTGTCGCCGTGATCGCTCGTGTACATGATGCGCGTGCCGGCCGCAAGCCCGGTCTCCTCGAGTGCGTGCAGCACCTTGCCAATGTTTTCGTCGAGATAGCTCACCAGACCGAAGTAACCGGCGAGCGCGCGTTTCACGTCGGCTTCCGACTCGAAGTAGTCGTCGTAGCAGAAACTGTTGCGGTAGTCTTCGAGATAGGGGTGACGCGGCCGGGCTTCGCGCGCATAGAGCTTGGGCATGGGTAGATCACGGTCCCAGTAGCGGTAGTAGTGCTCCGGCGGTGCGGTGAGCGGAAAGTGAGGCGCCACGAAGGACACGAACAGCACCCAGGGTTTTCCGGCGTCCTTGGTCCCCTGCTCGCGCAGCCAGACCTGCGCGCGCGAGCAGATCTCTTTGTCATAGAGGGTGTAGGGCGTCTCCCCTGGTCCGGCCATCGCGGCCATCTTTCGCGCTCCGCCGCGCCGTGGCATATCCTCCCGCACCAAGCCCAGCAAATCCCCCTTGCCCTCGATGATGTGCATAGGTATCTGCTCTTCGGTAAAGCCGTGGTCTTCGTCTGGCCGGCGGAAATGCAGCTTTCCGATCGAGACTATGCGGTGGCCGTACTCGCGCAATAGGTGATGCCAGGAGGGCACCGAGCCATCGTAGGCGTCGGCGTTGTCCCAGAAGCCGATCTGGTGGACGTACTTTCCGACGGCGAAGCCCGCGCGCGCCGGGATGCATACCGGGCTGGTGGAATAGGCGCTGGTGAAGATCGTGCCGCGCGCAGCGAGCGCATCGAGGCTCGGCGTCTGGACGATCGGATGCCCAGCGTACCCGGCGATTTTCGGGTTGTGCTCGTCGGACATGATGACCAGGAAATTCAGCGCGCTCATCTCGGTTATCCTAGAGATTGACCATGCACTTACAGGACTGTCTCTTCCTTTACGCCTTTGCACGCTCGAGCGCACGCTCCAGGCTTTGCTTGCGGGTGAGCGCGTCCCGCCAGCGGTCCCCGGTCTGGGCGAGCCGCTCGGGGGCGTTGGTGATCCTGAAGTCGAGCGGGTGCGCGCCGGCGAGTTCTTCCCAGGTGAGCGGCATCGACACCGGTGCGCCGGCTGCGCCCCTGGGCGAGTAGGCGGCGTTCAGCGTCTTGCCGCGCACGTTCATGTTGTAGTCCATGAAGATCTTGCCGGTGCGCTTGGGGATGCTCCACTCCACCGTCACGTCCTTGGGGCGCAGGCGTACGAGGTGCCGTCCGACCATCTCGCTCACTTTTCGCGCCGCGTCGAAATCGAGCGTGCGCTCGATCGGCACGAAGACGTGCAGGCCGGTCTTGCCCGAGGTCTTCACCACCGCTTCGAGGCTCATGCTCGCGAGCAGCTCGCGCAAGGCGAACGCGACCTCTTTGCCTTTCTCGAAGGCGACGGTGTTGAGCTCGGGCTCCTCGCCCGGCGCTTCCTTGCCCGAGTAGATGTAGGGATCGATGTCGAAGACGACATAGTCGGGATAGTTGAGGATCGAGCCCGCGAGCGCGGCGAGCGAGGAGGAATAGTCGGCGCTCTGCGTCGCGGCGTCCGGCCCGGGCTTCGCGCGCGAGTGCCACACGTGGAATTCGAGCGTTCCCGACTGCGCGAGCCACAGCAGCGTCGCGAGGTTGTCGCACAAGAGGTAGTCGTGCCGCTCGTCCTTGTGCTCGGAGAAGATGGTGATCTTCCTCGCGAAGGGAGGCAGCTCCGGATCCCAGTGCTTCTGGTAGAAGCGCTCGCCGGCGATGCCCTCGGGCATGCGGATCATGGTGAGCGGCCGGTCGGCGAGGTGCGTGAGCATGAAAGGCGAGACCTGCGCGAAATAGCGCAGCAGGTCGCGCTTGGTGATCGCCGGCTGCTTCAGCGCCGCGTCGGCGGGCCAATAGACGCGGTCGAGGTGCGTGAGCTTCAGCGGGTGTCGCCCCACCGCGATGGTGAGGGCGGCCTTCTTGTTGTCGAGCTGGCGCAGCACCGCGTCGATCTCGCTGTCGCCGGAGCTCGCGGTCGCCTCGGCGACGGGCCTCGCGCGCGGCTCGGTGCGGCGCACCGATTTCGGATCGACGTCCTCGCGCAGCCGCAGGAAAACCGGAGCGCGGAGCTGCCCGTCAGGGGTCCACTGCTGGAATTCCACCTCCGCCACCAGCTCAGGCTTGATCCAGGTCGTGGGACTGTGCAGCTCGGGCTCGTCGGCAAAGGGGCGCGTGTCCGTCTTGAGCTTCTCGCAGCGCGCCTTCACCTGGGCGAGGGTGCGGTCGTCGAACCCCGAGCCGACATGGCCGCAGTAGATGAGCCTTCCGTCGTCCCAGTAACCGAGGAGCAGGGCGCCCAGCGACGCGCGCGAGCCTTTGCCCTTCGTGATTCCGCCGACGACGAACTCGGCGCTCCTCGTCGGCTTGATCTTGAGCCAGGCCTGGGAGCGCTTGCCGGCTTCGTACTTGCTGTCCTTGCGCTTGGCGATGACGCCTTCGAAGCCGCTCGCGAGCGCCGCCTTGTAGAGCTCTTCCCCGTCTTCCTCGGCGTGCACCAGTTGGACGTGGGGCGAGGGAAGCAGGCACTGCTCGAGCCAGCGCCTGCGGTCCGCGTAGGGCGCTCCGCGCACGTCGAGGCCCGCGAAGTGCAGCAGGTCGAAGCAGAAGACGACGACCGGCGCCGCGCGGTCGGCGGCTGCGATCTCGCGCTCTGTTTTCAGCTGCACGCGCTCCTGGAGGGCGGCGAAGGAAGGTCGGCCGTCGGCGCCGAAAGCGGCGACTTCGCCGTCGAGCAACATGCCTTTCACCGCCTGCTGCGCCAGCTCGGCAACGAGCTTGGGGAAGGAGGCGGTGAGGTCGAGGCCGCGCCGCGAGCGCAGCTTCACTTCCTTGTCGTCGATGAAAACGAGAACGCGGTAGCCGTCGAGCTTGGGCTCCCACATCCAGCCGGCGCCGGCGAAGGTGGCTTCGCGCGATTCCGCGAGCATGGGAAGGAGCTTCACCGGCAGAACTTCCTTTTTTCCGGAGGGGACGAGCTGCGAGGCGGGGATGCGGCGCACCGGCAGGGACTTGAGGCTCTCGACCACAAGGCCGGAGAGGACCGAGTGATCCTTCCCGGTGACATCGGTTTCGGCGACGAAGCGATCCTTGTGCTTGATGAGCAGCCAGTCCTTCGGGTTCCTCGCCGTGCGGACCAGCGCGAAAGAGCCTTTGAGTTTGGCGCCGCGAAGCGTGACGCTCAGCTTGCCGGCGGCGATGCCCTCCCTGACGAGGCGCTCGGCGTGCGCGCGGTCGTGGTACCAATGTCCCTTGCGATCCTCGTCGGGTGTATACGGCCCGCAGTCCCACACGATCACCTCACCCGCGCCGTACTGCTTGGGGGGAATCACGCCCTCGAAGGAGGCGTAATCGTAGGGATGGTCCTCGGTCATGACCGCGAGGCGCTTGTCCGCGGGGTTGAGCGACGGGCCGCGGGGCACGGCCCAGGACTTGAGCACGCCGTCGCACTCCAGCCTGAAGTCGTAGTGCAGCTGGCGCGCCGAGTGCTTCTGGACCACGAAAAGGAGCGGTCCCTCGCCCGGAGCGGGTGCGGGCGCCGGCTCGGGCGTCGCGTCGAAGGCGCGCTTCTTGGAATATTCGTCCAGCAGCACTGCCGCCGCCGACGGGTCGGCCAGCACGAGGCGCTTGGCTTTCGGCATGCGAGAGATTCTAGCTTGCCGGATCGCTCACGGGTGCTGGACAATCCGGTCCATGACGCAGCTCCTCGCCGGAACGAGCGGCTTTTCCTACAAGGAGTGGCTCGGCAAGTTCTACCCCGAAAAGCATCCCGCGGACGCGATGCTGCGCTACTATGCCGGACATTTCGCGACGGTCGAGATCAACAACACTTTCTACCGCATGCCGGCCGAGACGATGCTCGCGCGCTGGGCCGAGGAAGTCCCCGAAAATTTCGCCTTCACCCTTAAGGCGCCGCGCCGCATCACCCACGAGCTGCGCTTGAAAGAGTGCGAGACCCACGTCGCCGAGTTCGCGAGGCGCGCCCAGGCGCTCGGCGGCAAGCTCGGGCCCTTGCTGTTCCAGCTGCCGCCTTACCTGAAGAAGGACCTGCCGCGGCTGCGTGATTTCCTCGCGCTGCTGCCCGCGGGCCGGCCTGCGGCCTTCGAGTTCCGCAACGAGTCCTGGCAGGATGGGGAGGTCTACGAGGCGTTGCGCGCGAAGGGCGCGATGCTGTGCTATACCGACACCGAGAAAGGCGACTCGCCGCCCGTCGTCGCGACCGCCGCGAGCGGCTACCTGCGGCTGCGGCGCACTCGTTACGAAGATACGGAGCTCGGCGACTGGGCCGAGCGCATCGCGGCGCTGCGCCTCGAGCGCGCCTACGTCTACTTCATGCACGAGGACGACGCGCTGGGCACGGTGTTCGCCCGCAAGCTGATGGAACTGTGGAACCAGCGGAACCCGAAATGAACGAAGCGGCGCCCGCGGTCGGCGCGATCGGGCGCCTGCGGCTCTACTACCAGAAGAACGAGCAGAGGATCGCGGTCCTCTCGTTCATCTGCGGGTTCCTCTTCGACATCGTCACCGTGGACCGCGCTGACCACTGGATCGCGATCGGCCAGCAGGTCGTCTACATCGCGGTGATCCTGGCGGCGCTCACGCAGATGTTCTTCGAGGAGGGCAGCCCCCAGGCCGATCCGGCGAGCCTGTTCGTCCTCAAGCGCTGGTACTACCAGTACCGCACTGCGCTGGTGCATTTCTTCCTGGGAACGCTGCTCAACGTCTACACGATCTTTTTCTTCAAGAGCTCGTCGCTCCTGGTGTCGTTCGGCTTCCTCGCCTTCCTGGTTTTCCTTCTGTGGGCCAACGAGTCCGAGCGCTTCAAGTCGCTGGGCCTGTCGTTCAAGTTCACGCTGCTCGCTCTGTGCACGCTGTGCTTTGCGGCGAACGTCGTGCCCATTTTCGTCGGCTCGATCGGTTTGGTGGTCTTCCTCGTCTCGATGCTCGCGGGCTGCGTGCCGGTGATCGGCGTCGTATGGTGGATCAGAAAGAGGAAGCCGGACCTGTTCCGGCGGGCCCGCAGGCAGATGCTCGTGCCGCTGGGCGGCGTGCTGATCGGGTTTCTGGTGTTTTACTACCTCAGGCTGATCCCGCCGGTGCCGCTCTCGATCCCGTTCATCGGGGTCTATCACGCCGTCGAGAAGACGCAGGACACCTACCGCTTGAGCCACGAGCGGCCCGCGTGGCGCATCTGGCACCACGGGGACCAGGAGTTCCTCGCCCAGCCCGGGGACAAGGTGTACGTGTTCTTCCGCATTTTCTCGCCGACCCGCTTTTCCGACCAGGTGCAGCTGCGCTGGTACTGGAAGGACGACGCCCGTGGCTGGACCCTGCAGGATACGATTCCCATCAAGATCCTCGGCGGGCGCGCGGAAGGCTTCCGCGGCTACGGCTTCAAGTCGAACTACCAGCCGGGCGACTGGAAAGTGCAGGTCGAGACCACCGACGGGCGCGAAATCGGCCGCGTGTATTTCGACCTCGAAACACGCCCGGAGTGGCCGCGGAATTTCGAGATCGACCTCGAGTAGCGGGCGCCCCGAGCGCGGACGCTCAATCGGCCGCGGCCAGACGCGCGAACAGCCGCTTCAGCGCGTTGACCTGCGCGAGGTAGCCGGCAAGGTCGTGGGTGCCGCAGCGCTGCCCCGCGGACTGGAAGCCGCGGCGCGCGTAGACTTCGCCCCGCGCAGGGCCGCAGAGGTGGATGACGGCGGCGAGATTCTGCTTCTGCTCGAGCGTCGCCGCGCTGCGCGCGAGCATGCTCGCGACGCGGCGGTCGAGCAGCGCGGACGTCATCTCGATCGCGTGGCCGGGCACGACGCGGGTGTACAGGCCGTTGAACCAACACGAGCTCGGGTCGTACCATGGACCGTCATTGACCACGGCGTGATCGTGGATGCAGTAGCGCTTCGCGTCCCGGAACGCCGCGTCGGTGATCTGGAACATTCCCACGGCGCTCGACGATGGCCGGTACAGCTCGAAGGGGTTCCAGCTCGGGCGCCAGCTCCAGCGCGGCCGCGCGACAGGGTTGCCCGCGCCTTCGATCTGGGCGAGCGCGGCGAGCAGCTCGGGTGCGATCACGGCGGTGGAATGCTCGCGAAAGAGCGGTCCGTATTGACGCCAGGTCTCCAGGGGCGTCTTCGCGAGAGCGCCGCCCACCGGGAAGAACATCTCGGACGGCTTGCGCACCGTCTGGACTACCCAGTTTGCCGCCCCCCAGAGCGCCAGCACGACGATCGCGATCGCCAGGACCCGAATCGCGGGCGGCGCGGCCCACAGCGCGCGAAGCGCGCGCCGCATCGGGCCTGCGAGCCGCGCGAAGGCCGTCGCTAGCGCGCGCACGCGCGCCCGCGGCGAAGCGGCGCTGGTGTCATCTCGGATGCCGAAGCGCTGCTGCGGGCTACGGTCGGCGAGGCGGGTGAAACGGTGCAAGCGGCCCGCGCCAAGGTGGAGGAGACCCTCGCCTCGGCCAAGCTCAGGCTCGGACCGCTCGGCGAAGAGGCGGCGGAGCAGGCGCGCGCCGCCGCCCGCGCCGCCGACGACTACGTCCGCGCGAATCCCTGGCAGGCTGTCGGAATCGCCGCCCTCGTCGGCATCGCGCTCGGGCTCCTGATCAGCCGCCGCTGAGTCTTGCCATGACCGAAGAAAGCGGACGCGCCGAAGGCTTGTTCGACTCGCTGAGAAATCTCGCGAGGACTTTCGTTGCGCTCGTGCAGACCCGCATCGAGATCTTCGCGAGCGAAATCGACGAGGAAAGGACGCGGCTGGCGCGAATCGCGGTGCTCGCCGCGGCCGCCGCGCTGTGCATCGCGCTCGCCGTCATCCTGCTCGTGTTCTTTCTCGTGGTCCTGTTCTGGGACACGAATCGTCTCCTCGCGATCGGCGCCCTGGCCGGGGTCTTCGCGGTCGGCGGAATCGCCGCCTGCCTCGGCTTGCGCGCGGCGATCTCGCAGCGGCCGAAGTTCCTGTCGGCGACGCTCGCCGAGCTGCGCAAGGACCGGACCAAGCTCGAGGGGCAATGAGCGTCCTAGCGGAGATTCTCGAGAGGCGCGCGCGCCTGGTCGCCGAGGCGCAGGCGCAGCGGCGCGCTCTCGCCGAAGGGATCGCTGTCTGCCGCAGCGTGCTTGTCGTCGTCGACCGCGGCATGGTTTGGGCGGCATGGCTGCGCGCAAGGCCCTACCTCGTCGTCGCGGCCGCCACCGCGATCGCGGTGCTGCGTCCGAGGCTCGCGCTCGAGTGGAGCGCGCGAGCGCTCACGCTGTGGCGGGTGGGGCGCCTGCTGGTCGACGCGGTGAAGCCGGCGCGCGACGAGCGCGCCGGGTCGTCCCTCAGGGGTAACTGAACGGCACCGGATAAGGCCGGCCGAACGGCCGCCCTGCGCGCACCGTCGCGACGGGCTTGAGATGGCGGCTTCCCTTGCGCGTATTCTTGCGCGTGTCGACGAAGTCCACCGGTCCCTCCACCAGCTCGAGCACAGAGACGTCGGCCGGAGCGCCGATCGCGAGCGTGCCGAGCTTGTCCACTCTTCCGATGATCTTCGCCGGAGTCGCGGTGGCCATGGCGACGACCTGCTCGAGCGAGAACCCCAGGTTGAGGAACTTGCTCATCACCCAGGGCAGGTACGGCATCCCGGGGGTGTTGCCGCTGACCGCGTGGATGTCGCTGCCGATCATGTCGGGCGTGAAACCCTGCGCGATCGCGGGTTCCGCCACGGTGTAGTCGAAGCTGCCGCCGCCGTGGCCGACGTCGATCAGGACGCCGCGCTTCTTCGCGGCGAGCGCCGCGGCGAGGACCTTGCCGTCGCGCACGGTGTTGTTGCCGGCGCCCGAGTAGGCGTGGGTGAGGATGTCGCCGGGACGAAGCAGATCCAGCAGCGCCGAGAGCTCGCCCGGGGCGTTGCCGATGTGGCACATCACGCGCGTGCCGCGCACGCCTGAGCGCTCGCACGCGAGGATCGCGCGCTTGAGCGGCTCCAGGCCGTTCGCGCCGACGACGTCGACGGACTCGCGCACCTTGATGCCGAGCACGAGCTCGGGATTTTCCGCGAGCGTCTTCGCCGCCTGATCGACGTCGGCATAGTCGATGTTGAGCATCTCGCCGACCGGAAATCCGGAAAGCCCGATCGAGGAGATGTGCACGAAGGCGTAGATGCGGCTGCGCGCCTGCGCGACGATGTAGTGCTTCAGCGCCGAGAACGTGTTCGCGCCCGCGTCGCCCGCGCTCACGTAGGTCGTGGTCGCCGTGTAGGGCACGAGCTCGTCGGCGGGGAGGCCGAGCGCCGAGACCTGCGGATAGACGTGCGCGTGCATGTCGATCAGGCCCGGGAGCACGAGCTTGCCCTTCGCGTCCAGCAGCTGCTTCGCGCGCGTATCGGGGATCTCCGGCTCGAGCGCCGCGATCAGCGCGTTGCGGATGCCGACGTCGCGCCGCGCGCGCAGCTTCTGGCTGGTGTCGAGCACTTCGCCGCCTTTGATGACGAGGTCGAATTTATCGGCCTGCGCGAGCGCGCCGGCCGCGCCAAGGCCGAGCAAGCTGCCGCCGGCGGCGGCGCCGGCGAGGAATTCACGTCGGGAAATGGGTCGCATGCTGTTCTCCGTGTGGTTTATTTCTTCTTCGCCTGGCCTTCGGCCGAGCAAGGGTGGTCGCTCGAGCAGCGGTCGCCGATGACGCCGACCGACTGGATCTCGATCTCGATGCCGGGTCGAGCGAAATTCGTCACCGTGATGAGCGCGCTCCCCGGATAGTTGCCATTGTGGAAATAATCCTTGCGCATCTCGACGAAGCGGTCGCCGTAGCGCGACTCCTTGATGAACACCGTCACCTGCACGATGTTGGCGAGGCTGCCGCCGGCGCGTTTCATGATCTGGTCGATCTGCGAGAATACTTGCTTCACCTGCGCCTCGAAATTGTTGGCGATGTCCTTGCCCTCGTTGTCGCGAGTCGCGGTCTGTCCCGCGACCCAGACGATTTTCCCGCCGTCGCTGACGACGCCGGGCGAGAACGCCCGCGACAGCTGGAACGGGGTCTTCTCCATGTATTCGGCGGCGGACGCGGCAAGGGGCAGCGCGACGGCCGCGGCGAGCAGAGCTTTCCGGATCGTGAGGTTCATGGTTCTCCCTGGGACGAGTTGAAGGTGATTTGCGACCAGCGACGATCGCCGGCGAGGCGCCAGGCTAACGCTAACCCAAACGCTGCGCCGCCACAAGCAGGGTACGGGCGCAACCGATACGCGGTCGGTGGCGGCGCAGCATTGACCGCGATTTTGCGCGGGGAGTAGCATGATCGCGAACCAGAAAGGAGTCGACATGGCGATCAATTTCAGCGTCAACGGCAGGCCGGTCAGCGTCAACGCGCCCGAGAGCACCCGCCTCCTGTGGGTCCTGCGCGAGGAGCTGAAGCTCAGCGGCACCAAATTCGGCTGCGGCGCCGGCCAGTGCGGCGCCTGCATGGTGCACATTGACGGCGAGCGCATGTTCTCCTGCCTCATGCCCGTGGCGGCGGCGCAGGGCAAGGCGGTCACCACCATCGAAGGCCTTTCACCCGGTCGCATGAACGCGCTGCAGCGCGCCTGGCTCGCCGAGAGCGTACCGCAATGCGGCTACTGCCAGTCGGGCCAGCTGATGAGCGCCGCGGCGCTGCTCGCCGCGAACCCGCGCCCGACGCGCGCGGAGATCAAGGACCACATGAGCGCGAACGTGTGCCGCTGCGGCACCTATCCGCGCATCGTGCGCGCGATCGAGCGCGCCGTGAGGGAGGGCTAAAGCCATGACGACCCGTCGCGAATTCATGGTCGGCGCCGCCGGCCTCACGTTTACGGTCCTGGTGGACGGGTGCGCGGCCATGCGCACGGAGGAACTAAGGGCCGGCGCAGCGCTCGCGAGCGCGCCCGCGGGGGGAGCGAAGACGGTCAACGCCTGGGCGAGCCTCGCGCAGGACGGCACCGTGTACATCGTGAACCCGGCGGTCGAGATGGGGCAGGGCTCGCAGACCGCGATCCCGCTCATCATCGCCGAGGAGATGGACGCCGACTGGTCGCGCGTCGTCATCGTGCCGGCCGCGCCGGACGACAAGATCTACGGCAACCCGGGATTCCGCGGGCTCATGTATACGGCAGGCTCGGCGACCGTGACGGGTTACTGGGACGTGGCGCGCACTTTCGGCGCGCAGGTGCGGCGGGTCGTGATGGAGAACGCTGCGCGCAAATGGGATGTGCCCCTCGCGGAGTTGAGCACCGAGCCGAGCACCGTGCTGCACGCGAAAACCGGCCGCAGGCTGAGCTACGGCGAGATCGCGGCCTTTGCCCAGGTTCCCGCCGCCGCGCCCACAATAAGGCTCGAGGAGCTGAAGAAACCGGAGCAGTACCGCCTGATCGGCAAGGACGTGATGCGGGTCGAATTGCCGACCAAGGTGAACGGCACGGCGCAGTACTCGATCGACGTGCAGCTCCCCGGCATGCTGTACGGCGCGGTGCTGCGCGGCCCGGTCGAAGGCACGTCGCCGCTGACCATCGACGACGCGCAGGCGCGCGCGGTCGCGGGCGTGGTGCGCATCGTGCCCATGGCCTTCGGCGTCGGCGTGATCGGCGAGACGCCGTGGGCGGCGTTCGACGCGAAGAACGCGCTGAAAGTGACCTGGGACCGACGCGCGCGCGCCTTCGGCCACGACAGCGACGAGGCAATCCCGGTCTATTCCGCGGCGGCGCGCGACTTCAATCGCGCGGGCAAGCCCTGGGACACGGCGGGCGACGCGCGCGGCGCGATGCAGAAGGCTGCAAAAATATACGAGAGCGAGTACGTCTGCGACTACAGCTACCACGCGCAGATGGAGCCCCTCAACTCGGTCGCCTCGGTCTCAGCCGCGGGCGACGCCTGCGAGATCTGGTGCGGCACCCAGTCGCAGACCATGGCGGTGGCGGCGGTCGCCAAGGCGCTCGCTATTCCGGTGGAGAAGGTGAAATTGAATCTGACCTTGCTCGGCGGCGGGTTCGGCCGGCGCGGGCATCGCGACGAGGAGTTCGTCGTCGACTCGGTGCTGCTCTCGAGGGAAGTGAAGCGTCCTGTGAAAGTGCTGTGGACGCGCGAGGACGACGTGCACAACGGTCGCTTCCGCCCGCTCTCGGTGCATTTCCTGCGCGCGGGGCTCGACTCGTCGGGCCGCATCGTCGCCTGGCAACATCGCGTCGCGTGCGACGAGATCACCGCGTTCCAGGATCCGCTGCGCTACAAGGGGGGCGGGGAGAAGGATTTCCTCGCGATGGCGGGCTCGGAGCTGCGCACTTACGACATTCCGAACCGGCTCTCCGAGCAGCTGCCGCAGGAAACCGGCATCCGCACCTCGTCCCTGCGCGGCATCGGCTTCGGGCCGAACAAGTTCGCGACCGAGGCCTTCCTCGACGAGGTCGCGGCGAAGCACGGCCTCGATCCGGTCGAGCTGCGGCTGCAGCTTCTGAAGAACACGCCGCGCGGCCAGGCGGTGATCCGCGCGGTGGTCGAGATGTCCGACTATCGCCGCAAGCGGCCCGGCCGCGGCCTCGGATTCTCGTTCATCGATTATTCGGGGACCATGGTCGCGGCGGTGGCCGAGGTGTCGGTGGACAAGGCCCGCGGCAAGGTCAGCGTGCACGATTTCTGGCTGGCGCTCGACCCGGGCATCGCGGTGCAGCCGGACAACGTCGTCGCGCAGACCGAGAGCTCGATCGTCTACGGCCTGGGGCTCGCGCTCACCGAGCGCATCGCCATCAAGGACGGGGCGGTGCAGCAGTCGAACATTCTCGATTACGGCGTGCCGCGCATGCACGACATTCCCGAGCTGCACATCAAGCTGATGTCCACGCCGAACCGTCCGACGGGCGCTGGGCAGATGGCGACGCCCATCGTAGCGCCGGCGATCTCGAGCGCGGTGTTCGCGGCAAGCGGGGCGCGCGTGCGCCACATGCCGTTTCTGCCCGAGCGCGTGCTCGCCGCGATGGCTTAGCGCGCGGCCTCGGGCGTAACAACTGGCGAATTGAATTTCCCATCATTCAATCGAACCGAGCCGGGGAAACTCGTTGAGTTCATTGCGCGTCAAGGAGATCAAGGCCTATCCCACGTCCTTTCCGGTGCCCGAGGCGAACCGCGTCAACCTCGGCATAGGCCAGTCGGTCAAGCGCGATGCGGTCGTGGTCAAAGTCACCACCGAGGGTGGTCTCGTCGGCTGGGGCGAATCGCATCATGGGCGTGCCCACGGCGCGGTGGCGCATTTGGTCAACACCACCCTGAAGCAACTCGTGCTGGGCATGGAGGCGACAGACGTGGTCGGCATCTGGCAGAAAATCTACAAGATGCAGCTCGCCAGCCACGGCATGGGTGCCGGCACTTGCCTCGCAATGAGCGGCATCGACCTCGCGCTTTGGGACATACGCGGGCAAGCCGCGAATATGCCGCTGTACCGACTGATGGGCGGACGCTCGAAGCCGGTGCCGGCTTACGCTGGGGGGGTGTCGCTCGGCTACCAGGATCCGGGAAAACTCGTGGACGAGGCGCGGCCGCTGCTGGAAGCGGGCTACAAGGCGGTAAAGCTGCGCGTGGGCGATACGCCAAAGCGCGACCTCGAGCGCATCGCGGCAATACGCAAGGCGTTTGGCGACGAATTGGTCATACTCACCGACGCCAATACCGGCTACAACCTGGCCGACGCACGCGCCGCGATGCCTGGCATGGATGAATTGGGCGTGGGCTGGCTAGAAGAGCCGTTCCCGGCCCACGATTATTTCAGCTACATCGAGGCGAAAAGCTTCGGCCTGGTACCGTTTGCGGCGGGCGAGAACCACTACACCCGCTTCGAGTTCAACCGCGTGATCGAGGACGGCGCCATCACCATCCTGCAGCCGGACCTCTCGAAAACCGGCGGTATCACCGAGGCCCTGCGCATTGCGGCTATGGCTTCGGCATACAAGCTGCCAATCAACCCGCACAGCTCCATGACGGGCCTGAACATGGCTACCACCATCCACTTCCTCTGCGCGATCGACAACGGCGGTTACTTCGAAGGCGACGTGTCGAAGGGCAATCTTTTTCGGGATGAGCTCGTGAGCAAGCCCTACGAAGTGGGCAAGGACGGTTGCGTGCGGCCACTGGAGGGCAAGGGGCTGGGGCTGGAAGTGAATGAGGAGTTTTTGCAGAAACATCCGGTGATTGAAGGACCGGGATATATCTAGTATTCATAAGTCCCAATCTGTTTGACGCACCACACTAGAAACGCGCGAGGCGCGCTGCCCCTGTGCGGCGAACAACAAGCGAGGAGAGCAGCATGAGCGGACTGTTGCAACGCATCGTCGTTGGAATCGCGGTGCTGACATTTGCGCTGTCCGCGGCTGGACAGGGTTTTCCGTCCAAGCCCATCAGAATCGTCGTGCCGTTCCCGCCGAGCGGCTTCAACGACGTGCTCGGCCGAACGCTGGCACAGGAATTCCAGAAGACATGGGGACAGCCCGTGGTGGTGGACAACCGTCCCGGGGGCAACACCATCATCGGCAGCGATATCGTTGCCAAAGCGGCGCCGGATGGCCACACGCTGCTGGTGGTCGCGCTGCCGTTCTCAGTGCTGCCGAGCCTCTTCGCAGGCAAGTTGCCGTTCGACGTGGTCAAGGACTTCGCGCCGGTGTCGCTGTGCGCCGGCTCGCCCAACATGTTGGTGGCGAATCCTTCGGTTCCGGCGAACAGCGTGAAGGAATTGATTGCGCTTGCAAAGGCCCAGCCCGGCAAGCTGACCTACGCATCCGCCGGAAACGGCACGTCCAACCATGTGTCAGCCGAGTATTTCAAGATGGTCGCCGGCATCGACATGCTGCACATCCCGTACAAGGGCAGTGCGCCGGCGGTCACCGACCTGATCGGTGGGCAGGTCAATATCCTGTTCGACAACCTCCCGAACGTGATCCAGCACGTGAAGGCGGGCAAGCTTAAGCCGCTCGCGGTCACCACTGTGAAGCGCTCTTCCCAGGCGCCCGACGTACCGACCATGCAGGAGGCGGGCGTCGCTGACTATGAAGTCAGCGTCTGGTTCGGCCTGCTGGCAACCGCTGGCACACCGCCCGACGTGATAGCGAAGCTCAACGCCGAGACCGTACGCGTGCTCAAGCTGCCCGAGGTGAAGGCGCGCTTTGCTGCGCTGGGCGTGGATGTCGTCGCCAGCAGCCCCGACCAGTTCACGCAACATCTGAAGTCCGAGATCGCCAAGTGGGGCAAGGTCGTCAGGGAAGCGAAAATCAAGGTGGATTGAACAAGGTATCAAATAGCATTGAAAATGCCGAAACCACACAGAGGCAGCTGTGAAAGCTGGAGGAGGGGAATTGACCGGGAAAGCGCGCGGGTGCTTCAGGAGGCGGCGCGCTTCGCGGCTTCCCGAGCGCGGATCGCTTCGTGGCGCGCGAGCAGGCGCTCGGCGCGCGCGACGACCGGAATGTCTATCATCTTGCCGTCGATCGCGAACGAGGCGCGCCCCTCGGCCGCGGCCTTGGCGTTCCCCTCGATCACGCGCTTGGCGTGCGCGACGTCTTCGGCCGAGGGCGAGTACTCCTCGTTCACGATGGTCACCTGCCCGGGATGGATGCAGCTCGCGCCCAAGAAGCCGAACTGGCGCGATCTTCGCACCATGCGGCGAAACGCCTCCCAGTCCCCGAATGCGGCGACGCTCGCGATATAGCCAAGCGGCATAATGCCCGCGGCGCGCGCGGCGAAGATCATCTGCTGCTTGGGCATCAGGAGCGCATCTTCAGTCGGCTCCATACCGGACTCGAGAGCGAAATCCTCGCCGCCTATGTCCATCGCCGCGGTGCGCTCGACCGCTGCCGCGATCTCCGGCATGCGGAAAAAGGCCGCGGGAGTCTCGACCATGGCGATGAAGCGCGTATGGCCCGCGGCGAGTCCGCGCTTCGCCTCCAGCTTCGAAACCAGCTCGTCGAGCCGGCGCAGGTGGGCAGCGTCGTCCACCTTGGTCACGGCGATTGCGTTCACGTCGGGGCCAATCGAGGCCTCGAGGTCGCGCGGCGCCATCGCATCGGGCCGGTTGATTCGCACCGCCACGTCGGCTCCTCCGCGCCGCACCCGGGCCGCGGCCCGCGCGACGAGCTTGCGCGCGTTGTCCTTCTCGTGAGCGGGGACGCTGTCCTCCAGGTCGAGCAGGATGCAGTCGGAGCCGCGGGTGTGCGCCTTCTCAACGTATTTCTCGACGTTCACCGGCACATACAAGAGCGAGCGCCACACCGGAAGTCCGGGTTTCATTCCTGCTCTCCTTGGGGCGCCCCGCCGCCTTCGCACGCGATGCCGGCCGCGACGAGCTTCGCATACGCGGCTTCGTCGACGCCGATTTCGGCGAGCAGGTCGCGGTTGTGCTCGCCCAGCTTCGGTGCCGGCGCGCGGATTGCGCCGGGCGTGCGCGAAAGGCGCGGCGTCACGTGGTGCATGGGGAAGGCTCCCATGTCGGGATCGGGATAGTCGGCGACGAGCTCGCGCTCGGTCACGTGCGGATCCTCGAGGATCTGCGCGATGTCGTAGACCGGCCCGATGGTGACTTCGTATTTTTCGAAGAACTCGACGTTCTCGGCCTGCGTGCGCTGCGCGATGAAGGCGCCGATGATCGCGTCGAGCTCCTCGGCGTGCCGCAGGCGCTCCGAGTTGGTCGCGTAGCGGGGATCGTCGATCAGCTCCGGCCGGCCGATGGCGCGGAAGAGGCGCTCCGCCATCTTCTGGATCGACGCGGACAGGCACACCCAGCGCCCGTCCTTGGCCCGATACGCATTGCGCGGCGCGGTGGTGGTGGAGCGGTTCCCGGTGCGCGCCTTGACTTTCCCGGTGAGGCGCAGGTTCGCTGCCTGTGGTCCGAGGATGTTGAAAAGCGGCTCGAGCAGCGGCAGGTCGATCACCTGTCCCGAGCCGCCCTTACTCTCCGCTTCGCGCAGCGCGATCATCGCCGCGGCGGCGCCGGAGAGACCGGCGACGCTGTCGGCGAGGTACATCGGCGGCAGCACAGGCTCGCGATCAGCGAATCCGTTCATCGAGGCGAAACCGGACATCCCTTCGATCAGGGTGCCGAAGCCGGGGCGCTGGCTGTAGGGGCCGTCCTGGCCCCAGCCTGAGATGCGCACCACTACGAGCTTCGGGTTGCGCGCGAGGAGCGTCGCCGGCGCGAGGCCCATTTTCTCCAGGATTCCCGGGCGGAAGCTCTCGATGAAGATCGCGGCGGACGGAACGAGCTCGAGCAGCAGCCCGCGCGCCTCGGGGCGGCGCAATTCCAAGCACAGGCTCTTCTTGCTGCGCGAATAGAGTTTCCAGGTGACCGGCACGCCGCTCGTCTGCCAGGCGCGCAGAGTGTCCCCCGCCGGCGGCTCGACCTTGATCACCTCGGCGCCGAAATCGGCGAGCACCTGCGTGAGCGTGTTGCCGGCCACGAGGCGCGACAGATCGAGCACGCGCACGCCCTCGAGCGCGCCGCGCGCCTGCGGGGCGTAGTCGCGTTTCTTCGGCTGCGCTTTCATCGCTCAACTCATTCCGCCCTGGCACCGGACTCGCGAACGATGCGCCCCCACTTGGCGTGCTCGGCCTTGAGGAACGAGGCGAACTGCTCCGGCGAGCCGCCCAGAGGCTCGCCCCCTTCGGACGCGAGCCTCTCGCGCACCTCGGGCGTCCTGAGCGCGCGGTTCACCTCGGCGTTCAGTCTCGCAATGACGGGTGCGGGCGTGCCGGCCGGCGCGAGCAATCCGTACCAGGTGTTCGCCTCGAATCCGCCGTAGCCGGATTCGGCGATCGTGGGCGCGTCGGGCAGCTCGGGGGAGCGCTTCGCGGAGGTCACCGCGATCGCGCGCAGCCTCCCTCCCTTGATCTGCGAAAGCGCCGAAGGGACCGAAGACATGAACGACTGCACCTGGCCGCCCAGAGTATCGGTCAAGGCCTGCGATGCGCCCTTGTAGGGCACGTGCGTGAGCTTGACGCCGGCGGCGCGCTGCAGGAGCTCGCCGGCCAGATGAGACACCGTTCCGTTCCCCGGAGATGCGAACGTGATCCCGCCCGGATCTCTCTTCGCCGCAGCCAGCAAATCGCCCAATGACGCGTATCGAGAATTCGCTGCGACGACGAACACGACCGGCGCGGAGACGATGAGCGCGACCGGACTCAGATCTTTCAGAGAGTCGTAGGGCAGCTTCACGTAGAGCGTCGGATTGATCGCGAGGTTGCTCGTCTGGCCGATCAAGAGCGTATAGCCGTCGGCCGGAGACTTGACCGCCTGCTCCACGCCCAGATTGCCGCCGGCGCCGGGCTTGTTCTCCACCACGAAAGTCCATTTGACGCTTTCGGAGAGCTTGTTCGCAATCGTTCGCGCTGCGATGTCCGTGCCGCCGCCCGGCGGGAACGGGACTATCAGCCGGATCGGCTTAGCCGGATAGCGCTGCGCCATTGCGGCACCCGCAACGAGTGCAAGCGCCAACGACACGAAGACCGCGGCCGAGACGAGTCGTGATGGATTCATGCAGGCGTTTGCTTCGGGCGCCCTAGTCTATGTCAAGGCGGAACGAGCCGCCAGGCCGCTTCGGACCCGTCGCGGCAGGCGCCGTAGCGGAACGGCTGCGTGGCGCGCCCGGGAGTGTAAAACCGTAGGTCGATAAACCACACGCAGGTCGAGCCCGCGCTCGTGCCGTCGAAGGCCGGCAAGTCGGCGAACCAGCGATACACCGCCATCGCGGGTGAGTTCCACGCTTCCCGCGCGAGCGCCTTCGTGGCGCCTTCTCCGTAGCGCGTTCGCGTTTCCCAGCGGGGCGCGGACAAAGGCTGATAGACGGAGTCGAGCGTCGCGATAAAACCCTCGCCCGGACGATGGGCGCGCGCCTGCTCGCGTATCAGGTTGACGTCGGCGAAGCGGTGCGTCTCGGCGTCGGAGACGAACACGGTCCAGTTGAAAGGCGAGACCGGCCGCGGCTGCGCGTTGACGCTCGCGCCGCCCGGACCGAGCGAGCGGGCGTAGCGCTCACCGAACTCGATCGCTTTTTCTTTTTGTAGGTACTGAAAGCCGACATAGGCGAGGAGCACCGCGCTCGCCGCGACCGCGGGCCAGCGGGAACGGCGCAGAGCCGCCGACGCGACGAGACCCGCCACGATGATCCCGCTGAACCACAGGTCGACGATGAAGGTCGTGCCGATCTGCGCTCGCCAGTCGGAAAACGGCGCGAGGATCATGGTGCCGTAGCTGGTGATGACGTCGCCCGCGATGTGCAGCGCGAGCCCGAGCGCGGTGACGCCGTAGAGCGCGCGCCAACCGCGCGGCTCACGCAGGATCTTCGCGAGCACCCAGGAGAGGAGGAGCGCCCACAGCGGCAGGAGGACGAGCGAATGCGTCACGCCGCGGTGGTTCTCGAGGTATTCGACCGGCCCGACGAAGGCCACGACGAAGTCGAGGTCGGGAGCGGCGCAGGCGAAAAATCCCGCCGCGATGCGCCGCGGCAGCGAGCGCGGCCTTGCGTCCTTCGGCGCCGTGGCGCGGGCGAGCAGCGCTCCGGAGAGCGCGTGAGTCAGGGTGTCCACGACAGGATCGTAGCGTTCCTGTCGATCCGGCGACGGCCGGCTAATCCACCTTGACCTTGGCCTGCCTCACCACCTCGCCCCAGCGGGCGACCTCGTTCTTGAGGATGACGGCGAATTCCGCGGCGGAGCCCCCTGCAGGTTCGAGGCCGTCGCCCGCCAGAACCTTTTCCGCGTCCTTCGATTTCAACGCCTCGTTCGCTTCCTTGTTGAGGCGCTCGACGATGTCCTTCGACAATCCCTTCGGACCCACGAGGCCGTGCCAGTTGGTGACCTCGTAGCTCGGATATCCGGACTCGCGCACCGTGGGAACGTCGGGCGCCGCCGCGATGCGCTTGGGCGTGGTGACCGCCAGAGCTCTCAGGCGTCCGGACTTCACGTACTGCAGCGCCGACGCGACGCTGCCGAAGATGAGCTGGGTGGTTCCCGCGATCGTGTCGTTCAGGGCCGGTCCGGTTCCCTTGTAGGGAACGTGCGTGATCTTGATTCCGGCCGTATACAGAAAGTACTCCGTAGCCACGTGCACGTGGCTGCCGTTTCCGCTCGAAGCGTACGCGAGCTTGTCCGGTTCCTTCTTCGCGAGCGCCACCAGCTCCTGCAGCGTCTTCGCCGGAACCGAAGGGTGCACCGCGACCACATAGGGCCCGCGCGAGAGCTGCACGATGGGCGTGATGTCGTTCAGGGCATCGAACGACAGCTTGTACACGTTCGCATTGACGGTGTAGCTCGCGGGGGTGAGCAGCAGCGTATAGCCGTCCGGGGGCGACTTCACGGCCACTTCCGATCCGAGCACGCTGCCCGCCCCGGGGCGGTTCTCGACGATCACCTGCGTCCCGAGGCGCTCGGTGAGCTTCTGCGCGATGACCCGCGCGATGAAATCGGACCCGCCGCCCGGGGCGAAGCCCACGATGATCTTCACCGGCTTGGACGGATATTGCTGCGCGCCCGCGGCGCCGGCCGCGAGCGATACGATCAGGATTGCGAGCCAGCTTGCGATGCGTGTCATGGTCATTCCCTCCGGTTGAGGCGCGATCTTAATACGGCCGCGCATTTTCAGGGAGCGGCCCGAAGGCTCGGGATAGAATCACGGGGGGGATGGTGCTTTCATGATTTCCGGCCTCGTTCAGATCCTGCTCTTTCAGGGGCTGGGCGAGCTCGTCACGCATTTCCTCCTCCCATTGATTCCCGGTCCGGTCATCGGTCTCATTCTGCTCCTCGGCTTTCTTGCGCTGCGCAGAAGCGTGAACGCTTCGCTCGATGAGGTGGCGAGCACCTTCAGCCAGCACTTCGGGCTGCTGTTCGTTCCCGCCGCCGTCGGCGTCGTGATGTTCTGGCCGCACCTGAAGGCCCACGCGCTCGCAATCGCGGCGGCGCTGGTGGCGAGCGTGGTCCTCACCATCGCCGTGACCGCGCTCGTCCTCAAGGCCTTGTCCCCGGGGTCGCTCGAATGACCGGGCAGCTCGCACCCGAGTTTCCCAATATTTACGAGATCTGGGTCTACCTCTCGGGCAGCCCGCTCCTCGCACTGATTCTCACGCTCGGCGCGTATCAGATCGGGGTGATCGTCTACGGGCGGGCGAACCGCTATCCGCTCGCCAACCCGGTGCTGATCGCGATCGTCCTCGTCGCCGCGACGATCACCCTGATCGGCATGCCTTATCCGAAGTACTTCGAGGGGGCGCAATTCGTCCACTTCCTGCTCGGGACCGCGACGGTTTCGCTCGCGGTGCCGATCTACAAGGGGCTCTCCGCGATGCGCGGGCGGATCGCGCCCTTGCTTGCGGCGCTGGTCGCGGGCGGCTTGACCTCGATCGCGAGCGCTGTAGGAATTGCGCGCATGCTCGGCGCCGATTCCACGATCGTGGGCGGCTTCGTCGCCAAGTCCGTGACCGCGCCCATCGCGATGGGCATCGCCGAGCGGATCGGCGTGTCGCCGACTCTGACCGCGGTCTTCGCCGTGTCGACCGGCATCCTCGGCGCCGTCCTCGCGCGCTTCGTGCTGGATGCCGTGCGCAGCCGCGAGTGGTGGCAGCGCGGCTTCGCGATCGGCGTCGCGGCCCACGGCCTGGGCACCTCGCGCGCGTTCAGCGTCAATGCGGAGGCCGGGGCTTATTCGAGCCTGGCGATGGGATTGCACGGCGTGCTCGGGGCGGTGCTGATTCCGCTGGGAGCCCGTCTTCTCGGGCTCTGACGAAAGCGGAATCGGTACTGGCCGGACGCTCGGCTATCGCAAGTCGCCGGGATCGCGCTCGCGTCGCTCCAGCCGCGGTTCCGGAATCTGCTGACGACCAGGGTCTTCCGTCTCGACCCGACTTTTCAGCCACTCGACGGCTGTCCCTTCCGTCTGAAAGCTGCGGAGGTTGATTCCCTGTTGGCGGCCGAGCAACGAGACGTAGTCGTGAGACATGCCGAGTTCCACTGTATCGCCGAGGAGAGCGATTCGGTGAAAGGGATCCGCCGCGATTTTCTTGAAGTGCTTGAGAACCCCGTGTCTTTCGACCGTGAACAGGGGATTCGATAGGCGCACGTGCACGAGGATGCGCGAGCAACGATGGTTGACGCTCGCCAATACCACGGACTGAAGAAACGCTCGCGTTTCTTCAGTGGTTTTCCGTTCGAGCAGTTCCGCTCTCAGGAAACCGCCTCCCATCGTCATCTGGTATTTCATAGCCCGAAAGGGTACCCGACGCCGCCGTCGTCCTCAGTTTCTCCCCTTGCGCAGGTAGGCGTGTCGGACCTACCGATGGCCGGGCGTGACAATAGTATTAATCGCCGGCTTTGTCTACCCGGCGGCAATCTTTCGTTGGCCCCGCTGGCCGGAGGGTCCGTGCCGGTCGACTCCGCAGTCCGTGGCGGTCACAGGTAGCGCTCGCCGAACAGCGTCTCCGGATTCAGTCCATAATGCCGATCTCAACGGAGAAACGCTCATGCCCACCGGTGTCGTTCGATCGTTCAACGTCAAGAGCGGCTTCGGCTTCATACGGCCCGACGACGGCTCGAAGGACCTGTTCGTGCACAGCGGCGCGGTGAAGCGCGCCGGCCTCAAGCCGCTGCAGGAGAACCAGAAGATTTCCTACGACGTGCGCAGCGAGCTGGACGGAAGAAGGTCGGCCGTCGACTTGAAAGCGGTGTGAACGTCGACGTATTGATGCCCCGCCTCGCTATGCCAGCGCCCCCGGCCTCTTCAAGTACTTCGTCTTGATCGCCTCCAGCGCCTGGAAGGTCAGCGCGCCCACCGTTCCCGTCGGGTTGTAGCCGCCGTTCTGCGGGAAGTTGCCCGCGCCGATGACGAAGACGTTGTGGACGTCCCAGCTCTGTAGATATTTGTTCACGACGCTGCTGTTGGGGTCCGCGCCCATGACGGTGCCGCCGGTGTTGTGGGTCGACTGGTAGGGCACGATGGTGTACTTCCCGCGGCGCGGGTTGACATTCATTTTCGACGGGCGGATCGCCTTGGCGATTTCCGCCGCCTTGTTGGTGAGCCAATCGGACATCTTGGTCTCGTTGTCGCGCCGGTCGAAGGTCATGCGCAGCAACGGCAGGCCGTAGGCGTCGCGGTAGGTCGGGTCGAGGTCGAGATAGTTGCCGCGGTAGCTCTGGCAGGCGCCCTGGATGGTGATGGAGAAGTTGCGGTTGAAGTATTTCGCCGCGGCCTTCTTCCACTCGCTTCCCCAGCGGGGTGTTCCTTGGGGCACCGGGCGCACTTCGATAGGACGCGCGCCGTTCGATCCCGCCTGGATGAAGCCGCCGCCGATGAACTCCAGCCCCGAGTGGTCGAAGTTGTCGCCGTTGAACTCGTCGATCGCGATCCCCAGGCCGCCCGCGCCCATGAAGGCGTTAAAGTTCTTGTCCTCGAAGAAGCAGGTGACGGAAGAGGGAGTCTGGTAGGCGTAGTTGCGGCCGACCACGCCGGTATTGGTAGCGGGATCGTAGGGCTTGCCGACGCCCGAAAGCAGCATGAGGCGCGTGTTGTTGAGCACGTAGGAGGTCAACAGGATCAGCTCTGCCGGCTGCTCGAACTCCCTGCCGCGCGAGTCGACGTAGGTCACGCTCACCGCGCGCTTCTTCTCCGAGTCGAGGTTGATCTTCGTCACGTTGCACAGCGTGCGCAGCTCGTAGTTCGGATTCTTCATCAGCACCGGCAGCACCGCCGTCTGCGGGCTGCCCTTCGCGCCCATCTCGCAGGCGAAGAACTGGCAGTAGCCGCAGTAGACGCAGGCCGCGATCGTCTGCCCGTACTCGTTCTTGTAGGCGCGCGAGTTCGCCGCGGTCGGCACCGGGAAGGGCTTGTAGCCCATGGATTGAGCGGCCTTGGCGAAGAGCGCGCTCGAGTACGCGGTCTTGAGCGGCGGATTCGGGTACTCCTGCGAGCGCGCTCCCTCGAAGGGATTGCCGCCCGGGATGATCTTGCCGTTCAGGTTGCCCGCCTTGCCCGAGACGCCGTAGAGATACTCGAAGCGGTTGAAGTGCGGCTCGAGTTCGGCGTAGCTGACGCCCCAGTCCTGCATCGTGCATTCCTCGGACACTTGCTTCGCGCCGTAGCGCGCGAGCGTCTGCGATCTTGTCTCGAAGTCCCAGGGCAGGAAGCGCCAGGTGAGCCCGCCCCAGTGCACCGCCGCGCCGCCCACGCCTTCGCCCGGTAGGAAGGAGCCGAGCTGGCGCATCGGCAGCGCCGTCTCGCTCGCGTTGTTGCGGAAGGTGATCGTCTCCCTGGAGAGGTCCTGCATCAGTTCCTTGTTGCGCACGTACTTCAGCTCGTCGTGCACGCCGGGCATCGCGAAATCGTGCTCGGTGTCGCGCCAACGGCCGCGCTCGATCCCGACCACCTTCAAGCCGGTGGAGGCGAGCTCCTGCGCGAGGATCGTTCCGGTGAGGCCGACGCCGATCGTGACGACGTCGACGGGCTTGAGCTTGGTCGCCATGGTCAGGCTCCCGCCTGGTCGTCGTCGAGCATCACGTGGATCGGGTGGCCGTACTCGTCCACCTTCGCGAGGCGCCCGGTGATGTCGGCGATCGACACCGGCTGCGCCTTGTAAGGGACGTTGTGCTTCTCGATGAATGACGTGTATACAGCGGCCACCCCGGGGAAGCCGACGAGCTTCCAGCCCGCCTTGTCGCGGTTACCGCCGTACACCGGGTCGGCGAAGAAGCCCTCGATGGTGTTCGCGAGCAGCATGTTGAAGAAGAAGGGCGAGCGCACCTGCTCGAGCTCGATCTTGCCCCCGTCCAGGCCCTTCAGCACCTCGTCCTGCTGCGCGCGCGCGAGCGCGCCGAAGGTCTTGCCGTAGGTCTTCTGGCAATAGGCGTTCGTATCGCGGATCCCCGCGCGGTAGACCGCGGCGGGCGTCAGCGGCGATTGATACCCCTGCTGCGGCGTGCCCTCGGGCCAGGGCCCCTGCGTGTACTTCCTCGCCATCGAGCCGTAGCCGCCGAAGAGCTGCTGGTCGATGAAGTAGGTGACGCCTGCCTCCTTTGCGCCCGGCCCCAGCTCGTCCTTGGGGATGAGGTGGGACACCGCGGCGTCGAGGAAGGCGACCTCGTCCTGCGACAGGAACATATAGGGGCGAGGCTGCGCCGCCGCAGCCTGCCGCATGTTGTGCGCGTGCTGCTTGTCGTGGTCGGACTTCGTCTGCGCCGCGGCTCCGGCGGGAATGGCGGCGCCGAGCGCGGCGGCGGATTTCAGGAATTGGCGGCGGTTGCTCATGGTGTTCCCCTTATCGTTTCAGGCCAGCGGCCCGGGCTGTTTCAGATATCGTGTCTTGATCGCTTCCAGCGCGTGGAACGTGAGCGCGCCCACCGTGCCGGTCGGGTTGTAGCCGCCGTTCTGCGGGAAGGCGCTCGCGCCGATCACGAAGACGTTCGGTACGTCCCAGCTCTGGAGATATTTGTTCACCGCGCTGGTCTTCGGGTCCGCGCCCATCACCGCACCGCCGGTGTTGTGCGTGCTCTGGTAGGGCACGATGCTGTACTTGCCGGTGCGCGGGTTCACGTTCATCCTGCTCGCGCCCGCGGCCTTGGCGATTTCCGCCGCCTTCTTCGTCATGTAGTCCGACATGCGGTATTCGTTCTGCCGGAAGTCGAAGGTCATGCGCAGCAGCGGCAGGCCGTAGGCGTCGCGGTAGGTCGGGTCGAGGTCGAAACAGTTGCCGCGGTAGCTCTGGCAGGCCCCGTGAGTGGTGATGCCGAAGGCGCGGTTGTAGTAGCGCGACACCGCCTTCTTCCACTCCGAGCCCCAGCGCGGCGTCCCCGAGGGCACGGGATGGAAGTCGATCGGGCGGGCGCCCGAGCTCGCTGCGCCGATCCAGCCCCCGCCGATGAAGCCGAGGCCCGTGTGGTCGAAATTGTCACCGTCGATGTCGTCGATCATCATCGACAGAGCGCCCGCGCCCATGAATTGGTTGAACACCTTGTCCTCGAAGAAGGCGGTGACGTTGCCGTTGGTCTGGTAGGCGTAGTTGCGTCCGACAACGCCCGTGTTCGCCGCCGGGTCATAGGGCTTGCCGATTCCCGAGAGCAGCATCAGGCGAACGTTGTTGAAGACGTAGGAGGTAAGGAGCACCAGATCGGCCGGCTGCTCGAATTCGCGGCCGCGCGAGTCGACGTAAGTGACGCCGGTCGCGCGCTTCCTGTCGAAGTCGAGATTGACCTTGATCACATTGGCGAGAGTGCGCAGCTCGTAGTTCGGGTTCTTCATCAGCACCGGCAACACGGTGGTCTGAGGGCTCGCCTTGGCGCCCATCTCGCAGCCGAAGCGCTCGCAGTAGCCGCAGTAGACACAGGCGCCCAGCGTCACGCCGTAGGGATTGGTGTACGGGCGGGTCATGTTCGCCGAAGGCGCAGGGAAAGGGTGGTAGCCCAGCTCGCGCGCCGCCTTGCCGTAGATCGCGCTCACATGGGAGGTCTTCATCGGCGGATTCGGATAATCGCGGGAGCGTGGGCCTTCGAAGGGATTGCCGCCCGGCTGGATCTGCCCCTTCAGATTGCCGGCCTTGCCGCAGATGCCGTAGAGATATTCGAAGCGATCGAAGTGCGGCTCGAGCTCGTCATAGGTGACGCCCCAGTCCTGACTGGTGCAGTCCTCGGCGAGCTGGCCCGCCCCGTAGCGCGCGAGGGTGCGGCTCCTCGTCTCGAAATCCCACGGCAGGAAGCGCCAGGTGACGCCGTTCCAGTGAACCGCCGCGCCGCCGACGCCTTCGCCCGGGAGGAAGGACCCCATCTGGCGCATGGGCAGCGCCGTATCGCCGATTGCGTTGCGGAAGGTGAGCGTCTCGCGCGACAGATCCTGCATCAGCTCGTGGCGGCGTGCGTAGCGCAGCTCGTCGTGCGCGTGCGGCATGTCGAAGTCCGGGTGCGTGTCGCGCCAGCCACCGCGCTCCAGGCCGACAACCTTGAGCCCAGAGTCGGCGAGCTCTTTTGCGAGGATGGTGCCGGTGAGTCCGACGCCGACGGTGACGACGTCGACGGGTTTCAGCTTGGTGGTCATGCGCTCCCCTTGCGGACGGAAGCATGATACGCCGGCCGCGCCGGCCCGGGGGACCTCAGGCCGCGGCGCGCGGCTTGGAGCGCTCGGCCGCGCTCAAGGCGATGGTCGCGGCGATTGCGTCGGCAACGTAGTCGAGGTTGCGCGGATTCAGGGCGGCGACGCAGATGCGGCCCGACTCGATGCCGTACACCGAGTAGCGCTCGCGCATCGCGACCATCTGCTCGCGCGACAGGCCCGAGTACGAGAAGATGCCGCGCTGCTGCAGAATGAAGCCGAAATCGGCCGGAATGCGCTTCTTCAGGCGTTCGACCAGCTCGCGCCTCATCGAGCGCACGCGGTCGCGCATGACGAGAACTTCCTTCCTCCACAGAGCGCTCAGCTCGGGGGAGGCAAGGACCGAGGCGACGATGCGCGCGCCGTGCGAAGGCGGGTTCGAGTAGTTGGTACGGATCATGCGCTTCAGGTTGCTCAGCACTCGGGCGGCCTCGCCCGAATCCGCGGTGACGACGGAAAGCGAGCCGACGCGCTCGCCGTAGAGCGAGAAGGACTTGGAGAACGACATTGCCACCAGCACCAGCGGCAGCTCCCTGGCGAAGCGGCGCGCGACCTCGGCGTCCTCGTCCACGCCTTCGCCGAAGCCCTGGTAGGCGAAATCGAGGAACGGGATCAGCCGCCGCTCGGCGATGACCTTGATCACGTCCTTCCATTGCTCGCCGCGGATGTCCACGCCCGTCGGGTTGTGGCAGCAGGCGTGCAGCAGCGCCACCGAGCCCTTCGGGGCGTCGCGGAGGAATTCGAGCATCTCGGCGAACCTGATGCCGCGGGTGCGCGGATCGTAGTAGGGGTAGGTCTCGACCCTGAAGCCAGCCTCCTCGAACAGCGGCCGATGGTTGTCGTAGCTCGGGTCGGACATGTACAGCACGGCCTCGGGGGCGAAGCGCCGGATGAAGTCTGCGCCGACCTTGAGGCCTCCGGTGCCGCCGACCGCCTGGACCGTGGTCACCCGGCCCTGAGAGACGGCGGGGTGGTCCGCGCCGAAGAGCAGCGTCTGGGCCGCGCGGACGAACTCTGGAAACCCATCCATCGCCAGGTAGGGCCGAGCGATGCCCGCGGCGGTGAGGGCCTCGTCGGCGCGGCGCACGCACTCGAGCAGCGGCACCTTCCCTTGGTCGTCGTAATACACGCCCACACCGAGGTTGACCTTCTTAGGGTTTGGATCGGCGACGTAGGTCTCGGTCAGCCCCAGGATCGCGTCCCGGGGCGCCGTCTTCACGTTGGCGAGCAGGCTCTCTTCCTTCTTGAAGTTCATGCGGTGCGATCAGGCCGGTTAGTGGAAAATACCGGCTGATTATACAATCACGGGCATCACAGCGGTCCGTCATTTGCGTTCGAGCGCGGCTACACGATGCCCCGGCCCATCCAACTCCAGTGGAACACGCCGCCGAGTACCATCGACACCGCGGTGGCCAGGACCAGCAGGATGATCATGGCCGGCATCGCCGCGATCGCCCATTTGACGAGCAGGACCACCATGGACCAGAACGGGATCTTCACATCGACAACCACGACTTCGCTTGTTTCGCTCATTGGAGGCCTCCTGCGGGAAAATGCGAGGGTACAGCGCCATGACTAAGCCGGTCGCAGTGCGCACGCTCCTGGGGGACTACCCGGTCACTCTCGCGCTGAAGAAGGGCGAAGTGAAATCGTCTTCGGTGAGCCTGGAGTTCGCCGACGTGAAGACGCCGAGCACCGCGTTCAAGCGGGTGGTGCGGAACCTCGAGTTCGATTGCGCCGAGCTCGCCATCGTGACCTTCCTCATGGCGAAGGCGCACGGCAAGCCGCTGGTGCTCCTGCCTGCGGTGGTGCTCGCGCGGTTTCAGCACCCCCACATCGTCTACAACATCGAGCGCGGGCCGCTCGCGCCGGAAGATCTCGCGGGCCGCCGCGTGGGCACGCGTTCCTACACCGTGACGACCTCGACGTGGCTGCGCGGCATCCTCGCGAACGAGCACGGCGTGGACATCGACCGCGTGAAATGGGTGACTTTCGAGGAAGCCCATGTCGCGGAGTTCCGCGATCCGCCGTCGGTGGAGCGCGCGCCCGAGGGCAAGGAACTGACGGCGATGCTCCTTGCCGGGGAGATCGACGCGGCGATCCTGCCCGCCGTGCCGACCGACCCGCGTCTTAAACCGCTCATCCACAATCCGGCGGCGGCGGCCGAGGCCTGGCACAAGAAGTACCGGGCGCTGCAGATCAATCACATGGTGGCCGTGAAAGAATCCGTGTCGAGATCCGAGCCGGAAGCCGTGCGTGAAATCTACCGCCTCCTTGCCGAGAGCAAGAAGGCGGCCAAGCTGCCCAAGCCCGGTGAATTCGACATCCATCCGTTCGGCCTGGAGGCGAACCGGCGCAGCCTCGAAGTCGTCATCGACACCGTCTACCAGCAGCGGATGATTCCGCGGCGCTTCACGGTGGACGAGTTGTTCGACGACGTGACGCGCAAACTCGGCTGACGGAGAACGACAAACCGATGATCATCGATTGCCACGGACACTACACCACCGCTCCCAAGCAGCTCGAGGAATGGCGCAAGCGCCAGATCGCGGCTCTGGAGGATGCCAAGCACGCCCCGTCGAAGGGCTCGCTTGGCATCAGCGACGACGAGATCCGCGCGAGCCTCGAGGGCGCGCAGCTGAAGCTGCAGCGCGAGCGCGGCACCGACATCACCATCTTCTCGCCGCGCGCGATGGGCATGAGCCATCACATCGGCAACGAGACCACGAGCCGGCACTGGTCTGAGCACTGCAACGACATGATCCACCGCGTGTGCATGCTCTACCCGGAGAAGTTCGTCGGTGTCTGCCAGCTTCCGCAAAGTCCCGGCGTTTCGCCGAGGAACTGCATCCCGGAGCTGGAGCGCTGCGTGAAAGAGTTCGGATTCATCGGCTGCAACCTGAACCCGGATCCTTCGGGCGGCTACTGGAAGGAGCCGCCGCTCACCGACAAGTGGTGGTATCCCCTCTACGAGAAGATGGTCGAGCTGGAGGTGCCGGCCATGGTCCACGTGAGCGCCTCCTGCAACCCGAACTTCCACGGGACCGGCGCGCACTACATCAACGGCGATACCACTGCGTTCATGCAGTTCATCACCGCGGACCTGTTCCACGACTTCCCGACGCTTAAATTCATCATTCCGCACGGCGGCGGCGCGGTGCCCTATCACTGGGGCCGCTACCGGGGCCTCGCTCAGGACATGAAACGCCCGCCGCTGCAGGAGCTGCTCATGAACAACGTCTTCTTCGACACCTGCGTTTATCACCAGCCCGGCATCGACCTGCTTCTGAAAGTGATCCCGGCCGACAACATCCTTTTCGCTTCCGAGATGGTCGGTGCGGTGAAGGGCGTGGACCCGGAGACCGGCTTCAACTACGACGACACCAAGCGCTACATCGACGAGATCGAGTGGGTGAGCAAGGCCGACAAGGAGAAGATCTTCCACGGCAACGTGAAAAAGGTGTACCCGCGCTTCGCAAGGACCGCGAAGCGCTAAAGACCTGGCCGGGCGCGTGAATGGCGTGCGCCGCCCGGCCTGTCGCCTTCAGGCGACATCCGGCACGTTAGAAAATAATCAATAGGATCAAAACAGTTCCGCGGGGCCAGCCGGCATCCGAGAAATATTGCGACAAATACGCTGGCGTGCGATGCCCGCCTGATCTATCTTATGCCGTTGTCCTGACTACCGGCCGACACGCCGGGATGGGGAGGTCACATGAGCGACCAGTTCTGGATGATATGGCCCGGCAACGCTGTAGCTTCCGCGTTGATTTTGTTCGCCATCGCGATGCCGTTCCTCTACGCTGCGCGCAGGCTCGTCCACGATCTGCTCCACTCGATCGGCCGCATGGTGGGGGGGCCGTTTAGGCTGGGCGCGCGCTGGCTCTTCGCCACGGCGCGGGACATGAAGGAACGCAACTCGGTGGTCCTGCTCGCGCACGGGCGCGAGGAGGTGGGCCAGCACATCGAGCGCGAATTCGAGCGCATCAGCGCCCTGGTGACGCGCGATCTGGAAGGCTATCCGGCGCTGCAGCGCAAGCTCCTCGAGGAGATCACGCGCGTCGAGGAGGACTACAAGAAATGCGGGGAGGTGCCGCCGCCGCCGCCCGAATGGGTCGAGGCCGTCACAAGCATCTCCAAGGTCAAGTCCGACAGCAACGAGATGGTTCAACGCATACTCGAGGAGATCAAGCGCTCGGTGCATACGATCCACGACAAGGCGCTGGGCGAGTACCGCCGCGCCTACGAGTCGCGCCACAAGATACTGAACGGCTTCATGCCGTTCTGGCGCTCGCTCGACAAGACCTTCGGGCAGGTGGACCAGAAGCTGACGGGGCTGCAGCAGACCTCGTCGAAGATCGACGCGCAGATGGAGAAATATGAGCAGATCAACAAGAAGACCGACAAGGCCGAGCACGCGCTGACCGTGTCCGCGTTCACGCAGTTTGCAATATCAACGATGGTTCTGCTGATCGCGGTGGGCGGTGCGCTCGTCAACTTCAAGCTGATCGCCCTGCCGTTCTCCGAGATGGTCGGCTCCGGCGACTACCTGACTTCCACGATGCGCATGTCCGACGTGGCCGCGCTCGTCATCATTTTCCTCGAGGCGACGATGGGCCTGTTCGTGATGGAGACGCTGCGCATCACGCATCTGTTCCCCCTCATCGCCAACATGAACGACCGCATGCGGCACCGCATGCTCTGGGTCGCCGTTGTGTTCCTCTTCGTCTTTGCCGGAATCGAGGCCGCGCTCGCGCTGATGCGCGACATGCTGTCCGCCGACAGGCAGGCGCTCGTTCAGTCGCTCGCGAGCGCAAAGGCGGCTGCGCCCGATCCCCTGCTCAGGCTCATCCCGACCACGGCGCAGATGGTTCTCGGTTTCTTCCTGCCCTTCGCCTTGGCTTTCGTGGCGATCCCGCTCGAATCCTTCGTCTACTCGCTGCGGACCGTCGGCGGAGCGTTCCTGGTGATGCTCATTCGCGCGACCGCTTTCGTGTTGCGCGTTCTCGGCAACCTAGTACGGCAGCTCTGCAGGGTGCTGATCGGCGTATACGACTTCACGATCGTGCTGCCTCTGCTCGTCGAGCGCCTGGTGAAGGCCGCCCGCTCGGAGGGCGACTCGTCGGAATCGCGCCCCGTGAAGCGCGCAGCGTAAGAGGGGCGGTCATGATCAAGCGCTTGCTTCTCGCGTCGCTGCTTGGATTGTCGGCATCGACCTGCACCGACCAGCGCAGCCACACCCAGGCCGTGTACATGCTGATCGACACCTCGGGAACCTACGCGCAGGAGGTCGGCAAGGCGCAGCGCATCATCAACTACCTGCTCGGCACGCTGCAATCGGGGGATTCGCTCGCCGTAGCGCGGGTGAAAACGCGCAGTTTCAGCGAGAAGGACATCATCGCGAAGGTCACCTTCGACAGCCGCCCCTCGCAGGCGAACGCGCAGAAGCGCGCCTTCCGCGACAAGATCGACGCGTTCGTCAAGTCGGTGGGAGGCAGCGCCTACACCGACATCACCGGCGGCCTGATCCAGGGCGGGATGTACCTGAACGAAACCGGAGCCGGAAGAAAGACCATCCTCATCTTCTCGGACATGCAGGAGGAGCTCGACAAGGTCACGATCCGTGACTTCCCGATCAGCCTGAAGGACATCCGGGTCGTGGCGCTCAACGTGGTCAAGCTCAAGACCGACAACATCGATCCGCGGCGCTACATGGGGCGGCTCGAGGCCTGGCAGAAGCGGATCGAGAAGGCCGGGGCCTCCGAGTGGGTCCTCATCAACGACATCGAGCACCTCGACTCGATGCTCAGGAGCTAGCCGCCGGGATTTCTCAGCCGGCGCTTCCCGGCTTCTTGAACTGCGCGCTCGCCTTCTCGAAGGCCTTGCGCATCGCCGCCCAGGCCTCGTCCGCGCCGCGAGAGAGTTCCATCCAGGCCTCGCCCGAGGCCGCCTGCACCTTGCGCAACTGTTCCCTCGCCTGGTCCTGATGCCGGCGGATCGCGGCGAGCTGCTTCTCGTACTCCGCGCGCATGCCCGCCTGCGCCTGCGCGGCCTGGCTTTCCCATTTCGCCATCTCGGCGTTCCATTGATCGAGCTGGGTCTTCAGCTTCGCGATGTATTCTTCACGCTTCGTTGCCATGTGGCCTCCTTCAACCGCGACGGGAGAACGTTCGACCCCATATTACTCCCCAGCGTCAGATCGTGACGCGCGTTCCGAGCTCGACCACGCGCTCGGGCAGCAGCTTGAAGTACTCCGCGGTCGCCGGGCTGTTGCGTTGCATCCAGCGGAAGAGCTCGCGCCGCCAGGTGAGGAGCCCCGGGCGCGTGGCGCGCGCGATGGTGGACCTGCCGAGGAAGAACGTGGTCTGCATGGACTCGAGGCGCAGGCCATGCCGCTCGAGAAGCTTGAGTCCGCGCGGTACGTCCGGCTCCTCCATGAAACCGTACGACAGCAGCGCCTGATAAAGGCGCCCGCGCTCGATCACGCGCACCTCAGTGCGCTCGCCGTCGGCGAGGCGGGGCACCTCCGCGTCGACGACCGTGAGGAAAATGACCCGCTCGTGCAAGACCTTGTTGTGTTTCAAGTTGTGCAAAAGCACCGGGGGAACCGAGCCGCTATCGGGCGACAGATAGACTGCGGTTCCCTCGACGCGCGTCATGTCGGGGCCCAGCATCGCGGGAAACGCTTCGACCGGAACGCGGATCTTTCCCTCCCGAGCCATTACGACGCCTTCGGCGCGCTTCCAGGTAGTTAGCATCGTGAAAATCACGACGCCGCAGGCGAGCGGAAACCAGCCGCCTTCGGTGAACTTCATCGCATTGGCTGCGAAGAACACGAGCTCAACGAGCGCGATCGCCGCGATCGCCGCGAGGAGGAAGGGCTTCGCGCGGCTCCGCGAATCGAGCGTGATGGCGCCGATCAGCAAGGTGGTAAGGACCATCGTGCCCGACACCGCAACGCCGTAAGCCGACGCAATGGCGCTGGAGGATTTGAAGTCGAGCACGAGCAGCACGACCATGATGAGCATTGTCCAGTTTACGTGCCCGATATAGATCTGGCCGCGCTCGGACTCGGAGGTGTGTGTTACCGGTATCCGCGGCAGGTACCCGAGGCGAGTGGCTTGCTGGGTCATGGAGAACGCACCGGAAATGGTCGCCTGCGAGGCGATGACCGTAGCCGCGGTGGCAAGTGCGACGAGAGGAAAGAGCAGTTCCACAGGTGCGAGCAGATAGAACGGGTTCTTGATGGCAGTCGGATCGCGCAGAACGAGAGCGCCCTGGCCGATGTAGTTGATCATCAGCGCTGGAAAGACCATTCCGAACCAGGCAAACCGGATCGGCTTCGCGCCGAAATGCCCCATGTCGGCGTAGAGGGCTTCTGCGCCTGTGATGGCGAGGAACACCGCCCCAAGGACGAGGAACGTCAACCCCGGGAAGCGCCAGGCAAACTCCAGCGCATGCCGGGGATCGAGCGACGCGAGCGCCGAAGGCATCTGGGCGATCGAAATGGCGCCGAGCACCGCAAGCGCGCCGAACCAGATCACCATGCAGGGTCCGAAGAGCGTGCCGACCACGCCGCTGCCTCGGTGTTGGATCGAAAACAGGCCGATGAGGATTCCCACGGTGACAGGCACGATCCATCTGTCGAGCGCAGGGGTCGCGACCGAGATGCCTTCGACCGCTGAAAGCACGGAAATCGCGGGAGTCAGCAGCGCGTCGCCGTAGAACAGCGACGCTCCGAATATTCCCGCTGTCGCAATCGTCCATCCGAGGCGCGGACGGTCGCGCGTCGCCCGCGAAGCGAGCGCGAGAAGCGCAAGGATGCCGCCTTCGCCGCGGTTGTCGAAGCGCAGCATCATGGTCACGTACTTCAGCGACACGATCAGCATCAGCGACCAGAACATCAGCGACAGCACCGCGAGAATGTTAGTTTCGGTCAGAGGCAAGCCGTGCGATCCGCTGAAGGCTTCCTTGAATGCATACAGCGGACTCGTGCCGATGTCGCCGTAGACCACGCCCAGCGCGAGGAGGGTAAGCGCGGCCAGTTTCGGCTTGCCGCGCTTAGAGGTGAAGGAGCCGCCGTTGCCGGCTGCGGGGGAGGAGTTCATTCGGGTGCCCCTCTTGTCTGCAGAGGGTGCACAGCATACTCCCGCCATTGCTGCGCTGCAACAGCACCGGAAGTAACGAGATATCACTTTGTTTCAGGTCGGTAATTGGTCTTCAGGTGCCCCTCTGACCCAAATCGAATTCGTCTTCACCCCGCGCAGCGGCGAGCGACGCCGCAAGCTTCGCGAAGCCCCTTTAGGTCAGCGGAACGAAGTCGTATTCGCCGATTCCCTGCAGCACCAGGAACGTCGCCGAGGTGTCGCCACCGTTGATCACCAAGTGCGGGCGTTTCGGGCGCACCGAAAATGTCTCGCCGGGTCCGAGGCGGACTTCCTCCTTGGGATCGCGGAGGAAGATGCGGATCTTTCCCTGCAGGACGTAGAACGCGTCCTGGACGTTGTTGTGGTAGTGCCAGGGCACTTTCTGCTTCGCCGAGATCTGAATCTCATTGATCCGGAAGCCGGGGCGTTCGGCGTGCGTGGCCCGCCGCTCGACTTCGTAGTGATGGCTCGCGTCTTTCACCGCTTCCATGACGACCCTCAAATCGAAATCCCGAGGCGCCCAGTATATCGCCGCGGACGGGAAGGGAAGCCGCAGTCTTCGTTACGGGTTGCGCGGAATGACGAGCGCCTCGCCGGTCTCGAGGAGGGACTTGAGGCTGCTCAGGATCTCGGGCCAGCCTTCCTTCACGGCCTCGAAGGTGGGGCCGCCCCTGGGGAACTGGTCGTGCGTGACGGTGAGCTTGCACACCAGCCCCATCGGCTCGATCTCGTAGGTCACGCGCGAGGGCTTGTCTTCGACGAACTTCGGCTCGAAGCTGTGCACCAGTTTCTTTCGCGGATTCACCTCGATCACCACACCTTCCACGCCGGCGCCGGGCCGCCCGTGCAGCTCGGCCCGGTGCATGTAGTCGAACCGGCCGCCTCGCTTGAGCTCGGCCCTTAGCTCGAGGCCCACGTAGTACTGACGAGTGAATTGAGGCAACGTGAGCGCGTTCCAAAGCGCCCGCGGACTAGTGCGGATGTAAATGACGTTGACGAGGACTATTTTCGTGCGCTCCCCAAAACCTCCGGATTCACGACGTTGATCGCCTTGCCGGCGACGTACGCATTGATCTGGTCGAAGATCTCGGCGAACGCGATCTCGTGATCCTCGCGCGTCACGTAGCCGAGGTGGGGCGTGCAGATCACGTTGTCCATGTTGAGCAAAGGATGGCCGGTGTCGCGCAGCGGCTCCTCCTCGTAGACGTCCACCGCCGCCTTGCCCGGGCGCCCCGCTTTGAGGGCGGCGACGAGCGCGCCGGGCTCGATCAGCGGCGCGCGGCTGGTGTTGACGATCAGCGCCGTCGGCTTCATCCGCGCGAGGTCGCGGGCGGTCACGATCCCGCGCGTTGCGTCGATCAAGCGCATGTGCAGCGAGATGACGTCGCACTCCTCGAAGAACGCCTCCTTGCTCGCCGCGGCGGCGTAGCCGTCCTCGCGCGCGCGCAGGCGCGACGCTTCGCGCGCCCAGACGAGCACCTTCATCCCGAAGGCCTTTCCGTACCCCGCCACGACGGCGCCGATCCTGCCGTAGCCGAAGATTCCCAGCGTCTTTCCGCGCATCGTGCTGCCGACGCCGGCCTGCCACTTTCCGGCCCTGAGGGAAGCCATTTGCCTGGGGATGTCGCGCATGGCGGAAATGACGAGTCCCCATGTCAGCTCCGCCGTCGCGTAGGACGGCATGCCGAAATGCTGGTTCGACGACAGGACGATGCCGAGCTGCGTGCAGGCATCGACGTCGATGTGCGGATAGACGCTTCGCTGGCTGATGAGCTTGAGCCTGGGTAGGCGCTCGAGCAGCTCGGCGCGGATCTTGGTGCGCTCGCGTATCAGCACCAGCGCCTCGGTGTCCTTCAGGCGTTCGGCGAGCGCATCGACCTCCTGGACGTGATCGTTCCAGATCTTGACCTCGTGGCCGATCAGCTTGCCGAAGGCTTTGAGCGTGCGGACGGTGTCGTGATAATCGTCGAGGATGGAGATTTTCATGATCGCTGCGAATGGATGATGGTCGCGCCGATCCGGGCATTCCGAAGAGTCGGGCCGGGACGGACAGAAGTATTTTCGCCGTCCCCTTGTCAACGACGCCGGTAACCCTCATATTAGCAACGTCGAATTCGATTTGGGTCAGTCCGCGGTGTCCCTTCGACACCGCTTCTGGTTTCTCCCACGGATAATTTGATGCCGCGCACGCGTCGCGTGCGCGGTTACGCCAGCTATGGAGCTTCGCGCCTTGCGGGGCTACGCTCGCGGCAAGACCCTGAGCCGGAAGGAGTATTGGCATGACAAAAGAAGCGTTGATCGAAATGGAAGGCACCGTCAACGAGGTGCTTCCCGATACGCGCTACCGCGTAACGCTGGAGAACGGCCACATGGTGATCGCCTACGTGGCGGGCAAGATGAGGAAGCATCGAATCACCATTCTCGCGGGGGACCGGGTCAGCCTCGAGCTGACGCCCTACGATCTGACGAAGGGGCGCATCAACTTCCGGCACAAGGACGAGACCCCGGCGGTGCGGCTGCCCCCGCGTCGGCCGCAGTACCGGCGGCGCTAGCCGACCGGGCGACCCAGAGCTACGTGGTGGAGCAGCGCAACGAGGCCATCGAGCGGGCCCAGGCCGCGCTCGATGGCCTGGGCACGCACGTCCGTTCCAGGATCCTTCGCTAAAAGCGAGGAAGGAATTCTAGGCCGACGAGTTTGAGGGTTCGCTCGAAAGCGCCCATTCGGCAATCGGCCGATGGTAGTAACCGGCCCGAAAGCCCTCCGAATAGTCGTCGATTCCAACCAAGGCATGTACCGGTGGTTCCTTACCCCGCTTGCGAAATGCTTCTCCATCGACATAGCCTTTGGCGCTGGCTAGCGGCCAACCGTATTCCTCGGCCAGCATGTACGACTTTTCCTTGAACGCGATGGGCTTTTCCTTGAACGCGATGACCGCCATGATAGCTCCCGTATGTAATACACCTTGTTCTGAGCCTCAATGTTCCGCGCTCGTGGTTTACGACCGTCGATGCCCCGCATAGTCCTTTCGGCGCATACTCGGCGGTAAGATCTGCAGGTCATGAGGAGAAAATGAATGAAAATCCGAACGCTAGCTTTTTCGGCTCAGGCACTTGCGCTTGGCGCGCTGCTCGCGACTCCCGCGTTGTGCGTTGCAGCCGACACCCCGGGCGGCAAAGCCACGGCAAAGGACGTCTCCAGGAAGGCTGACGAGACCAGTCGGGCGATCAAGGGTTACACGGTGGCCCAGCGCGACGAGGCCGTCACGCAGGCGAAGGCCGCGCTGGATGACGTGGACGCGCGCATCCGCCGGATGGAGCGGAAGCTGGACGGCGAATGGGACAAGATGGACGGGGCCGCCCGCAAGAAATCCCGCGCGGCCCTGAACGCGCTGCGCAGGGAACGCGGCGAGCTCGCCGAGTGGTACGGCGGGCTCAAGCACAGCTCCGCGGAATCATGGGAGCAGGTCAAGGCCGGGTTCGTGAAAAGCTACGAGGTGCTGAGAAAATCCTTCGCCAAGGCGAGGAAGGAGCTCTAGCCCGGCTGCGTTGAGGGTCTGCTCTGCGTAGTCCTTTCAGCCCATGGTGGGATTCAGGAGAGACCGAGCTTCGGGCCGAGCGCGGCCGCTCCGTCCCCGAGCAGGGCCAGCGCGAGCAGGCCTACGATCCAGAAAGCGGGATATTCCCAGCCGCCGTCCTTGTTGGTGAAGAGCCAGCCGGCCTTGCCGTGCACCAGCACGATCGTGCCGAGCATGAGCGGCACCAGCGCCAACGCCACCCAGCGAGTCTCGATGCCGAGGATGAGCAGGACGCCGCCGACGATTTCCGCCGCCATCGTCAGATACGCAACCTCAGCCGGGAGGCCGAGCGATTTGAAATATTGGGCGGTGCCTGAGGGCGTAAAGACCTTGACCTTCACCCAGGCATGAGCAAGGAACATCACGCCCAGCGCGAGGCGCAGAAGCAAGGCCGCACCCGCAGCCTGTTCGGGGTTGATCACGGGAAATCCTCCTCTGGAATGGAACCGCGACTATCTTATGCCGATCCGTCGGAGCTCGAAGCCTTGAGAACGTGACGCGGGCGTTGCGGAAATAGATCGACTTGCCCCGCTACCCGCACACCCCCACCCAGCCGCAGGCGCTGCAGAAATCGCATCCGTCCTTCCTGATCACCGCGAAGTTGCTGCACTCGGGACATTTCATGCCTTTCATCTTCCGCGCGGCGCCGGGCGCGGGCGGCTCGAGCACGCCCATCGCCTGCACCGGGTAGCCTTCTTCGTCCAAGATGCCGAGCATGGCGTAGCGGTGGATGATGAGGCGCGCGACGTACGACACGGTCGAGGGCCAGTTCTGCTGCTTCCGCGATCCCGGAGTGAAAGCCATAAAGTCGCCGAGCGGCTCGGGGTAGTTCAACAACTTGCGCAATTTCATCCCGATCCACGCCGGATCGACGACGCGCATGTCGAGCGACAGGATCTTGCACAGGCCGTCGAGCGAGCGCGGGTATTCGCCCGAAAGCCACATCGAGTAGGGACGCGTGACGCCCACGACGGAGCCGTCGTGCGTGGGCAGCGTGATCTCCTTCAAGCCCAGCACGAAGTCGTCGCGCCCGGCGGGATTGAGCACGTCAACCGTCCACGACATCGTGCCGTCGGCGCCGGTCTTCGGCTCCTTCAGGCTGAACATCGCGTCGAGCACCGGGCCGTGCTCTTCATCGGGCAGCGCGCTCAGCTGCTCGCACTGCCAGCGCACCAGCTGCGCGACCGCCGAGCACAGGCTCGGCATGCGCTTTTTTTCGCCGTGCGGCGGGAAGGGCATGTCGAAGGCGTCGTCGCCCGAAGTCTTGGCGAGCGTCTCGAGCTTCAGGCGCAGCCACGCCGGGTCGTTCGCACGCATGTCCATCGAGAGGGTCTTTGCCACGGCGCCGAGGCCGCGCGGCTGCTCGGCCCCGTTCACCCACGCCTCGAAGGGGTGCGCGCGCGTCTCGTTCTCCACGTGCCCGACGAAGAGTGCGAACTGCCCGTGCGGGTGCTCGATCATGTAGGTCCAGGCCGGGTTGCCTCCGGCGAGGTTGGGCCGGCCCGGCCAGCGCAAGGACGCAAGCACCGGCTCCGGCACCGCCTTGATCTCGATGCGGCGGTTGCGATCGGTGGCGACAAAGTCCTGCGGCCGAGACTCCTGCCCCACGGAAAGCACCGACCCGATGATGTTGTTCGGCCGATAAGTCGCGAGCCCCTTCAGCCCCGACTTCCACGCCTCGAAGTAGAGGCCCTGGAAATCCTCATAGGGGTAGGTTTCCGGCACGTTCACCGTCTTGGAGATGCTCGTATCGACATAGGGCGCGACCGCGGCGACCATCCGCTCGTGCGCGGAGGCCGAGAGCTCGAGCGCGGTGACGAAGTACGGGGGCAGGGCGTTCACCTCCTCTCCGGCGCGCTTGTACAGGCGCCAGGCATAGTCCTCCACCGGGAATTCCTTCAGCGCCCCATCGGCCATGCGCTTCTTTCTCGTGTAAGTCCAGGAGAAGGGCGGCTCGATGCCGTTCGAGGCATTGTCCGCGAAGGCGAGGCTGATGGTGCCCGTGGGCGCGATCGAGAGGAGGTGCGAGTTGCGCATGCCCTGCCTGCGGATGAGCGCCTTCAGCTCCTGCGGCAGGCGCGCGGCGAAGCCCGAGCCGGAGAGGTACATGTCGGCGTTGAAGAGCGGGAACGCGCCGCGCTCCTTGGCGAGATCGGAGGAGACGCGGTAGGCCCTATCGCGCATGAACTCCGAAATCCTCGCGGCCGTCGCGCGCGCGGCCTCCGTGTCGTAGCGCTGGCGCAGCATGATGAGCGTGTCGCCGAGCCCCGTGAAGCCTAGGCCCACGCGGCGCTTCGCCATCGCCTCGTCGCGCTGCGCCTGGAGCGGCCAGGCGGTGACGTCGAGCACGTTGTCCAGCATGCGCACCGAGACTTCGACCACCTCGCCGAAACGCTCGTAGTCGAACGCGGCCTTATCCGAGAACGCGTGGCTCACGAAGCGGGTGAGGTTGATCGAACCGAGGCAGCAGCAGCCGTAGGCCGGCAGGGGTTGTTCTGCGCACGGGTTCGTCGCCTCGATCGCCTCGCAGTAATTGAGATTGTTGTCCTGATTCATACGATCGATGAACAGGATCCCCGGCTCGGCGTGATCGTAGGTCGACCGCATGATCTGGTCCCACAGCTCGCGGGCGCGCGGCTTCGCGTACACCCACAGGCCGTCTTCTCTCTGGTAGACGGGGGAGGAGGGGTCCTGTTTTCCACTTTGAGCGCCGGCCGCGATCGTATCCGCGTGCGGCCGTGCCTTGTGCACCAGCTCGATCTTGGCGTCGTCCTCGACCGCCCGCATGAAGGCATCGGTGACGCCGACCGAGATGTTGAAGTTGGCGAGGTCCCCCCGGTCCTTGGCGTGGATGAATTCCTCGACGTCGGGATGGTCGCAGCGTAGCACGCCCATCTGCGCGCCGCGGCGCGCCCCGGCCGATTCCACCGTCTCGCAGGAGCGGTCGAACACGCGCATGTAGGACACCGGGCCGCTCGCGCGCGAGCGCGTGCCCTTCACCTCCGCGCCCTTGGGGCGGATGGCGGAGAAGTCGTAGCCGACTCCACCCCCGCGGCGCATGGTTTCGGCGGCTTCCTGCAGGGCGGTGTAGATGCCGGGCTTGCCGTCCACGACCTCCGAGATCGAATCGCCCACCGGCTGCACGAAGCAGTTGATGAGCGTGGCCTGCATCGGGATGCCGGCGGCGGAATTGATGCGGCCGGCGGGGATGAAGCCGGCTTCCATCGCCTCGTAGAAGCGCTGCTCCCAGTGGGCGCGCTCGTCCTCGCGTTCGGCCGCGGCGAGGGCGCGCGCCACGCGAGCCCTCACGTCCGCTATGGTCTGCTCCTTGTCCTTGGCGTATTTCTCGAGCAGAGCCTCGCGGCAGATCGCCTGCTCGGGAATGGCCTCGGCGACCGGGGAAAGGGGTTCGATCATGATGCCTGTCACTCTATATGGGGTTGAAGGCCTCGGCTTGGTCGGCTGACCGCCGGGTATTACTGTGATTACATACAGTATATGTCGGGTACGGGCTTACGGCAAGCCCGTGATGCGACAGAGCGGCCGCGAATTGTACCGGCGGGCGCGCTCGGGGGGCGACTCGGGGGCTTGTTCACGTACCATACGTCCCCATATTCCCCTTTTCGGGAGAAGAAAGCCATGGCATCGGGCACGAGCACCGTCCGCGAACCCACCCGCATCGTCATCGCGCACCGCCAGCGCGAGGGGGCAGGCTTCATCGTGCGCCGGCCTGTGCCGACCCCGGGACTGGACGTGGTCGATCCGTTCCTGCTGCTCGACGAGATGGGGCCGGTCGACTACGGCCCCGGCGAGGCGGTCGGCGCGCCCGATCATCCGCATCGCGGCTTCGAGACCATCACTTACATGCTGGAGGGCGAGTTCGAGCACGAGGACTCGGCGGGCCACCGCGGCGTGCTGCGCCCGGGCGACGTTCAGTGGATGACCGCAGGCGCGGGCATCGTGCATTCTGAGACGCCTTCGGACAGGATTCGCGAGAAGGGCGGCCGAGTGCACGGCTTCCAGATCTGGGTGAACTTGCCCGCGAAGCTGAAGATGACCCGGCCGCGCTACCAGGAGGTTTCGGCCGGCAAGATTCCCGAGGCAAAGAGCGCGGACGGGCGCGCGCGGGTGCGCGTGATAGCAGGCGAGGCCCTGGGCACGCACGCCGTGATCGACACGCACATTCCCATCGTCTATCAGGACTGGACGGTCGAACCGGGCGCCGATGTCACTGTCGCCCTTTCGCGCGAGCAACAGGCGATGGCGTACGTATTCCAAGGCGCGGTGCTCGTCGGAAACGAAGGCAAGGAGATTCGCGACGGGCAGCTCGCGCTTCTCGGGCCGGGGGATGCCGTGCGCTTTCGCGGTGCTTCGGGTGGAGCCCGGTTGCTGCTGCTCGCAGGCGTACCGATCGCCGAGCCCGTCGCCCGCTACGGTCCGTTCGTGATGAACACGCAGGAGGAGATCGTGCAGGCCGTGCGCGACTACCAGAGCGGCCGCATGGGCGAGATCACGCGCACGGCGGAAGTCCGGTAACCCGGCCGGGGCCGCCTACCCGGGCGTCTCGCCTGTCCGCCGGAAGGCTTCGCGTATTTCCGCCGACAGCCGGGCGGCGCCCCAGTCCTTCGACAGGAATTTGTGGATGCCCGCTTCATTCACCGCGTCCGCGACGGAGGCCAGGTCGCTCGCGCCGCTCGCCACGATCCGAACCGCTCCCGGGTAGAGCTTGCGCACGCTCGTCAGGAATCTCACCCCGTCCATGCCCGGCATGCTCTGGTCGCTGATGACAATGCCGATCTTGTGCCGGGTGAGTAGGTCGAAGGCGGCCTGAGCGCTGCGCGCGGTCAACACGCGGTAACCGTCGGGTCGCAATGCCCTAGCCATCCGTTCTAGATCGTCCTCGTTGTCGTCTACGATCAGCACGGCCGAAGCGGCGGCGGGTTCCTCTGCGGCAGGCAGCTGCAGGCGGCGATCCTCGGCCAGGAGCCGAGTGCTATCTTCGAGGCTTTGCGGCCGCGCGAAGTAGTAACCCTGCATTTCGTCGCAGCCGTGGGACCGCAGAAAACGCAGCTGCGCCTCGGTTTCGACGCCTTCGGCCACCACCTTGAGCTTGAGGTTGTGCGCGAGGCTGATGATTGCCACGATAATCTCCGCATCCTCGGGCTCGGTGGTTGCATCGCGCACGAAGCTGCCGTCGATCTTGAGCTTGTCGAGCGGGAAGCGCCTGAGGTAGGCGAGGCTGGAGTAGCCGGTGCCGAAATCGTCCACCGACAGAGTCACGCCGGAGGCCTTGAGGGTGGTCAGCACCCGGACCGTTTCCTCGGCGTCTTTCATGAGCAGCGACTCGGTCAGTTCGATCTCGATCAGCGCCGGATCGAGGCCGGCACCCCGGATGATCCGCGAGATGACTGCATCGAGATTCTTTTGCTGGAATTGCCGCGCCGACACGTTGACCGAGACCGGGCGGGGCTTGATTCCCTGTCTCTGCCACTCCTTGATCTGCGCGCACACGGTCTGCAGCACCCATTCGCCCACCGGAAGGATCAGGCCCGTGTCTTCGAGGATGGGGATGAACTGGCCCGGCGAGACCAGGCCCTGCTGCGGATCCTGCCAGCGCAGCAGCGCTTCGAAGCCGTTGATGGAGCCGGTCGCGAGGTCGGCCTTGGGCTGGTAGTGCAAAAGGAACTCGTTGCGCTCGAGCGCCCCGCGCAGCCGCGCATCCAGCTGCAGGCGTCGCGAGGCCTTGTCCATCTCCGGCAGATAGAACTGATAGTTGTTGCGCCCCTGCTCCTTCGCCCGGTACATCGCCGCATCGGCGTTTTTCAGCAGCAGTTCCGCGTCGCCGCCGTCCTGAGGATGAATTGCGATGCCGATGCTCGCTGAAATGTAGGTCTCGTGCCCGTCCAGATCGAATTGCGCCGATAGGGCGGCGTTTACCTTTTGCGCGACCAACCCGGCGTCTTCCGACTTGGCCAGGCTTGCAAGCACAAGGGCGAACTCGTCTCCGCCCAGGCGGCCGATGACATCCGTGCTGCGCACGCATTTCTGCAAGCGCTCTCCGACTTGAATGAGCAGTTGATCGCCGGTGGCGTGTCCGAAGGTGTCGTTGACGTATTTGAACCGGTCGAGGTCGATGTACATGCAGCCGATCGACCGGCCGTCCTGCGGGGATTGCGCCAGCATCTGAACGAGGCGGTCGTGCAGCATGTGACGGTTCGGCAGTCGCGTGAGCGTGTCGTTTTGCGCGAGATAGGCGAGCCGGTCCTCGGAGCGCTTGCGCTCGGTGAGATCGCGGGTGACCTTGCCGAAGCCGCGCAGCGTCCCCGAGTCGTCGCGCAGCGCGGTGATGACGACGTTGGCCCAGAAACGCGCCCCGTCCTTGCGCAGGCGCCAGCCTTCGTCTTCGAAGCGTCCCTCGGCTGAGGCGATTTCCAGCCCGTGTTGGGGCTTGCCGCGCGCGAGGTCCTCCGCAGGATAGAACCGGGAGAAATGCTGGCCGATGATCTCTTCGGCGCGATATCCCTTGATCCGCTCCGCCCCGGCGTTCCAGCTCGCGATGTGGCCCTTCGGGTCCAGCATGATGATGGCGTAGTCGGTGACGCTGTCGATCACCAGGCGAAAGCGCATTTCGCTTTCCTGCAACCGGCCCTCGGCCGCCTTCCTCCCGGCGATGTCCTCCCGGAGGGCGCGGTTGGCTCGCTCGAGATCGAGCGTGCGCTCGCGCACCCTGGACTCGAGCTCGTCGCGCTTCCTGCGCAATTCCTCGGCGACGCGACCGCGCTCGCGCAGCACAGCGCTGAGCACGAGCCCGGTGGTCACCACGATGCTGATGAATCCCAGCATCAGGAGCAGCGATTCGCTGACCGCGGCCAGCGCGAAAGGCCCGCGCTTTTCGACTGTGAACGCGACGGCCGCCGCGCACACGGCCACGATCACTGCTGTGACGCCGCGCTGGTTGAAGCGGAAGGCAGCCCAGATCACGAACCCCAGGATCAAGAACGGCCACTGATAGGGAGCGGCGGTTTGGCTTCGGTAGCCGAACACCGCGTAGAGGCCGGCGAGCAGGAGGAGAGCGAAGCAGGCTGCCTCGAGTTTCCCCGACGGCGGCGAAGCCTCCGCGCCGCGCACGCTCCAGCTGAGGATCAGCGGGGTGACGACGGCGATCCCGGAGACGTCGCCCTGCCACCAAGTCCACCAGTTCGCGAGGATTTGGGGTGACGACAGCCCATGGCCGAAGACCAGCGGCGTCATTCCCATCGTGGCGGCGACGCTTGTGCTCAAGGCCGAAAAGGCGATGAATTTGACGACATCCTCGCCGCGCTCGAAGCGGTAGGGCACGCCGATGAAACGACGTATCAGCGTCGCTCCGGCGAGCGCCTCGAGCGTGTTGCCGGTGCCGATAAGGGCCGATGCAAGCCACGAGGTTTCGACGGTGAGATTGGCGAGCGCCGCGCCGATCCAGACCCCGGGCCAGACGCGGTTTCCGAGCACGAGCGTCGCCGCGAGCGCGATGCCCGAAGGCGGCCACACTGCGGTGGCGTAGCCGGGCGGGATGGCGAGCAGCAGCGAGAGCTTGGCCGCGGCGAAATACACCGCCGCGAGCAGGCCCGCCTGCGCCCAAACCGGAACCCGTCGAACGGAGCCTATGGGATCGTTCACGCTGTGCTCCCCGACCACAATGCAATTTTGCGGCAAATCATACGCTCTATCCATCCCCGCTCCGCAGGGGACTCGGTTCGGCTTGGCGCCGTGACCTTGGAACTGAGACAATCGCGCCGTGAATTTCGACACGTTCATCGGCCAGCTCTCGAAGGACTGGGAGTGGCTTTCGTTCGTGACGCGGTATTGCGCGGGGCGGAACATCGACAAGCCGCTCTGCGAAGATTTCATGTGGGGCGCGCTCGCGGCTGCCGCGCTCGTCGTCGTGATCGTCGCCTGGTGGATCCTGGGCAAGATCGCGAAAGCCCATGAAAGCTGGAAGCATCGAAGGATGCTCGCCAAGGTCGCCGACGCGGAGACCATGAACAAGTACCGATGGTCCGGTCACGATTTGCCCGAAGCCTTGACTTCTTCCGATCGGCGCGCCGCGAAGTCCCGAAAGCCCGAAAAATCGTGAGATAGCGGAGGTTGACTATGAGCGGCTCACCCCAGGTGCGGCGGGCGGACAAGCTGATGACGGAGGAACGCGCGCGCGAGACGCTCGAGCGGGGCTTCTGCGGCCGGCTCGCCACCGTCGGCGAAGACGGCTGGCCCTACTGCGTGCCGCTCCTCTATGTCTGCATGGACGGCGAGATCTTCGTGCACAACACGCGGGCGAAGGGCCACCTGCGCGCGAACGTCGATCGCGAGCCGCGGGTCTGCTTCGAGATCGACGAAGCCGGCGAGGTGTTCGCCTACGGCCGCTTCGAATGCGATTCCACGGTCGAGTACCGCAGCGTGATCGTGTTCGGCAGGATCCGCGTCGTCGAGGACCTTGCGACGCGTCAACGCTTCTTCGACGCGCTGATGGCGAAGTACGCCCGAAAGGACTGGGAGCGCCCGAAGGGCTTTTATCCGCGCATCGACCAGATCACGCTGTACGCGATCGCGGTCGAGCGCATGAGCGGCAAGGAGACGCCTTTGCCTGCAGTCTCGCAGCGCTGGCCCGCGGTAGACCACACCAAGTCGCCGAACGCGCGAGTGTAGGCATTCCGGGGACTTTCCGATGGAGATGCTGTCCGATCCCCACACCTGGATCGCCTTTCTCACGCTCACGGCGCTCGAGCTCGTGCTCGGCATCGACAACATCATCTTCATTTCCATTCTCGTGGACAAGGTGCCCGAGGCGCGCCGGGAGCTCGCGCGAAGGATCGGATTGTTCCTCGCCATGTTCATGCGCATCGGGCTCCTCTTCCTGCTCGCCTGGGTCAGCGGGCTGATCGAGCCGCTCTTCACGATCCTCCGCCAGGAAATTTCCGGCCGTGACCTCATCCTGATCGCCGGCGGCCTCTTCCTTCTGTGGAAGAGCACCCGGGAAATCCACCAGCTGCTCGAGGGCGAGAGGGGTGCGGCCTCGGCCGCGGTCGGCGCCACTTTCTACGGAGTGATCCTGCAGATCATGATCATCGACATCGTGTTCTCGTTCGATTCGATCATCACCGCGGTCGGCATGGTCGACCGGATCGAAATCATGATCGCGGCGGTGATCGCTTCAGTGCTTCTCATGATGGCCTACGCGGGCGCGATCGGACGCTTCGTCTCGACGCATCCCACGGTGAAAATGCTGGCGCTCGCGTTCCTCTTCGTGATCGGCGTGGTGCTGATCGCCGACGGCTTCGACCACCACGTTCCCAAGGGCTACGTGTACTTCGCGATGGCCTTCTCGGTGTGCGTGGAAATGCTCAACCTGCGTCTGCGCAAGCGCGCTGCCAGGCCGGTGGAGCTGCGCGATCGCTATACGCTGGGAGGCGAGTGAGGAGGCCCTCCTAGGCGAATGCCGTGGCGCGTTCCCTGAGGAACACCGGAAGATCAGTGGTCGGCGGGCGGGGAGCGCCCGGCACCTGGTAGAAGAGGTCGGCGACGAAGCCGCGGTGGTAGCTCGTGTGGTTGACCACGTGGAGCAGGATCTCCGCGCGCGTCATGACCCCCTTGTTCCCGCCGATCAGGGTGAAGTGAACGTTTTCCCCGAGCGCGGCCTCTGACAGCTTGTCGCTCCAGGCGATGTACCAGTCGTCCACGATCTGCTGCTTGCGCCACAGCTCGGCGAGCGGCGGGTGCCCCGGGGTGTTGCGCGCCGCGAACCCGTGCTCGCGCCCCTCGAGATGGGCCTGCCAGATGAGATCGATCACGTAGTTGTGGTTGAGGGTATGGACCATGTTCTTGAACAGGCTCTGACGCTCCTTCGTCGCTTCGTTTCCGGGCAGCCCGGAGACGGCGTCGAAGATGAGCTTGTTTGCCCAGCTGTTGTAGCGCGTGAGCATGCGCGCGGCTTGCGGAGTGATCATGGTCTGCCTCGCTCGGAGCTTCCTCGCGGATTATGACACTTGCGGCCTCCGGCTTTCCTCTGGGCCGCCCCCTCTCCGACCGGGAAGCGACGAAAAAGCCTTCTTCTCGTGTAAGATGAACGGTTTATATCGGGAACTGCAAGATTTCATCAGGTGTCTAGGAGTCCCGACCCATGACAATGTCTTCGCTTTCTGTCGCACAGCGCCTTGTCCGGTCCGCCACACCGATCCAGGCCGTGCTCTCGCACCGTGCGATGCCCGCTACTGCGACGGTCGCCGCTCTACTATTGCTGTGCTGGACGCTGGCGCAGGGAACCTGGCGCATGCTCCAGCCGGCCTCGCCCGCGATGGCGCGCGCAGGGGGCGCCGACCTCACCGATCTGCGCGAGCTCGGCAGTGTGCAGCTTTTCGGGCGCGCAGCGCCGCGGAGCGCCGCGGCCGAAACGACGAGCGTCGCGCCCAGCAACCTGAACATGACTCTGACCGGCGTCGCCGCGCGCGAGACCGGTGGCTGCGCGCTCGTCATCGTCCAGGGACAACCCGAGGCGGCTTTCTGTTCGGGCGAGGAGGTTTCTCCCGGCGTGCGCCTGGATACGGTGGAGCGCGATCGCATCGTGATCGTGCGCAACGGCGTGCGCGAAGCGGTGTTCATGAAAGAAGCCGAAGGAGCCGCCCTGGGGGTTGTTGCCGCACCGCCGCCTCCGATCGTCCAGCCGGTCGGGACCGACCGGCAACTCGTCGACCGGCGGCAATTGCAACAGCAGCTCGGCAGGCCGGAATTCCTCAACCAGGCCTTGATCGTGCCCAACCCCGACGGAGGTTTCCTGGTGCGCCAGGTCCAGTCGGGAAGCCTGTACGAGAAGCTCGGCCTGCGCCCGGGCGACGTCATCCGCAACGTCAACGGCCAGCCGCTCACCAGCATGGACGACGTGATGCGTCTCTACCAGCAATTCGGTACCGCTCAGCGCGTGCTCGTGGACGTGCAGCGTCAGGGCCGCACCGAAACGCTCTACTACGATATGCGCTGACTGCGCGCAATTCCTCCCGACACTCAATGAGAAAAACGCCTGCAATCGCTGCTCGAATCCTCGCCGGCGCACTCGCGGTCGCCGCGCATGCCGTTCCCGCGCAGACGCCCGAGTCCCCAGGCGCGGCCCCCGTCAACCCGGGCGCGCCCTCCGTCGAGTCCCCGGCAGCCGTGCCCACCACGCGGGTTCCGGGCCCACCCCCGGCCGCCTCGGAAGCGCCCGTCGAATCCCCCGGAGCGGCGCCCCCTGGGCGGGCCCCGCGCGCAGCAGGGGCTGCGGCTACCCCGCGAGCCGGCGAGGTGGTGCTCAATTTCCAGGGCGCGGACCTGCAGGCCGTGGTGAAGGCGATGTCGCAGATGACGGGGCGCAACATGCTGATCGACCCGCGCGTGAGGGGACAGGTCACCATTGTCTCGGCGCGGCCCATGCCGGTCGCGGCCGGGTACCAGATCTTTCTCTCTGCGCTGAAGACGCAAGGCTTCACCGCGGTCGAGGGTCCGGGCGACGCAGTGCGCATCATCCCGGTCGCCGAGGCGAAGGCCGCGGCGCCGGTGAACGAGCAGGAAGGTCCTCCGCGCGGCGGCGAACAGGTCATCACGCACGTCGTGATCGGACAGCATGTCGCGGTGGCGCAGCTGCAGAACGTGCTGCGTCCGTTGATGTCGCCGACCAGCCAGCTCTCCGTATACGATCCGGCCAACGCGCTCATCATCACCGACTACGCGGACAACGTGCGGCGGCTGCTGCGCATCATCGAGCGGATCGACCAGCCGGCGAGCACCGACGTCACGGTGATCCCGGTTCACCACGCCTCAGCCATCGACCTCGCCGAGCTGGTGGTGCGCATGTCGGGAACGGGCGTTGCCGGGCCCGGGACGGTGCCGGGCCTGCCGCCGACCCAAATCGCGGCGGGCGGCGACCGTTTCTCGGTGGTGCCCGATGGGCGCACCAACAGCATCCTGCTGCGCTCGGACAACCCGGGGCGCATCGCGCTGTTGCGCTCGCTCATCGAAAAGCTGGACGTGCCGGCGCGCTCGATCGGCAGCACCCGCGTGATCTACCTGAAGCACGCCGAGGCGACCAAACTCGTCGAGGTGCTGCGCGGCATGCTCTCGGCCGCCGCGCCCGCGACAACCGGGCAGACGACCGCGCCCGGCGCCGGCGGGCGTCCGGGCGGGGCGGCGCCTTCGCTCATCCAGGCCGACGAGGCGACCAATTCGATCATCATCAACGCCTCGGACACGGTGTACAACAACCTGCGCCTCGTGGTCGAGCAGCTCGACGTGCGCCGCGCGCAGGTCTATGTCGAGGCGCTGGTCGCGGAAATGAATGCAGATCGCACCGACGAGCTCGGCTTTCAGTGGGCGGGAGCGCGCGGGGTCGGCTCGCGCGCGGTCGGCGCCGCGGCGAATTTCCCCTCGGCGAACCCGAGCATCGTCGGGTTGGCGACTGGGGTCGAGCCGATCGGCGCGGGACTCTCGGTCGCGGTGCTCGGCAGCACCATCACGCTGCCCGACGGCAGCACCGTGAAGGGTCTGGGTGCCCTCGCGCGGGCGCTCCAGTCGAACAACCTCGGCAATATCCTCTCCACGCCCACTCTCCTCACGCTCGACAACTATCAGGCGAAGATCGTCATCGGGCAGAACGTGCCTTTCGTGACGGGCAGCTTCGCGACGGCTGCCGCCGCCACCGCCACGGGAGTAGGGGCGGTGAATCCCTTCCAGACGATCGAGCGCAGGGACATCGGCCTGACCTTGCGCATCAAGCCGCAGATTTCCGAAGGCTCGGCCATACGCCTGGAAATCTATCAGGAGGTCTCGAGCATCGACCCCACCGCGCGGGCAGGCGCGAGCGACCTCGTCACCACCAAGCGCTCGCTCGAGACCAAGGTCGTGGTGGACGACGGCAATACGATCGTGCTCGGAGGGCTGATCCAGAACACCTTGACCGTGACCACGCAGCAGATCCCGCTCCTCGGCGATATTCCGTTTCTCGGCGCGCTGTTCCGCTTCAAGAGCGAGGACCGCAAGCGGACGAACCTCATGATCTTCCTTCGCCCGGTGATCATTCGCTCGGCCGATGACGGTTATCGCGTGACGCAGGACCGCTACGAATACCTGCGCGGCTACACGCGCGGCGAGGGACCGGAGCGCGAGGACATCTACGACCGTCTGGAGCCCGTGGTGCCCGCTCCTCCCCTCGAGCCGCCGGCGCGCGCGCCCGCGCAGGATTCTCCGGCGGCGGCTCCCGCGAAGCCGCCCGAAGCGCAAGCCAGCCCGGCGCCGGCGAAGCCCTGAGCGCATGGATATGTCCTCGAACCCCCTCACGCCCGACGCGCGCGCGGTCGAGCGGCTGCCTTACGCTTTTGCCAAGCGGCACGGCGTGATCAGCGCCCGGCAGCTCGAGGCAGGCTTCGAGCTCTGGGTCCGGCCCGGGGTGCGCGCAGGCGTCCTCGCCGAAGTACAGCGCGCGCTCGGCGGGCCGCTCGCTCTGAGAGAGCTTGCGGGCGACGCCTTCGAGGCGGCGCTCGCGCGCGCCTACGAGCGCGGCGCGTCGCACGCCGCCGATATCGTCACCGACCTCGACGCGAATCCGGATCTCGTTGCGCTCGCGGAGAGCCTGCCCAAGGTCGCCGACCTCCTGGAGAGCGAGGACGACGCGCCGATCGTTCGCCTCATCAATGCCCTGTTCTCGCAGGCCGTGCGCGAGGGCGCCTCCGACATCCACATCGAGGCCTTCGAAGGGCGCTCGGTGGTGCGCTTCCGCAGGGACGGCATGCTGCGCGACGTGCTCGAACCGCCGCAGGTGGTGCACGGCGTGATCGTGTCGCGCATCAAGATCATGGCGCGCCTGGACATCGCCGAGAAACGCCAGCCGCAGGACGGGCGCATCGCGCTGCGGCTCGCCGGGCGCTCGGTCGACGTGCGCGTTTCGATCCTGCCGACGGCTCACGGCGAGCGCGTGGTGCTGCGGCTGCTCGACAAGCAGGCCGGGAGGCTCGACCTGACCGGCTTGGGCATGGCGGATACGACGCTCGCCGCGCTGCGCGAGCTCGTCAAACAGCCTCATGGAATCATCCTTGTTACAGGCCCAACGGGTTCGGGAAAGACGACGACGCTCTACGCCGCGATCGGCCAGCTCGACGCCAAGCGCACCAACATCGTCACCGTCGAAGACCCGATCGAATACGATCTCGACGGCGTCGGCCAGACCCAGGTGAATCCGCGAATCGAGCTGACTTTTGCGCGAGCGCTGCGCGCCATCCTGCGCCAGGACCCGGATGTGGTCATGATCGGCGAGATCCGCGATTTGGAGACCGCGCAGATCGCGGTGCAGGCGAGCTTGACCGGGCACCTGGTGCTCGCCACCCTGCACACCAACGACGCGGCAGGCGCCGTGGTGCGGCTCGTGGACATGGGTATCGAGCCGTTCCTGGTCGCCTCGAGCCTCCTCGGCGTGCTCGCAGAGCGGCTGGTGCGGCGGCTGTGCCCGGCGTGCCGGCGCCCGCACCAGCCCGACCGCGCCGAGCAGGCCCTGCTCGATAACGGGAATGGAGGCGGGGCGGACACCGCCTTGTTCACCGCGAACGGCTGCGAGGCCTGCGCGTTCACGGGCTATCAGGGCCGCACCGGAATTTTCGAGCTGCTGCTCATCGACGACGAGGCCCGGCGGCTGATCCACGACCGCGCCTCCGAGGCCGACCTGCGCGAGCACGCGCGCCGCGGCGGCATGAAGGGCCTGCGCGAGGACGGGCTACGCTGGGTACGCGCGGGCGAAACCAGCCTCGAGGAAGTGCTGCGCGTTTCGCGCGAATGAGGCGCGGATAGGCGCGAGCGGCACCCGCACAAGGCATGTCGGGCTTCGAGTACAGCGCGCTGGACGCAACCGGGCGCGAAACGCGCGGAGTGATCGAAGCGGACACCGATCGCCACGCGAGATCGCTGCTGCGCGAGCGCGGGCTCGCGCCGCTCACGGTCGAAGGAATCACGCGCTCCACGGTTGCGCATACCGGTAGGGGCGAGCGCTTTTCGCGCCCCCGGCTTTCACGCAAGGGACTCGCGCTCGTCACGCGCCAGTTCGCCACGCTGGTCCGCGCCGGGCTCACTATCGAAGAGAGCCTCAACGTGCTTATCGAGCAGACGGAATCTGCCGGAGCGCGCACGCTGTTCGCCGCGGTGCGGGCGCGCGTGCTCGAGGGCCAGTCCCTGTCGCACAGCCTCGCCGCGTTTCCCGACGCGTTCCCGCAGATCTACCGCGCCATGATCGAGGCGGGAGAGCATTCGGGGCGCCTGGGCGAAGTGCTCGAGCGCCTCGCCGACTACACCGAAAACCGCGAAGGCCTGCACGACAAGGTCATGATCGCTTTCATCTATCCGGCCCTGGTGACGGTGGTGGCGATCGCCGTGGTCGGGCTCCTGCTCGTCTACGTCGTGCCGCAGGTGACGCGCGTTTTCGCCAATCTCGGCCAGACCCTGCCTCTGGTGACCCGGATACTCATTGCGATGAGCGATTTCGCGCGCGCGAGCGGCTTATTCTGGTTGGGCGGGCTTGCCGTCGCCCTCGTCGCGGGCGCGTTCCTGCTGCGCGACGAAGGGCGGCGGCGGCGCTGGCACGGGTGGCTGCTGCGCCTGCCGATCGCGGGACGGCTCATCCGCACCGTCAACGCCGCGCGCTTTTCCGACACGCTGGGAATTCTGACCGCGAGCGGAGTGCCGTTGCTCACCTCGCTTCAGTCCGCAGCCGCAGTCGTCACCAATCTGCCGATGCGCGCCGCTGTGGACGAAGCGGTGCGGCGCGTGCGCGAAGGCGGGGCGCTCGCGCCGGCCCTGGGCGCGGCGAAGCTCTTCCCGCCGCTCGTCATCCACCTGATCGCGAGCGGCGAAGCGACCGGACGCCTGGACACCATGCTCGCGCGTGCGGCGGAGGCCCAGTCGCGGGAACTGGAGAACTGGATCCGCGGGCTGACGGCGCTCCTCGAGCCATTGCTGATCCTCGCCATGGGCGCGATCGTGCTCTTCGTGGTGGTCGCGATACTCTTGCCGATTTTCGAGATGAACCAATTGGTGCGTTGAGGAAACCATGGGGGCTTCCGATGCCGCACCGCATAATCCCAATCAAAACCATCTTCTCGCCGCGCTGCCTACGGCTGAATTCGAGCGCCTGGCCCCCCATCTGGAACTGGTCACGATGTCGCTCGGCGAAGTCCTCTACGAATCCGGCGGCCAGTTGCAACACGTCTATTTCCCGACCACTTCGATCCTGTCCATACACTACGTCATGGAGGATGGCTCATCGGCCGAAATCGCGGGGGTGGGCAATGAAGGCGTGCTCGGGATTTCGATTTTCATGGGAGGCAATACCACGCCCAGCCGGGCCATCGTGCAGACCGCGGGCCACGGGTACCGGCTGAAAGCGCAGTTGATGACGGAGGAATTCTATCGCGCGGGCTTGATGCTGCGTTTGATGCTGCGTTACACCCAGGCGCTGATTACACAGATGTCCCAGACCGCGGTATGCAATCGGTACCATTCTTTGGAGCAGCAACTGTGTCGCTGGCTGTTGTTGACCCTCGATCGGATGCCTACCAATGAACTGATCATGACGCACGAATTGGTCGCGAGCATGCTCGGCGTGCGCCGCGGAGGGGTCACGGAGGCCGCCGGGAACCTGCAGCATGCCGGTTGCATCAGCTACCGCCGCGGCCATATCACGGTGCTCGACCGGGCGGGACTGGAGGCCCGCGTTTGCGAGTGCTATGACGTCGTCAAGAAGGAGTTCAATCGCCTGCTGTCCGATGTACGCAACCGCCAGGGCGCTCTCAAAATTGCCTTGTAACGCGCGTTGCCGCCTTATGCGCGCCAGCGCACAGACGGCCGCGAGGTGAGGGGGATAGTCGACGCCATGGCCGAAAAGAATTCCGATTCCTCCATTCTCGACAAGGCTGCCGGCACGACGGCTGCCAGCATCGAGGTCCGGCGCCAGGAGGCCCTGCTTAAAACGGGAGCCTTGCAGGACGCGATTTTCAACAGCGCCAACTTCTCCAGCATCGCCACCGATGAGAAGGGCGTCATACAGATATTCAATGTCGGCGCCGAGCGCATGCTGGGCTACACCGCCGCGGACGTGCTGAACAAGATCACCCCGGCCGATATTTCCGATCCCCAGGAAGTGATCGCGCGCGCCAAGGCGCTGAGCATCGAGCTCGCCACCCCGATTACGCCGGGGTTCGAGGCGCTGGTGTTCAAGGCCTCGCGCGGGATCGAGGACATCTACGAGCTGACCTACATCCGCAAGGACGGCAGCCGCTTTCCGGCAATCGTGTCGGTCACGGCGCTGCGCGACGATCGAGGCGCAATCATCGGCTACCTGTTGATCGGGACCGATAACACCGCGCGCAAGCTGGCGGAAGAGAAACTGCGATGGACCGAGGAAGGCTTCAGGCTGATGGTGGAAAGCGTCACCGACGCCGCCATCGTCATGCTGGATCCGGAGGGATACGTGGCGAGCTGGAATGCCGGAGCGCAACGCATCAAGGGCTACAGCACCGAGGAGATCGTCGGCCAGCATTTTTCACGGTTCTATCCGCGTGAAGACATCGAACGTGGCGCGCCGCAGCGCGACCTCGATGCGGTGAAAGTCAAGGGACGGTTCGAGGCCGAAGGCTGGCGCGTTCGCAAGGACGGATCGACATTCTGGGCAAACGAGGTATTCACGGCGATCCGGGACCAGGCCGGCAATCCGCGCGGTTTCGCCAAGCTGACCCGGGACCTGACCGAGCGCAGGCAGGTCGAAGCGGAACTGACCAACGCCAAAGCCGTCGCGGAAAAGGCCAACCTCGCCAAATCGAATTTCCTTTCCAGCATGAGCCACGAGCTTCGCACCCCGCTCAACGCGATCCTCGGCTTCGGCCAACTCCTGGAATCCGGTTCCCCGCTGCCGACACCGGCGCAGCAGGCGAGCATTGACCAGATTCTCCAGGCCGGGTGGTATCTGCTGGAGCTGATCAACGAAATTCTCGATCTCGCGCTGATCGAATCCGGCAAGCTTTCGATCTCGCGGGAACCGGTGTCGCTGGACGGGATCATGCTCGAATGCCAGTCGATGATCGAGCCGCAGGCGCAAAAGCGCGGCATCCGCATGACCTTTCCCCGCTTCGACGATCCTTGCTTCGTCGATGCCGACCCGACCCGGGTAAAGCAGATTCTCATCAACCTTCTTTCCAACGCGATCAAATACAACCAGGCAGGCGGAACCGTGGTGGTGGAATGCGCCGCGAGCCCCCCGGAGCGCATCCGAGTCAGCGTCAGGGACACCGGCGCAGGATTGGTTCCGGAGAAGCTCGCGCAGCTTTTCCAGCCGTTCAATCGTCTCGGGCAGGAGGCCAGCGCCGAGGAAGGCACTGGAATCGGTCTGGTCGTCACCAAGCGGTTGGTCGAGTTGATGGGGGGTGTCATCGGCGTGGAAAGCGAGGTCGGGGTAGGAAGCGTGTTCTGGATCGAGCTCAATTCGGCCAGTGCACCGTCGTTCGTGGATGAGTCGTATAAACCCGCAGCACCCGCCCGAACGCAAGTCGAGGCCGGCGCGGCGCGTCGCACCCTGCTCTATGTCGAGGACAACCCGGCCAACCTGAAGCTCGTCGAGCAGCTCATCGCGCGCCGCCCAGACTTCCGCCTGCTGACCGCCGTGAACGGAAAACTTGGCATCGAGCTTGCGCGCGCCTCCCGGCCGGACGTGATACTGATGGACATCAATCTGCCCGGCATCAGCGGCACCGACGCCATGAGGATCCTGCGCGACGACCCGGCAACCGCTCACATCCCAGTCCTCGCCTTGAGCGCCAACGCAATACCGCGCGACATCGAGGCGGGCCTGGAGGCGGGATTCTTCCGCTATCTCACCAAGCCCATCAGGGTCAACGAGTTCATGGAGGCGCTCGATGTGGCGCTGGAACATGCAGAAAACGGGGTGAGTCAGAAATGAAAGGACCGATGAATGGTTGATCTATCCGATATTCTTGGCGCCAAAATTCTGATCGTCGACGATCTGGAAGCCAATGTCCGTCTGCTCGATCGCATGCTGCGCCAGGCCGGCCACACTTGCGTCGCGTCTACGATGGATCCGCACGAGGTCTGCGGGCTGCACCGCGACAACCGCTACGACCTGATCCTGCTCGATCTCGAAATGCCCGGGATGGACGGGTTCCAGGTGATGGAAGGCTTGAAGGAAATCGAAGCGGACGGCTACCTGCCGATCCTCGTCATCACCGCCCAGCCGGATCACAAGTTACGCGCACTGGAGGCAGGCGCGAGGGATTTCATCAGCAAACCGTTCGATCTGGTCGAAGTACGCACGCGCATCCGCAACCTGCTGGAAGTGCGGTTGTTGTACAGGAAAGTCGAGAATTACAGCAAGGTGCTGGAACAGACGGTGAAGGAACGGACCGCCGAACTGCGGGAAAGCGAAGCGCGCTATCGCAGCCTGACGGAACTGGCCTCCGATTGGTACTGGGAGCAGGACGAGAGTCTGCGTTTCACCAGGGTTTCCGGCCCGGTTCTCGAGATGCTCGGAATCCAGGGCGACGGCGTGGCGGGCGAAACAAAGGAAGCTCAGGGAGCGGGCTGGAATGAGGCTGAGCGAGCGATACTCAAAGCGAAGATGGCGGCCAGGCAGCCGTTCCTGGATTTCGTCTACAGCCGGGCCAATCCTGACGGTTCCCATCAATATTTTCAAGTCAGCGGGGAGCCGATGTTCGACCTGTCCGGCCGCTTTACCGGGTATCGCGGAATCGGCTTGGACGTTACCGCGCGCATGCACCCCGACAAAGTCGCCAGCTGATGCTGAAGGCGCAAGCTTCGGCCGTCATCGTCACTGCTGTCTTCGCCAGCGCCCGACCGACCAGGGTTGCGTTCGCCCCGGTGAAGGTGATGGCCGAACCCGCGAGGATGTTTCCGGTAAACGCGGTGTCCGTCCCGATTGTCGCGGCGGTACCGAGCTGCCAGAACACGTTCTGCTGCTGCCCGCCGTTGATCATGGCTACCGAAGCGGAGCCCGTCGTGATGGCGGTCCCTACCTGGATGACCCAGACTGCATTGGCGTCGCCACCCGCGTCGAGGGTCAAAGTGCCCGCGGTCAGGTTAGCGGTCGTGCTGGGGAAACAATAGACCCCCGGCGCGAGCGTCTTGCCGGCGAGTGCTTGCCCGGTCAGGTTGTTGGCGGCATCGCACGGCATCGCTGCGAGCGCATCGTACGCTACGGCGAAGTCGGCGAAAGCCGTTGTGGCGGCGGCGTCAACTGAGTGAACCGTTCCCACAAGGGTACACAGGGCCGGAGCGGGTGTCGGAAAACCAGTGACCGTGACGAGCGAGCCCACGTCTCCGGAGACGGCGGACGCTGTACAGGTGACTCCCGCGCCACCCAGGACTACGAAGTTCGACGCCGTGCCGAGTGAAGGCGCGATCGTCGCTGCGAAGCCTTGGGAGGTGCCGCCGAGCAGCGCGGCGATTGCAAACAACGTGGAAAGATGTTTCTGATGAGTTTTCATGGTGAATTTCCTTTAAGGTGGTTTAAGGTGGTTTAGGTAAAAAGAACAATCCCGATAGTCCTCCTTTCGTCCCAGGCGGACTGTCCGCTGGGATACATGGGACGGACAATATTTGGGCGGTGCCGAATTCCGGGGATAAAGTGGCACAATAAGAAAAACGCACCACGTAAAGGGCTTTTTATGACGCGCAGGACCGAAGGCTTCACCCTGATCGAGATTCTGGTCGTCATCACCATCCTCGGAATTCTCGCGGCGCTGATCGTGCCGCGCGTGATGGACCGCCCGGATCAGGCGCGCGCGACGGCGGCGCGGGCGGATATCGCCGCGATCGTCGGCGCGCTCAAGCTCTACAAGCTCGACAACGGCACGTACCCGAGCACCGACCAGGGCCTCGCTGCGCTGGTGAAAAAACCCGAGCGCGGAGACATTCCGCGCAACTGGAAGACGGGCGGCTACCTGGACAAGCTGCCGGTGGATCCTTGGGGCACCGATTACCAGTATCTCAATCCCGGCATTCGCGGCGAGGTCGATGTTTTCTCCCTCGGTGCGGACCGCAAGCCCGGCGGCGAAGGTGTCGATGCCGACATCGGGTCGTGGCAGTGATGATGCGAGCGCGCCGCTCAGGCGGCTTCACGCTGATCGAGATCCTGGTGGTGGTCGTCATCATCGGCGTGATGATCGGCCTCGCGAGCGTGCATCTCATGCGCAGTCCCGGGGATCTGGTGCGCGAGGAAAGCGAGCACCTCGCGCTGCTCTTGCGTGCGGCCCGCGAGGAGGCGATTCTGCAGGGGCGGGTGTTCGCCTTCGGCGCGGGGCGCGAGTCCTACCGCTTCCTGCGCCTGGAACGCAACGGCCGGCTCAAGGCCGCGAGCTCGGACGAGCTGTTCCGTCCTCAGCGCATGCCGCCGGGCATCGTGATCGAAGCCTTGCAGATCGAGGGCGCAGGAGAGGCCGCGCAGGACGGGGTGGTGTTCCTGCCGAGCGGCGAGCTGCCGGCGTTTCGCATCGTGCTCAAGAGCGGCGCGGCGCGCTGGAGCGTCGTCGGCGCCCCCGACGGGACCATACGCGCGCAGGCCGTCTCGTGAATTGCGCCCGGCGCGCCGGAGGCTTCACCTTGCTTGAGATCCTGGTTGCGCTCGCCGTGCTCGCGATCGCGCTGACCGCGACGGCGCGCAGCCTGGGCGGAGCCCTCGACACCACTGCGGCGCTGCGCGATCGCACACTCGCGCGCTGGGTGGCCGAGGACAGGTTGGCCGAGCTCGAGCTGCGCCGGGAATGGCCGGAGCTCGACGTGAAGGAAGGCGACGCCGACATGGGCGGACGCGCGTTCCACTGGCGCCAGGAGACGGGCGTGACGCCCGCGGCGCGGATGCGGCGCGTCGAGGTGAGCGTGTTCCTGAAGGGAACCGATTCGACGCTCGCGAAGCTGACCGGATTTCTCGAACAGACGGCGACGCAGGCGCTAGCGCCGGCGGGGCTCGGATCGCAGACGGGACCCGGACCACAGACGGGATCGCAGCCAGGACCGCAGCCAGCACCGCAGCCAGCACCTCAGACGGAGCCGCCCCGATGAAGGCGCGGTCCGGCTTCACGCTGATCGAGCTGCTGGTGGCCCTCGTGATCTTCGGGATTTTTGCAGTCCTCGCGTACGCGGGATTGGGCCGCCTTCTCGACAGCCGCGAACGGCTCGCCGCGGAGCAGCGGGTCTGGCAGGAGCTGTCGCAGGCTTTCCTGCGCATCTCCGATGACGCGGCGCACGCACGCCCGCGCGGGGTGCGCGACGTGAGCGGGGTTTCTTCGCTGCCGGCGTTCGTGGGACGGCTGTTCGACTCGCGCGCGCTCGCCGAGCCCAGCCTCGAGCTGACGCGCGGCGGCGAGCTGAACTACGGGGGCGCGCCGCGTTCGGATCTGAGGCGCGTCGCTTATCGCCTCAAGGAAGGGCGCCTGGTGCGCATCACCTGGCCGGTGCTCGATCGCGCTCCCGTGACCGAGGCGCTCGAGGCGCCGCTGCTGGCAGACGTGGAAAGCTTCGAGCTGCGTTTTTACGACCAGACCGGAGTTCCGGCGGACACCTGGCCCACGGCGACGAGCGGCGGCCCCAACGTTCCGCCGCGGGCGATGGAAGTCACGCTCGCGGTGAAGGGCCTGGGCCGCTTCAAGCGCCTGTTTCTGGTGAACCAGTGATGAGCGCCCGGCGCGCGCAGAGCGGAGTCGCCCTGGTGACCGCGGTGATGATCGTGGCGATCGCGGCGGCGATCGCGGTCCAGATCGCCTTCGCGCACCAGATCTGGTTCCGGCAGATGGAAAACGTCGCCGACCGCGACGCGACCGACTGGCTGCGCCGCGGCGCGCTGCACTGGGCGAGCCTCGCGCTGCTCGAGGACGCGGCGCAGAGCTCGAACGACTATCTCGGCGAGAGCTGGGCGATCGGGCTGCCGATACTACCCGTCGAGGGAGGAACCATCAAGGTATCGATCGAGGACGCGCAGGGACGCTTCAACCTCAACAGCGTAGTCAACCCCGCGAGCCTCCAGATCCTCAATCAATTGCTCCAGGTGCTGCGGCTCGATCCGCAGCTCGCCAATGCCGTGCTCGACTGGATCGACACGGACGACCTCGTGAGCGCGGGAGGCGCGGAGGATGTCGACTACCTCAACTTCAATCCGCCCTACCGCGCCGCCAACCAGCCCATGGCGAGCGTCGACGAGCTGCGCCTGATACGCGGCTTCGACGCCAAGACCGTCGCCGCGCTGCTGCCGTACGTGACCGTTCTCCCGGTGGCCACCAACGACATCAACGTCAACACCGCTTCGCCCGTGGTGCTCGCGGCGCTGACGGGGGTGGATTTGCAGACCGCGCAGCGCATCGCCGAACAGCGGGGCAGCACCGCGTACAAGGACATCGGTGAATTCAAGTCGAAGCTGCCACGAGGTTTGACTCTGCCCACGGCGGGAATGGTCCTGAAGACGGATTTTTTCCTGGTGACGCTCGACACCTCGATCGGGCGCCACGAGCGCCGCACCGAAGCGCTTCTTCAACGCTTGTCCAACAAGAGCACCGCCCTGATCTGGCACAGGCCGCAACCCTTGATCGGGTCGGATGAACCCGATGAACCTCCTTCCTCGGATGAACCCGGCAAATCTCCTTCCTCGGATGAACCCGGCAAATCTCCTTAAGAGCCGCGCTTGGCTCGAGCTGTCGGCCTCGTGGCGCCGCAAAGGCGGCGACCGCCTCGAGCTGTGGCTGCCGCGGAACTGGCCGGCCGAGGATTCCGAGCTGCGCTGGCGCCGCGTCGCAGCGGGCGGGGCCGTTCAGCAAGGCGCCCAGCGCGGGCTCGAGGGACTCGCGCCCGCCGAGGAAGTCATCGTGTGGACCCCCGCCGCGGAAACCCTGTTCCTGCGCGCGCGCCTGCCGACGCGGTCGGCCGCGAAAATCGTCCAGGCGCTGCCCTTCGCGCTCGAGGAGCAGCTGATCGATCCCCCCGAACGTCTGCATTTCGCTTTCGCGCACGAGGCGGACGGTGCGCTCGCCGTGGCGGTGACGCGGCGCGAGCGCATGGAGAGCTGGCTCGCGGCGCTCGCGGCCGCCGGGCTCGCTCCGACGCAGCTCGCGCCGGTCACGTTGTCCGTGCCGCTCGCCGAGCGCGCTTGGACGCTCGCGTTCGTCGACGGGGAGATCGTGCTGCGCAGCGGAGCGCGCACGGGACTGGGCGGTCCGGCCGAGCGGCGGCCGCCGGCGTGGCTGCACGCGGCGCTCGCCGAAGCGCGCAACGAGGCCGGCGCCCCCGAGCGCATCCTGCTCGTCGACGCTCCCGCCGACCTGGATTCGGCCGCGTGGCGCGACGCCCTCGGGCTGCCTCTCGAGGCGATGCGCCCCGCCGACGCGTCCGTTCAGCCCGCGCCGCTCGATCTGCTGCAGCAGCACTATGCGCCGCGCGCTCGCCTGGCGGCCCTCAAGCGCGCCTATATTCCGGCCGCGGCGCTGTTCGCGGGGTGGCTCTTCGCCACGCTCGCCCTGGACGCGATCGAGTGGGTGCGGTTGTCGCGGGCGGCGAACGCGGCCGAGGAGGAAATGCGCGCGCTCCTCGTGAAGAGCTTTCCGGAGACCCGAGCGATCCTCGACCCCGCCGAGCAGATGCGTCGCGGTCTGGAGGACCTGGGCGCGGGCAGCGGCATCGCCGCACCCGGTGACATGCTTTTTCTCCTGGCGCGCGCCGCCCCGGTGATCGAGCGCGAATCGCGCGTGCGCGCGCAGGGCATCGAATACGCGGCGCGGGCGCTCGTCATCCGGCTCGCGGCTTCGGAGGCCGACGCCGAGTCGATCGCGCGTGCGCTGCGCGCGCGATCGCTGGACGTCGAGGTCCAGCGCGTGGGCGGCGAAGCGCGGCTGCGCGTGCGCGCGGTCGCTTCGCCTTCCGGCCAGGGCAAATCGTGAATTTCGCCTGGGTCGAACCCGCTCGCGCCCGCTGGAACGCGCTCGGCGCGCGCGAGCGACGGGTCGCCTCCGCGCTCGCCGTATTCTTCGGCGCGGTGCTTTTCTATCTGCTCGTCTGGACCCCGGTCGAGGGCGGTCTCGCCCGCGCGCGCTCGCGCCTCGTCTCGGTCCAGGCGCAGCTCGCCCGAGTGCAGGAGCAAGCCGCCCGCGTGGCGAGCCTGCGCGCCGCGCCACGCGTCACGCTGCCCGCCAACCCCGCAGCGGCAGTCGGGCAGGCAGCCGAGCGGCAGGGTCTGCGCGAGCGGCTGAAGCGCACCGACGCGGAGGGCGCGAACGCGGTGCGCGTGCAGATCGAAGACGCTCCGTTCGCGGCGCTGATGGCATGGCTGGCCGAGCTGCAGCAGCAGAGCGGCCTGCGCGCCGAAAGCGCGACGCTCGACAGAGGGGCCAATCCCGGCACCGTGAACGGGCGGCTGCTGTTGCGGGCGCAGGGCTCGTGACCGGCGTTCTTCGCCGCCCCGGCGTCCGGCTCGCCGTTCTGGGCACAGCCGCGTATCTGGTTTTTCTCCTGGCGAATGTGCCGGCCGCGTGGCTCGGATTCGCGCTCGAGCGCTCGAGTCGCGGAGCGCTTGCGCTCGGCGATCCCGCAGGCACGCTGTGGAAGGGCAGCGGGCTGCTCGGCGTGCGCTCGGGCGGAGCTTTTCGCGGCGTCGCCGACCTAAAGTGGAGCTGCAATCCCCTGTCGGTGTTGACCGGACGCCTGGGCGTCGCGCTGTCCGGCGTCGCGCCGGAGACCCGGCTGCGCGCGAGCGTGAGCGTGGGCGCGGGGAGCGTGCGTTTCCAGAACGTCGAGGCGAGCGCGCCGGCGAGCCTGCTCGAGCCCGCGATCCCCGCGGCCGCCTTTGCGAAGCCCGATGGGCGCTTGCGCGTGCTCGCCGATTCTGTCGAAATCGGCCGGGGGAGCGTAACCGGTGCTGCCACCGTCGAATGGCTCGAGGCCGGAATGAGCGGGCTGCCGCGGCTCGGCGATTACCGCTTGCAGATCACGGGGAACGGCGAGCGCGCGGCAGTGAAACTCGCGACGCTGCGCGGGGATTTGCGCCTTACCGGGGCAGGCGAGTGGCGCGCCGCGCAGCCGCGAATCGTGCAGTTGCGCGGGACTGCTGAGGCATCGGCCGAGAGGAAGGACCTCGAGCCGCTGCTGCAGATGCTGGGAATCCGGGGATCGGGAATCCCGCAACCGTTCACGTGGACCGTGCCGATTTAGAAAAACGTGATAGAAGGCACATGAAGCGCGGTGCATTCAGCGCAGAATCGCGTCGAATCCGGGTGCGGCAAGGGGAGATAAGGGAAATCCATGAAGAATCGGCTGGCAGCCGTCGTTCTGATCGCGTTGGTGCAGCTTGCCGGCTGCGGCGGCGGAGGAGGCGGCGGCGGGCCGTCGGTTCCTACCTATGCGATCGGCGGGACGATTGCAAACCTCACCGGATCGGGGCTCGTGCTTCAGCTGAACGGCGGCTCGAATCTCCCCGTCAACGCCAACGCCACGGCATTTACTTTCATCACGCAGCTTGCGGCCGGCGCCATGTACAACGTCAGCGTACTCACACAGCCGACGAGCCCCAGCCAGACGTGCACTGTCAGCAACGGCTCCGGGAACGTCGGGAGCGCGAGTGTCGCGAGCATCAGCATCTCCTGCGCCACCAAGAGCTTCACGGTCGGCGGCACGGTGAGCGGGCTGTCGGGTTCCGGCCTGGTGCTGAACAACGGCGGGGATAATCTTCCGATCGGCGGCAACGGCGCGTTCACCTTCAGCACGCCGATTCTTTCGGGCGCGAACTATGCCGTGACGGTGCTCGCGCAGCCGACCGGTCCGGCCCAGACCTGCAATGTGGTGAGCGGCTTGGGCACGGTGGGGGCGGGCAACGTGACGAGCGTCCGGGTGTTCTGCGGCGTTTTTTCGATCAGCGATCTTTTAGACCCGCTCGCCGCGCAGCAGTGGCACTTGAAGAACACCGGACAACACGCCTTTGCCGATACCGGTGGCGTCACAACCATGGACATCAACGTCGAACCGGTATTCAGCACCTTCGGTTTCACGGGCAACGGCGTGATCACGGCGGTGGTCGATACCGGCCTCGAAATCGCTCACGAAGATCTCGCGGCAAACGTCATTCCCGGCGGATCCTGGAATTTCCTTGTTCCTGCCAATGATCCGAGCGCCACGGATCCCACCAACACCGTGGATACAGACGGCGACCACGGCACCAGCGTCGCCGGCCTCATCGCCATGGCGAGGAACAACGTGGGAGGGATCGGCGTGGCGCCGACGGCGCGGCTCAAGGGATTCAATTTCCTGTCGAGTGACCAGGCGGAAACTAAATTCATCGATTCCCTGGGCGCGTCGGCATCCAGTCCGAACAGCAGCGACGTCTTCGTTTTCAATCAGAGTTTCGGCATTAGCCCTACCAGCGATGTTCTGATCGATCCGATGGACGAGGCTCAGTATCTCTCTGGTGTCACCCATCTTCGTGGGGGCAAAGGCGCGCTCTATGTCAAGGCCGCAGGCAATGGATTTCGCGACATAGGTGTATCGGGCAACTGCGACCAAGCGAAAGCCACGCAGTCTTTGGCAAATGGAACATTTACGGGTCTGTCCTGCGAAAATGCGAATTTCGATCCCGACAACACCCTTCCGTATCAAATCGTAGTCGGCGCGACGAACGCAAGTGGCGTACGAGCTACTTACTCCACGGCAGGTTCAGCGATCTGGGTAAGCGCGCCCGGCGGGGAATTCGGGCGAAATGCCGCGCTTGACCCCAGGTTCACCGCGCCGGTTTATGCCCCCGCAATGGTCACTACCGATCAGTCGGGCTGCACGACAGGTTATTCCACGACGACCGTGAACAACGGAAGCAGCTTCGACAACGGCGGCATGCCCAATACTTCCTGCAACTACACGAACGGAATGAACGGCACTTCCTCCGCGACCCCGGTGACCGTGGGCGCGATCGCGCTGATCCTTGAGGCGAACCCCGCGCTGACATGGCGCGACGTCAAACACATTCTCGCTTCGACCGCGAGGCAGATCGATGCCACACGCGCTCCTGTCAACATCACGCTCTCCAACGGACCGTATGTCGCGGAGCCAGGCTGGACCGCCAACGCCGCAGGTTTCAAGTTCCACAACTGGTACGGATTCGGCGTGGTGGATGCCTCGGCTGCGGTCAACGTGGCGAGAGCTTACACGCTGGGTCAGCTCGGAACGTTCTCGAACACCGGACTTATTTCAAGCGGCACGATCAACATTGTGATCCCGGACAACAGCGCGACGGGTAGTGCGCCGAGTACCCTGACGGTGCCCGCCAACCCGGTGCACGTCATCGAAGCCGTGCAGATCAGCGTTACAGCAACACATCCGGCGACCGGGGATCTCGGCATCGAATTGAAATCGCCATCGAATACGACAAGCGTGCTGAAGACCATTCGCGACGGATTTTCCGGTTCTGCCAATCTGAACGGCATGGTGCTCCTCAGCAATGCGTTCTACGGAGAGAATCCCTCCGGCGTGTGGACCATCAAAGTGGTCGACGGGTCGGGCATCAACACGACCGCGGGCACTCTGACCGGCTGGAGCATTCGCGTTTTCGGGCACTAGATCGACTGGACGCAGGTTAAAAGTCTCGGAGGCACAGACATGAACGTTCAGATTGTTGCCTTCTGTCTCATGTTCGCGGCCGCGGCCGCGCCGGCGCAGGAATCGCGCGAACGCGCCAGGACCGCAGCGGAGCGCGCCGCGATGCTCGAGACGCTGCAGAAAGGCAAGCAGATACTAGGCAGCCGCGGGCAGTATCGCTTCCTGCCCGAGGTGCACGCGGTGGAGCACAGGGCTTCGGCCGAGACGCCGCAGGAAGCGCTCGCGCGCGTCGGCGAGGGCGGTGCGCAGATTCTCGAGACCAAGGGGAGGCTCGTGCTGTTCCGTTCCACGCAGCAGAAGCCGGCGTTTGTCGAGCGCGTCGCGGGAGCGACCGTCTACCCGACCGTGGTGAATACGCGGACGGGGACGTTCGGCGTGCTGACCGGGACGCTGGTGGTGAAGCCGAAGAGCCTGGCGGACGCGCCGGCCATCGCGAGCAGCCACGGGCTCGAGAAAGGCAAGGAGTATCCGCAACTTCAGACCGTGTTCTACCGCGCGAAACCGAGAACGGACATCGCCGACGCTCTAGCGGCATTGCAGGCCGACGCGCGCATCGAAAGCGCCTACCCCGAGATCATCGAGTACCTGCGCACCCCGAAGTAGCGCCCGGCGCTATCGCCCGCGGTAGGCGATTCGGTAAATCGCTCCCGCGTGGTCGTCCGACACGAGGAGCGATCCGTCGGGCATCACCTCGATGTCCACCGGCCGGCCCCAGACCGACTCGCCTTGCAGCCAGCCCTCTGCGAACACTTCGTGCTTGAGCGCGCGGCTGCCTTCGACGACCACGCGCGCGACTCGGTAGCCGATTTTCTTCGAGCGGTTCCATGAGCCGTGCTCGGCGATGAAGATGTTGTTGCGGTATTCGGCGGGGAAGCTCGCGCCGGTGTAGAAGCGCATGCCGAGCACGGCCACGTGGGCCCCCAGTTTCACGGCGGGCGGCGAGAATTCCGAGCACGAGCGCTTGCGTACGAGTTCCGGATCGGCGGTGTCGCCCTGATGGCAATAGGGATAGCCGAAGTGCATCTCGGGTTTGGGCGCGTGGTTCAGCTCGTCAGAAGGCAGCTCGTCGCCCAGCATGTCGCGGCCGTTGTCGGTGAACCACAATTCCCTGGTGCGCGGATCCCAGTCGAAACCCACCGAGTTGCGCACGCCGCGGGAGAACACTTCGTAACCCGACCCGTCGGTGTGGATGCGCGAGATCATCCCGTGGCGCGGATCGGGTTCGCAGATGTTGCACGGCGCTCCGACCGGAACGTAGAGCCAGCCGTCCGGCCCGAAGCGGATGAACTTCAAGCCGTGGTGCGTTTCGCGCGGAAAGCGGTCGGTCACGACCGCGGGTTTCGGTCGCCCTTCGAGCTGCGCCTCGATATCGTCGAAGCGCAGGATGCGGTTCACCTCCGCCACGTAGAGCGCCCCATCTCTGAGCGCCACGCCGTTCGGCATGTTGAGGCCCGAGGCGATGGTGAGCACCTGCGTCGCCTTTGCGTCGCGATAGCGCACGGCGTATACGCGGTCGGCGTGGGTGCCGACGAAGAGCACGTTGTTCTTACCCAGCGCGAGCGAGCGCGCGCCGGGAACGCTTTCGGCGAAGACGCTGATCTCGAAGCCGGCCGGAAGCTTGATGCGCTCGAGCGGCAGGCGTTGGGCGGACGCTGCTTGCGCGAGGGCGAATGCGACGCACGCCAGGCCCGCTCGCAGAGCCACACTGGGAAGATTTCGCTTCACGGCTCGTCCTGTAAAATTCATCGCGAGAGAGCGCCATATTAACAAACGCCTCGGGAAGCGCAGCAGATCGATGAAGCTCATCAGCTGGAACATCCAGTGGTGCCGCGGCTGCGACGGCCGGGTCGACCCGGCGCGCATCGGCAGGGTCGCGAGGGAGATGGCCGATTTCGACGTGCTGTGCCTTCAGGAGATCGCGAGCAACTACCCCGACCTCGCGGGAAGCTCGGGCGAGAACCAGTATGAAGCGCTCGCGGGGCTGTTCCCGCGCTACACCGTCGTGAAGGCTGTCGCCACGGATGTGCCTGCTTCGCACGGCGACCGGCGCGAATTCGGCAACGCGATCATCACGCGCCTTCCCGTGCTGCAGGTGTTCCGGCGCCTCCTGCCCTGGCCGGCGGATCCTTCGGCGACCAGCATGCAGCGCTCGGCGCTCGAAGTCGTGCTCGAGTCGGCTTCCGGACCCCTGCGCGTGACCACGACGCACCTCGAGTACTACTCGGTGAAGCAGCGCGCCGCCCAGGTCGAGGCGCTGCGCGAGCTGCAGATCGAAGCCGCGGGCCACGCGGCCGCGCCGGTCCCCGCGAAGGAGGGCCCGTATCGAACGATGCCTCGACCCGTTTCGGCCATTCTCACCGCGGATTTCAATTTCCCGCCGGACGATGCGCTGCACCGGCGCCTGCAATCGCCTCTCGCCCACGGGGTTCCCGCGTACCGTGACGCATGGCAGCTCTCCCATCCGGGAAAAGCGCACGCGCCCACGATCGGCGTGCACGACAAGCTGCAGTGGCCGGGGCCGCCCTTCGCCTGCGATTTCATCTTCGTCACGGAGGACTTGGCCCACCGCGTCGAGGACGTTGTGGTCAACGGTGAGACCGACGCCTCCGACCATCAGCCGGTGCTGCTCGAGCTGCGGGATTGAAAAGAGGGCGCGGGTTTGACCCGCGCCCTCCCAGGACTGCTGTGAGTCTTTAGCGACCGGCCCTTACAGGGCGTCGAGCGTGCTCCACGGGTAGAGGGTAGAACTCTCGTACGCACCGTCGCCATCCGCATCGACCT
>VBCA01000029.1 GCA_005881575.1 Betaproteobacteria bacterium
TGTAGACCCGCAGCGCGCTCGGATTGTTGAACGCGACCAGCACGTGCCGCGACGGGATGTCGGTCGTGATATGGATGGGGCGCGTCGGCAATCGTATCGGGTTGCTGTGCGGCGCGAGGGCCCCCGAAGCCGGATCGATTCGAAACGCGCTCACGTGATGCTCCGTGCCCACCGGCCCTGTCCCGGGTGCGCTGCTGCTGGAAGCCACGTACAGATATCGCCCGGAGGCATGCGGCCAGGCGTACTGCACGTTGGCCGGCAGCGTCACCGAGGCGCGCTTGGTCAGCGCCGCAGCTTCGACGTCTACGTCGTAGTGCGTGAGCACCGGGCCGACGCTCGAATAGAGCGCAGACTTGCGCGGAGCCCCTTGAGCAAACGAAGAGCGCGGCGCGACGGCGGCGGTCGCGAGCAGCGACGTGAAAGTTCGACGATCCATCATGATCCCCCCCTTTTTGAACGGTAATGTCGCCCCGGCGCGGAAAAAAGGCAGTATACAATCCGCACTCGGCCTTTGAGCGAACTCGGAGGACAGCCATGAATCGCGTTGCCGCAGCCCTCACCGCAGCTCTCGCCGCGAGCCTGCTCGCTCTGCCGGCTCGAGGCCAGCAGTACCCGAACAAGCCGATCCGCATCATCGTCCCCTTCGCTGCGGGCGGGACCTCGGACATCCTCGCGCGCGCGATCGGCCCGCGCATCACCGCGGCCTGGGGCCAGCCGGTCATCGTGGAGAACCGCACCGGCGCCAACGGCAACGTCGGCGCGGACTACGTCGCCAAGTCGGCGCCCGACGGCGCCACCCTGCTGCTCTCGGACGTCGGCGCGCTCGCCATCAACCCGAGCGTGTATGTCGACATGCCCTTCGACCCGGCGAAGGATTTCGCTGCCGTAGTGATGGTGTCGTATTCGCCGCACGTGCTGGCAGTGCACCCTTCCGTGCCGGTCGGCAGCGTGAAGGAGCTGATCGCCTACGCCCGCGCAAATCCGGGCAAGCTCAATTTCGCCAACTCGGGAACCGGCGGCGCGCCGCACCTCGCGGGCGTCGAATTCGCCGCGCGCACCGGCGTGCAGTGGGCCTACATCCCCTACAAGGGCGGGTCGGCGGCAGTCACCGACGTGATCGCGGGGAACGCGAACGTGCTCTTCAACGGCATGCTCGCCACTTATCCGTCGGTGAAGGCCGGGCGCCTGAAAGGACTCGCCGTGTCGAGCGCTCGGCGCGTGCCTTCTGCGCCCGAGCTGCCCACGGTGGCCGAGACTCTTCCGGGCTTCGAGACCGGCTCCTATCAGGGCGTGCTCGCCGCGGCGGGAACTTCCCGCGCGGTCATAACGAAACTCAACGCCGAGCTCACGCGTATCCTGAATACCGACGACATGAAGGAGTTCCTCGCGAAACAGGGCACCGAGGTGCGCGCCGGCACGCCGGAGGCGCTGGGCGCGTTCATCGTCAACGAGAAAGCGCGCTGGGCGAAAGTGGTGAAGGAAGCCGGCGTCAAGGCCGACTGAGGAAAAAGGAGCTCGAACGATGAAGAACCCCTGCGCAACCGGGGTCGCATCCCTCGCGGCGATTCTCGCCGGCTGCGCCGCTCCGAACGTTGGAACGAATCCGCTCGTCCCCGAGAACCTCAACGTTCCGGCCGGGCAAACCCTGTCGCTCGTGTCACCGGCTACCGGCGTGCAGATCTACGAGTGCGGCGCCATCAAGACCGAGCCGCCGCGGTTCGAGTGGGTTTTCAAGGCGCCGGAAGCCGAATTACTCGACCTGTCGGGCCAGAAGATCGGCAAGCACTACGCGGGTCCGACCTGGGAATCGAACGACGGCAGCAAGGTGGTCGGCGAGGTCAAGGCGCGCGACGACGGTCCGGCCGCCACCGCGATCCCGTGGCTGCTGCTTGCCGCAAAGTCGACCTCGGGCAACGGCGTATTCAGCCGCACGCAGAGCATCCAGCGGCTGTACACCGTCGGCGGGAAAGCTCCCGCGGGAGGCTGCAGCAAGGCGCAGCTCGGCAAGGAGGCGCGGGTCTCCTACAAGGCCACGTATTACTTCTACGCCACCAAGCCGTAACAGGCGGCCTGCGCGTCAATCGTCGTCGTCGCGGTCTTTCCTGCCGTGATGCTTCTTCGGCTCGCAGGCCGCCAGCACCTGGATGGCCGGGAGCACGCCGCTTTGCGGCGGCGGCACGCCGCGCGTCAGGCCGACCTGCATCAGGCGCGCCTCCTCGGTCGCGGCGTCTTCGCACAGGAGCAGGCGGTCCGCAACCATTTGCTCGAGGGCGTTCCTCAGCTTGCTGTGGTAGTCCGCGAAAGCGGGGTAGCGAAGCGCGACCGAGGGACGCGGATCGTTGGTCTTAGCACGGTCAGCCTCGGTTTTCGCGAACGGGATGAACTGACCCGAGGCCTCGCAGCCGTCGCTCGCCTGCGCTCCCCGCCGCAGCGCCCAGCCCGTGTAGGTGGCCACAGGCACGGTCACGTCGGGCAGCCGCACTCCCGCGATGTCGTTGCCGTCGCTGTCGGTCTTCGGTATGAAGCTCGGATAGATCGGACCGTTGCCCGGATTGTCCTGGTACGAGGGCGTCGTGAACGGGAACAGCGGCGGATTCACCGTCGCGATCCCGGTTTCGTAGAAGTTCAGCCCGTAGTCGAAGTGGTAGCGCGTGGTCTTCAGGCCCGTGTAGGTGACCAGCGGTCCCGGGCCGTCCGCAAAGGGGCTCGGAATGTTCGGGAAGCCCATCCCGGACTGCGGCAGCGGCGGCACGAGCGTGCCGTCGCGCAGCCTCGGCACGCGGCTATGCGGCGGTTCCTTGTGCTGGGTCGCCCACTCATCGAGCGCGATGAACAGCGCGCGCTGCACCGGCGCCGAATTCAGCGGATTGTCGGCCTGCTGGCACAGGCCCCTCGCCGGGGGAGTGCCTGGCGGGGTGCCGGCTGGCGTGGCGGCGGTGCCGTGCCGCATGCTCGACATGAAGTAATTGCGCGTGAACTTCGAATCCGGGAGATCGCGGGCGCCGTCCGGAGTCGTGTGCAGCAGCGATGCGGACTTCACCCAGTACTCGTTGGCCGAGTAGATCTCCACGCCCAGCGGACACGTGTCGGTCTTCTCGCAGCTCGCGTACCGGCTGTCGGTCTGGCGGGTGATCGGATCGAACGTGCGCACGTTCGCGAACGGGAACCGGCCTTCGATGAAAAGATGGTTCTGGCGGTTGCGCTCGGTGCGGCCGGTCTGTGAGAAGCGGTAGTTCATGTTGAGGCCGTTGCCCGCCGCGATCCACTGCATATGGCCGTCGAAAGCCTTCTTGCCGTTTTCGGTCTCGTTGAACCCGAGGTGGCGGAAGTCGTTGAGGAAGCGCCCGGGCTGCGACGAGATCTCGGTGTAGACGCGCTTGATGTGCCCGGCCAGCGGATTGGGGTTGTCTTTTTCGTCGCGCCTTTCGTAGCGCAGGAACTCCATCCAGTCGCGCACAGCGGCGAAGCCCAGGCCGAGCACCTTGGGATCCTTGGCGGTGTACGCGAACTCGTAGATATCGTTGGCGATGAAGCTCGACCCCACCAGGCTGATCGCCGTTCCGTCCGCGTTGTAGTTCCAGCCGGATGCGGAGACGACTTGCGGCGCGTCGTCGAGATGCACGCGATGGGTCAGCGTCGCCCGCGTCTTGTCCAGCGTCGCCGCCGGGTAGCTCAACGCGACCGACGCAGCCGCCGCCCCCACCACGATGTATTCGTAGGACGGCCCGGTAATCGTCCCCGTCGGATTCGCCGCCGTCGGCGGAAACTTGGCGATCGGCAAGTTGGCCGACGCGTTGAAGGTATCGAGTGTGCCAAGGGCCTCCCACCCGCTCCATACCAAGGTGTAGCCGCGCGGCATGAAGAACGCGTTCGCGAGCACCGCCGGGTCGGTGATCGAACCCGGGTCGTCGCCGCCGCCCGAGACCCGGCCCAATGCGGTCCAGGTCTTGCCGCCGCGGTTGGGCGGCTCGTACATCATCTTGCCCGCGCCCTTCTTGAGGTCGATCGGCTTCAGGATGTAGAAGTTGAAGGAGTATTCGACCTTGCCGCGCGCGTTGCGCGGCGCGAACTCGATGTCGACGATGTCTCGGTTCTGCCGGTCATGCGGATTGACCTCGCCGAACGCCTTGCCGACGATCTTCTCGTACTGACCGACGCCCGGCCAAGAGAAGCCGCCGAACGTCGGCGACTCCGTGGCGGTGATCTGGATCTCGGTGATGCGGGCCTGCGTAGCCGGTGCCATCAGGACCGCGCCGGCGGCGAGCACGAGCGCGAGGTGGGTCCGGCGGGCAATTGCAGTCGCATACATGTGAACTCCCCCCTTTTTTTTTCGAGACGTCCTAGCTTACTCCTGTAAGACGCGATGAACCAGTCGGACGCTCATCGAAGCTCCATGTCGATCTCGTCGACGTAGCACCAGCTCCAGCCCTCCCCCGGCTCGAGCGAGGTGATGATCGGATGCCCGGTCTTCCTGAAATGCTTGGTGGCGTGCCTGTTCTTCGAATTGTCGCAGCATCCGACGTGCCCGCACGCGCGGCACAGGCGAAGGTGCACCCAGGTGTCTCCCGTCGCGAGGCATTCCTCGCAGCCGTCGGTGTTGGGCGCGGCGGTCTTGACGGACTTCAAATGGGTGCATCGGGCAGGCATCGCAGCATCCTCCGATTCTTCGAAGGGAAATCCGATTTACAAGGCATGCTAGCACCGCCGGCCGCCTTGCACCGCGGACGAGCCCGGCACATACTCCGCGGCTATGAACTCGAGGCGCGACGCATGACGAAAGGACGACTGGAAGCCTTCACCGACGGCGTGATCGCGGTCATCATCACGATCATGGTGCTCGAGCTGAAGGTTCCGCACGATGCCGACCCGAAGGCGCTATTGCCGCTCGTTCCGGTGTTCCTGAGCTACGTGCTGAGCTTCGTGTTCGTCGGCATCTACTGGAACAACCACCACCACATGTTCCACGCGGTTCATCACGTGAACGGCGCGACGCTGTGGGCGAACCTGCATCTGCTGTTCTGGCTGTCGCTCGTGCCCTTCGTCACGGGGTGGATGGATGAAAACCACTTCGCGGCGGTAACGGTCGCGGCCTACGGGATCGTGCTGCTCGGCGCGGCGTGCGCGTACACCATCCTGACGCTGGTGCTTCTCGCCTCGCACGGCAAGGATTCGCCGCTCGCCAAGGCGTTGGGGAAGGATTTCAAGGGAAAGATCTCGCTCGTCCTTTACGTCGCCGCGATTCCGCTCGCTTTCGTTCAGGCCTGGATCTCGGGTGGACTGTACGTGCTGGTGGCCGCCATCTGGCTGTGTCCCGACCGGCGCTTCGAGAAGCTGTTCGACGAAGCGAAGGCGTAGCGCCGATGGAACCGGAGAAAATCAAGGTACGCGTGACCGAAACCGGGCAGACCCTGGACGTCGTCGTGTACAGCAAGCGCGCCGAGCGGATCGAGATCGTCCTCGGCGAAGGCATTCACAACGTCAAGTGCGAGCTGACTCCGACGCGGATGGGCCTCTCCTACGCGGGAAGCGTGAGGGGGCGCGAGCTCGTCTACGAGCGCAGCCGCGAGCAGGTCCAGGCCGATCTGGACAAGCTCAACCCGAAGCTGCGCGAGCCCAGGCGGCGTTGATCGGCATCGTAATCAACGGCTACTTCACCTCGTCGATCCACGCCATCTGGATCGCCTCGAGGATCTTCTCGCCGCAGCGCTTCGGGTCGTCGTCGAACTCGTCGAGCGCCTGCACCCACTCGAACAGGTCGGTGAAACGCACGGTCAGTGGATCGATGTCGGGATATTTTTCCGACAGGGCTATGGCGATTTCGAGCGTGTCGGTCCATTTCATCACTTGATTTCCTTGACCATGTTGATGGTGTATTTCGGGATCTCGATGGTGAGATCGCTGTCCTTGACGATCGCCTGGCAGGACAGCCGCGAATTCGGTTCCAGCCCCCATGCCTTGTCGAGCAGGTCGTCCTCTTTTTCCTCGGAAGGAGCTAGCGTCTCGAAACCTTCGCGCACGACCACGTGACAGGTGGTGCAGGCGCAGGACTTCTCGCAGGCGTGCTCGATCTCGACGCCGTTCTCAAGCAGGTTGTCGCAGATGGACATGCCCGGCTTCGCATCGATCACCGTGCCCTCAGGACACAGCTCTTCGTGCGGAAGGACGATGATCCTGGGCATCAGGCTAGAGGCTCTCGACCTTCCTGCCCGCTAGCGCCCGCTTGATGGAGCGGTCCATGCGCCGGCCCGCGAAGGCTTCGGAGGCGCGGTTGACGCGCTCGATGCCCGATTTGATGGTGCGATGATCGGTGCAGGAGAGCGTCTTGCGCAGCGCCTCGAGCTCCGATCGCAGCGCGGAGGATTCCTCCGCGGTAAGCAGGTCGGCGTCCTCGCGCAGCGCGGCCTCCGTCGCCTCGAGCATGCGCTCGCCCTCCACGCGCTGTTCCCTGAGCGCACGCGCGTGCACGTCATCCTTTGCGTGGTCGAACGAGTCCCTGAGCATCTGCGTGATCTGCTCGTCGCTGAGGCCGTAGGAGGGCTTGACCGCGATCGCGGCCTCGACGCCGGTCGAGGATTCCCGGGCGGAGACCGAGAGCAGGCCGTCGGCGTCGACCTGGAAGGTGACGCGGATGCGCGCTGCGCCCGCGACCATCGGAGGAATACCGCGCAACTCGAACCGGGCGAGGGAGCGGCAGTCGGACACGAGCTCGCGTTCGCCCTGCACCACGTGGATGCTCATCGCGGTCTGGCCGTCCTTGTAGGTGGTGAATTCCTGCGCGCGCGCCGCGGGAATCGTGGAATTGCGCGGGATGACCCTTTCCGCGAGGCCGCCCATGGTCTCGACGCCGAGCGATAGCGGGATGACGTCGAGCAGCAGCCAATCGTCGCCCGAAGCCCTGTTGCCTGCGAGCACGTTGGCCTGGATCGCGGCGCCGAGCGCGACGACCTTGTCCGGATCGAGATTGTTGAGCGGCGACTGGCCGAAGAGCTCGGCGACCGCCTGCTGCGCGTGCGGCATGCGCGTCGCGCCGCCGACCATCACCACGCCCTTCACCTTGCTGCGGTCCAGCCCCGCGTCGCGCAGCGCCCTGCGACACGGCGCGAGCGTCTTCGCGACGAGGGGCCGTGTCATCTCCTGGAATTCCTTCTGCGTGACCGTTACGTCCACGGTCTCGCCGCCGGCGAGCCTGGCGGAGATGCGCGCCTCCGAGTGCGCCGTCAGGAGCTCCTTCGCGGCGCGCGCTTTCGTGAGCAAAACCCGGGTGTCCTCGGCGGATAACGGCGCGAGTTTTGCCCGCTCGAGTATCCAGCAGAACAAGCGCTGGTCGAAATCGTCCCCGCCGAGCGCGGCGTCCCCGTTGGTCGCCATTACCTCGAACACGCCCTTCGAGAGCTTCAGGATCGAGATGTCGAACGTGCCGCCGCCGAGATCGTAGACGGCGTAGATGCCTTCGGCGGCGTTTTCCAGGCCGTAGGCGATCGCCGCCGCAGTCGGTTCGTTGAGGAGCCGCAGCACGTTGAGGCCCGCGAGCTTGCCCGCGTCCTTGGTGGCCTGGCGCTGCGCGTCGTCGAAGTACGCGGGGACCGTGATGATCGCGCCGGTGAGCTCCCCGCCCAGACTCTCCTCGGCCCGGGCGCGCAGCACCTTGAGGATATCCGCCGACACCTCGACCGGGCTTTTCACGCCGGCGGCGGTGCGGATCCGGACCATGCCCGGTGAATCGAGGAAATCGTAGGGGCTGTTCTCGACGTGCGTGACGTCCTTCAGGCCGCGCCCCATGAAGCGTTTCACCGATACGACGGTGTTTCTCGGGTCGCGCGCCAGCGCCGCTTCGGCCTCCACGCCGACCGCCACTCTCCCATCTCCCAGATAGCGCACGATCGACGGCAGCAGGGCGCGGCCCTCGTGGTCGTTGAGCACCACCGCGATGCCGTTCCTCACCGCGGCCACCAGCGAATTGGTGGTACCGAGGTCGATGCCCACCGCGAGGCGGTGCCGGTGCGGTTCGGGCGACTGGCCGGGCTCGGAAATCTGCAGCAGCGCCATTTCAGGCTCCGAAACTCACGTCTCTAGCTCCGCCAGCTTGTCGTCGATCTCCTCGGCCAGCTTTTCGTAGAACATCAGCATCCGGGTCGCTTCGGAGGCGGCTTCGTCGTCCCCGCCTTCGTCCAGCTGCCCTCGCAGTTTTTCGAGGATCTTCCCGCTCTCTTCACGCAGGCCGCCTCGCAATCGAACGAGGGCTTCGGGATCTTCGGACCCTGCTTCGATGCGCTCGCGCCAGGCCATCTGTTCCACGAGGAATTCGGGGGGCATCGCGGTGTTCGTCTCGAACTCCGGATCCACGCCGCGCAATCGCAGAATGTAGACGGCCCGTTTGAGCGGCGACTTCAGGGTCTGATAGGCCTCGTTCACGCGGGTCGCAAGCTGCATGGATGCACGCCGCTCGAGCTCGGGTGCGGCGGCAAAGCGGTCCGGATGCACCTCGCGCAGCCGCTCGTGATAGCGCGCTTCGAGCGCCGCGACGTCGACGACGAAGCGCGACGGCAGACCGAACAGCTCGAAGTGGTTCTGATTCAGGTTCATTCGGGTCCGGGATAGAAAAAAAGGGGCGTTCGCCCCTTCCGTTGTGCCGCGAGGCCGGGCCTCGCTAGACGTTGAACGACTCGCCGCAGCCGCACTCATCCTTCACGTTGGGGTTGTTGAACTTGAAACCCTCGTTCAAGCCCTCGCGCGTGAAGTCGAGCTCGGTGCCTTCCAGGAATTGAAGGCTCTTCGGATCGACGACGACCTTCACGCCGTGGCTCTCGAAGGTCCGGTCATCCGGGTTGACGGCGTCGGCGTATTCGATCCGGTAGGCAAGGCCGGAGCAGCCCGAGGTGCGCACGCCCAGGCGCAAACCCACTCCCTTGCCGCGCTTGACAAGGAAATCCGAAACGTGGTTTGCCGCGCGTTCTGTAAGAGTGATCATGATTCTCAGGCCGCCTTCGCTTCCTTTTCAGCCGGCTGTTCCAGTCCGTGCTTCTTGCGGTAATCGACGATCGCCGCCTTGATCGCGTCCTCGGCGAGGATCGAGCAGTGGATCTTCACCGGCGGCAGCGCGAGCTCCTCGGCGATCTGCGTGTTCCGGATCGTCTCCGCCTGGTCCAGCGTCTTGCCCTTCACCCATTCGGTGACGAGCGAAGAGGACGCGATCGCCGAGCCGCAGCCGTAGGTCTTGAAGCGCGCGTCTTCGATCACGCCTTGTTCGTTGACGCGGATCTGCAGCTTCATCACGTCGCCGCAGGCCGGCGCGCCGACCATGCCGGTGCCGATATGCTCGTCCGCCTTGTCGAAAGACCCGACGTTGCGCGGGTTCTCGTAATGGTCCAGTACCTTGTCGCTGTATGCCATGGTGTTGCTCCTAGATTTTGCCTATTCCTAATCCTCAATGTGCTGCCCACTGCACGGTATTCAAGTCCACGCCCTCCTTGTACATCTCCCAAAGGGGCGAAAGCTCGCGCAGCTTGCCGATCTTGGCGCGCAGGAGCTTGACGGCGTAGTCGATCTCCTCCTCGGTCGTGAAGCGGCCGATCGTGAAGCGAATCGAGCTGTGGGCGAGCTCGTCCGAGCGCCCGAGCGCCCGCAGGACATACGAGGGCTCGAGGCTCGCCGAAGTGCAGGCCGAGCCCGAGGACACCGCCACCTCCTTGATCCCCATGATCAGGGACTCGCCCTCGACGAAGTTGAAGCTGACGTTGAGGTTTCCCGGTATGCGGCGCTCCAGGTCGCCGTTGACGTAGACCTCTTCCATGTCCTTGAAGCCGGCGAGCAACCGGTCGCGCAAGGCGCGGATGCGCTCGCTCTCGGCGGCCATCTCGAGCTTCGCGATGCGGAACGCCTCGCCCATGCCCACGATCTGGTGGGTCGGGAGCGTCCCCGAGCGCAATCCCCGCTCATGCCCGCCGCCGTGGATCTGCGGCTCGATGCGCACGCGCGGCTTCCTGCGCACGTACAGCGCGCCGATGCCCTTCGGGCCGTAGACCTTGTGCGCGGTCACCGTCAGGAGATCCACTTTCAATTTCTGCAGGTCGATCGGGATCTTGCCCGCGGCCTGTACCGCGTCGCAGTGGAAGATGATGCCTTTCGAGCGGCAGATCTCGCCGATCTCGGCGATCGGCTGGATCACGCCGATCTCGTTGTTCACCATCATCACCGAAACGAGAACGGTGTCGGGGCGCAACGCCGCCCTGAACTTCTCCAGGTCGAGCAGCCCGTTCTGCTCCGGGTCGAGGTAGGTCGCCTCGAACCCCTGGCGCTCGAGCTCGCGCACCGTGTCGAGCACCGCCTTGTGCTCGGTCTTCATCGTGGCAATGTGCTTGCCCTTGCCCTTGTAGAAATTCGCCGCGCCCTTGATCGCGAGGTTGTTGCCTTCGGTCGCGCCCGAGGTCCAGATGATCTCTTTGGAATCGGCATTGAGGAGCGCCGCGACGTGCCCGCGCGCCTCTTCCACCGCCTTCTCCGCCTCCCAGCCGAAGGCGTGCGAGCGGCTCGCCGCGTTGCCGAACTGCTCGGTGAGGAAGGGAATCATCTTCTGCGCCACGCGCGGGTCGACCGGCGTGGTCGCCGAATAGTCGAGGTAGATCGGAAATTTCATTTCGCGCGCGTCCCGTTCAAGCCGACACCGCGGCTTCCTTGCCGCGTTTGTCCTGGAGCACGCTCACCGCGCTCTTGCGCGTCGCCTGCTGCGCGACGAGGTCGGAGAGCTTCACCGAATCCAGGTATTCGTACATCTTGTCGTTCAGCCTCGCCCACAGGTCGTGCGTCATGCAGCGCTGCTCGTCGTGGCAGTTTTCCTTGCCGCCGCACTGCGTCGCGTCGAGCGGCTCGTCCACCGCCGTGATGATGTCCGCGACCGAGACCCTGTCGAGGCTGCGCGCGAGCGTGTAGCCGCCGCCGGGCCCGCGGGTGCTGTCGACCAGCGTGTGGCGCCGCAGCTTGCCGAAAAGCTGTTCCAGGTACGAGAGCGAGATGCTCTGGCGCTGGCTGATGCCGGCGAGCGTCACCGGGCCCTTGCCGCCGTGCATGGCGAGGTCGAGCATCGCGGTCACTGCGAATCGTCCTTTGGTCGTCAGTCTCATGGTTGCACCCTGAACGGCTTCGAATACCTGATGAATTCGGTCAAGTATACACAATCCCGAGGAAAACAATCAACTATTTGTTGACCACCTTGGGCCCTAGGCGAAGCTGCCTCTGGGACTCTTCGCGCTCCGCCTGGAGTTCCTCGATCTGGTTCAGAATCAATTCGATACGCTTATCCATGTCGACGCTGTGATCGAGCAGGCCTTGGACCGCCTTGGCGAGCGGATCATCCTCCGCTTTGGCGGTCACTGCGTACGCAGAGAACCCCAGCTTCGCCGCCTTCTCCTCGCGCGTCTTGTCCTGCTCGTCGAGAATGACGCGCGCCGGGATCCCCAAGGCGGTCGCGCCCGCGGGAACATCCTTCACCAGCACCGCGTTCGAGCCGATTTTCGCGCCCTCGCCGACGACGATGGGCCCGAGCACCTTCGCCCCCGCGCCGATCACGACTCCCCGCTCGAGCGTCGGGTGGCGCTTGCCCTTGTTCCACGAGGTCCCGCCGAGGGTCACGCCGTGATACAGGGTGCAATCGTCTCCCAGTTCCGCGGTCTCGCCGATCACGACTCCCATGCCGTGGTCGATGAACACGCGCCGTCCCACTTTGGCCCCGGGATGAATCTCGATGCCGGTGAGAAACCGCGAGACGTGCGATACGAAGCGTGCAAGCCAGCGCAGCTTCACGCGCCACAGCCGGTGCGCCAGTCTATGGATGAGGAGCGCGTGGAAACCGGGATAGCAGGTAATGACTTCCCAGGTCGAACGCGCCGCCGGGTCGCGCTCGAACACGCAGGCGATGTCTTCGCGAATTCGGGTGAACATCGGTGTCCCGGAGATCGATGTCCCGCATTATCCGAAACCTTAGTGAATTGGTCAACTATTTCCGGGGCGGACTCCTGTCGTCCCAGGCCGCGAGCATGCCGCGCAGAATGTTGACCTCCACCTTCTCCAGCCGCGCCTTTGCGAACAGACGGCGCAAGCGATCCATGAGCTTGCGAGGGTGCCGCGGGTGCAGATAGCCGCTCGCCCGCAGGCTGCGCTCGAGGTGCGCGAAGAGTCGCTCGATGTCCTCGTGGGTCGCGCACCGGGTCCTCGTCGGCGCGGCGGGCGGGGCCTGCGCGGCCGTGCGCAACTCGTACGCGACCACCTGCACCGCCTGGGCGAGATTGAGGGAAGGGTATTCCGGATTGGCGGGAATGCGCGCGAGGGCGCTACAGCGCATGATGTCCTTGTTCGAGAGGCCTGCGGTTTCGTTGCCGAAGACGACCGCGACCTCGTCCTTTCGCGCCGCGCGCAGGAGCTCCCGCGCCGCAGCGCGCGCATCGAGCGAGGGATGGGAAAGCTCGCGCTCGCGCGCGCTCAAAGCCACCGAGTACGTTGTTCCGGCGAGCGCCTCCTCCAGACTCGCGCACGCGCGCGCGGACTCGAGAAGATCGAGCGCGCCGGAGGCCATGGCAGCTGCGTCCGGATGGGGAAAACGTTTCGGCCGCACCAGGCGCAGCTGCGTGATGCCCATCGTCTTCATGGCGCGTGCCGCGGCTCCGATGTTGCCCGGGTGCGAAGGCCGCAGCAGGACGACGCGGATTCGAGACAGCGGACCGCCGGCTTTCATACTAGAATCCGGCGTTCAGCAGCGCCGCTCTTTTGAATTCCCGGACGAAGAAATGCACCCGATGCTCGGAATCGCGGTCAGAGCCGCGCGGCGGGCCGGCGCGATCATCAACCGCGCGGCGCGCGACGTGGAATTGCTGCAGGTTACTCGCAAGCGGCACAACGATTTCGTCACCGAAGTGGACAAGGCTGCGGAGCGGGCGGTCATTGAGATACTGCACCGCGCCTATCCGGACCATGCGATTCTAGCAGAGGAGTCCGGCGCTTCCGCCGGGAACGCGGGCGAGTCCGAGTACACCTGGATCATCGACCCGCTAGACGGCACGACGAATTTCATCCACGGCTTCCCGCAGTACGCCGTCTCCGTCGCCTTGCGGCACAAGGGCCTTCTCGCGCAGGCGGTGATCTACGATCCGACCAGCAACGAGTTGTTCACGGCGACGCGCGGGCGGGGCGCGTACCTGAACGAGCGGCGCATCCGCGTCTCCAAGCGCGCGCAGCTCAACGAGGCGCTGCTCGGCACCGGTTTTCCCTTTCGCGATCTCCACAGCCTCGACGAATATCTCGCCATGTTCCGGGAGTTCACGCTGCGCACCGCCGGGCAGCGCCGCGCGGGCGCCGCGGCCCTCGACATCGCCTACGTGGCCGCGGGAAGGCTGGACGGATTCTGGGAAATCGGCCTTTCGCCCTGGGACATGGCGGCGGGCGCGCTGCTGGTGCAGGAAGCCGGCGGCCTGGTCGGGGATTTTCGCGGCGACTCGGGCTACCTCGATTCGGGACGCATCGTCTGCGGCAATCCGAAAATCTTCGCTCAAATGCTTCGAGTCATCGGGCCGCTCGCCGCCCAGTAGGCGGGGTTTCCCCAGTCCATGCGCCGCCTGCTCCGCCTCCTCGTCGCGGGCTCGATTCCGTGGGCTCTGGCCGCCCACGGCGCCGAGCTGCGCGTCGGCCTCGCCGCGGACGTGACCTCGATGGACCCGCACTTCCTCGCCATCGCACCGAACATCAATATCGCCTGGCACGTGTTCGATGCGCTCACCCACGTGGACGAGGACACGCGCCTCATCCCGGGCCTCGCCCTTTCGTGGCGGGCGGTCGACGCGACCACCTGGGAGTTCAAGCTGCGGCCGGGCGTTCGCTTTCACGACGGGAGCGAGCTGACCGCGGAGGACGTCGTATTCTCGATCGAGCGCACTCTCAAGGTGCCGAACGGCCAGTACGGAATCTTCACGCGGCGCATCGTCGGCAAAGAGGTCGTGGACGCGCACACGCTCCGCCTGAAGACGGCGACGCCCTACGCGATGGTGCCGTACGATCTCAATTCGGTATTCATCGTCTCGAAGAAGGCCGCGGCTCGCTCCGGGCCTGAGGATTTCGATTCGGGCAAGGCGATGGTCGGCACCGGTCCCTTCAGGTTCGTGCGATTCGCGCGCGGCGACCGGGTCGAGCTCGCACGCAACGACGCCTATTGGGGGGCACAGGGTGGAAAAAGCGCGGCCTGGGAGAAAGTGACTTTGCGCATCGTGCCCACGGACCCGGCGCGACTCGCCGGGCTCCTCTCCGGAGAGCTCGACGCGATCGAGCAGGTTCCCACCGCGGACCTGCCGCGCATTCGGCGCGACGCCCGGTTGAATACGGTTCAGAAGGTGTCGTGGCGCACCATTTTCTTCTACCTCGACCAGCACCGCGATCGCGCGCCCGGGCTCGCCGACAAGGCCGGCAGGCCCCTTGCGCAAAATCCCTTCCGCGACCTGCGGGTGCGGCGCGCGCTCTCGAAGGCAATCAATCGAGCGGCGATCGCCGGACGTCTCATGGACGGGGCGGCGATTCCGGCGTCGAACCTCGTCTCGCCGCCCGTGTTCGGCTACGCGCCGGACCTCGCGCCCGAGACCTACGATCCCGAAGAGGCGAAGCGGCTGCTCGCCGAAGCGGGATATCCCGACGGATTCGCGATGACGCTTTCCGCGACCAACAACCGCTACGTCAACGACGAGCAGATCGCGCAGGCCGTGGCGCAGATGTTCGCGCGTGTCGGCGTCCGCGCGCGCGTCGAGACGCTGCCGCTGAACGCATACCTGCCCAAGGGGCGCAAGGGGGAATTCGCGTTTGCGATGTTCGGCTGGGGCTCGTTCTCCGCAGACCTCGCGCTGCGCGCGCTCGTCGCAACCCCCGATCCGGACAAGGGCTTCGGCGCATTCAACTGGTCGGGATACTCGAATCGGCAGGTCGACGCGCTGCTCGAGCGCGCTTTCGCGAGCGTCGACGAGAAGCGGCGCGAGGCGCTCGCCCGCGACGCGATGCGCCTCGCCATGCGGGATCATGCGGTCATCGCGCTGCATCACCAGGTCGCGACTTGGGCGATGCGAAAGCCGCTCGCCTACGCGCCGCGTACGGACGAATTCACACTGGCTCACCAGATTCGGGAAAAATGACCGCGAAGACTTTGGAATGCTGCTGAATCTTCTGCGTCGGTTCTTCGTCCAGCGCAAATCGGCGCGGCTCTTCGCCGAGGCCCAGCGGCTGTTCCGGGAAGGCGCGTTCGAGGAAGCGGAGCGGGCGGCCGCGGAGTGCGCGAAACTGTTGCCCGATCTCGCCGAGGTGCACTATCTACGCGCCTCGATCGCGCTCGCGCAGCAACGAAACGACTCGGCGGCACACCACTTCACCCGCACGCTGGAGGTCCTTGCTCCGTCCGATCCGACGCGGGCGCGCACGATGCTGCGCCTGGCCGCGGCGCTCCAGGATTGCAACAGGCAGCGCGAGGCGGAGCAGTGGTACCGGAGAATCCTGGAGCTCGACCCGGGCAACCACGACGCTCTCCTCTGCCTCGCCGTGATACGCGAAGACTCCGATGTCGAGGAGGCGCGGGGCCTCATGGACCGGTACACGGAGCTGCAGGCCGGGGCCGCTCCGCGCCTGCGGCGGGCGCTGATGCTTCCCGTCATCCTCCAGTCGAGCGACCAGATCGACCGGGTAAGGCAAAGGCTCGATCGCGACCTCGATGAGCTGCTCGACCTGAAACCGTCCAAGGTCCCGAACCCCGAATTCGAGGTGGGCGCGACCCCTTTCAATCTGGCCTATCACGGCCGCAACAACGCTCCGCTGCTGCGCAAGATCGCGCGAGTCTGCAGGTCGATGTATCCGGCGAGAACCGACTGCGCGCGCCAAGGGTTTTCTCCGAGCCGGCGGCTGCGCATCGGTTTCGTTTCGACCTATTTCCATGCGCACTCGGTAGGCCGGACGACGTTCGGCCTCATCCGCGATCTGCCGCGCGACCGTTTCGAAGTCCACGTATTCGCCATTGCCGCGCAGGCGGACGACCTCGCCGAGGCCATACGCAAAAGCGCAGATCGCTACGTGCCGCTCCCGCTCGATCTCGGCCGGGTGCGCGACGCGATCGACTCCGCCGCCCTGGACATCGTGTTCTTCGCCGACATCGGCATGCACCCGCTCACCTATTTCCTCGCGTTTTGGCGGCTCGCTCCGATTCAGATGGTCACCTGGGGGCATTCCGTCACCAGCGGCATCGACACGATCGACTACTACCTGTCCTCCGACGCGATCGAGGGCGCCGCAAGCGAGCAGTACTACACCGAGAAACTGGTGCGCCTGCCCGGCTATTTCATGCCGCGCTATCGCCGACCGGCGCTGGAGGGGCCGCGCGCGTCGCGCGAGCAGCTCGGCCTGCCCGAAGGCAAGCACCTCTACTACTGTCCGCAGAATCTCTTCAAGCTCCATCCGGACTTCGACGCGGCTATCAGGGCCATCCTCGAGGGCGACCCGGAAGCCGAGCTCGTCCTGCTGGAGTTCGTCCGGGCGGGCGTCGCGGAGCAGCTGCTGCGGCGCTTCGAGCTCACGCTCGGTGCGCTCGCATCGAAAATACGCTTCGTTCCCCGCTCGGAGCACCGCAAGTTCCTGCAGGTCGTCGCCGCCGCCGACGTCATCCTCGACCCGTTTCATTTCGGGGGATGCAATTCGAGCTGCGACGCGTTGTCCCTCGGCGTTCCCGTGGTCACCCTGCCCGGCTCGCAGCTCCCGGGCCGGTTTACGCTGGGGCTGTACAGGGAGATCGATCTCGACTGCTGCATCGCCCGCTCGGCGGACGAGTACGTGGAAATCGCGCTGCGGCTCGGCCGCGACGCGGAATATCGAAAGTCGGTATCGGAGCAGATCTCGGCCCGCTGCGCGCGCCTGTTCGACCGGCCCGACGCCGGGCTGGCGCTGGGGGAAGAGCTGCTGCGCATCGCCGAGGCCGCCCGCTGACGCTGCCGTCGAGCGCCCTTCGATGCTCGCCTACGTTTTTCGCCGCCTCGCGCAAAGCGTCGCGGTCCTGTTCGTCATGTCGCTGCTCGTTTTTGCTGGCGTGTACGCCGTCGGCAATCCGATCGACATTCTCGTCAACCCTCAATCCGACCAGAACGAGATCGCGCGCGCCACCGCCGCACTGGGCCTCGACCGGCCGCTCTTCGAGCAGTATTTCGTCTTCATCGGGCACGCTGCAACCGGAGACCTCGGGAGATCCTTCGCCTTCAACGTGCCGGCGATCGGTCTCATCCTCGAGCGCATGCCCGCGACGCTCGAGCTCGCGACCGCCGCGATGCTGATCGCGGTGCTGCTCGGAATCCCTCTCGGGCTCTGGGCGGGCTTGAAACCCCGATCGGCCGCCGGCAGGACCATCATGGCGGGTTCGATCCTGGGGTTCTCGCTTCCGACTTTCTGGGTCGGGCTCATGCTCATCCTCGTGTTCTCCGTGTGGCTCGGTTGGCTGCCGACCTCGGGCCGCGGGCCGACGGCGAATCTGCTCGGGATCCCGGTGAGCTTCCTCACGGCGGAGGGCCTGCGCCACCTCGTCCTGCCCACCGCGAACCTGGCGCTCTTTAATCTGTCGCTCGTCATCCGGCTGACCCGCTCGGGAACGCGCGAAGCGATGCGGCAGGACTACGTGCGCTTCGCGCGCGCCAAAGGCTTGACCGAGACGCGCGTCGTCGGCGTCCACGTGTTGAGGAACGTGCTCGTTCCGGTCGTCACAGTGGCCGGCGTCGAGTTCGGCTCGGTGATCGCGTTCGCCGTCGTCACCGAGTCGATATTCGCGTGGCCCGGAATGGGAAAGCTCCTGATCGATTCGATCAACGTGCTCGACCGGCCGGTGATCGTCGCCTATCTGTGCATCGTCGTCGCGCTGTTCGTCGCGATCAATCTCGTGGTCGACCTCGCCTACTCCTGGCTCGATCCGCGGGTGCGGCCCGGGGAAGCAAGGTGACCCCGGCGCGGCGAATCGCCGCCGAGTTCGCGGCGAGCCGCATCGCGCTCGCAGGCCTCGCGCTCCTCGCGCTGGTGCTGCTCGCGGCGCTCTTTGCGCCGTGGATCTCGCCTCAGAATCCCTACGATCTGGCGCGGCTCGACCTGCTCGACTCGCGCCTGCCGCCCGGGGCGCGCTCCGCCGCGGGCGCGATCCATTGGCTGGGCACCGACGACCAGGGCCGCGACATGCTGTCCGCCATCCTCTACGGCCTTCGCACCAGCGTCGCCGTCGGCTTGACGAGCACGACGCTAGCGCTCGCGATCGGCGTGAGTCTCGGCCTCGCGGCGGCCTGGTTCGGCGGCTGGCTGGACGCGCTCCTCATGCGCATCGCCGACCTCCAGCTCTCGTTCCCCTCGATCCTCATCGCGCTCGTCCTGCTCGCGGTGCTCGGGCAGGGCTTGGACAAGATCGTCATCGCGCTCGTCGCGGTCCAATGGGCGTATTACGCGCGCACGGCGCGCGCGGCTGCGCTCGTCGAGCGCCGCAAGGAATACGTCGACGCCGCGGTCGCGTTGGCTTTTTCGAACGCGCGCATCATTTTCCGTCACCTGCTCCCGAACTGCCTGCCGCCGCTCCTCGTGCTCGCGACGGTCCAGATCGCCGCGGCGATCACGCTCGAAGCCACGCTCTCCTTCCTCGGCCTCGGGCTGCCGATCACGCAGCCTTCGCTCGGCCTCTTGATCTCGAACGGCTTCAACTACCTGCTCTCGGGCCACTACTGGATCAGCGCCTTCCCCGGAATCGCGCTGCTCCTCGCCGTCGTCAGCATCAACCTGGTCGCGGACCGCTTGGGCGAGGTCCTGGATCCGCACGGGCCACAGCGATGAGTCTTATACTGTCGCCCAAGATATTCAGCGGAGAAACCATGAACGCGCTCAAGAAAATCGCGATCGCTGCAGCGCTTTTCACCGCAGCCGGCGCGGCCCCGGCGCAAGCATCCAAGCCACTGGAGTTGATCGCGTTCGGCGGCGGCGGCAACTGGCCGCTCTGGGCGGCGCAGGAGAAGGGACTCTTCGCGCAGTACGGGATCGCGGTGAAGCTGTCCCTCACGCCGAATTCCGTCGAGCAGATCCGCAACCTGATGAACGGAACCTACGACTTGGGCACCACCGCGTACGACAACGTCGTCGCCTACCAGGAAGGCCAGGGGGAGACCGAGCTGCCGGTGCAACCCGATCTTTTCGTCTTCATGGGCGGCTACTCGGGGTCGCTGCGCTTCGTGACCCAGCCGGACATCAAGACGTATGCAGCGCTGAAGGGAAAGACCGTGGGCGTGGACGCGGCGACCACCGGATTCGCCTTCATCCTCTACAAGCTCGCGGCGATGAACGGCCTCAGCATGTCCGACTACAAGGTCGAGAAGCTCGGCGGAACGCCGGCGCGCGTTCAGGCGATGATGGAAGGCAGGATCGCCGGAACCATGATCAGCTCGCCGTCGGAGATATTGCCCGAGTCCAAGGGCTACACGCGGCTGGGCGACACGACCGCGACTTTCGGTCCTTATCAGGCTTCCATCGGGGTCGCGCGCCGCGCCTGGGCCGCCAAGAACGGCGATCAGCTCGTCGCCTTCATCCGCTCGTATGTCGCTGCGATGGACTGGCTGCAGCAGCCGGCGAACCGGGACGAGGCCGTCGCCGTCTACATGAAGCACGTGCCCAGCGCGCCGCACTCTGCGGCGCAGAAGGCCTACGAAGTGATGTTCGCGGAGAAGGAGGGTTTCCAGAAGAAGGCGAAGCTCGATATCGAAGGCTGCCGCACGGTGCTGAAGCTGCGCAGCGAATTCGCCAAGCCGCAGAAAAATCTCACCGATCCCTCGAAGTACATCGACGAGAGTTTCTACACGAAGGCAATGCAGCAACGCTAAAAGGAGACTTCACACATGGCCTTGACGAACCCCGCAGTGAAGGCGACCGTCGTTGTAACGCTGGCCGCCACACTCATCGCCGGCTGCCAGACCACCACCGATCCCTACACCGGAGAAAAAAAGACGACGAGCACGACCCTCGGCGCGCTGATCGGCGCGGGCGCGGGCGCCGCGATCGGGATGATTTCCGGCCACGACGCGAAGCAGCGCAGGCAGCGCGCCCTCGTCGGCGCCGGGGTCGGCGCGCTCGCCGGGGGCGCGGTCGGCAACTACCAGGACAGGCAGGAAAACGAGCTGCGGGCGCTGATGCGCGACAGCGGCGTCACGGTCACCCGCAAGGGCGAGGACATCGTCCTCAACATGCCCGGCAACGTCACATTCCGCACCGGCAGCGCGGACTTGAACGCGCAGTTCTTCAAGGTGCTCGACGGCGTCGCGCAGGTGGCGAAGAAATACGACAAGACCATCATCGAGATCGCGGGCCATACCGACAACGTCGGCGGCGCGGATTTCAACCGGCAGCTCTCGCAGCGCCGCGCGAGCGCCGTCGCCCAGTACCTCATGAGCAAAGGCGTAAGCGAACAACGCATTATCACCGCCGCGGGCGGCGAGGATCACCCGATCGCGAGCAACTCAACCGACCAGGGCCGTGCGGCGAACCGGCGCGTCGAGGTGACGCTCGCGCCGCTGAAGGAAGGCTGAGCCGGCAGGACCTACTCGTACTGGCCGGCGCGCGCCTTGCCGCGGAATACGCGGTAGGCGAACACCGTGTAGGCGACGAGGAAGGGAAACACGACCGCGACGCCCACGAGCATGAACTTGAGCGCGGAGGGATGCGCGGCGGCCTCCCGGATCGTCATGCGGTCGATCACCACGTAGGGGAACAGGCTGTAGGCGAGCCCGGCGAAGGCGAGAGCGAAGATCGCCACCGTGGCTGCCAGGGGCATCCAGTCGAATTCGCGCTCGCCCCGCTTCAAGCGGCCGGTGGCCGCCCAGACCATCCAGCCCGCGGCGACAGTCGCAAGAGGCAGCAGCATCAAGGCCAGCGTGCGCGGAAAATCGAACCACTTCGCCTGCACGGTGTGGCTCACGAGCGGCGTGGCGAGACTCACCAGCGCGACGCCGAGGGCGACCCACAGCAAACCCCAGCGCGCCCAGGCGAGCGCCTTTCGCTGCAGCGCCCCCTCCGTTTTGAGGATGAGCCAGGTCGAGCCCAGCAGCACGTAGCCGCCGCACAGCGACGCACCCACCAGCATGGCGAACAAGTAGTAGCCGAATCCCGGATGAAACCCGGTGACGTAGCGGCCGAGCATCAGCCCCTGCGCGAACGACGCGAGGAACGATCCGAACCAGAACAGCCAGTTCCACAGCCCGCGGTGCCAGCCTTCGGCCTTGACCCGGAATTCGAACGCGACGCCGCGCAGCATCAGCCCGACCAGCATCGCCGCGACCGGCAGGTAAAGGGCGCCGAGCACGAGGCCGTGCGCCGCGGGGAAGGCGACCAGGAGAATGCCCACGCCGAGAACGAGCCAGGTCTCGTTCGCATCCCAGAACGGTCCGATCGATGCGACCATCAGCTCCTGCTCGCGCTCGTCCGCCGCGGGCATGAGCATGCCCACGCCGAGGTCGTAGCCGTCGAGCACGACATACATCAGGATCGCCAATCCCATCAGGGCGGCGAAGGCGAGGGGCAGGTCCAGGCTCACGCGTTGGCGCCTTTGCCCGCGAGGTGCGTGAGCACCACCAGGTACGCGATCAGCATCACTGTATACGTAATGATGTAGCCGGTGAGGCTCGCCCCGAGCTGCGCGCCGGAGATTCCGCCCACGGCCTCGCGGATCCTGAGAATCCCGGTCACGAGCCAAGGCTGCCGGCCGATCTCGGTGACCAGCCACCCGGCGAGCGTCGCGATCCATCCGGCGAAAGTGAAACCCGAGAAAGTCCACAGCATCCATCGTTGCGGCAGCATGCCGCGGCGCGTCGCCCACACACCGCTCCACGCAGCGAGCAGCATCAGAACGCCCGTCCCCACCATCACCCGGAACGCGAAGAACACCGGCGCCACCGGTGGGGCGTCCGGCACGAAGGCCTCGATGCCCTGCACCTCGGCTTCCGCGTCGTGCCTGAGGACGAGGCTCGCGCCCTTCGGGATCTCGATCGCGAAATCGTTGCGACGCCTTTCGTCGTCGGGCACGGCGAAGAGCACGAGCGGAACGCCCTTCCCCGTCTTCCAGATCGCCTCGATCGCCGCGATCTTCGCCGGCTGGTGCTCGAGGGTGTTCAGGCCGTGCAGGTCGCCGACGACAATCTGCAGCGGCGCGAGCACGGCAGCGAGAACGAGCCCGGTGCGCAGGGTGTTGCGGGCCGATGCGTCTTCGCCCGCGCGCAGCAGGCGCCACGCCGAAAGCCCCGCGACCACGAAGGACGCGGTGAGCCCGGACGCGAGCAGCATGTGGGTAAAACGGTACGGAAATGACGGATTGAAAATCACCTGCAGCCAGTCCCCGGCGATGATCTGGCTGCCGTCCATCGCGTGCCCCGCCGGAGTCTGCATCCACGAGTTGAGCGCGAGGATCCAGAACGCCGAGATCGTCGTGCCCACCGCGACCATGGCCGCGGAGAACACGTGCAGCCAGCCCGGAACCCGGTTCATGCCGAAGAGCATCACGCCGAGGAAGGTAGCCTCGAGGAAAAAAGCGGTGAGCACCTCGTAGGCGAGGAGCGGCCCCGCGATATTGCCGACTCTCAGCATGTATCCCGGCCAGTTGGTGCCGAACTGGAACGACATGGTGATGCCGGTCACCACGCCCATCGCGAAGGAGAGCGCGAACACCTTGGTCCACAGCTTGTAGGTGGCGAGCCACGCCGGGTCGCCCGAGCGCGCGTAGCGAATGCGGAAGTAGAGCAGCAACCAGCCGAGCGCGATGGTGAGGCTCGGGAAGAGGATATGGAACCCGATGTTGAGCCCGAACTGGGCGCGGGCGAGGAACAGGGCCTCTGCCGTATCCATGGGTGCAATATCATACGGAAGTCTATGAGATTTGCCGCGCCAGCTCCCCGGTGTCTCCCCTGACTCTGAGCGCATTTTCCGAGGTGCTTGACAAGCGAAGCGTCATCACTATACTATTCATATATGAATAAGCCAGCCAAGCTACGTTCCCGCAACCCAGGGACCGGCGACAGCCAAATGATGTATTCGCTTGTTCGAGCCGCGCATGTGCTCGAGTCGCGCCTCGAGGAAGCCTTGGAGCAAGTCGGCCTGTCGTTGGCGAAATTCGGCGCGCTGTCGCACCTGGTCAAGGAGGGCGAGCCGTTGAGCTTGAGCGAATGCGCCATGAAGATGACCTGTGTCCGCTCGAACATGACGCAGCTCGTGGACCGTCTCGAGGCGGACGGGCTTGTACGCCGCGTGGAAGATCCCGAGGATCGCCGTGCGGTGAGGGCCGCCGTGACCCCGCTCGGCAAGGAGCGCTATGCCGCGGGCGCGCGGCAGGTCGAGAAAGTACAGGCGGAGTTCACGAAGACGCTTTCGGGAATCGACCATGGCTCGCTCGAGCGTGTGCTGTCGGCGATTCGATAGGGCTTTTTTTTAACTGAATAGTACATATATGAAAAGTGCAGGTAAGAAGCTTAATCTGCAAACCTTTTTTCAACACTCGAGGGATCACCTACTCCAGGAGAGCACCATGAAGAACATTTTGTTTGTCTTGAGCAGTCCGCGCGGTTGGAAGTCCTATTCGCATCAATTCGCCGGCCATATCGTCGATGACCTGAAAGCGCGTCACCCCGACGCGAAGGTGGTCGTGCGCGACGTGGCGAAAGAACCCTTGCCGCATGTCGGCGAGGCGTTCGCTACCGGCCGAGTCCAGCCGCCGGAAAAACGCAGCCCGGCCGAAGCAAAAGCCCTCGCGTTATCCGACGCGCTGGTGGACGAGCTCGCCGCGGCCGACGTCGTCGTGTTCGCCGTTCCCATGCACAACTTCGGTCTGCCTTCCAGCCTGAAAGCATGGATCGACCACGTCGTGCGCCCCGGGCGCACCTTTTCCTACAGCGAGAAAGGCCCCGACGGACTGCTGAAGGGCAAGAAGGCCGTCGTCGTGGTCGCGCGCGGCGGCGTCTATTCCGAAGGGCCCGCGAAGCAGCTCGACTTCCAGGAGCCCTACCTCCGCGCTGTGCTCGGATTCATCGGCATCACGAACGTGCATGTGGTGCGCGTCGAGGGCGTGGCTATGGGCGAAGAGGCCCTCAAGAACGCGATGGCGTCCGCCAAGGCCCAATCGGAAGAAGTGGTGCGCGAGTTCGCGTGATCCGAAACTGAAACGGAGATCCGTCATGAGCACTTTGTTGCGCACTTTTCTCAAAAGCGGGCTGGTCCTGGCGGCGATCGTCCTATTGCCCGGCGCCCTGATCGGTGCGCCGATTCTCTGGTGGCTCGGCCATCGCCGAAAAACGCAGCCGCAACCGACGTGGAAAGCATGCTCCTGACACAACGTTGTCAGCAGCTCCGGCGCAGGATCGGCGTCAACTGCTCTCAGTGCTCAATGTTTTTTGGCAAAAGGATTTGAACATGCGCAACGCACTCAAGACCGCGGCTCTCGTCCTCGCCCTTGCCGCGCCGGCCTCCCCCGCCGAGGAGCTGGCACCGGATGCACTCGTCAGGACCATTTCCCTCGAGGTGCTCGCCACGATCCGCCAGGACAAGGACATCCAGGCCGGCAATCCGAAAAAGATCGCGAGCCTCGTCGAGGCGAAGATCCTGCCCCACTTCGATTTCGCGCATACGACCCGGATCGCGATGGGCGCCAACTGGCGGCGCGCCAGCCCCGAGCAGCGCGAGGAGCTTGTTCGGGAATTCAGGACGCTCCTCGTGCGCACGTATTCCAGCGCGCTCATGAACTACCGCGACCAAGTGCTCGAGTTCAAGCCCTTGCGCGCCCAGGCCGGCGACATGCAGGTCACGGTCAGGTCCGAAGTCAGGCAATCGGGGGCTCACGCGGTTTCCATCGATTACGAGATGGAGAAGACGCCGTCGGGATGGAAGGTATACGACGTCAAGATCAGCGGTGCGAGCCTCGCGGCCACCTATCGCGACACTTTCGCCGGAGAAATCCGCAACCACGGCATCGAAGGCCTGATCGATTCTCTCTCGACCAAGAATCGGCAAAACGACGCGCGGCGCGCGCCGATCAATACCTAACGCACTCATACCCGCTCCAACTGAAAGGAAGCAAAATCATGAAACTCAGGGACTCCTACTTAACCGCCGCTGCGGCACTGTCTTCGGCCGCGGTTGCGGCGCTGCTATCGGGCTGCGAGCCCGCCAATTCGCAACCGCATGCAGGCATGCGGCCGCCGGAAGTCGCGGTAGTAACGGTGCAGCCGCAATCGGTGCCGGCGACATTCGAATACATCGGCCAGACCGCGGGTTCGCGCGAGGTCGAGGTGCGCGCGCGCGTGACCGGCATCGTCCTGAAACGCAACTATCGCGAAGGCGCGCCGGTCGCGCAGGGGCAGTCGATGTTCACCATCGATCCGGCGCCCTTTGAAGTCGCCGCTGCACGAGCCGAAGCCGCGCTCGCCAGCGCCGAGGCGAAGCTTGCGCAGGCGAAGCGCAACAGCGCGCGCCTGAAGCCGCTGTTCGAAATCAAGGCCGCCAGCCAGAAGGATTTCGATGACGCGGCTTCGGCGGAGCAAGTCGCCGAGGCCGAGATGAAGACCGCGCGTGCCAACCTGGCGGACGCACGCCTCAACCTCGGCTACACCCGGGTCGAGGCGCCGATTGCCGGCATCGCCAGCCGCGCGCAGCGCTCCGAGGGGAACTACGTGTCCGGCCCGGACGTCCTGCTCACCACGGTGTCGCAGATCGATCCGATCTACGTCCTGTTCAGCGTGTCCGACGAGGAGCGCGTCAGGCTCGCCCGCGAGGCCGACACCGGACGCCTCAAGCTGCCCCGCGACGGGCGGTTCGAGGTGACGGTGAAGCTCGCCGACGGGAGCGTATACAAGGAAGCCGGCAAACCCAACTTCACCGACGTGCGCGTCTCCGGCAGCACGAGCACGAGCGAGGCGCGCGCCGAGCTGCCCAATCCCGCGGGCTTCCTGCATCCCGGGCAGTTCGTGCGCGTGACCCTGAAAGGCGCGGAGCGGCCTGCCGCCATCCTGGTGCCGCAGCGCGCAGTGCTCGAAGGTCCGAAGGGCAAGTTCGTCTACCTTGTCAACTCCGAGAGCAAGGCCGAACCCCGGCCGGTCGAGGTGGGCGACTGGCAGGGCAGTGCCTGGATTGTCACGGCGGGTCTCAACGCCGGAGACAGGGTGATCGTGGACGGCGTGATGAAAATCGGCCCGGGCGCGCCCGTGGCCGTGGCGGAGTCACAGCCGCGGGAAACCAACTCCGTGAAGAATGGGACGGCCGAAGGCCGCGCTCCCGTCGTCGCGCAAAAGTAAGGGAGCTCACATGTTCTCTCGTTTTTTCATAGATCGCCCGATCTTCGCGGCGGTGCTCTCGATCTTCATCGTGATCGCCGGCCTCGCCGCGATGCGCAACCTTCCGATCGCGCAGTATCCCGAGATCGCACCGCCGGTCGTGACCATCACTGCGAACTACCCGGGTGCCTCGGCGGGCGTGATCGAGCGGACGGTGGCGGCGCCGCTGGAGAACCAGATCAACGGCGTCGAGCACATGATCTACATGAGCTCGACCTCCACCTCGAACGGCCAGGTGCAGATTCACGTGACCTTCGATATCGGCACCGACATCGACCAGGCTACGGTCAACATCAACAACCGCGTGAGGCAGGTCGAGCCGCGGCTGCCCGCAGACGTGCGCCGGCTCGGGGTCACGGTGGAAAAGAGTTCCTCGTCGTTCCTCCTGGTGGCCGCGTTCTACTCACCCGACGGACGCTACGACGATCTGTACATCAGCAACCACGTCACGATGAACGTGCTCGACGTGGTGAAGCGCATTCCCGGCACGACCAACGTGCAGATCTTCGGGGCCAAGGATTACGCGATGCGGATCTGGGTCAAGCCCGACCGCCTGACGCAGTTGCGGCTCACGACGGCCGATCTCATCGCGGCGCTGAACGAGCAAAACGCGCAGTTCGCCGCGGGCAAGGTCGGCCAAACGCCCGCAGGTGGCCCGCAAGAGCTCGTCTATACGATCACCACCCAGGGCCGGCTCGCCGATCCGGGCGAGTTCGAGAACATCATCGTGCGCGCCAATGCGGACGGCTCGACGCTGCGCCTGAAGGACGTCGCGCGCGTCGAGCTGGGCTCGAAGGACTATGATTTTATCGGCCGGGTCAACGGCAAGGAGGCGGTGCTGGTCGGCGTTTTCCTGCAGCCCGGGGCCAACGCGCTCGAGGTCTCGAACAACGTCAAGAAGACGGTGCAGGCGCTTTCCGCGCGCTTTCCGGACGGGCTCACCTACTCGATTCCGTACGATACGACCCGCTTCGTCGAGGTATCGATCCGTGAAGTGCTGAAGACGCTGGTCGAGGCGATGGCGTTGGTGATCCTCGTCGTCTTCCTTTTCTTGCAGAACTGGCGCGCCACCCTCATCCCGTTCGCCGCGGTGCCGGTCTCGCTGATCGGCACCTTTGCGGGCCTCTATCTGCTCGGTTATTCGATCAACACGCTCACCTTGTTCGGCATGGTGCTCGCCATCGGCATCGTCGTGGACGACGCCATCGTGGTGCTCGAGAACGTCGAGCGCATCATGCACGAGGAGCACCTGAACGCGCGCGAAGCCGCCGTCAAGGCGATGACCGAGGTGACCAGTCCGATCATCGCCATCGTGCTGGTGCTGTGCGCGGTGTTCGTGCCCATCGCCTTCCTCGGCGGCCTCGCGGGCGAACTCTACCGCCAGTTCGCCGTCACCATCTCCATCGCGGTCGTGATCTCGGGAGCCGTGGCGCTCACCGTCACGCCGGCCTTGTGCGTGCTCATTCTGAAGCGCGAGCACAAGCAGCCGGGGCGCTTCTTCAGCTGGTTCAACGACTGGTTCCACCGCGTGACCGGGCGCTACACCGACGGCGTCGCGTGGATGATCCGCCGCGGCGGGATCGGGGCGGCGCTGTTCGTGGGGATGGTTGCGCTCGCCGCCGGGTTGTGGCGCCTCACGCCGGGGAGCCTCGTGCCGGACGAAGACCAGGGCTATTACATCGCCGCAGTGATTCTGCCCGATGGCGCATCGCTCGAGCGCACCGACCGCGTGGTGACCGAAGTGGTCGAGGCGATCCGGTCCAACCCCGCCAACGAAAACGCGATCGCGTTCACCGGGTTCGATTTCATCGGCGGCGGCTACCGCAACAACGCGGCGACGATCTTCATCACGCAAAAGCACTGGGACGAGCGCTCCGTCACCGCCTCGCAGCTGGTCGGCGAGCTCTTCATGAAGACCGCGCACATCAAGGAAGCCTTGGTGCTGGCCTTCAACCCGCCGCCGATTTTCGGCCTGGGCACCGCGGGCGGCTTCGAGTTCTACATCCAGAACCGCGGCGAAGGCGATCCGAAACGCACCGCAGAAGTGCTGCAGCAGTTCCTCGCACGCGCGGGCAAGGAGCCGGGACTCGGGTTCGTCAATACTTTCTGGCGCGCAAATGTGCCGCAGCTCTACGTGGACCTGGACCGCGACAAGGCCAGGGCGCTCGGCGTGCCGATCGACGCGCTCTACGGAACGCTCGCCGCGACCTCCGGCACCTACTACGTCAACGACTTCAACAAGTACGGACGCACCTGGCAGGTGCTGATGTCGGCCGAGCCCGCCTACCGCAAGCGCCCCGACTCGATCGGCGATATCTACCTGCGCTCCCAGAAGGGCGAGATGGTGCCGCTCAACGCGCTCGCCAACGTCCGCTATTCCTCGGGCCCGGACTCGCTCGACCGCTTCAACAACCTGCCCGCGGTGAAAGTGATCGGGCAAGGCGCCCCCGGAGTCTCCTCCGGCCAGGCGATCCAGGCCGTGGAAAGGGTCGCGAGCGAAGCGCTTCCGCCGGACTTCAGCTATGACTGGGGCGGGGCTTCGTTCCAGGAGAAGAGATCGAGCGGCACCGCAGGCATAGCGCTGGCGCTCGCCGCTCTCATGGTGTTCCTGATCCTTGCCGCGCAGTACGAAAAGTGGTCCCTGCCGCTGTCGGTGCTGCTGGCGCTGCCGTTCGGCACCTTCGGTGCGCTCGCGGCGGTGTGGCTGCGCGGATTCACCAACGACGTGTATTTCCAGATCGGCCTGGTGACCCTGCTCGGCCTCGCCGCGAAGAACGCCATCCTGATCGTCGAGTACGCGGTGCTGAAGCACAACGAGGGCCTGTCCGCCGCGGCGGCGGCGCTGGAAGCGGCGCGGCTGCGATTCCGTCCGATCCTGATGACCTCGCTCGCATTCATTTTCGGCGTTCTGCCTCTCGCGATCTCGGCGGGCGCCGGCGCGGGTGCGCGGCGTTCGGTCGGTACGGGCGTCATGGGCGGAATGATGGCGGCGACATTCCTTGCGATCTTTTTCGTGCCCATGTTCTTCAAGTTCATCACCGATCGCAAACTGTCCGAGCGCAGCACCGCGTCGGAGCTGCGCAGCGAGATCGAACGCGAACGGGCACGCCACGCAGCCGTCGTTCCACATCAGGTTCCGCTGAAGACGGAGGACGGCCATGCGTAAGCTTTCTATTCTCGGATTCGCATTTCTGCTTGCCGCCTGCGCGGGGCTGAAGCCCGACTACACGAAACCCGCGGTCGATCTGCCCGCGGGCTGGCGCGATGCGCCGGCCGACGGGGTGCAGGCGCGGGACGCGCGCTGGTGGAAGGTGTACGGCGACCCGGTGCTGGACAGGCTGGTCGACGAGGCACTCGCCCACAATGCGAACGTCATGCTCGCGATCGCCCGGGTCGACGAAGCGCGGGCGGCGCTTTCGGCGACCTCGGCCGATCAGCGGCCGCAAGTCAGCGCCAGCGCGAACCGCAGCCGCACGCGCGTCTCGCAGCGCGGCCCGACGCCGCTGCCGCAGGGCGTCGATCCCCAGTTCAACGATACCCGGGTAGCGGTGGGCGTCTCCTACGAGATCGACCTGTGGGGACGGCTACGCAACGCCACGCAGGCCGCGCGCGCCGAACTCCTCGCGAGCGAAGCTGCGCGCGAGACCGTCCTCATCACCCTGACCTCGGACGTGGCTCAAGGCTACTTCGCACTGCGTGCGTTCGACGGGCAGCTCGAGGCCACCCGGCGCTCGCTCGCCGCACGCAGCGAGGCGCTCGGCATGCAAAAGAAGCGCTTCGACGTGGGCGACATCTCCGAATTCGATTACCGCCAGCTCCAGGCGGACGTCGCGGCCGACCGCGCGCTGCTTCCGGCCCTCGAGCTGCAGCGCGCGCAGCAGGAAAACGCCCTTGCCGTGCTGCTCGGCAAGAGTCCCAGGGCGATCTACGAAGGCGCGCTCGAAGCCGGAAGCGACCCCGAAGACCGAACGCTTGCGATCGTCGTCCCGGCAGGCCTGCCCTCGGACCTCTTGCTGCGTCGCCCCGATCTGATTCAGGCGGAGCAGACGCTCATCGCTGCGAACGCCCGCGTCGCCGTGGCGCGAGCGGCCTACTTCCCGACGCTCTCGCTCACCGGCACTCTGGGCAGCGAGAGCGTGGCGCTCTCCGACTTGTTCACCGGACCGGCCGGGATGTGGCAGGCCGCGCTCGCGGCGGGCCAGCCGATCTACGCGGGCGGGCGCATCGACGCACAGGTGCAGGCCGCCGGCGCGCGCGAACGCCAGGCGCTCGCACAGTACCAGCTTGCGATCCAGAACGCATTCCGCGACGTGCGCGACGCGCTGGTGGCGCAGGCCAAGGCGCGCGAGCGTCTCGAAGCCGAGAGCGAGCGCGTAACGGCGTTGAGGACCACGCTGCGGTTTGCGCGCCTTCGCTACCAGAACGGCATGACCGGTCAGCTCGAGGTGCTCGATGCGGAGCGCAACCTGCTCGCGGCCGAGCAGAACCGCATCGACGCGCTGCGCTCGCAGCGCGCGGCGATCGCCGACCTGTTCAAGGCGCTCGGCGGAGTGTGGTCGTAGGCCGACCGCATGAGCCCGTGAACCCGGAAAGCTGATCCCAAGCTGCGGAAAGCGGCCCGTGAATTCCTCGAATCTTTCAAGGTCTTCCGCCGCTGCGGGCCGCGCGGCGATCACCGGTTTGTTGCTGGCTGTGGGGCTGCTCCTCAGTGCGCCGGCCCATGCGCTGGACGAAACCAAGGCGAACTTGCGCTTGTCCGTGTCCGATGACTTCGTGCATGCGCGCGGCGCCATGCTGGTTTCCGCGCGCTACGGCGGCGCCTGGGGCGCGAGGCTCGGATTCTGGGCGCGCGAATCACAGGTCGAGCCGAGCAAGGCCCATTACTTTGCCGGCATCGATCACGTCTGGACCTACTCGAAGTGGCGGGCCGGACTGGGCGCTGTCTGGATCGACGAGACAAACGACCTCAACGGCACACACTGGGATTTCGACGTCTCGCTCGGGTACGATCTGTCGAGCCGGGTCTTCGTCGAATACCGCCACCACTCGCACGGACGGAAGCTCGGAATCAGCAAGGACGCGTCCAACGACGGATGGAACCTGGCGGGCGTCGGTCTCATCTTCTAATCGCACGCGCGCCTCAATTCCTCGCGTTCGTCAGCGCTCAAGTCCCGGCTGAAGCGGAGCACGCGATCCAAGACGTCGTCGGTCTCGAAGTACGCCTTGCGGCAGTCGAGGTGCACGAAACCTCCCGGAACGAAGCGCCCCTCTTCGTAAAAGACGAGCCGGATGCGCCAGCTCCCGCGCGCGATGGGCTCGCGGCAGCTGCGGCACTTCGCCTGCGCGCCCGGGGAGCGCTCGGCGCCGTCGATCCGCGGGAGGCGCCGGTGCGCGAGGCTCGCGCGCGCCGCGCGCTCAAGGCTCTCCCGATCGGGCAGGTTCGCGGACGTTTCCACCAGGGCCTGAAGCAGCGGCTCCGGCCGCTTGTAGGCCGCGCACGCCGGATGGAGCCACAGCGTCATCTCGCCCTCGCCAAAGGGATTGGGCAGGCGCTCGCCGAAACGCAGCTCTCCACGCTCGATGCCTTGAGCGCAGCCGCGGCACTTGGAGCGGCCGCTCGAGGCGGGTTCGAAGAGGTGGGACACGCCGGGAACTCAGCACACTAAGCCGCCCGAGCCTCCACCTCGACGTTCTCCCGCGCAAGAAACGCGTGGATCTGCGCGACCACCGCGGCGCCTTCGCCGATCGCCCCGCCGACGCGCTTGACCGATCCCGCGCGCACGTCGCCGATCGCGAACACGCCGGGCACGCTGGTCTCGAGCGGCAGGCGCCCGCCGCCGGTCGTGACGAAGCCCTTCTCGCCCGGGCTGGTCTTGCCGGTCTCGAACAGGCACTCGCCGTCCGCGTAGCGTCGCGGCTCACCGAACCGCCGCAGGCGCGCCAACTCCTCGTCCGCGAGGACCGGGAACATCTGCGCGCGGCGCGCCTGGAGCGTCGGGGAGCGGTAGGGCTCGGCGCTCATTTCAGCCGAGGTATTTCTTGACCACCTCGGGCGACCGCACATGCGCCTGCGACGGGTCACCTCCGGTTTCGCGCAAGGCTCGCCGCTGCCGCAACAGGTCCCAGCACTGGTCCAATTCGACCTGCACGTCGGCGAGACGCTTGCTGCGTTCGGGATCGAGGGATTTCTGCCCGAAAAGCCGGTGCTCTTCGGCCACCAGGCGTTCGATATGGGCGAGTACGGATGTGTCTTTGCGAT
>VBCA01000030.1 GCA_005881575.1 Betaproteobacteria bacterium
AGAAGAGCAGCGCGGTCGGCAAGGAGCAAGAGCAGCTGAACTCCCTCATCGCGCCGGACGACAACGCCGTACGCCTCGAGCACCGGTTCCAGGAGCTGTCCGCTGCGGGTCGCCTGCGGCTCGGCTACGGGACGAGCCACCTCGTGCGCGCCGCCGGCTGGGACGCCAAGCGCCAGCGGCTCGGCGTCCACGTGACGGAGGTGCTCGAGGCACTCAAGTCGATCGAGCCCATCGGAGGCGTCACGACGCACCAGCCAGCCGGTAGCCATCCCAAGTACGGAGAGCTGGTAAGGCTGAGCGGCGTGAGCAGCTCCGGACGCGCGATCGCGCTCGTGGCGCAGGTGGACCGTCTTCCCCTGTTCCTCGCCGACATCGAGGCCGACGCCGAGTGACCCAGCGCCCCAAGCCCAAGCCTAGGCCCAAGCCCAAGCCTCGGCGCGAGCCTGCTCTGCTGGCGCCGCAGCCGATCGGCGACAACGATCCGCTCGCCGACGCGCGCATCCGGCCGCTGCTCCAGCGCTACTGCCGGCTCGCTGGTGTGAAGCAGGCCGCGCTCGGCCCGGATCATTCCGAGCTGCGCTTGCCCCAGGCCGAACGCCCGTTTTTCAGGGACCGCGAATCCTTGCGCCTGGCGTTCTCGGTCGACGCGCTGGAGCGCGACCCGGATGCCGAGATCGCGGTGCTTGGCAGCCCCTTCCTCTCCCAGCTGCTCGAGGCCATTCGCGCGCGGGCGTCGCGCCTGTCGTTGGGTCTGATCGCGCCGGCCGGCGCGGGCGATCCGCGGCGCGTCGAGCTCGCGATTCCCGTACGGGACGGCACGGCGCGAGCGAGCGAGAAGCACTTGGCCGTGCATCCCATAGGGCGGCTGTTCGCGCGCATCGTGCTGCGCGCCGGCGCCGGAGTCGAGGAAGCGGTGGTGGAAAGCGACGTGCACGACTTGTCGACCGGCGCCAGGGTGGATGACGACCTGGCCGGCGCGTTTCAGGATCTCGAAGCGGGCCGGGTCGAGCCCGCCGATGAAGCGCTGGCAGCCGCGGCAAAGCCGGTTGCCGCCCGGGAGCCCGGGGACTTGCTCCGGCTCCTCTTGAGCCATCTCCGTGACAAGTCGACGGAGCGGGTAGCCGCGCGACGCGCCGCGGCCGCGGGCGAGCTTGCCGCCGAGCTCGCCAGGCTCGAGCGGTACTTCGAGTCGATCCTCAAGGAGCAGTCCAGCGAGGAGGCCATCGGCACGGTCTCGGCTCTCGCCGCGCGGCGCCGGACCGAAGAGATCCGGCGCAGTGAGGTGCGGGCGACCGTGCATCCCGTGCAGCTCGTCGAGGCCACCGTCGTGATGCAGCGGGCGGAGTGGCAGCTCGAGTCAGCGCGGGGGCGGCGGGGGACGTTCAGCGCGCAGCGGTCCCTGAGCGGTGCCGCCGCGTGGGCCATGACGTGTCCGCATTGCGGCCGCCCGCCGGCGGTCCTAGTCGTCTGCCGGTACGACCACTGCGGCTGTGACGCCTGCTCGCACCGCTGCTCAGTCTGCGCCGAGGACTTCTGCGCGGAGCACGGCTTCGCCGAGTGCCGCGTGGACGGGCAGCCGGCGTGTGACGAGCACGCCCGCGTATGCCCCTCGTGCCGCTTGCAGTACTGCACGGCGCACGAGGGTGTGTGCGCCGAGGACGGGCACGCGGCCTGCGCCACGTGCCTTGCGCCGTGCGGCAGCTGCGGCCGGGTCGTCTGCAACCGGCACGCCGAGCAGAGCCACGCGGACGCGCCAAAGGGACGCCGTCGTCTCTGCACGGCGTGCCTGCGCACCTGTGAGGGCGGGTCCAGGGAGCGGGTGGGTGTGGACGAGGTGACGCAATGCGCGAGCTGCGGCAAGCTGGTCTGCGCGGCGCACAGCGCCGTGTGCGCCGTGGATGGACAGGTGCACTGCTCGCCGCACCTGCGCCGTACCGACACGTCGCGGCGCCTGGTCTGCGGGCAGCATCGGGCGGGCTGCGCGCAGGGGGAGGCAGCGATCTTCGCGTCCGATGAAGTGGCTGCGTGCGGCTCGTGCGGGAAGCTCGTCTGCGCCGACCACTCGGCCGTGTGTGTGGAGGATGGGCTCCGGCATTGCGTCATCCACCTCGAGCCACTGGCCGACGCAACCGGCTCGTACGCCTGTGCGGCACACCGCAAGGAGTGCCATGTGGACGGCCAGCTGTTCTCGCCGAAGGGCGTCCAAGCTTGTCCCGTGTGCGGCAAGGACGCCTGCGCCCGGCATCGCGCCGCGTGCGGCCATTGCGGCCGGAACGTGTGCACGGCCGACCTGGAGCAGCCCTCCCGCCGCTGCGTGACCTGCAGGCAGCTGGCGGTGATCGCCGACCCGCCGGAGGACGTGCTCACCGCTGCGCGAGCCGTGACGAGCGGGGGACCGAAGTCATCCCGCCCCTGGCGGATGGCCCGCGACCACAGTCACGTGGTCGTGGAGCTCGATCTCGGGTTGGGGCGGAAGACGCTCTTCACGCTGCGACACGGGCAGACCGTGCCGGACAGCGTCGTGAAGCATACGCTGCTGGGATCGAAGCAGCGGTAGTGAGCGATCGCGACGTCCCGTCTTCCCCCGGTCCTTCCCCGTCTTCCGCCGTCAAAGCGTTTTCAGGAACGCGATCAACGCCGCCGCCCGAAGCAAACTCGGTTTCGAAATGAAGCGCGCTATTTCGCGAACATGCCCTTCGGCGTTATGCCCTTCAGGAACGGTTCGATGAATGCGCGCAGCAAATCGGCCTGTGTAATAACTGCCGTGTGTGACGTCGCGGGCAGAATCGCCAGGCGCGAAGCTGACAACGGCTTTCCCGTGTCGCCCATCGCGCCGCCACCGAGCAGGTGGAACATCGTTGGAGCGCGATGACCTTCCTGACCACTTCGGGAAAGCCGTTGGGATTGGGCGCTAGCTTCTTATACTCCGCGGCGAACGGCGTCTGGACCATCATCTCCACGGTCAGCTTCGGGATGGACGCCCTGAACTCGGGCTGCCAACCCTCGAAGTCGTATGCGCCGGCGCCGAAGACGAGCTTGCCAAGCTTCGCCGGATGGCGGATGGCAAGCTGTAGCCCGGCGATCGCACCCATCGAGTAGCCGAACACATCGGCTTTGCGGAGATCGACCGCATCCATGAATGCTGCCACGTCGTCGGCGAGGTTCTGATAGGTGATGGGCCGGTTGATGTCCGTCGTGCGACCGTGACCCTGAAACTCGAGGGCATAAACCTTGTGCGACGCGGCCAGCTTTGGGACGATTGCGCCCATCATTGGAATGTTCATATAAGCGCCGTGCAATACGATCAACGGATCGCCTCGTCCGGACACTTCGTAATACATCTGCATACCGTTCACCTTGACGCGCTGGCCGACGGCTTGCGCGTCGGCGACGGCGTTGCCGGTAAGCAGCAGGGGGAGGACAAGCAGCGTGGTGCGTAACATGGATTCTCTCCTCGGATGATCGGTTCTGCTCATACGTCGAGCGAGCAGTCCGAAAATCGACAAGCCGTTGCTCAGGTACGAATAGGATAATCAATTCTCCGGCGCGCCGCGCATACTGCCTTGTGGATGGGTGCGGCGACTTCTGAACTCGGCTGGGAAAGAGGAAGTGCTCCGATCGCAGGGCCGTGCGGAAGATGTGGGCAGCGACTTTCAGAGGAGAAAGGGCAAGCCATGGCTTTGACACCGATCCGGCGCGTGGTAACTGGAAACGACGAGCGTGGCAAATCCAAGGTCGTCTGGGACGGCCCGGCGCCCGGGACGCATGAAGCCAGCTTCAACGGCCGGGGGCATACGGATTTCTGGGTGTGGCGGGAGACGCCGCCCCCGCTGAACGGCCTGGAAGATACGGGCACATGGGACGACGAGTTCCCCGGCCCCGTGGGCGGCGGCCATCTCCGCGTCGTGCACTGGCTGGCGAAGACTGAGGAATCGCCGCCCAACGAGCCGTATAAGGCGCCCGAGCAGCATGGCCGGACCTGGGACCGCGGCGGCGGCAACCACTACAACCGCTCCTACATGCACAAGACGAAATCCGTGGACTACGGCATCCTGCTTTCCGGCGAGCGCGCGATGGAGCTCGACGACTGCAAGCTCGTCCTGAAGCCCGGGGATGTTGTCGTCGACGTCGGCGCATGGCACCTCTGGGACAGCTCAAAGACAGGCTGCATGATGGCCTTCGATATGTTCGAAGCCGAATTCGTCGACGGACCGGCGGGCACCGCGCAGGGCAACGACCGTGTCATGAAGCCCAAACCGGATCACAAGCTGCCGCCGGGGGTGAAGCCTTCGCGGCGCATCGTGGCCATCGATCGCGAGCCCGGCCGCTCGAGCCGCGTGAGCGACACGCCGTCGCCCGACGTGCGCATCGACCCCGCCCGGCCGGGCTTCGCGATGCAGCGGATGTGGGTGGCCGACAGCGCGCCGGCCAAGCTCGTCTACGAAACGCTGCAGCTTCCGTACACGCTGGAGCCGCCCGCCAGGGGATCGGTGCTCAATATCTTCACCTTCCCGCCGGACCGGGCGTGGAAAAACAAGGTGGGCCCCGTGGAAGTCGCGGCGTACTTCAAGTCGGTGGGCGCTCCTGCGGCCTCCACATACTCGCCGCACGCGCCGCATCCCTATATGCAGAAGATGCGCACCTTGGATTTCTGCATTGTGCTTGAGGGCGAGATCGTGCTGGTTCTCGATACGCAGGAAGTGACGGTCAAGGCGGGCGAATTCGTCATACAGAGAGGCACCAACCATTCCTGGAGCAACCGCTCCGGCAAGCCAGCTGTGGTGGCCATCGCGTCCCACGGCGCCAAGTAGCCGAATAGCGAGAGGAGGAGAGGAATGAAGAGGCCGCCGCTGAGGCTGAAGCTCATCGCAATCGCAGTCGTGACATGCATGTGGGCCGCCGCCGGCTGGGGGCAGGCGTTTCCGGTCAAGCCCATCCGATGCATCGTTCCAAGCTCGCCGGGCGGCGGCGCCGATACCATAACCCGCCTCATTGCAAATGCGCTGCCCGCGGTGCTCGGCCAGCAGGTGATCGTCGACAATCGCGCGGGCGCGAGCGGCAACATCGGGGCGGCGGCGGCGGCGAAGGCGCCGCCCGACGGCTACACCTGGATCATGATCAACAACGCCCAGGCCGCGAGCGTCAGCCTGCAGAAGGACCCGTCGTTCGATCTCCTGCGCGACTTTGCGCCGATCACGCAGGTAGATTCGACGCCTCACGTCATCCTTGTCCACCCTTCAGTGTCGGCGAACTCGGTGAGCGAGCTCGTGGCTCTGGCGAAGTCCAGGCCGTACGCGCTGGACTACGCCTCCGCGGGGACCGGCACCGTGACCTTCCTCGCTGCCGAGCTCTTCAACGCCCAGGCGGGCATCAGCCTGCGCCACGTGCCGTACAAGGGCGGCGGCGAGTCGCTCATGTCCATCGTCCGGGGCGAGACCCAGGTCTATTTCTCGCCGCTCTCCGTCGCGATCGGCCACATGCGCGGCAACCGCGTGCGCGCGCTGGCGGTCACATCGAAAACCAGGATGTCGCTCGTTCCAGAAGTGCCGACGGTGGCGGAGTCGGGCTATCCGAATTATGAGTTCAACCTCTGGAATGGCCTGCTGGTCCCGGCCAACACGCCAAGGGAAATCATCACGACGATCCGCAATGCGGTGGTTAAGGCGCTGAATTCCCCTGAGGTTCGGAACCGTCTTCTCCAGACGGGATCGACGGGAATCGGCAGCCGACCGGAAGAGTTCGGTGCCTTCCTCAAGACGGAGGTTGAAAGCATTGCAAACGTCGCGAAAAAGCTGAACCTGAGCGGCAAGTAGATCGCCTAGCCTTCCCCGCTAGCGCCGAGCGGCGCTCATTTGCCCTTCCTCTTCTTCTTCGCGGCGCGCACTTTCGGGCCCTGCGCCTTCACCGGCGCTCGTGTGGGATCGCCGCCCTCCTCGGCGAGGACGAAGGTTCCGCCCTGGTAGAGCTCGGTGCGCGGGTCCGCGCCGGGCTTCTCGTTCCTGAGGATCTCCTCCGCGTAGGGCTCGCTGTCGTCCTGCGGGCGATAGCCTAGCCGCTCGGCGTTCGAGTTGTCGTACCAGCGGCGCTTGTTCCCTGAGATCCCGTATACGATCTCGAAGCGGATGCCGGGGCGGTCGATCGCGAGCGACACGAGCTGCGCGAGATCGCGCGGCGAGAGCCAGATCGAGAGCCGCCTCTTGTCCATCGGCCGCGGATTGACGTTGCCGATGCGCATGCAGACCACTTCCATCCCGTACTTGTCTGCGTAGAGGCTGCCGAGGGCCTCGCCGAACGCCTTGGACACGCCGTAGCGGCTGTCGGGCTTCGGGGCGGCGCGGTGATCGATGGTTTCGTCGCGGCGGTAGAAACCGACGGCGTGGTTGCTGGTCGCGAACACGATGCGCCGCGCGCCGTTCCGCCGCGCGGCCTCGAACGCGTTGTAGGCGCCGATGATGTTCGCGCGCAGGATCACCTCCCACGAGCCCTCGACGGAGAAGCCGCCGAGGTGCACGACCGCGGCTACGCCCTGGGTCACGCGCAGCATGTCGCGCAGATTCGCGCAGTCGCCCCGCATGAATTCCTCGCCCTTCGCGAGGTTCTTGATCGGGCGGATGTCGGACAGGCGCAGGGCGTAGCGTCCCGCGAGCTCGCGGCGCAGATGGCTGCCGACGTCGCCCGCTGCGCCCGTGATGAGGATCTTCTTCATGCTTCGCTCCCTGAAGACATCTTTGCGAGCCGCGTCGCCTGCTGCGCGTTCACCGCGCCTTTGGGCGCGCGGCCCTGCACGATCTCGGCGACCTGCGCGACCGTCTCGAACGCCTGGTGCTCGATCGCCTGCGGCGTGAGCCCGCCCAAGTGCGGCGTCGCGATGACGTCGGGGCGGGCCGCGATCGCGGGATTGGGCATCTGCACCTCTGCGCGGCCGACGTCGATGGCGCAGCCGGCGAGATGACCCGAGTCGAGAGCGCGCACTAGCGCCGCCTCGTCCACGAGGTTGCCGCGCGAGACGTTGACGAAGAAAGCGCCGCGCTTCATGCCCGCGAACGCCGCATCGTTCATCAGGTTCTCCGTCCCGGGAGTGGCGGTCGCGAGGCACACGACGTAATCGGCCGCGGCGAGCAGCGCGGGTAGTTCCATCTGCTCGATCCCCTTCCCCTCGGGCACGCGCACCTGAGGGTCGGCCGCGAGCACCCGCATGCCGAGCGCCGCGCCCAGCTCGGCGACGCGCCTGCCGATGGCGCCGTAGCCGATGACGCCGAGCGTGCTGCCGGAGAGCTGCCGGCCCGGCTCCGGCCTGGGCACGCGCCCCGCATGATACTCGGAGGCCGAACGGGAGACGCCGCGCGCGAGGTCGACGAGAAGCCCGAGCACGAGCTCGCTCACCGCCGCGACGAACCCCGCGCTCGCCCGCGTGACGAGCACGCCCGCGCGGCTCGCGGCGGCGACGTCGATCGTGCGGATGTCCACCGCGCAGCGCAGGAACGCGACGAGCTGCGGGCTTTTCTCGAAAACGAGCGCTTCCCCGGGGGTCTTGAAGTCCGACACGACGACGTCGCAGCCTTGCGCGGCGGCGACGAGCGCTTCGCCCGCGAGCGGACGCTCGTCCCGGTGCAGCCGGACCTCGCCCTGCTCCCGCAGGCGCGCCAGAGCCCGCTCCCCGTAATAGTTGCGGAACATCTCCGGCGTGTGAGTGAGGAGGATCCTTGACGTTCTCCCCTTCCGCATGTTGTATGATGATTACATACAACCAGCCGCTGCAACAAGTGCTGGGATCGGTTCGAGAAAATCCATCCAAAGGAGAACTCCCAATGAAACGGCGTGACGTGCTCCAAGCCGGCGTCGCCGCAGCGCTCGCTGCGGCTGCGCCGCTGCGCAATGCGTTTGCCCAGCAGAAAACGGTGTGGAAGGCGGCCGACGTGCATCCGCTCGGCTATCCGACGGTCGAAGCCGTGGTGCGCATGGGCAAGAAGATCGAGACCGCGACCGGCGGCCGCATCTCGCTGCAGATGTATCCCTTGATGCAGCTCGGAGGCGAGAAAGAGATGATCGAGCAGGCGCAGCTCGGCGCTCTGCAGCTCGCGCGCATTTCGGTCGGCCCCATGGGCCCGGTGGTGGACGAGCTCAATGTCTTCAACCTCCCGTTCATCTTCCGCGACGAGGGACACATGCGAAAGGTGATCGACGGGCCGATCGGCGACGAGCTGCTCGGCCACATCAGCGCCAATCCCAACACGCGCCTGGTCGCGCTGTGCTGGATGGACGCCGGCACGCGCAACGTCTACTCCAACAAGCCGGTCAGGGCGCCCGCGGACCTGAAAGGCATGAAGATCCGCATGATGGGCAATCCGATCTTCGTCGAGACCATGAATGCCATGGGCGGCAACGGCGTCGCGATGGGCTTCGACCAGCTCTTCTCGGCGCTGCAGACCGGCGTGGTGGACGGCGCGGAGAACAATCCGCCCACCCTGCTCGCGCAGAATCACAACCAGGTGAGCAAGGTCTACAGCCTGACCGGCCACCTCATCATCCCCGAGATCCTGGTGTTCTCCAAGCGCACCTGGGACACGCTCTCCAGGGCGGACCAGGACCTGCTGAGGAAGGTCGCACGCGAGGCCCAGACGGAGGAGCGCGGGCTGTGGGACAAGATGGTCGCCGAGTCCACGCAGAAGCTCAAGGCCGCCGGCATGCAGTTCGTCGACACCGACAAGAAGGCGTTCTACGAGGCCACGCGGCCGATCCGCGAGAAGTACGGCTCGAAGCACGTCGCGCTGATCAAGAGAATCGAAGACACGAAGTAGGGACGGGGCCGGTCCGGGGAGGGGTAACGGGGGAACCGTGAGGTTCTCCCGTTCGTCATGAGAGCACGCTACGCGCACGCGATGGAGAGACTGTACCTCGCTTGCGTGGGGATCTCCGGGCTCGCCCTCATCGTGATCACGCTCGTCATCCCCTACGGGGTGTTCATGCGCTACGCGATGAATTCGGCGGCGAGCTGGCCCGAGCCGCTCGCCGTGTTGCTGATGGTCCTGTTCTCGTTCGTCGGCGGCGCGGCGGTATACCGCGCCAACCTGCACATGGCGGTGGTCGCGCTCCTTGAAGCGGTGAACGAAAGAACGCGCAAGGCGCTGCTCGCGCTGGTCGATCTGTGCATGCTCGCCACCGCCTTGTTCATGCTCGGCTACGGCGGCCACCTCGTCGTGGTGACCTGGCACCAGGTCATCGCCGAGTTTCCCGGCCTGTCGGTCGGCATCACCTACCTGCCGATCCCCGTCGGAGGCCTGATCACGGTGCTCTTCATCGTCGAGCGCGTCTGGTGCGGCGAGCCCCCGCGCACCTCGATCATGTACAGCGACCAGCCGCAGGACCTGGAGTAGCGCGTGGACATCCTCATCCTGCTGGCGGTGTTCACCGTTCTTTGCGCGATCGGAGTCCCGGTCGCGTACTCGCTCGGCCTCTCCGCGCTCGTCGCGGCGCTGTGGATCGACATCCCCCTCGAAGCCGTCATGCTCAAGATCTCCGACGGCGTGGACAATTTCTCGCTGCTCGCCATCCCCTTCTTCGTGCTCGCCGGCGCGATCATGGCCGAAGGCGGCATGGCGCGGCGCTTGGTGAACCTCGCGCGCGTCTTCGTCGGCTGGATCCGCGGCGGCCTCGCGCTCGTCAACATCGTCGCCTCGACCCTGTTCGGCTGCATCTCGGGCTCGTCGGTGGCCGACACCGCCTCGATCGGCTCGGTGATGATTCCCGAGATGATCAAGCGCGGCTACCCGCGCGTGTTCGCGACCAACATCACCATCTGCGGCTCGGTGCAGGCGATCGTGCTCCCGCCCTCGCACAACTCGGTGATCTACTCGATCGCGGCGGGCGGCACCATCTCGATCGCGCACCTGTTCATGGCCGGAATCTTCCCGGGCCTCCTCTTCGGCCTGTGCCTCGTCGTGCTGGTGCTCGTGATCGCGAGGAAGCGCAACTTCCCCCGGGGCGAGCCGATCTCGCTGCGCGATTCCCTGAAGATCGCGCTCGACTCCGTCTGGGGCCTGGTCACCATCGTCATCATCCTTGGAGGCATCCTGTCGGGGGTCTTCACGGCCACCGAGTCGGCGGCCGTCGCCTGCATCTACGCGTTCCTCGTGACGATGTTCGTCTACCGCGACTGCAAGTGGAGCCAGCTTCCGCACTTGATCCACCGGACGGTCAAGACGGTGGCGATGGTGATGATGCTGATCGGCTTCTCCGTGGCGTTCGGCTACCTCATGGCGCTGATGCAGCTGCCGGCCAAGGCGACCGCGTTCTTCCTCACGCTCACCGACAACAAGTACGTGATGCTGCTGCTCATCAACATCCTCCTGCTCGCGCTCGGCACTTTCATGGATCTCGCGCCGATGCTGCTCATCTGCACCCCGATCCTGCTGCCGATGATGATCAAGCTGGGCGTCGACCCGGTGCATTTCGGAATGATCATGCTGATCAACCTCGGAATCGGCCTCATCACCCCGCCGGTAGGACCGACCCTCTTCGTCGGCTGCGCCATCGGCAAGGTGACGATCGAGCAGGTGTCGAAGGAGCTGTGGCCGTTCTACGGCGCCATGTGCGCGGCGCTGCTGATCATCACCTACGTGCCGGCGATCTCGCTCTGGCTGCCCAGCCTTCTCAAACTTTGATACGCTCGTAACCGTCAATCGATGGAGGAACCCATGCTCGCCACACGCAGGCTCGCCCTCGCCCTCGTCCTCGCCCTCGCCGCGCCGTCCGCGGCGCTTTCGCAGCAGAAGCTCAAGTTCGCGCACGTATACGAAACCTCCGAGCCCTACCACGCCTGGGCCCTGTGGGCGGCGGGCGAGATCGCCAAGCGCACCGGCAACCGCTACACCATGGATGTGTTCCCCGCGTCCTCGCTCGGCAACGAGACCCAGATCAACCAGTCGCTGTCGCTGGGCACGGTGGACATGATCTACACCGGCCAAGCTTTCGCCGCGCGCATCTATCCGCCGCTGGGGATCGGCGGCGCGCCCTACATGTTCCGCGACTTCGACCACTGGAAGAAATACGCCGAGAGCGCGGTGCTCCACGACCTCGAGGAGGCCTACTACAAGAAGGGCGGCAACAAGCCGATCGCGGCCGTCTACTACGGCGTGCGCCACACCACCGCGAACAAGCCGATCGTCCGGCCCGAGGACATGAAGGGCCTCAAGTTGCGCGTGCCGGACGCTCCGCTCTACATCATGTACCCGAAGGTGGTCGGCGCCAATGCGACGCCCATAGCCTTTGCCGAGGTCTACCTCGCGCTGCAGAACGGCACGGTGGACGCGCAGGAGAACCCCCTGCCGACCATCTTCGCGAAGAAATTCTACGAGGTGCAGTCGCACATCAACCTCACCGGCCACATCACCGAGATGCTGTTCGTCATCGTCAGCGGCCCGCTGTGGAGCCGGCTCTCCCTGGGCGAGCGCGAGGTATTCCAGGACGTGTTCCGCGAGGCCTGCGCCAAGGCAACCGCCGAGATCGCCGCGTCGGAGATCCGGCTGGTCGACGAATTCGCGAAGAAATACGGCAAGACCGTGGTGAAATCGGATCGCGCCGCCTTCAAGCGGGCGTTCGCGAAATTCCTCGTCGGCCCGGATGTCGCCTGGGACAAGGCGCTCTACGACAAGGTGCAGGCTCTGAAGTGACCGTCCGCGGGAGCGCGGGCGGTCATCCTGAGCGCAGCGAAGGATCTGCTTTTTGCTGCCAGAAAAGCAGATTCTTCGGGCTGCGCCCTCAGAATGACATCTGATTTTGAAGACCACGTCCTCGGCGCGGACGGCCGCTTCCACGCCGTCGATGGGGAAGTCCGGCTCTCGCTCTACGGCTGGGAGGACTGGATCGTCCTCGCGGTGTTCTGGATTCTCGCTTGCGTCGTCTTCTACCAGGTCTTCACGCGCTACGTCCTCAACGACGCGGCCGGCTGGACCGAGGAGATCGCCCGCTACCTGCTCATCGCCGTGACCTTCCTCGGCGGCGCGATGGCGGTGCGACGCAACACGCACATCCAGGTGGATTTCGTCTACCGCTTCCTTCCGCGCGCGGCGGGACGCGTCCTGTCCCTCCTCGTCGACGCCGTGCGCGCCGCTTTCTTCGGCTACGCGGTGTGGCTGACCTGGCTGCTGATGGACCGGATCGGGTCGCAGAGGATGGCGGTCGTCGAGCTGCCCATCGGCCTGGTGTTCGGCGCGATGCTCATCGGGTTTGCGCTCATGTTCGGCCGCGCGCTGCAGGTCGCATGGCATCACTGGCGCCGGGGCTACAGCGCGCTCGAGCGCTCCGACGTGCTCCAGGAGGACAAGGCTTGACCGCGGTGCTGCTGGTCGGGTTCATCGCGCTGATGCTCGCGGGGGTACCCGTCGCGCTGGCGATGATCGTCGCATCGCTCGCCTACGTGATGATCTCCGGCACCGTTCCGGATTTCGTCGTCATCCACCGCATGTACGGCGGCATCGATTCCTTCCCGCTGCTCGCGGTGCCCTTCTTCATCCTCGCCGGCAATCTGATGAACTCCGCCGGGATCACCAACCGCATCTACAACTTCGCCCTGGCCTTGGTCGGATGGCTGAAAGGCGGTCTCGGACACGTGAACATCGTCGGCTCGATGATCTTCGCCGGCATGTCGGGGACGGCGATCGCCGACGCCGCGGGCCTGGGGACGATCGAGATCAAGGCGATGAAGGACCACGGCTATCCGATAGATTTCTCGGTCGGCGTGACCGCGGCCTCCGCGACGCTCGGCCCCATCATTCCGCCCTCGCTGCCCTTCGTCATCTATGGAATGATGGCCGGCGTTTCCATCGGACAGCTCTTTCTCGCCGGCGTCATCCCGGGGATCGTCATGGGCCTTTTCATGATGGCGACCGTGACCTGGTACGCGCACCGGCGCCACTACGGGCGCGACACGGCGTTTTCCTGGCTGGTGCTAGTCAGCACCTTCGCCGACGCCTTCCTCGCGCTGATGACTCCGGTGATCCTGCTGGGCGGCATGACCGCGGGCATTTTCACCCCGACCGAGGGCGCGATCGTCGCCTCGGCCTATGCCCTCGCCCTGGGGCTCGTCTGGTACCGCAGCCTCGACTTGAAGATGCTCGTGAAGATCTCGATGGACACGATCGAGACGACGGCCACCGTGCTCCTCATCGTCGCGGCTGCGTCGATTTTCGGGTGGCTGCTCACCGTCACGCGCGTGACCGACGCGGTCGCGGCCTGGGTGCTCGCCTTTACGCACACGCCCTGGGTGTTCCTGCTTCTCGCGAACGTGCTGATGCTCGCGATCGGCTGCTTCCTCGAGCCGGTGGCGGCGATCACGCTGCTCGTGCCCATCCTCGTCCCGATCTGCAAGACCCTCGGCATCGACCTCGTCCACTTCGGACTGGTGATGGTGCTCAATCTCATGATCGGCCTGCTGCACCCGCCGCTCGGCACGGTGCTGTTCGTCCTGTCGCGCACCGCGAAGCTCTCGGTGGAGCGCACGACCATGGCGATACTGCCCTGGCTCGTCCCGCTTCTCGCCGCGCTCGTCGTGTGCACCTACGTCCCCGAGATCGTGCTGTGGCTGCCGCGGCAGTTTTTCTAGAGAGCTCCCGACATGAAAATCGTCATAACCGCAGGCGGCGGGTTCATCGGCTTCAAGCTCGCCAAGGCATTGCTCGCCCGGGCAGAGGAGAGGTCCGTCAGTGACGGCCTGGCAACAAAACAGCCGCCCACTGAAGTTTTGTTAGGCCGCCTGCTATAAGGACACGGCGCCTGCCTGACCGGGATGCAGGAGATTTCGAGGAGGAATCATGACCTTCAACGTAAAGGACATAAACAGCAAACCGGAAATGACCGGGAAAGCGCTGCTCGCCGCATCCGCCGCCGTGCTTTGGGGAATTTCAGCCCCGGTGTTTGCCGATAGCCGCCAAGACAACGATTCCGATTCGGTGGATCTGACCGACTCCAGGATTTCCGGGGACTTCGACTATGGGGTCTGCCGTGGGACGAATCCGAACTGCTACCACGACTGGGTGGGAGCAGGACGGCAGAACAAAGTGCTCGTATATACGCGGACGGCGGGACCCCGGCATGCGAACCTCGGGCCAGCGCTCCCCGCCGGTTTGAATCCGCCGCTCGATCCCGCCCGGCACATCGTCCAGACCAACCTCATCCGCCTGTTGAACGCGGAAGGGATTGCGGTGGACTGGACCGAGGATGTCACCCGGGTCAGCAATCTCAACTCGTACAAGGCGGTGATCTTTGCCAGCACCAGCCGCGACGCGCTATGGAATCATTCGGTGGGAGGACAGGTCCACAACGCTTTCGGGACGGAATACAACTGGCAGTACTACGAAGGCCTGCTGGGTAACGCCAACTACTACGACCACGGCGCCTTTCAGACCGGAGTGGTCCAGATCATCAACGACCGCGACGTTTCCACCGCCGGCCTGCCGGCGCGCTGGACTTTCAGCGACGAGTGGTACAACCTCGTGCCGTTCCCGACAAAAGTGAGATTCCTCGCGCTCGTGGACGAGGACTCCCTGGAGACGAAACACTCGGTTCACCCGGGTTTCCCGAAATTTCACCCGGTCGCGTGGTGCCAGTACTACGATGGCGGGCGGGCGTGGGTGACCACCCTGGGACACATCAACACTGCGTTCACGGCCGGTTCAGCGCTTCCCGGCGCTGCGGAATTCCAGAAAATGATCGTCGGCGGCATCAAGTCGGCGATGGGCTTGGAGCCCTTTTGCCAACCGGGCAGCCATGACAGCCACGATGACCACGACAAGGATCGCCGCTGAGATTGGAGCAGCCTCCGGGCAGCATTAAAGCGGCTATCGATCCACGACGCTCAGTCTCGGGGCGAGCTATTGGCCCCGGGATTTTTTGGGGCGTCAGCATGCTCTGCGTGCTTGCGCCCGCAAGCGATGTGGCGGGACAGGAACAGCCCGGAACACGCCTGGTCGCCAGCTCCGAACTTGTTCAGCCCCTGTCCCCTAGCGCTCTCGCCAATGCGGGCGGGACGCTTCTTCTTGCGGCAACCGACCGCCGCATCGGTTACGAATTGTGGAAATTCGATCGCGCGCGCAACGCAACGGTTCTGATCAAGGACATCAGGCCTGGTATTCCGGGGTCCTATCCGAGCAGCATGCACGCCATTGGTGGTACGCTGTTCTTCTCTGCCGACGACGGAACCGCGGGATCCGAGCTGTGGAGAAGCGATGGCACTGCCGCTGGCACCTACCTCGTCAAGGACATCAACCCCGGACCCGCGTCCTCGACGCCGAGCTTCCTTGCGGACGTGAACGGCGTGTTGTTTTTCGCCGCGGACGATGGCAAGCACGGATTCGAGCTATGGAGAAGCCAGGGCAGCGCGGAAAGCACCGCCCTGGTCGCCGATATCAATGTCGGACCCGCGGGGTCCGCGCCCCGATTCCTGACCCGCGTGGGGAGAAACCTATTCTTTGCCGCCACCGATCAAGCAGGCGGAACGGAACTCTGGGTCAGCGATGGAACGGCGAAGGGAACCCGCCGTGTGAAAGACATCCGTCTCGGACCAGAGGATTCGAGTCCTGAATCGCTGATCGATGTAAACGGAACACTTTTCTTCGTCGCGAACGACGGAAGACACGGGTTCGAACTCTGGAAAAGCGACGGTACCGAATCAGGAACCGTCATGGTCAAGGACATCAACAGCGGGACGCCCAGCGCAAGGCCTCGCCACCTTGCGAATATCGGCGGGACACTGTTCTTCGCGGCCGCTGACGATGAACGCGGGGTCGAGTTGTGGAAAAGCGACGGTACCGATCGCGGTACGGTCCTCGTCAAGGACATCAATCCGGGTCGCGGCAACTCCCTTCCCAACTCTCTCGCGAACATGAACGGGACCGTGTACTTCGCCGCGACCGACGGTGTACACGGCGCGGAGCTCTGGAAGAGCGACGGCACAGAGTCCGGAACGGTGCTCGTCAAGGATATCTACCCAGGGGCAGGCAGCTCTTCGCCGGGGCACTTGACCAAAGTGGGCGACAGGATCCTTTTTTCCGCCGGTGACGGGGAGCACGGCTGGGAACTTTGGCAAAGCGACGGCAGCCCGGCAGGGACGGTCCTGCTGAAAGATCTGCGTCCCGGCAAGGCCAGCTCGTATCCCAATCGCTTTACGCAGGTCAACGACGCGCTGTTCTTCACAGCCGACGACAATACCGGCATCGAGAGGCTGTGGAGCATCGACGCGGCGGGCGCCGTATCGACGGTGAGCGCTTTGCGTCCCGAGCCGCAATAGAGAAACTAAGCCTACTTACGGCCCGCCGAGTTCCGCCAGCTTCTCAAGCAGGATATTCGCGTAGTCGACCAGGAGCGCTGCCGACTCGGGAGCTGCGCGCCCTCGATGCTCCAGGTGCTGGACTTCCTTGATGTACATCCTGAGCACTTCGGCCGCCTCGGCAAAGCTCTTCCGGCTCTCTTCCTGGCTCCGGGAATCGGGTTGGTCGGCAAAAGTGTAGCCCCTCGCCACCCACCACGTGGCCAGGTCCAGCGTTTTCAGCAGCGCCCCGCCCCCATGGAAGTAGTAGAACTTCGTGTGGTCGCGCAGAATCGAGGTCGAGGGATTGAGAGGGAATTGCGCGATGTTCGCGCACAGCGGGCCGCAGCTCAGGCCCAGTCCGTAAATGGAGGTGGAGGCATCGGCAACTACCTCTTCCGCGTCCTCCTCGAGCAGGAACCCGTCGCGTAGGTTCCGCTTCGCGGCCTGCGTCACGGCGTGCACGTATCCATGGTGGGTCGGATAGAGGGCGTCGAGCGTTGCCTGGTCGAACGGGATATGCGTACCGTTCAGGAAACACAAGCCAGGGACTCCGGGCTTGTTGTTGTTCGATCCCTGGTCCAGCGCTACGGGCACGGCGAACGACGCGAGCCGGATGCCACCGAGCGCGTTGCCGCGCGCGTCGCGCGGTACCACCAGCGGCGAGACCGAAGTAATCTCGATCTGGGGCGAGTGCGGCGGTTGGACTCCTTTTCGGACCCACTTCGTGATGGCGTCGATCGCGGCCCCGATCACGTAGCGGTCCTGGATGCGGCTGCGGCTCGGATCCGCACAGTTGTCGAACAGCGGCAGGGCGGGGAGGTCGCGCCTGAGCAGCGCGTATCGAACGACGTACGAAGCCCAATCGGAGTGGGACGTGCCGGCCATCGCCCAAACGCGGATCTTGTCGGTGTCGGGCTGCAAGGATGAAAGCTCGCTCGCCTGCGGAGCCACATGCTCGGTCTCCGACAGCAGCTTCAGCACCGGGATGTCGAGGTCCTCGCGGATGCGCTGTCCCCCGATGTAGAGCAGCACCGCATCGGCGACCGGGTCGATCGGATGAACCGCGTTCACCCAGACGCCCAAACGGCCGGCAGATTGCGAAACGCCGGCTGCGATCACGCGCTTCACTCTCAGTCCGTCGACGACAGCCGGAGCGTTCCGCGCGGCCTGAATCGCCTGGGAGAAGATGTCGTAGGAGAGACTGTCTCCGGTGATGGTCCCGCCCTGGGTTACGTCCAGCGTGCCGTAGCGAGCGGGACTCCACGTCTTCAGGCCGTTCGGCAAGGCAGAAATGCCGGCATTTTGCGCGGAGACACCAACCCAGGCGTAGCCCGAGCGCATGAGGAATTCATGCGTCCGGAACCAGAGCGCTTCGACGTCATAGCCGCTGGTGACGTTGGTCCATTCGACGACCACCGTACCGTTGAAATCGCGCTCGTGCTTGGGACGGCGAACGACAAGTCGCGTCTGGTAAGGATGCCCGGTGCTGACGATATGGGCGGTCGGCGCCGGAACGGGCCCGGCACCGATCCCCACCGGAGGATTCGGCGCGTCATAGACGTTCGCGGCGCCGGAGATGAAGAACTCCTCCTCGACATAACCACGGCCCTCCAGATCGAGGTCTGTGGCGAAAAAGGTGTAGTTGCGGCTGGCGCTGCCGCGCGCGTCTGACGCCAAAGGTCCGGTCACCACCGGCGTCGGAACGACTGCACTGGCCGGCGCGGCGATCCCTGCAAGCGCGAGAGCGCACACCGCGACAAATATTCCGCCTTGTGATCGACCTGCCATGGCGCGTGGATTGGTGGGGATTCTTTTCTCCCTGTAATTCAGAAAGCGTTTGACTCAGTGCACTTCGATCTTGCCGGTCGGGCGCGGGCTGAAGCAGTCGTTGAAGAAGTACTCGCCGGCCTGCGTGAACGTGTAGCTGAACGACTCGCCCGGATGCAGGATGGCGTTGAACAGTCCCTCGAAGAACTGCGTCGCGCAGTGTACGTTCGGGTTGGTCGCGGGATTGGTGAAGGTGACCATGGTCCCGACCGGAACGCGCATGTGGGTCGGCGCCATCGCGTTCACCGCCGTGGATTCCGTCGCCCCTACCACACCGGTCGCCGAGCGCGTGCGCGCAAGGAACACCGTGTTCGGCGGCGTCAAGGTGGCGCCTTCCACCGGGTTGCCTGAGACCGGACGACGAACGACCGGCGGCGTGGGCGTGGCGGCTTGCGCGAGCGTCCCGCCGATCTTGAACGCCCACAGGTTATCCCCGCGCGGCGCGGAATCGCCGTAGGGAATGCCCGTGCCCCCCGCGTACACCGCGACATACTGCTCGCCGTCGATCTCGTAGGTGATCGGACTGGCGCTGACCGCGGCGCCGGTCTGGAATCGCCACAGCTCGTGCCCGTGGCGCGCGCCCAGCGCGAGCAGATTCCCGTCGGGCTGACCGATGAAGAGCACGTCGCCCGCCGTCGTAAGGATGCCGTTGCCGTGGGCGAGTTCGTAGGGCATGTTCTTCTTCCACTTGACCTCGTTCGTGGACGGGTCGACGGCAACGATGCCGCCCGTCTGGTATTCACCCGTCGCCCGCAGGCCGTTGCTGGATTCCGTAAGGGAGTGCGCCGCAGCGACGTAGCCAAAGCCCGTATACATCAGCCCGGTACTGTGGCTGAAGGAGTGGTGATTCCAATCCGCGCCGCCGCCGTGGCCGGGAATCGTCAGGATGGGAATGTCCCAGTGGGCGGCATACAGGCAGCCTCGCACATAGTTCGGCACGGCCCGGGCGGGATTGCCGGGGATGGCCGTTCCCAGGGGCTGGTCCACGATGCAGTTCTCCGTCCATCCGCCTTGACGCGGGTAGGGTTGCGTCGGCCAGGTCTTCTGTCTCGGATCCTGAGGCACAGGCAGTTCATCGATGCCGAGCAGCGGCGTGCCGTCCCTGCGGTCGAGGATGTAGTACATGCCGGTCTTCCCGCCAAGAACAACGGCCTTGCGGTCCTTTCCATGAACGCGGATGTCTGCAAGCACGGCGGACATATTTTCCATGTCCCAAAAACCGTGGTGGATAGTCTGGAAGTGCCACCGGTACACCCCGGTCTTGGCGTCCACCGCGACGATCGAACTCGAGAACAGGTTCTCTCCCCCGCGCGCCGACCCGTCCTGCGAAGAACGATTGCCGCGCGCGTTCCCGAACACCCAATAGACGAGATTCAGCTCGGGATCGACGGCCGGATGGATCCAGGGCGTCGCGCCGCCCGTCAGGTACGAGTTGCCTTCCCAGGTGTCGTTGCCGATCTCGCCCGGGTCGGGCGCGCCCCAGAAGTGCCACACCAACTCGCCGTCGCTTGCGCGCAGCGCAAGTCCAGCGCCGCGGTTGCCGTCGTTCGTGCCCAGGTAGAGCATGCCGTCGCTGTAGACCACCGCGACCTTTTCCACGTTGCCCCAGCCGTTGTGCTGTTTCTCCCAGACGACTGCGCCCGTGTCCTTGTTGAGCGCGACCACGGTGTTGTCGCCGGTGATCGTGAAGACCTTGCCTTCGCCGACCGCCACGCCGCGGCGCGTCAGGCTGCCGCGGGGCTGCGTGTACTTCCACTTCGTCACTCCGGTCTTGCCGTCGACGGCGAACACGTTGCCGGGGGCCGATTCGATGTAGAGCACGCCGTCCACCGCCACGGTCGTGCTCTGGTTCGTCCCTGTCGTGACGCCGCCTTCGATGTGGTTGAGCCACACCGCGCCCAGCCTGCTGACGTTGTGCTGGTTGATCTTGTGCAGCCGCGAGTAGTTCTGGTTTCCGAGATTGCCGCCGACCTTGGGGAAGTCCTTGTCGCCCGGCGTGCAGCAATCCGACAACTCGGCTGCCCGGGGGCGATGGTCTCGATCACCGTCGTCGTTCCCCATGACCGCGTGGGACACGGTCAGCACGCCGGCAGCGAACAGCGAGGACACCAACAATTTGAGTTTCATGGAACATCTCCCTAGGATCGGGCCGCGAACGGAACCCTATGAACGGGACCCATGGACCCATGTTCTGACAAGCCAGAACATCATTTCAAAAACTTTATGAGGGGAGGGTCTGCATTGTCAATGCCGCGCCTGCTTACCAAAGCAAACGATGGTGTCTGCTTTGGGAAACGTCGTGCAATTGATGTACGGACAACCTAAGAGTGCCGGCGGTAGCGGCGATCGCACACCTATCTCGGGATCAAGCCCGACCCGAAGATATAGCTGTCAGCTGCGAGGCGGCGTTCCGCCGCAGCAGTTCGGCGAACTGGTCGGATTCGATCGGGTGGCTGAAGTAAAAACCCTGCATTTCATCGCACGCCCCTGACTGCAGGAACGTCATCTGTTCCTCCGTCTCCACGCCCTCCACGACCACATTCAGTTGCAGGCTTTTGCCCATGGTAACGATAGCCTGGGTGATGGCCCGGTCTTCACTGTCCTGAGAGAGGTCGCGGATGAAAGAGCGATCGACCTTCATCGTGTCGACGGAGAAGCGCTTCAGATTGGCCAGCGAAGCGAAGCCGATTCCGAAATCGTCGATCGTCAACCGCACTCCCAGTTTCTTCATGGCCGCAAGCACGGTTGCCGCGCGCTCCGCGTTTTTCATCACCATGGTTTCAGTGAGTTCGAATTCCAGCAGTTCGGGCGCGAGCCCGGATTCTTCGAGCGCATCGGCGATGTCCTGGAGCAGGTTCTGGTCGAAAAACTGGCGGGCGGAAAGGTTCACCGCCACAGTAACAGGCGGCAGCCCTAAACGCTGCCATGCCACGTTTTGTGCACATGCGGTTCCGAGTGCCCAGCGGCCGACCGGAACGATCAAACCGGACTCTTCCATTATGGGGATGAATTGCGTCGGCGAAACCAGGCCCAATTCCGGATGGCTCCAGCGTAACAGCACCTCCACCCCGGTGATGGCGCCCGACTTGCGGTTGAGCTTGGCCTGGTAATGCAGGTGGAACTCTTCACGTTCGAACGCCCGCCGCAAGCTGCTCTCCATGGCCAGACGCTCGAAGGAGTGCGCGCTCATGCCCCCGGTGTAGAACCGGAACGTATTCTTGCCCTCTTCCTTCGCGCAGTACATGGCCGTGTCCGCGTTTTTCATCAGGCTCTGCTCGTCGTCCGCGTCAGCCGGATACATCGAGATCCCGATGCTCGCGGTGACCCGGCATTCCTGCCCCTGGATCGTGATCGGCTTGATTACGGCGGCCATGATCTTGCGCGCCACCGCCTCCACCTGCTGCGGCGCTCCGACTTCGTGCACCATCACCACGAACTCATCGCCGCCCAAGCGCGCCATCACGTCGCTCGAACGCAACGTTTCGGTCAGCCGCCGGCTCACTTCCCGCAACAAAACGTCGCCCGCGTCATGGCCCAAGGTATCGTTGATGAGCTTGAACCGGTCCAGATCGATGAACAGCACCGCGAATTTATGACCGTATCGCTTGGATTGCCGGATCGCGAGGCTCAATAGTTCGCTGAACAGCGTGCGGTTGGGCAAAGCCGTCAGCCCGTCGTGATGCGCGAGATACTGAATTCGCTCCTCGGCTTGCTTGCGCGCGCTGATGTCCTTGCCGACGCCACGATAGCCCTTGAATACGCCGGTCTCGTCGAACATCGGTTCGCCGCTGACGCCGATCCAGATCTTCTTGCCCGATTCGTCCAGCCGGCACAGCTCCAAGTCATGGAACGGCTGGCGCGCATCGAGAATCGCCATATGCGCGGACCATTCGACCGCGGACATGTTAAGGTAGTCCAGTTCCCAGTGTTTCTTCCCGACAAAATTAAAGCCGCGCACATTGGTGACCCGTTCCGAGCCGGTGCCGGCAAACGAGGTGAACCGGTAGTGGTCGTCCTGTTCCCAGTACAGATCCGATGAGAGCCGGGTCAGGCTGCGGAAGCGTGCCTCGCTTTGGCGCAGTGCCTCTTCGGCGCGCTTCTGCTCGGTGATGTCCCTGGCGGTGCCGCGGTAACCCTGAAATCGCTCTTGCTCGTCGAACACCGGCTTCCCGGTGACGCTGATGTAGCTCCACCCGCCCTCCGGATTGGGGCGCTTGAAGATAAAATTGGCAAATGGCTGTCTCGCCTTGAGCACGGCTTTATGCTTGTCCCAACTACCGTCGTCGCCGACCGGAATCCCGCCGTGGTCCCAACGCGCCGTGCCGACGTACTGCTGCGTTATGACTCCCATTTGTTCCGTGCTCGTCCCTGTCGCCTGGGTAAAAAGACAGTTCTCGTCCTGTTCCCAATACCAGTCGGACGAAAGTTCAAGCATGGTTCGCAGGCGCTCCTCAGCCTGCCGCAACGCCCTAACTGGATCTTCGGGGCCCTTGGCTTTGCTACGCTTACCTATTCCCATGGCGCGTTTTTCCCGTCTGGCGCCACGCTTGAACGACGCATTCTCCGATGAGGCCAGACACAAGCATTTCTACGAGCAAGCCTACAGCGGCGCCAGCGAACCGAGAGAGATGCGAACATGAAACGCATTTCCTTTGTAAGTAGGGCAGCTCGAAGACGGCCGCGTTGCCGCAGTAAAGGGCCGGCGCGATCTTCCACGCTGGAATGGCGATGGGAAAATTCTAGGGTGTGATGATCGAACCACCCCCACCGGCTCGCGCGTGAATTCTACGCCGATACCGGAACACACCGAGGGTACCACCTCGCCCGGAATGCGCAGCGCTTCTCCCGCGAAGAACTTGAAGATGTTGCCGGCGCGCGTCACCTCGCCGATCGCCTCGGGGAGCGTCTTGCCTTCCTCGCGCGCCAGCAGGTCGCCGAGATCCGCCTTGCGCGCCCGAGCCTCGTTCGCCAGCGCGAGCAAACGATGGTGTCTGCTTTGGGAAACGTCGTGCAATCGATGTACGGACAGCGGCTGGGGCGCCAGGCGAACTTCAAGAATGCCGGCGGAAATGAGCGATGTTGTGCAGTTGCATTGCGGTCACGGGAATCCGCTCATACGCGCGGAAGGCATGGAACAAGGCGGTTTCCAATTCCGACGCGTCGGGCGGTACGGACTGAAGCGTGCGCCACCTTACCCATTGCCTTGCGGCGAATGTGCGGACCTCCACGGCCAGCATCTCGGATCGACACCAGGGCGAGAGATCGCCACCTGTCATTTTCCAGGCGCTGCGCAGCCAGTAGTCACGGCATTCGCGGCGCAAGGCGCCGTCCCTCCCGGGCAGGCGCAAGCAGCGCTCGAGCGGGAGCGCGCCGCCGTTCGCCAGGAAGGCGCTGAAACCTTTGCTGAGCCAGTCGAGATCCTGAGCGCCGATCTGCCCGCTGGCCACTCGCTGAGCGCGCTCGAGCTCCTTCTGCAACAACGGGGCGTCGGTTGCACCATTCGCACTTTCCGCGGGGACCGCAAGGATGGCAACGCGATCAGCAGCCACTGTGCCCACCTCCCTCTTTGTAACGCTTTTCGCAAAGGCGGCCCCGATACGCGAACGAAGGGGCTCGAGTTGTCTATTGCGCAAGTTACGCTCCCCCATGGCGCGGCGTCACCTAACAAAAGGCAGGCAGGATGCTCGCTACACGAGGCTCAGTTCCCGGGCTCGAACGATGGCCTCCGTCCTGTTGCGTACCTGTAACTTGCCGAAAATGTTATTCAAGTGCCACCGGATCGTCCCGACCCCGATCTCGAGTTCTTTGGCGATTTCCTGGTTGGTCAAACCGCGGTTCAGCAGGCCGAGCACTCGAAGCTGCGCCCTGCTCAGAGGCTCCTGCACGGTTCGCGAACCCCGCGCCCCCTTCTTGCCGTCGGCGGCCTTCGGCGGTCGCCGCGTGGCGGACCGGGAGACGAGTCTGCCGATCGACGGCGGCTGGGAATCGTACCGGGCGCTCGTCGAAGGGAGATCCTTGTTGGTCAATGAGAACGACAACCGGTAAATGCCTGCAATTCGCTCATGGCACGCTCCGTGTCCCGCAAGCGTTTGCTCCTGGAGTTCGCCGTCCAAGAGCGCCGCCACGGGTTTCGAATCGTAGCCGCCGGCTAGCAATATCCAATCGGCCACTGCGTCTCCGCCGCGGATCTTCTGCTCGGCGGTCGCTGCTTGGCCTGTCGGCGTTTGAGTTTGCAACAAGTGAGCCCCGATGAGGCCGGCCCGCGCCGCAAGCGACGGCAAGACATCTCGTGAAAGCCGCTCTCTCAAGCGGTTCGCCTGCCCCGGGACCGGTGAAAACCGAAGCGTCAACAAGGTGTGCGCTACGCCACCGCCGTGGCTGCATAGGACCCGGCACTGGCTTCTGGTCATATTGCGGTGCTGCGGCATCATCATGGTGGACCAGGGCGTCGGGCTGTTCAGCCGGTCAAGGTAGTGTTTCGAAGTGAGCGTCTCGTACTCTGCCAGCTCGTAGATCACAAAATAGTCCCCTTCGCCGGACGGTGACGTCCAGCGCGTCCCGCGCAAGAAACCCGGGATCCGAAGTCTTTCCGGCATATGCTCGTGAGAGTGCCAGTCCTCGAACTCCGACCGAGCTTCGGGTGCGACATTCCACCACATCGCCACTGCCGCGTTGCCAAGAAGCGCCATCGGACCGCTCCTCCGGACTCTCGCTGTACCTGCCCTGTCTATCCGTGGACCATCACGCGATGATCAACCCGGAATCCGCGTATCGGCGCTGCCGGCGCGCGAAACCATTCTCAGGAAATGCGCCTCCATGCGCGCCGCATCGGGCTTGATGCCCGTGAAATGCTCGAAGGCCCCCACGGCCTGCCAGACCGCCATCCCTCCGCCATCGAGGGTTCGGCAGCCGCGCTTTCGGGCGGCGCGCAGAAGTTCGGTCTCCAGCGGGAGATAGACGATCTCCGCGACCCACATTTCCGGCCGCAGCAAGGACGGATCCAAGGGCAGACCGGGATAAGCTGCCATTCCCATCGGAGTGGCGTGGATCAGGCCGTCCGCCCGTTTCGCCGCCGGCGCAATGTCATCGGCAGATGCGACCACCCGGTCGGGGTGGTCTCCTGCGACTCTGCGCGCCAGCGCTTCGGCGCGCTGATGGTCCCGGTCGACGATGAAGAGCTGCTCCACGCCCAAGCCCATCACGGCGTGAGCGATGGCCGCGCCGGCCCCTCCTGCGCCGAGCAGCACCACGCGCCGCCTCGGCGTATCGCCCAGCTCCTGCCGGAAGGATACGGCGAAGCCCGAGCAATCGGTGTTGAAGCCTTTGCGCCCGCCTTCGCGGAAGACCACCGTGTTGACGGCGCCGATGGCGCGTGCCTCTTCGGAGAGCCCGGTCAGCAGGGGCAGCGCAGCCTGCTTACACGGATGCGTGATGTTGAGACCGTCGAAGCCCGCCGCTTCGGCCGAGTCGATCAGCCGCGGCAGATCGGCAACGCTGCACCCGTCCCGGGCCAGATCGATCAGCTGATAGTGCAGAGTGAGTCCCTGGCACCGGGCTTCCTCCTCGTGCAGCGCGGGAGAGAGGGATTCCTGAATCCCCTCGCCGATCAGGCCGACCAGGAATTTGCTCTTCTCCATCTCAGCCCTTGTAGCCCATGAGCCGGGGCAGCCACAGCACGAGATCCGGTACCACGGTAATCAGAAGCAGCGTGGCGATCATCACGGCGAGAAACGGAGCCGCCTCGCGCACGATATCCCGCAGGGGCACCTTGGTGATCTTGACCATGATGAAGAGCAGCAGGCCGTACGGCGGCGTAACCAGGCCGATCATGATGTTGACGACGGCGACCACGCCGAAATGCACCGGATCGATTCCGAGCGCTGTCGCGGTCGGCAGCAGCACCGGCAGGATGATGAGGATGATCGTCGTGCCTTCCAGCAGGCAGCCGAGGATCAGCAGCAGCACGTTTACGAACATCAAGTACGCCAGCGGCGACATCTGCGACGCCGTCAGCATGGCGCTGAGCGTCTTCGGAATGTTCTCGATCGTGACGACGTAGTTGAAGACCATCGCGGCGGCGATCAGGATACCGATCGACCCCGAGATCTTCGCGGTGTTCAGCAGCGACCTGTAGACGTCGCTCCAGCCAAGGGACCGATAGTAGAACGCCGAGACGAGCAGCGCGTACAAGGCGGCGAGAGCGGCGGCTTCGGTGGGTGTGGTGATCCCGCTATAGAGGGCGCCGAGCAGGATCACCGGCATCATCAGCGCGGGGAACGCTTCCCCCGTGATGCGCGGCAGCTCGCGCATCGGCACCGGTCTTTCCACCGGAAAGTTTTGCCTCCGGGCGACGTAGGCGATCAGCGACATCTGCGCGGCGCCGAGCAGGAGCCCCGGCACGACGCCGCCGAGAAACAGGTAGCCGACCGAGGTGTCGGAAATCAGGGAGTAGACCACCAGCGGGATCGACGGGGGAATGATGGGCCCGATAACCGCCGCGACCGCCTGCAGAGCGGCGGCGAAGCTCGCGCGGTACTTGCCGTCTTGCGTCATCATCGCCTGCATCAGCTTGCCGGTGGCCGCGGCATCCGCGAGCGCCGAGCCCGACATGCTGGAGAGGATGATGTTTTGCACCACCACGACCAGGGCCAGGCCGCCGCGGAAGCGCCCGACGAAGGCGTTGCAGAAGCGCACCAGTCTTTCCGTGATGCTGCCGGTCGTCATGAACTCGGCGGCCAGCATGAACAGCGGGATGGCCAGCAGCACGAAGCCGCCGAACATGCCGTTGGAAAGCTGCTCCGCGGCGGTCCCGGCATCGAGACCGGCCAGGAAAAGATAGAGGATCGATCCGCCGATCATGGCGTGCCCGATCGGCAGCCCGAGCAGGGTGAGGGCGACGATCGCCATGATGCACATGGAGAAGGGGCTGGCGAGATTCACAGGCCGGAGCCCGGGGTGGTCGAGCCGACCGCCGTGGGGGTCTTTCCGCGCAGCAAATCCCACAGGATCCAGAGATAACGAACGATCACGGCGACGATGTAGAGGCCGAAGGCCGAGAACAGGATGTCCAGGCGGATATGGAGATACGAGCTCTTTTCGATCTTCATGAAGCTGATGTATTTGTAGGTCGCCGGCAGCGCGGCGACATACAGCGCCACGATCGAAATCGCGGCGATGATTCCCATGACGCGGGCCGTGCGGGGGCCAACCGCTCCGGAAACGATGTCGAAGCGGATTTCCTCGCTTTCCTTCGCGACGAAGCCGGTGGCCCACATCACCAGCCACAGCCACGCGATCACCGACAGCTCCGCCGTCCAGCCGACCGGGAAGTTGAACAGGTAGCGGAAAACGATCTGTAGTATGAAAGCGACGAACAGAATGGCCAGCATGCCCGCGAGAATATTCTCCGCGCGCCGCCGCAGCCAGGTCGCGGCCTTCGGAATGAACGGTGTCATGTATATCCGGATCTTTTGGCGCTTGCTTGTCAACCGGTAGGTGGTGATGCATGCTGCATAAACATACTACCGGCCGCGGACGCGACCGGTGGTATGCAAGCACCAGGAATTACTTCAGGGCGTTGATCTTCTCCAGCATCCCTTTCGGCCATTCCTTCGCTTCGTCTGAGCCCAGGTATATCTTCTGCGCGTTCTCGCGGAAGGCATTGACGTTCGGGGTGTACACCTCGAGGCCCATTTTCTTGAAGCTGTCAGCCAGCTCCGCCTCGCGCTTCAGATGCTCCGCTGTGCTCCAGGCGATCGCCTTGTCGGCGGCGGCTTGAAAGGCCTTCTGCTTGGCGGGCGACATGCTGTTCCAGGTCTTCATGTTCACCGTAAGCAGGTCGTAGCCAACGAGGTGCGAGGTGAGCACGATCTGCGACATTACCTCGTAGAACTTCATGTTCTGCACGTTGGGCAGCGGGTTGTCCTGGCCGTCGATCGCTCCGGTCTGCAGCCCCGTATAGACCTCGGCGTAAGCCATGGGCGTGGGATTCGCGCCAATCGAGCGGCCAAGGAGTTGCCACGCATCGCCGGGGGGCATGCGCAGCTTGATACCGGCCATATCGGCGGGTGTGGAGATCTTCTTCTTCGATTTCAGGCCCACCTGGCGGGTGCCGAAGAATGTCGGCCCGAGGATCTTGACCTTGACCTGGTCCTCGACCATCTTCTTCATCTGCGCGCCCAGATCGCTCGAGAAGAAGGCGTTCAGATGATTGGCGTCGCGAAAAAGATACGCCGAGGTCAGAATCGACCAAGCCGGGATCTGCTTGGAGATATCCTGCGGCGCAATGTTGCCCATCTCCAGGTTGTCGCGCTGCAGGGCGACCAGCTCGGTGCCCTGCTTGAACAAGGTCCCGTTGTAGAAAGGCTCGATTTTTAAGTCGCCCTCGACCTCTTTTGCGAACATCTGGATCATGCCCGCGCGAATGTCTTTGTCGGAGAACACCGCGGCGAAGCGGAGGGTGGGCTTGGCCTGCGCACCGGCAGGCAAGACGTACGCGGCGGCCAGAGCGGCGCTTGCCTTGAGCGCCGAACGACGATCGATCTTGAAATCCATGTCAACCTCCTCCTATCAAGTATGTGGACTCGATTCTATGACTTCCTCTGGCGCATCGAGATACGACTTTGCGGCCTTGAGCGCCAAGCGGACATATTCTTCCGCGCCAATGAGCCGCGAAAGCGAAGCCCGGGGGATCTCCAGCGCGAAAGGAATGCCCGCCGGAAGGCAGGCGAGGATTTCGCGGACGCCGAGGCCGCCTTCCCCGGGGAACAATCGCTCGAAGCGCGCGGCGTGGATGATCTCGTCCCGGGTCTTCGGCGCTTGCGCCGGCGCATCGCTAACCTGGGCGTAGCGGAACCACTCGGGTCCGGTTCACCGCGCGAAGCACCTTTGCAGCCGTATCCAGGTCCGAAGTCTCCGTCCACGATACGAACTCGAGATCGATTCCGAGCCCTAGCGGCCGGGCCAGGTCGCACAGCGCGGCGAAGCGCTCGGCGGCGCGGTTGAATTCCGGATCGGGCAACTGGGTCAGGATGTGAGCCGCTCCAAGCTCGGCGGCCGCCTCCAGAAGAGGCACGTAGCTCCCGGGATCGTTTTCCGGACCCATACGTGCGAGCTCGATGTCCAGGACGGCGACGCCGCTGTCGGCCAGCCGCGCTTTCGTTTCCGCCATTAACGCGCGATCGTCCGCGAGCGCATAGAGCGGCTCGCTGGGCGTGACGCGGTTCAGGCGCAATCCCACGTACCGGTAACCGGCGCGGGCGGCAACCTCGACCAGCCGCGGCGGAGACAGGGACAGCGCGGTCAGGTGGGCGATGGAGAACTCGTGTTTCACTTCGCCGTCACCGTCGTGCTCGCGTGGTTCACTTTCCTTCCGGGGGAATAGATGTCCATGATGTTCCAATGGCCGGCGGTCGGGACCGGCTCGTTCTGCATCACGACGTCGATCACCACGGGCCCCTTGGACTTGAGCGCGCGCTCGAGCGCGGGTTTGAACTCGGCCGCGGAGCCGATCTTCACGCCCTCGATGCCGTAGGCCTTGGCGATGGCGGCGTAGTCGGGGGACCAGGGTTTGCCGTCCTTTTCGAAAACGGTGCCGAAGGTCGTGCCGAAATGCGCCTTCTCCAGGCCGGCGATGGTGCCGAAGGCGTAGTTGTTCATGATGACCCAGACCACCGCGATGTTTTCCTCGAATGCGGTGGCGAGCAGGGCCGGGTTCTGGCCGAAGCCGCCGTCGCCGACGAGCGCGACGACCGTGCGCTCGGGCTGCGCGAGCTTCGCGCCCATCGCCGCCGAAGCGCCGAAGCCCATCGTGGCGTAGCCGCCCGGCGTGAAGATCGTGCCGGGCTCGTAGATCGGGAACTGCTGGCCGACGCCGTTCTTGTTCCAGCCGACGTCGGTGACGATGAACGCGTCCCGCGGCAGGGCTTCGCGGACGTCGGCGAGGATGCGTTCGGGCCGCATCGGGTAAGCGTCGCTCTGCGCATGCGCGCGATTGCCGGCCAGGAAGAGCGCGCGGGCGGCCGCGATCTCACCCTGGCGCTCCGGGCGCCTGATGCCATCGGGAAGGAGCCGCCGCGCGGCGCGGTTGAGCGCCGCGAGCGCCTGCTTCAAATCGGCGACGGCGCCGATCTCCACCGGGTAGTTGCGGCCGATCTCGGCCGGGTCGATGTCGATGTGCATGAGGCGCGTCGGCGGGAAATTGAACGTGTACTCGGCCTCCCAGGAGCTGCAGTCGGCTTCGGAGAAGCGCGTGCCGAGGCCGAGAATCCAGTCGGCCGCGCGGCACTGCTCGTTGATGAACCGGGTTCCCCAGAAGCCGGTCATGCCCAGCACGAACGGGTGATCGTCGGGAAGCGCGCCCTTGCCCATCAGGGTGTGCGCGACCGGGATCTGCAGGTGGTCGACGAACTCCCGCAACTCTGTGGTCGCGTCCGCCAGCATCACGCCGCCGCCGACGTAGAGCACGGGCCGGCTCGCAGCGACGAGCCTGCGCACGATCTCGGTGGCCGTCTGCTCGTCCAGCGAGGGCTTGCGCAACCCTTTCGTGTTCAGGCGCAGGCGCTCGAACAGGGCGACGTCCACCTCCTTGGAGAAGATATCCATCGGCACATCGATCAGCACCGGCCCCTGGCGGCCGCTCTCCGCCAGCGCGAAGGCCTTTTCCAGGATCTCGGGGAAAAGATGGGGCTGGTCCACGCGCCAGGCGCGCTTCACGAATGGCCGGTAGATCTCGAATTGCGACGCGTCGGCGTGCATGTTGACTTCCTGGTGCGGGTGCTTGCCGTGGTAATGCGTCGGCACGTCTCCGGCGATCACGACCATCGGTATCGAGTCGAGCGCGGCGTTCGCCACGCCGGTCGCGGCGTTGGTGAGGCCGGGCCCGAGGTGCGAGAGCACTACCGAGGTCTGCTTTTTCGCCCGCGCATAGCCGTCGGCCATGTGGGCGGCGATCTGCTCATGGCGAACGTTGACGAATTTGACCCGGCTCTTCTCCATCTCCGCGAGCACGGCGATGTTGGTGTGGCCGCACAGGCCGAACACGTGCTCGACGCCACGGGCTTCCAGGTACTTCACCAGCTGACGGGATATGAGCTCTTTCATGCGCTTCTCCTCCGTTCGGGCACGGCCCGGCGTGCCGTCATCGATTCTTTCAAGAGGGAGCCATCGCCGGCTCGCCGGCTTCGAGCACCGGGTCGTAGAACTCACCGAACAGCTCCGCATCTGACGGCTTGTCTTCCTTGATCGGCACCGACACCCAGGTCGTATTGAGGTAGTGCTTGAGATGCACGTTCTCCGACACGATGTTGCCACCCCAGGTGCCGCAACCCAGGCTCGAGGTCATGGGCATGCCGTTGTTGAAGGCACCGGCGTTGGCCTTCGATTGCGGCTGGCGCACCATGATCCGGCTCACCGGTGCCACGAGGGCGAGGCGGTGGATGTGGTCCTCGTCGAACGAATAGATGCCGCAGGAATGGCCCTTGCCGCCGACTTCGTAGATGGCGCGCATCATCTCCAGCGCCTGATCGAACCCCTGGTACTTGTAGACCGCGAGAAGCGTGGTGAGCTTCTCGCTCGAAAACGGGTATTGCTTGCCGATGCCGTCGCCGAGCACGATGATGAATTTGCGGTCGGCGGGGATGCTGAAGCCCGCGGCCGCCGCGAGTTTTTGCGGAGCGATCGCGACGGTGTCGGGCAGGCGATGGCCCTCGCCGTCCCACATCGCGCGGCGAAGCGCGGTCTTTTCGGTTTCCGTGGCGAGATACCCTCCCTCGCTCTGCAGTTGCGCGAGCAGGCGATCGAAAATGCCGGCTTCGATGAGCAAGTTGCCGTCGGCAGAGCAGCCCGAGCCGAAATCGGACGTCTTGCTGAGGCGCGTGTTGCGTGCCGCTTCCTCGATGTTGGCGGTCTCGTCGATGATCATCGTGGAATTGCCGGCGCCCACGCCGTAGGCGGGAGTCCCCGAGCTGTACGCGGCTTGCACCATCGCCTGGCCTCCCGTGGCCAGCACCAGATCCGCCCGCGCCATGAGGGCCTGCGACATCGGGATGTTCACCCGGATCAGACACTGCAGCATGTCGGCCGGCGCCCCCGCGCGCTCGAGCGCTTCGCGCATCAGCCGCACGGTTTCGAACGAGGTCTTCTTGGAGCGCGGGTGGGGCGAGAATATGACGACGTCGCGCGCCTTGATGGCGTAGATGGCGTTGCCCGCCGGAGTGAGATCGGGATTCGTGGTCGGCACGATGCAGGCGATGATGCCGGCGGGCTTGCCGTACTTGACGAGGCCCTTTTCGGGCAGTTCCTCGATGATGCCCACGCTTTTCTGGCGCAAGGCGTCCCTCAGGACGCCGCGGATCTTCAGGCGCTTGCCCATCCGGCTGTCCGCGTCCCCGAGGCCGCTTTCGGCGATTCCCATCTCGACCAGGCGCGTGAATGTCCTTTTGTTCGCGACCGCCCACGCGACAGCCCGGCAAAGGCGGTCGACCTGTTCCTGGCTGTAGGTCTCGACGACAGCGAGCGCTCTCTTCGCACGTTCGAACGCGGCGTCCAGCTCCTGGCGCTGCTCGTCAGTAAGCGGTTTGGTCGTTTCCGGCGCAACCATATGCGGGAACCCCTGATGCCGCGATTTCGCATCGCCGCACGGACGGTGACGACGCCGAACAGGACGCTTCGCCGGCATGATGGTAGGGTCCGGGTCGCACCACGTCCATTGGTTTGGGCGTGCTTGTGCGCGATAATCGGCCGCTCAGGAGCGACTTTCGCGCGCTTTTTGGAGGAGGAGGAGGTATGCCAAGGAAACCCGCGCTCGACAAACGCGATTGGATCGCAGGCCTCGAAAAGGGGTTGCGTATCATCGAGGCGTTCAACGACACCCACCCCCGCCTCACGCCTTCCACCGCCGGGTGGCGCACGGGGATCACCCGCACGGCGGCCCGCCGCTACCTGAGGACGCTGAACCATCTGGGGTATGTGGAGAGCAACGGGCGGCTTTTCTGGCTGACGCCCCGCGTGCTGCGGCTGGGCTGGTCCTATTGCGATTCCGCCAAGGTCCCGCGTGCTGTGCAGCCCTTCCTTCAGCAGATCAGCGCCGAGCTCGACGGCGCAAGCTATTTCGCGGTGCTGGACGAAGACGACGTCGTCTGCGTGGCGCGCGACGGCTCCACCCGAGTCCACAACGGATTCGTCATCGGGGCGCGCGTGGCGGCGAACCTGTCGTCGGCGGGAATCGCGCTGCTGTCGTGCCTGCCTTCCCGGGAAGTGGATCGCTGGCTGACCGGGCGCACATTCATGCCGTACACACCCTATACGGTAACGACCCAGGACGGGATGCGCGAGCTCATCAGCAGCGCCCGGCGCAAGGGATACGCACTGCTGGAGCAGCAACTGGAGCGAAAGGTCCGCGGAATTGCCGTGCCGATCCGCACCCGCAACGCGGGCGTCGTCGGCGCGATCGGCATCAGCCTGGCGATGGAGCAGGAGACCACCGACCATGCGATCGGCCGCGCATTGCCCCTCCTTCAGGAGGCCGAGTACTCGCTGCGAACGCTGCTCTAGGCACGCTTCCGCATCGCGAGCGCGGCCGAAACTGGGCGCTTATCGTACGATGTTGGGCGATTAACGCGCATTTGCGTGCTTCGCCCATTTGGTTCCGCGCGCTCTCTAAATAACATCCGCAGTGCTCGACGTACCGGACGCGAGTTGTCCGGAGGCGATCGGCAGACCGAAGCGCGGGCGGATATCGAGAGGGCCCCCGCGCTTTCGCTCAACCTTGGGAGGGAGGCGCATCAAGCCAAGCGAGAGTCGTCGCTGTCATCGCATCGACCAAACGAACCATCAAAAGGAGGAGCATCATGAAATCACGCAAGATCGCGCTGACGCTCGGCGCATTGGCCTCGATCTCGGCAGGGGTGGCCAGCGCGCAGGGGGTGCTGAGCTACAGCAAGGACGGGGCCAATGTCCAGTTGTACGGCGACATCGACTACTACCTCAGCTACATGACCAGCAGCTCGGGCAGCAAGCTGATAGCCCTTCAGGACGGCGCCTATCTGCGCACGCGCTTGGGTGTGAAAGGCAGCAAGGAGATCGGGAACGGCTATTCCGCCACGTTCAACCTGGAGCAGGGCTTGAACGAAACCAACGGAGCGCAGGCCGACCTGTCGCGTCTTTTCGATCGCCAGCTCTGGGCGGGGTTCGCGACTCCGGCGGGTGAATTCCGGTTCGGCAGGCAAAACACGGCGATCTTCTACCGCGGCGGATACAACGACTTCACCGGACGGACCCTGGGCTCGGTGATCAATACGTTCGGTACGCCTTCCCGCTACGACAGCGACATCGCCTGGATCTCGCCGCGCTGGGCGGGATTGCTCGCCGAACTTCACTACTCGATCCAGGGGTCCCAACCGCAGCACAGCACCAATCAGGCCGTGTACCAGGCCGCGCTGGACTACGAAATGGGCCCCTTCCGCGTCGGTTATGCCGGGATCGCGGGCAAGCCGCCGGCAGGCTCGGTCGTGGACAAGACGGTCGTCTACAACAGCTTCTACGGCAACTTCGACTACGGCATGGGCAAGGTGTATCTGCTGTACGTTCGTTCGAACAACCAGAGCACGACCCCTGCGACCCCCGCAACCGCGGGAACGCTGAACAACGGCGGCAACCCCCTGGGAACCACAGGATTACTGGTGACGGGTACCGACGTGGGCGCCAATACCTACTACAACATCTATCAGGTATCGGCCGACTACAAGATTACCCCGACGGTGCGCGTCGGCGCTCTCTATGGGCAAATCAAGGACGACTCCGGCGGCGGCAAGAACGCGGATGGCTGGGCGTTCGGGGCCTACTGGGATGTCACGAAGGAACTCATGATCTACGGACTCGGAAATTCGCTTTCCAACGATCCCAACGCCGGCTTCCGTCCATCCGGTTCGGCGGGCTTGACCAAGACCTTCACCCTACCCGCTGACGTCAATGGTCAGACCATTCGCATGGGTGCCATCGGCGCCGTATTCAAGTTCTGAAATTGAGGAACCGGCTGGGTCGTAAGCGCGCTCGCGACTGACGACCCAGTCCGGCACGTCCCTTCGCGCGCGGAGGGAAGCGGCGGTGCGCAGCAGCGCGCCTGCCGCACGGGTATGCTCATCCCTGCGCGTCACCGAGGCCATCGCCGAAGCGGCAAAGACGCGCCGGGTCGTATACTTGTCGGATCGCTGAGAGATGGGAAGAAACGCCATGAACGTCCTCGTGCTTCACGGCATCAACCTCAACATGTTCGGCAAACGCGATCCCACTCACTACGGGACGATCACGCTGGCCGAGATCGACGCTCAATTGCAGGCGCTCGGCAAGGAGCTCGAGGTGACGGTCGAGTGCTTCCAGACCAACAGCGAGGCCGCGATGTGCGAGCGCATCCACAAAGCCTTCGCCGACAAGGTCGACGCCGTGCTGATCAACGCCGGCGCCTGGACGCACTACAGCTACGGCATCCGGGACGCCCTTTCGATTCTCAAGGCGCCGATCGTCGAGGTGCACATGTCGAACATCCACGCCCGCGAGGAGTTTCGCCATCACTCGGTCGTGGCAGGAATCGCGAAGGGCCAGATCTGCGGCTTCGGCGTCGACAGCTATCTGCTCGGCTTGCGAGCGGCGGTGTCGGCTGTGAGCGGAGGCGCGAAACGCTGACGGCAACGGTATCGCGGCAAAGGCTTCGATTCGCCCGAATTTCGCAAACATACCCAATGACGCACAGCGCGATGAAAATCGTCATCACCGGGGGCGGGGGCTTCATCGGCTTCAAGCTCGCGAAAGCCCTGCTCGCGCGCGGAACGCTCGCCTCGGAAAAGATCGCGCGTCTCACCCTCGTCGATCAGGCTTTTCCGGCCGGTCTTCCCGAGGACCCGCGCCTTGCGACGCTCGCCGGCGACATCTCCGACCCGAAGTTCGCCGCACGCGCGATCGCGCCGGACACTGGCTCGGTGTTCCATATGGCAGCAGTGGTCTCGGGCGCCGCGGAGGCGGATTTCGATCTCGGAATGCGGGTCAACCTGCAAGGCATGCGCAACGTGCTCGAGCAGGCGAGACGCATTTGCGACGCGGCCGCGCAGCCGCCGCGTCTGGTCTTCGCGAGCTCGGTGGCGGCCTTCGGCGGCGACCTGCCCAAGGTTCTCGACGACTCGACCACGCCCGCGCCGCAGACTTCCTACGGCTCGCAGAAGGTGATCGGCGAATATCTCGTGAGCGACTTCTCGCGCAAAGGCTACGTAGACGGCAGGTCGCTGCGGCTTCCGACCATCGTCGTGCGGCCGGGAAAGCCGAACGCGGCGGCCTCGTCCTTTGCGAGCGCCGTGGTGCGCGAGCCCCTCAACCGAATCCCCTACGAATGCCCGCTTCCGCCCGAAACGGGAGTCTGGCTGCTCTCGCCGCGCCGCGTGGTAGAGGCCTTGATCCACGCCTACGACCTTCCGGCCTCGGAATGGGGCTGGAACCGCGTGGTGAACCTGCCCGGGATCACGGTGACGGTCGCCGAGATGATCGCGGCCATGGGGAAGATCGCGGGATCCGAGGTCGCGAAGCGCGTGTCCTGGAAGCCCGACGCGCGCATCGAGGCGATCGTGAAGACCTGGCCTGTGCGCTTCGCGACAACTCGCGCGCTTGAGCTCGGATTCAAAGCGGATCCCGACATCGAGACCGTGATCCGCGACTACATCGCCGACGAGGGCATCAAACTCTAGCTCGCGTCAATCGCGCCTGATCTGCGGGGTGCCGTTCCCGGTAGAGGCGTAATTGAGCCCGCCCGGCTTCGCTCTGGCGAGGGCGACGAATTCCTTCAGTGTCTTCGCGGGAGTCTCGGCGCTGGTCGCGAACGCGAGCGCCCCTGTCGCGACGAGCGATACGGGAGCGAAGCTCCTCAGGGGATCGTACGGCGCCGATTTGCTCAACGCCGCGTTGAGGGCGAAAGACGTCGCGGTCATCATCAGCGCGTAGCCGTCGCCCGGTGCTTTGGCCACCAGCTCCGCGCCGATGTTGCCGCTCGCGCCCGGCTTGTTGTCGACGATGACCGATGCGCCCCAGCGCTCGCCGAGCTTCTGCCCTGCGAGGCGCGCGAGGATGTCCGGCCCCGTGCCGAGGGAAAACGGCACGACGATGGTGACGACCCTGCCGGGAGCCGGGTACGACGGCTGCGCATGCGCCGCCGCCGCGGGAAAGAGCAGGCCGGCTGCCAGCGCCGAATGTCCGAGAAATTTCAGGGCCATCGGGTCGGCACGTGCTCACGCGCGCGCGAAGAAAGCGAGCGTCCTCGCCTCGATGCTCCGGCGCGGCGGCGCCCCCGCAGGCGTGTTGGGGTCGTTGAACGAGCTGTGCGCGGTGAAGCGCGCGCGCCCGTCCTTCGCGGAATCGAATACCTTGAAGACGAGCGCCTCGTCGCGCCGCATCCGCGGGAAATAGAACCAGCGGTGATCCGCGTTGTAGCCGATGCGGTAGGTCTCGCCTACGCGGTTCGGATAGCGGCGCTCGGCGCGAATCAGGTCCTTCGGGGCGAGGGTGCGCGCATCGGCGATCGCGAGCGGGTTGGACTGGATCGGCTCGTTTGTCGCACGCCACACCTGGATGATGGCGAAGCGTCCCTGCAGGAGCGCGTCCGCTTCGTCAGGCAGCAGGTCGCGCACGCGCTGCGGCCCGGACCACTCCGTATAGTCATTGTGCACGGTGAGCACGGGCTCGCGCACGAGCTTCGCCTCGCGCTCGGCCTCGTCGCCCGAGCGCAGCGTGTGATCGAAAACGACGACCCGCGTGGCGCCGGAAACCTTCTTCACGAGCGCCTCGACCTCGGGGTAGTAGACGCGCTTCAACTCGTCGACGTCGAAGAAATCGCGCACCTGCGTCTTGTGCTCGGCGAATTCGAAGCCCGTGACCTCGAGATCGAACTCGTCTTTCAGCGGCCGGCCGTCGTGGATCGCCACCGCCCGCTCCTCGGTTTCACCCGACTGGCGGCGGTGAATGTTCCCCGGGCCGAAGGTCTCGTTTACCGGTTTCGCGCCGGTGTCGAGGGTGTAGTGGAGCCCGGCGCTCACCGCGCCGGCTTCAGACCCAATGACCGTTGTCTCGCTCATGGCTTCGGGCAATTATAGCCCCGCGACGACGCGCTTTCCCCCGGAGGCGGGGCTCTGATAGTCTCTAGCCGAGGAGGAGTCATGAGAGGGACCACGGCGGTTCTCGTGTGGGTGCTTGCGCTCGCGGCCAACGCGGCGGCGCAGGAATTCCCTTCGAAGCCGGTGCACCTCGTCGTCCCGTTTCCCGCGGGCGGTCCGCTCGACATTTCCGGCCGGCTGATCGGGAAGGAATTGCACGACCGCTGGGGGCAGCCGGTCATCGTCGAGAACAAGCCCGGGAGCACCATCGGTCCCGAGTACCTCGCGAAGAGCGCCCCCGACGGCTACACGCTCATGATCATCAGCTCGACCCCGCTCGTTACCCTGCCTCACCTGCAGAAGGTGCCCTACGACGTGTTGAAGGATCTGGTCGGCGTGACGCAGACCACGCTCCTCACCTATGCCTTCGTCGTCAATCCGGCGACCGGGATCGCATCGATCCAGGAACTGATCGCGAGGGCCAAGAAGGAACCAGGCGGTCTCAATTACGCGAGCGCGGGAAACGGCTCGGGGCAGCATCTTTACGTCGAGCTGCTGAAGAGCGCGGCGGGGATCACCCTCACCCACGTGCCTTACAAAGGCGCCGCGCCCGCCCTCCAGGCGGTCCTTTCCGGAGAGCCCCCGATCATGCTCGACGTGACCGTTGCGGTGATCCCCCACGTCAAGGCGGGAAAGCTGCGCGCCCTCCTCGTCACCGGCAGCGCGCCGCTCGAGCAGCTGCCGGGTGCGGTTCCTTTCGATTCGCTCTTTCCGGGACTGGGCATCCCGGGCTGGCACGGCATCTTCGCGACCGGCGGAACGCCAAAGCTGATTCTCGACAAGCTCGCCGCGGACATCCGCGCGGTGCTGCAGATCGCGACGGTCGCGAACCGCTTCCGCGAGCTGGGGGTCGAGCCTTCGGGCGTCTCCGGCGACGCCTTTAACGACATCGTGCGGCGCGACTACGCGCGCTGGGGCGAGATCATCCGCGCGAACAAGCTGCGCGCGGATTGATCCGCGCCGCTACCACGTCCGCGGCAGCGCGCGGGCGATGGTGATGCGGTCGCCCTTGATCTCGATGTAGCCACCTTCGGCGAGGTCGTCGAGGATCTTGCCGATCATTTCTCGGGAAGCGCCGGCGCGAGCGGCTATCTCCTGCGGCTTCGGCCGGTTTTCGACGACCAGAACGCCGTCGCGCTCCACGGCGAGGTCGAGAAGCATGCGCGCCACGCGGCCGTACACGTCCATGAGCCCGAGGGTCTTCACGTCGTTGGTGAGCGCGCGCACTCGCTTGATCAGCTTGAGGATGAGGTGCAGCGCGAATTCCGGGCTCTTTTTCACGAATTCCTTGAAATCCTCCTTCGGCACGACCAGGAACTGCGTCGGCACGAGCGTCATCACCGAAGCCGAGCGCGGACCCTCGTCGAGCACCATCTCCCCGAAGTACTCCCCGGGCCCGGCTTCGCCGAGCGCGACCTCCTTGCCCTCGTCGCTGACGTAGATCTTCACGCGTCCCGAGACGATGATGTACAGCGAATCGGTGCGCTCGCCCTCGCGGACGACGACGGTGTTCTTCGGGAACGTCCGCGTTACCGCACGCTGGGCGAAGTCCCTGAGATCGATTACGTCTAGGAGCTCGTCGGGTGACGGGCCCTTGGGTTTGCGTTTTTCCATAGGCTCCCTGGAGTTCAGCCCGCGAACCGCGGCTCGGGCAGCCCGCGGATCCCCAGGCCCGTGATGCGAAACAGGCTCCCCGCGAGGAACTGCGGCTTCGCTTCCTTCGCGAAGCGGCCGTGCGCGGCGGGGTGCTTCACCCTCGCCATCGAGGTGACGTAGATTTCGTCGAGCTTCTCCCCGCCGAAGACGACGCTGGTGATGTTCCTCACCGGCATACCGATCTTGCGCTCGACCGAGCCGTCGGGCGCGTAGCGCACGAGCTCGCCCGAGATGAGCTGCGCGTTCCATACGCAGCCCTCCGCATCGACGGTCGAGCCGTCGGCGACGCCCGCCTCGCTCTTGAACGAGGCGAACAGGCGCTTGTTCGCGGGCGTGCCGGTCGCGAGGTCGTAGTCGTAGGCCCAGATCTCGCCCTGGAAGCTGTCGGCGAAGTAGAAGGTCTTGTCGTCCGGGCTCCAGCACGGGCCGTTCGAGCAGATGATACCGTCGTCGACCAGGGTGACGGAGAGATCGGGATCGAGGCGCCACAGCCCGCAGAGCTTCAGCTCTTCTTTGTCGTCCATGCCGCCGGCGAAGAAGCGCCCGCGGCGGTCGCACTTGCCGTCGTTCAGGCGCGTGCGCGGCTGCCCTGCGTGGACGAGCTCGATCGCGTCGAGCTTGCCGGACTGGAAGTCGAAGAAATAGAAACCGTCGTCGAGCGCGAGCACCGCGCCGCCTTTCTTGCGCAACGCGAGCGCCCCGATGTCGCGCTTGAGCGCCCAGTTCTCGGTCTTGCCGCTCTTCGGATCGAGCCTCCAGATCGAGGGCTTGCCGACTCGCCGGCCGGTCCCGTCAACCCAGTAGAGCCGGCCTTCCTCGACGTCCCAGACCGGGCCTTCGCCGAGATGGTTGGCGCACTCGAGGACGCATTCGATCTGCACAGTCGGTTAGCAGTCTCCGACGCGCCGCGCCATGACCCGGCTGACCGACCCGGTTCGCTTGGCCGCTTTCGGATCGCCGAGGTTGAAGTCCAGATTCAGCGTGCCCTGCAGGGTGTCTGGCGTGTAGTCGACGGAACCATGGCCCCCTATCGCGAAAATACCTTCGCACTTCACATCGAATTCGAAATGCCCGGATGATCCGGTCTTGCCGGAAATCGCGCAGCCCGTCGCGCCGGGCACCGACATTTCCGCGAGCAGGCGGCTGGGATCGCGCGCGTCGGCGGCGGTGAGGCACTGAGGGCGCGTGATCGCGGGCTGTTTGAATGCCGGATCCGAAGGAACCGAGAATTCGACGCTCATGTTCCACAAGCCGGGCCGGACGTCGGCCTGCGCGGCGGCGAACGGGCTCGCTGCGAGCCCCAGCACGAACAGACCGAGGCGAACTTGCTGCATGATCGACCTCCTCGTGAAACGCGCGACGACTACGCGGCCCTGCGCGCTTTTCCGGCGTGATCGAGCAGGCCCGCGGCAATGAGCGCTCTGCGGATACGCTCGATCTCGGCCTGCGGGATCTTGACCAGAGGCGGGCGCACCGCCGCGCGGGGAAGCTTGCCCATCATCACCAGGGCCTCCTTCATGCGGTTGTGCATGTCCACCCACGGCTCCGAGTAGAACGCTTCCGCCGTCGGCCAGATGCGCTCGTTGATTTCCTTCGCGGTCGCGAGGTCGTTCGCCTGCACCGCTTTGAAAAGCTTCACCTGCAGATCCGCGATCACCGAGCCGCTGCCCGAGAGCAGGCCATTGCAGCCCAGCACGAGCGAGCCGAGGAGCCAGGAGCTGTGCGTGGTGAGCACGCTCACCGGGGGCTTGAGCGACTGCAGCGTGCGGATCTGGCGCTCGTGCAGCTGCGGGCTCGCGCACCAGTCCTTGATCGCCGTTACCTGCGGCACCGCCTCGATGATCTTCAGCAAGGTCGCGAGCGGATAGCCCTGGCTGCCTGAGAGGGGGTACTGAAAGGCGATGATCGGAAGGTCAGCCGCGCCGGCGACGCGCCGGAAGTGCTCGACCGCCATCTCCGGACGCTGTCCCATCGTGAAGGGCCCGGGCGGGAAAACGAGCAAGGCGCCCGCTCCACCCTCGGCCGCCATCTTCGCGATGCGCGCGGCCTCGAAGCTGCCTTCCGCGTACACGCCGTGCACGATCGGCAGCCGCCCGCCGATCTCGTTTTGAGTGATCGCCAGGACGCGCTTCTGCTCGTCGAACGTGCAGGAAGCGACTTCGGTCGAGTGCGCGTTGATGGTGATCGCAGAGAGGCCTTCCACCGAGGCGACGTCGCGCAAGTGTGCGCGGAAGGACGGCTCGTCGATCGACAAGTCTTCATGGAAGGGAAGCAGCACCGCGGGGATGACCCCCCGGGGAATCCACTTCGCGTCGCGCGTCATCGGCACTCCTTGGACTACTCGACCCTGATATTGTAATCGCGGATCACCTTCGCCCACTTCTCCGACTCGGCGCGCGCAAAGGCGAGGAACTCCCCGGGCGTGCTTCCGACGACGTCGAACCCCTGGGCATCGAGCTTGCCGCGCACTGCCGGATCGGCGAGCGCCTTCTTCGCTTCCGCGTTAAGCCGCGCGACGATCTCCACAGGCGTCCCGGCCGGCACGAGCATCCCCACCCAGGACTGCGCGGCGAACCCGGGGAGCGTCTCGGCGACGGTCGGCGCATCCGGCAGCTGGGGGATGCGGCGCGCGGCTCCGATCGCGAGCGCCTTGATGCGTCCGGCCTTCACCTGCGGAATCGCCTGCGGCGCGGACACGAACATGACGTTCACCTGTCCCCCCACCAGATCGATCATCATCGGCGCGCCGCCCTTGTAAGGCACGTGGGTCATTTCGATCCCGGTGCGGTTCGAAAGCAGCAGGGCGTTCAGGTGGTTCGAGCTGCCCGCCCCCACCGTGGCGTAGGTGACCTTGCCGGGATTGGCTTTCGCGAAGGCCACGAGCTCCGGCACGGAGCCCGGCGCGAAGTTGGTCGCGCCGACGAGCACCTGGGGCGAGGTGACGAGCAGGCTCACGTGCTCGAAGGATTTGAAAGGATCGTAGCCGAGGTTCTTGTAAAGCAGGTGGTTGACGGCGTGCGTGTCGAACACGAGCAGCACGGTGTGCCCGTCGGGAGGCGCCTTTGCGGCCTCCGCCTGTCCGATCGAGCCGCCCGCTCCCGCCTTGTTTTCCACGATGACAGGGCGGCCGAGCCCGGAGGATAAACTCGGTCCGATGACGCGCGCGACGCCGTCCACGGTGCCGCCCGCCGGCCAGGGAACGATCACGCGGATCGGCTTGCTCGGATACTGAGCCCGTGGGGCCGCCATCGGCAAAGACATTCCCAGCGCGAGAAGCCCGGCTGCGATTCGGCTCATTTTCTTCTCCTGACCGCCATCAACTGCGCGAGACGCGCCGCATCGTCGAGCTTCTCCATCCCGAGCACGGCGTCGCGCAGCTGCGCACTGCGTGCGCGCGGGAGCGCGTGCGCAGCGAGCTTCGCGAATTTCGCTACGATCTGCGCCTCACTCGCGAAATGGGGCCCGCTGCCGCGCGGCGTCTCCACGGTGCGCTCCATGCGGCTCCCGTCGTTGAGGATCACCTCCACCCGCACGCTGTGGCGGTATTTCGCGCCTTTCGCGCTGATTTCAGGATCGGGCCGGACTTCGACTTTCTCGGCGAGGGCCATGCGTCGGGAATCGGCGACGACGGCGTCGCTGAACTGGTCGACGAAGCAATCGCCCTCGAGGAGGAACGTTGCGGCGCAGAAAGCGAGATTCATCTGCGCCGAAGCCAAGCTCTCCGGCCGGTATTTCCAGCCGGCGTGATCCACGGTCACCTGCGAGGCGTGCACGATGATTTTTTTCACGTCCTTCGCACCGAACGCCCGCTCCGCCCGCATCTCGCGCAGCGCGTCGAGCGCGGTGTGGTTGCTGCCGACGCAGGAATAGAACTTCAGCGCGACGCCCATGGTCTGCCAGACTTCGCCGAATCCCGCGGTCAGCTCGGCGAGCTTGAAGCGATCCCGCGAGCGCGAAAAGGTGGTGCAGAAGCCCCCGTACTCGCTCTCGAACACGTCGGGGATCCCGGTGAAGCCGCCTTGAGCGAGCAGCGCGCCGTAGAGCCCGCTCTGCGAGGCGCGGCCCGCGTGCATGCGCTTCACCATCGCGCCGTACTGCGCCGCCATGAGCCCCGCGGCCTGCGTGCCGGCGATGCCGAGAGCGTGGACCGTCCTGTCCGCGTCGAGCTTCAAGCCGCGTGCGGCGCCGGCGCCCGCAGAGAAAACGCCGAGCGTCGCGCCCGAGTGCCAGCCCTGGCCGATGTGCTCCTGCCCCATGCACAGTCCCACGCGCGGGCCGACCTCGTAGCCGGCGACGGCGGCCGCCAGAAACTCGCGGCCGCTCATGCCGCGGAGCTCCGCGACGGCTGCGAGCGCCGGCAGCACCACCGCGCCTACGTGTAGCACGCCTTCCCGGTGCACGTCGTCCAGCTCGAACCCCTGCACCTGCGTGCCGTTTGCGAGCGCCGCGTGCGGCGCCGACAGCCGCTGCGTAGTTCCCCACACACGGCACGCGCCGGAGCCGTCCAGCTTCTTGAGCGTGCGCTGCAGGATCCTGCACCATTGGAGATGCGCGCCATAGAGCGCGCAGCCGAGCGAATCGAGGATGAGGAGCTTCGCGCGCTCGCGCACTTCGCGCGGGATCGCTTCGTACCGGAGTCCGGAAACGAATTCGGCGACGCCGCGCGTGTAGGGGTTGGAGCGCGCGCTCATTCCAGGCGGATCTTCGCTTTCCGGATCAGTTTGCCGAGGCGTTCTTTTTCCGAGCGGATGTGGGCGGCGAACTGCTCCGGAGTGCCGCCGATCGGCTCCGCGCCCTCCGCGAGCAGGCTCGTCCTCACTTCGGGCTGCTCGAGCGCTTTCACCAGCTCGGCGTTCAGGCGTGCGACGATTTCCCGCGGCGTCCCCGCCGGGGCGAGCACGCCGTACCAGGAGCTCGCTTCGTAACCGGGCACGCCGGATTCGGCGATCGTCGGAAGGTCCGGCATCGAAGACAGGCGCCGGCTACCCGTCACCGCGAGGCCTCGCAATTTTTCCGACTTGACGTGGGGCAGGATCGCAACCACGCTGCTGAACATCAGCTGCACCCGGCCGCTCAGCAAATCGGTGAGCGCCGGCGACAATCCCTTGTAGGGCACGTGGACCATGTCCACGCCCGTCATCGAATCGAACATCACCGCGGCGAGGTGGGACGAGCTGCCGTTGCCGTTCGAGGCGTAGTTGAGCTGCCCGGGCCTTGCGCGTGCGAGAGCGACGAAGGCCTTGAAGGACGCGGCGGGAACCGAAGGATGCACCACCAGCACGAGCGGCGCAGATGCGAGCAGCGCCACGGGCGCGAAGTCGCGGATCGGGTCGTAGGGAAGACTCTCGTTCAGATTCGGATTGACGGCGTGGCTCCCCACCCCGCCGAGGAACAGCGTGTAGCCGTCGGGCGCTGCCTTCGCCGCGAGCTCCGCGCCGAGCGCGCCTCCCGCTCCGGGCCGGTTGTCGATGACGAGCGGCTGGCCGAGGCTCTCGGACAGGTGCTTGCCGACCAGGCGCGCGACGTTGTCGTTCCCGCCTCCCGCGGCGAAGGGAACGATGAGGCGGATCGGCTTCGCGGGATAGCTCTGCGCGAGCGCTGCCATTGCAAGCAGCGCGGCTGCGAGCCCTGCGAGAACGTTCCGGGCATACTCCGATCGCACTTCGGAATGCTAGCATGGCGATGTTCGAGGCCTTCACACGACAAACCGATGCGCCGCGCATCCCTTTCGCTGCTGGCCGCTCTCGTTGTGACGGACATGGCGATCGCGCAAAGCTGGCCTTCGCGGCCGGTGAGGATGATCGTTCCGCAGGCGGCGGGCGGGATGGCCGACATCGTCGCGCGCGTCATCTCCAGCCCGCTCGCGCGCGAGCTGGGCCAGCAGGTCCTCGTCGACAACCGCGCGGGCGACGCAACCCTTGGCGCGCAGGCGGCGGCGCGCGCTCAGGCCGACGGCTACACCTATTTGCTCGCACCGGCGTCGGTGCTCGCCGTCGATCAGTACATGGCGAAGATCCTTCCCTACAGCCCGGAGGACGATTTCGCGAGCGTCGCGATGGTCGGCTCGATCCCGTTCGCGCTCATCGCGAACCCGGAGCTGAACGTCAATACGCTCGCGGAGCTCATCGCGCTCGCAAAGGCCAACCCCGGCAAGCTCGCTTTTGCGAGCCCCGGCCCGAGAACGCTCCCCGGAATGCTCGGCGAAACGCTCAAGATCCGCGCGGGCGTCAGCTTGCTGCAGGTTCCCTACAAGGGCGTGCAGGACACGATCGCCGGCCGCATCCAGCTCGCCATCCAGGGGATCCCCGCGATCGCCGCGGTCGTCCAGCGCGGGCAGCTCCGCGCGCTGGCGGTGAGCTCGCCCCGCCGCATTCCGGAGCTGCCGGAGGTGGCGACGTTCTCCGAGACATTGCCGGGGTTCGAATTCAACGGCTGGTTCGCGGTGGTCGCGCCGACCGGAACGCCGCGTGCACCGATCGAGCGTATGAACCTCGAATTCAACCGCATCCTCCTGGACGGAGTGATGGAGCAGCGGCTCCGGGCGCTCGGCCTCTACACCGAGGGCACCGGCGCGCCCAAGGAGATCGACGCGTTCCTGGAGAGCGAGCGCGCGTTCTGGAGCCGCGTCGTGCGGGAGCTGAAGATCGAGCCGGAGTAGCGCGAGGCGGCGCCGGGCTTGACGTTGGCGCGGGCCGGACCGAGGATACGATTTCAAACAACCACGGAGAGGATCCCATGCCGCAGCGTCTTTCCCCGATGTATGCGATGTTCATCGCCGCGCTCGCGCTCGCTGCGAGCAGTCCGGTCTCGGCGCAGCAAAAAGGCGGCAAGCACCACACGCTCGCGGCGACGCTCGAGACGGTGCAGTGGGGCTGGCTCGATCCGAACGAGCCGCCCAAGCTCAAGGTGAATTCCGGCGACACGATCTCGATCGAGACCATGATGCACTCGCACGACAAGATCAAGCCCGGGATCACGATGGACGAGATCATCGCGCTCCGCAAGGCCAATCCCGGCGGCGGGCCGCATTCGATGACAGGGCCGATCTACGTCGAAGGCGCAGAGCCGGGCGACGTGCTCGAAGTGCGCATCCGCAAGATCGTCCCCAAGCCCTTCGCGGTGAACTTCAATCTTCCGGGGAAGGAATTCCCGACGATAGGCGCGCTCGCGCCGGAGATGCCCGACGGCTTCGTGCGCTTCATGCCGCTCGACCTGAAAACGCGCACCGCCAAGTTCAAGCCGGGGATCACCATCGACTTAAAGCCCTTCCCGGGTACGCTCGCCGTCGGCATCGATCCCAACGATCCCTCGCCGCGCAAGGGCGGCGTGAAGGACAACCCGATGGCGCCGGTCTCGACGCTGCGGCCGTGGAAGAACGGCTCGAACATGGACATCAACGAGCTGCAGGAAGGCTCGACCGTCTTCTTTCCGGTGTTCCTGAAAGGCGGCCTCATCTGGACCGGCGACTCGCACTGCCGCCAGGGCAACGGCGAAGTGAACCTCACCGCGCTCGAGTGCTCCTTCAAGGAGATCCTGATTCAGCCGATCGTGCGCAAGGACATGAAGCTCGAGTGGCCGCGCATCGAGACGCGGACCCACTGGATCTCGGTCGGATTCGACGAGGACCTCAACAAGGCGATGGTGAACGCGGTGCGCGAGGCGGTGGATTTCCTCGTGGCGCAGAAGAGGGTGCCCCTCACGCGCTACGAGGCCTACTCGCTCGTCTCGATGGTCGGCGATTGCCGCGTCTCGCAGGTGGTGGACGTGCGCAAGGGCGTGCACTGCATGATCCCGAAGTCGGTGTTCACGAAGAAGTAAGTCAAAGCGCGGGCGGCGCGCTGGCGTTCTTCTTCGCCCGGCCGCGCCGCGGGAGCCGGTCCCGCTAGCTGGACCGGTTGACGCTGAAAGCGCCGGGCCCGAGGGCGAAGAGCAGGAGCAGCCCGCCCGAGATGGCGACGTTCTTCATGAAGTGAGTCATCTGTTCCTGGCCGCCGCCGGGATTGTGAAACACCCAGGTAACGGGAATCATCCACAGGAACAGCAGGGCCGCCGCCCAGCGCGTCTTCCAGCCGGCCATGATCGCCAGCGCGGCGACGATCTCGATGATCGCCGAGGCGATGAGCAGGGCTTGCGGGAACGGCAGGCCGGCTTTCTGCATGTAGCCCAGGGTCGGGGCGAAATGCACGATCTTGTCGATTCCCGACAGCAGGAAAATCAGGGCGATCAGGATGCGTCCGGCAGGCGCGGCGAGGTTGTGCATGAGCGGGCTCCCTGGAAGGGTGGGAATTGAAGCATACAATAGCGAGCCGTTGCCCGGGAGAAACCCCATGTCCGCAGGTCCCAGCGAGATCGTGCGCAACAACGTAAAAGAGAAGCTCGCGCGCGGCGAGGTCGTGTCGTCGATCACCGTGCGCCTGGTGCGCTCGATCGAGATCGCGCGGATCGCGAAAACCGCCGGCTTCGATTCGATCTACGTGGACGTCGAGCATTCGAGCCTGTCGCTCGAGACGACCAGCCAGATCTGCATCGCCGCGCTCGAGATCGGCGTCGCGCCCTTCGTGCGCGTGCCGAGCACCCGGCCCGAGCACGTCTCCCGGGCGCTCGACGGCGGCGCGCTCGGCGTGATCGCGCCTCATATCCGCTCGGCGGCCGCGGCGCGCGAAGTCGTCGCCTCGGCGAAATATCCCCCCTTCGGCGAGCGCTCCATGGGAGGTGCGCTGCCGCATCTGCAGTACCGCTCCCTTCCGGCCGCGGAGGCGAACGCGGCGATGAACGAGGCGACCATGGTGGTGGTACAGTTCGAGACCGCGGATGCGATCGACAGGGTCGATGAGATCTCCGCGGTCGAAGGCGTGGACATGGTGCTGATGGGCACCAACGACCTCCTCGCCGACATGGGACTTCCCGGGCAATACGAGCACGAGCGGGTGCGCGAAGCCTATTCGCGCACGATCGCCGCCTGCAAGAGGCACGGCAAGCACGTCGGCGTGGGCGGCCTCGCGACGCGCCCCAAGCTCGCCGCCGAGTTCGTCAAGATGGGCGCGCGCTACGTTTCGACTGGCACTGACCTCGCATTCCTGCTGGCAGAATCCACCGCGCGCGCGAAGCAGGTGCACGAGATCGCGCTGCGATGAGCGAGCGGGTATTCGTCGAGCACGACGAGGCCGACGCCTTTGCGAGGGCGCTGCTCGCCGCGCACGGGGTGCCGAAGAAGGACGCCGCGACCGTCGCCGCGTGCCTGGTGCGCGCCGATCTGCGCGGCGTGGACACGCACGGCCTCACGCGCCTGCCGGGGTATCTTGAGCGCCTTCGCCGCGGCCTCATCAACCCCAGGCCCAAGCTTTTTCCGAAACGGGTCGCGCCCGCGGCGGCGGCGCTCGACGGCCAGAACGGCTTCGGATTCGTGATCGGCACGCGCGCCATGGCGGAAGCGATCTCGCTCGCTCGCAAGTCGGGGATCGGGGTCGCCTCGGCGCGCAGAAGCACCCACTTCGGCATGGCCGCCTCCTACGTGCTGCAGGCGCTCGACGCGGGCTTCGTTTCGTTCGTGTTCACCAATGCCTCGCGCGCGATGCCGCCCTGGGGAGGGCGCGAGGCCTTGCTCGGCACGAGCCCGCTCGCCGCGGGCGCCCCGGGCGGAAAGCTCGCGCCCTTCGTGCTCGACATGTCGCCCGCAGTCGCCGCGCGCGGCAAGATCCGGATCGCCGAGAAGCGCGGCGAGAAGATTCCCCTGGGCTACGCGCTCGACGCAGAAGGGCGCCCCACGCCCGACCCGGCGGAAGCCCTGAAGGGCGTGGTCCTGCCGATCGGAGGACCGAAGGGCTCGGGCCTCGCGATGCTGATGGACATCTTCGGTGGCGTGCTCTCGGGCGCGGCCTTTGCGGGCGACGTCACGGATCAATACAAGGTGTTCGACCGGCCGCAGAACGTGGGACACTTCTTCCTCGCGATGAGGCCGGACCTGTTCGTGTCGAGGAAAGAATACCGCGCCCGCATGGACACGCTGGTCTCGCGCGTGCGCGCCTGCCCGAGGGCGGAGGGCTTCGACGAGATCCTGCTGCCGGGGGAGCTCGAGGCGCGCGAGGAAGAAAGGCGCGCGAGGAGCGGCATCCCGTACAGCGCCGCGGAGATCAATCCGCTGCAGAATGAGGCCGCACGCGCCGGTGTTGCAAAGCTCGAGGTTTCGGCCCAGCCCCTGGATTCCTGAGAACCGACATGAAGAGGATCGCGATCGCCGCCCTGCTCGCCGCCGCCGGCGCTGGCGCGCTCGCGCAAACGTTCCCCGCGAAGCCCGTGCGCATCGTCGTCGCATTCCCGGCGGGCGGGGGCACCGACATCGTCGCGCGCCTCCTCGCGCCCAAGCTCACGGACATCTGGGGTCAGCAGGTGATCGTGGACAATCGCGCCGGGGCGAGCGGCGTGATCGGCACCGAGTTCGCCGCGCGCGCGGCGCCGGACGGCCACACGCTCTTCCTGGGAACGCTGGGCAACCTCGCGGTCAACCAGCACCTGATCGCGAAGATGCCGGTGGATCCCTTGCGCGATTTTGCCCCGGTCACTCAGGTCGTCGCGGTGCATTTCGTGATGGTCGCGCACCCCTCGCTGCCCGCGCGCAACGTCAACGAGCTGATCGCGCTCGCCAGATCGCGCCCCGGACAGATCAATTATTCTTCCTCGGGGCCGGGAGGCGCGCCGCACCTCGCTGGCGAGCTCTTCAAGAGCATGGCGAAGGTAAACCTGGTCCACGTCCCGTACAAGGGCAGCGCGCCGAGCTTCCAGGATCTGCTCGGAGGGCAGGTGTCCCTCACCTGCGACAGCCTGGTGCAGGCGCTGCCTTATGTACGCGACAAACGGCTCGTCGCGCTCGCCGTGCTCGGCGCCGCGCGCTCGCCGCTGCTCCCCGAGGTGCCGACCGTCGCCGAATCGCTTCCCGGTTACGAGCTCACCAACTGGTTCGGCCTGGTCGCGCCCGCGGCCGTGCCCCGCGCCATCGTCGGGAAGATCCACGGTGACGTGGTCAAGGTGCTGCAGGACGCCGGGGTGTCGGAAAAACTTGCCGCGATGGGCGCGACCGCGGTCGGCAACACTCCCGAGCAGTTCGGCGCGGTGATGCGCGCGGATTCCGAAAAATGGGCCAAGCTGATCCGGGAAGCCGATATCCGGGCGGAGTGAAAAAATGGAGGCGATCGAGCTGCACGGCTACGAGATCGACGTCCTGATCCAGGGCTTTCCCGGCAGGATGGTCTGCCACGGGGGCTTGGGCTGGAGCACGATCGCGCTGATCCGCGGCCGCGGGCACGTCGCCCTGGTCGATGTGGGCAGCTTCAGCATGAGGAAGGGACTCATCGCGCAGCTCGCGAAGCGCGGCCTGGAACCCTCGGACGTGACCGACGTCATCCTGACGCATTCGCACTACGATCACTCGCTCAACTGGATCCTGTTCCGCCAGGCGCGAATCATCATCGGCGCAAGAGAGCTCGCCTGGTCGATGGCCGAGCCCTGGGGCGAGACGCCGGTGCCCGAGCTGTACATACGCGAGCTGGAAAGCTGGCCCTCGCTGCAACCCGTCGCGGCCGAGCAGGAATGCATGCCGGGACTCAGGGCGCACGCTGCGCCCGGGCACACCCCGGGGCATCTCGTCTTCGTGCTCGAGGGAAAGGAGCGCGACGCGATCTTCACCGGGGACGCCGCGAAGAACCGCGCGGAGCTCCTCTCGCGCAAGGGCGAAGCCACCTACGACGCTGCGCTCAGCGCGGCGTCGATCGAGAGGATCTGGCAGTTGTGGCGAAAACGGCCGGGAAGCGTCCTCGTTCCCGGCCACGACCTGCCGATGACGCAACGCGAAGGGCACGTCGAATACATCGGCAAACGCGAGGCGGCGCTCACGGCGTGGTTCGGCGAGGACATCGAGACGACCACGCTGATCGAATTGGGTGCACGCTGAATTCGGAGGAGAAATGCCACAGACACTGAAATCCACGATGCTGTTTCTCGCGTTATCCGCCGCCGCACTGCTGTATACGACGGACGCAGCCGCGCAAGCCTATCCGAGCAAGCCGGTGCGCATGATCATTCCGTTTCCACCGGGCGGCAGCAACGACGTCGTCGGGCGCATGATCGCCTTCCAGCTTTCCGAGCGCCTGGGCAGGCAGGTCGTCGTCGACAACCAGGGCGGCGCCGGAGGGATCATCGGCACGGAGGCCGTTGCGAGGGCCCCTGCCGACGGATACACGCTGCTCCTCATCTCGGTCGCCCACGCGTTCGGCGCCTCGATGTACAAGCTGCCCTACGATCCGATCAACGCCTTTGCTCCCGTCGCTCTGCTCGGCACCGGGCCCGTGGTGCTCGCCGTCACCGCGAACCTGCCGGTCAATTCGCTGAAGGATCTCCTCGCGCTCGCAAAGGAAAAACCCGGGCAGCTGAACTACGCCTCGGCCGGCGTCGGCAGCTTCCAGCATCTGGCGAGCTCGCTCTTCAAACTGCAGTCGGGCCTGGACATCGTGCACATCCCGTTCAAGGGAGGCGGCCCCGCGATGATGGATGTGATCGCGGGCAACACCCAGATCGCCATCGGCTCGCTCATCCAGACCCTGCCCCACATCCGCTCCGGACGCTTGAAGCCGCTGGGTGTGGGAAGCGCCAAGCGCGTCGCGGCCCTCCCCGACCTGCCCACGATTTCCGAGGCGGGCGTGCCGGGCTACGAAGCGACCAACTGGTGGGGCATCGTCGCGCCCGCCGGCACCCCGCGCCCGGTCATCGAGCGGCTGCACCATGAGCTCTCGGTGATCCTCGCCTCGGCCGAGACGAAGAAGCGCTTCGAGACCGAAGGCGGGGAAGCGGCGCAGATGAGCCCGGAGGAGTTCGGCCGTTTCATCGCGTCGGAGACGGTGAAATGGGCGAAGGTCGTGAAGGAAGCTGGCATCAAGCCGGAGTAGGAATCATCGCCGACCTCGCCCGGTTGCTCGCCGGCTGCTGCGCCGCGGTCGCCTGCTCGCTCGGGCCGGCGGCGGCCCAGGAACCCGCTGCGGAACCAAAAGTCCCGTCGTTCGCCGAGCTCGAGGCGGCCGGAGCGGTCATCGGCGAGGTGCGGATCGACAACCGCAACATCTTCGACCTCACGGACGAGAAGGAAAACGGCATCCTCTACCGCGCCGCCAACGCGATCCACATTCAAACGCGAGCCTGGGTGGTCAGGCGCCAATTGCTGTTCAAGCCCGGCGAGCGCGTCTCGGCGCGCCTCATCGAGGAGACGGAGCGCCTGATGCGCTCGAACCGGATCTTCTACGACGTCAGTTTCGTGCCGGTCGCCTACCGCGACGGCGTGGTCGATATCGAAGTCAGGACGCGCGATACCTGGACGCTGGAGCCCGGAGCGAGCGCGAGCCGCGCGGGAGGCGTCAACAAGACCGGTTGGTCGGTACGGGACACCAATGCCCTCGGCACCGGAGTTCTCATCGGCGCCAACCGAGCCACCGATGCCGATCGCACCGCAACCGTGTACCGGGTTACGCTACCCCACGCTTTCGACGGCTGGACGGCGATCGACTACTCGCACTCCCGGCTGAGCGACGGCCAGAGCAACGCGATGTCAATCACGCGGCCGTTCTACGCTCTGGACACGCGCTGGGCCGCCGGGTTTTCGACCTCCATGGACACTCGCATCGACTCGCTGTTCAGCAACGGGGCGAAGGTCGCCCAGTTTCGCCACAGCCAGGACAGCGCGGAAGCGTTCGGCGGCTGGTCCGCGGGCTTGATGGACGGGTGGACGCATCGGTATTCCGCCGGCTTCAGCTACCAGAAGGATACCTACAGGTCCGAACCGGATCTTCTCCCACCTCCGGATCCTTTTCCTCCCGATCAGACGCTCGTCTCTCCCTTTTTCCGCTACGAGCTTGCGCAGGACAACTACGAGAAGGTCAAGAACCGGGATCTGATCGAGCGTCCCGAGTACTTCGCGATGGGAACCCAATCCAGCGTTCAGCTCGGCCGCGCGTTGACCGGCCTTGGCTCGACGCAAAATCTCTGGCTCTACTCCGCCAGCGCGAGCGACGGCTTTCGGCTTCCTTCGAACTGGGTCTTGCTGGGCTCGGCCTCGATCTCCGGGCAGACCGGCTACGCGTCCCTCGACCGGCAACGGGTAAGCGGCTCGATTCGATTCTACGGCCACCCGACCAGCCGGACCCTGACGTTCGTCTCTCTCTCCGGCGACACCCTCAAGGACCCCACCGCTTCCAGCCAGCTGACCCTGGGAGGCGACACCGGCCTGCGCGGATATCCGCGCAGCTACCAGACCGGCGACCGCAGCCTGCTGCTCAACGTCGAGCGACGCGTCTACACGGACTGGTACCCGTTCCGCCTGTTCCGCGTGGGGGGCGCGGTGTTCTACGATCTGGGCCGGGCCTGGGGCGGTCCCGCGGAAAGTCCCTCGAGCGCGCGCTGGCTGAGCAACGTCGGCTTCGGCCTGCGCATTCTGAGCGCGCGCTCTTCCTTCGGAAACGTTCTGCACGTCGACTTCGCGTTTCCCCTGAAGCGCGACCCAGGCATCAAATCGTTCCAGTTCCTGGTCCAGACCAAGCTCTCGCTTTGAGGGGTTCAGAACGAGCGCCCGAGCCGCACGTAGCCCTCGGTCCTGCCGGGCGCTTCGAATCCCTTGGCAACGCCGATGCGCAGCTGCGCGCCCAAGAGGTACCCCGCGCGCGCTTCATAGAGCAGCTCCACGCCCCCGCTCTTGTACCAGTGCTGCGGAGCATTGTCCCAGGCCGCTCCCGCCTCGGTGAAAACGCTCATCGAGATCCGGTTGACCCCCACCGGGGGGACCATGAGATGGCGGTCGACGTCGGAAACCGGAATCCGCCACTCCAGAGTGGCGAGGCTCGCGCGATGCCCGGTGAGCACGGGTTCTCCGCTCCGGTAGCCGCGCAGCGGAAACTCGCGCTGGTTGAGCACCGGCAGTGCAAATGCTTCCTCCGAAAAGCTCGCACCCGTGCCGCCCAGCTGGATCGCCTCGGCTTGCGGCTGCGAGTACGCCTGGTTCCAGCGCAGCGATGCGACCGTTCTGCCGGCGGGCAGATAGACGCGCCAGTCGCCGCGATAGAAATTGCCCGAGTAGGCGCCGCGCAATCCGTTCGATGTCTCGGCGAAGAGCCGCAGCTGCTGCCCCTGGCTTGTGCCCTCCGACAGAAACTGCTCGCGGCGCGTATCGACTCCGGATACCAACCCGAGCACGCGCTCGTCGCGCGGAGTCGAAGTCCCCGCAGCCAGATCGTGAAGCGTTTGCCGGTCCAGAGCGCCTCCCAGGCCCCAGTAATACCTGACGCTGAACCTCAAGCGACGCCACAGCGAAACCCACTGCGCGGTCTCATCGATGTCGTAGGCCCGGATGTCCCTGCCCGTGAATTTTTGATCGTTCGCCGTGCTCGACTTGACCGTCATCGTCCGGTTGAGAAGGAGTCCGTGCCGGTCGTCATAGACATAGGCGGCGCTGCCGAGCGCCTGGTGCTGCGTGATTTCATACAGGGGCGCGAGCGCGTACTGGTGCAGTCCGAGCGCGTCCTGGCCGTCGGTCGCTACGCCGAGCGCGACGGCGCCGTCGGCGGCATAGCCATTCGGCAGCCAATAGCGCGGCGTGAGAGAAGACCACGCGGAATAGGGCCGATCCTTCCCCGGGGGCGATGCGCGCTGCGGCGGCGCGGCCGTAGGCCCGGCCTCCACTGCCGCCGGGCGAACTTCGAGCGGCGCATCGGCAAGGCTGCGCACGCGCAACACGCCGCCGTCGGCTTCGATCGTCGTCACGAGCAGTTCGCCTTCAACCGGCGCGCTGATTTCGAGAACGCCGTTCCGCGCTTGGGTCCAGCGCGCGAGGCTGCGGTCGCCGCGCCGCCACGACCAGACGTTGCTCACGTTGCCGTAGTCGGCGACGAAGTAGATCTCGCTCGCGGAACCGCCGAAGCGCGGCGAGTGCTTGACCGCGCGGTCCGAGACGAGCACCGACGATTTGCCCTCGGCGATTTCCACGAGCGACCAGCGTTCGTTGCGCAGGCTCGTCACGACGACGGTCCCGCGCACGGCGGCAATCCCGGTGAGCGCCTCGCCCGGCGCGGCGCGGTAAAGCGGGCGCTCGAGCCCGCCCCGCGAATCCAGCAGGACGACTTCCGCCTCGCCGTTCACCACCCGGATCGCCGCGATGCGTCCGTCCTCGAGCGGTGCGGCGAAGCGGAAGCGGCCGCACTCGGTGAGCCGATCGAGCCGCCCGCCCGGACCGAGCCGATACAGATCGTAGTAATAGCTGTAGTTGGCGCAGATCTCGGGTTGCGAGAGCAGCAGATCTCCGCCTGGCAGCGCCGCAAGCCGCGTCCCCGGCTCGACGTTGCGGACTGCTTCGACCTCGCCGCCCAAGCTCTGGCGCATCAGCTTGGGAAGAGTGTAGCCGTCCGCCTTCACGTACCAGCGACCTCCCTGCGTGCGAAGGGGACTGTTAATCGACCAGTCGTGAACGATGATGTCTCCCCCCTCGTCGGGCTCCTTGTCAGGCTCCGCGGGTTTCTCGGCAAAGCGCTCGTTCAGCCAGGCGTGGTATTCGACCCACAGCTCGTCCATGGCCTTGCCGGTAACGAGCCGCGGCGTGCTGTGCACCCGGAACGGAAACCAGCGGCCGCTGTAGGTTTCCACGTACTTCGGGATCGCGTCCGGGCCGTAGCGCTCGGCGAGGAAGCGGAAGAAATAGCTGCCGTAGAGATAATCCCGGTTGAGCGGAAAGCCGCGCCCTTCGGCATTGACTTCGGCGAGCGAGCGCAGACCTCGCGCGCTTTCCGCGCGCATCATCCCCTCGAAATGGCTTTGTCCCAGCCGCCCGTAGCCCTTGTGCCAGTCGGACTCGGAATAGACCGCGAGACCTTCGATCATCCAATTGGGCTCGAGCAGATTTGGAAACCCGCTCGGAAAGAACGGCGTGAAAGGGAGCGGCAGAACGAGATAGCGGCCGAAGATCCGCCGCAGCACGCCCGCCGGACCGCGCGCCTGGTCGAGGTGAACGATGTGCGTGAATTCGTGCGTGAGCACGAACTCCAGCCACTCGCGGTTCTGCAGCAGCTCGCCTTCGTCGGGGGGGGACAGGATGATCCCGATGAAGTTGAACGGGTAAGGCGAGGCGTACCCGTTCGAAAAGTCGAGCGAGTCCAGCACCACGATCTGGGTGCGCGACTCGGGCTTCCAGTTGAGCCAGCCGGTGACGCGGGGGTAGACGGTCTCGGCGATCTCCGCCACCGTCCGGGCCTGCGCAAGGGTGCGCTCGGCGAAATGCACCGAGAAGTGCGCGGTGTCGAGCGTGCGCCAGCGGAGCGAGGGATCCACGAACTGCGCCTCCGCCCTCAAGCCCCACGCGAGCAGCACCGCCGCCCCGGCGTGCAATAGAGGTTTCACGTCTCTCGTAGATATTCGATGCCGCCGGATGATACCGGATTGCACTACAATTGCGACTGCGCCCATCTGCTTCGGATTCCCCATGGAACTTCGACGATTCGGCTTGTTGATTCTCACGCTCGCGTGCCTGTCGCAGGCGCGTGCGGCGCCTTTCGCCTATGTGCCCAACGAGAGATCGGGAACGGTGTCGGTGATCGACACGGCGAGCGACCGGGTCGTGGCGACCGTCAAGACGGGCGGCAAGCCGCGCGGCATCGCCGCGACTCCCGACGGCCGGCGCCTCTACGTGAGCGACCAGCCGAGCGGCTCGCTCGTGGTCGTGGATCTCGCAACGCGCGAAGTAGCGGAGCGGATCCCGGTGGGAAAATCGCCCGAAGGCGTGGAAATCTCGCGCGACGGCGCGTGGATTGCCGTGGCGGTGGAGGAAAACAACAGCGTTTCCCTGATCCGCGCCGCGGCGCCGCGCGAGCTGACGAGCGTGAGAGTCAGCGGGCAGAACCCCGAGCACGTGGTGTTCAGTCCCGACGGCAGATGGCTGTACGTCAGCGCCGAGGACGGCGCGGCGGTCGACGTGATCGACGTCGCGAAGCGCAGCGCGATCAAGTTGATCAAGGTCGGAGAGCGACCGCGCGGCATCGGCTTCCTTCCCGACGGCAGCCGCGCCTATGTCGCGGCGGAGAACTCCGACCGCGTCTACGTGATCGACTGCGCTCGCGCAGAGGTGATCGCCGTCATTGCCGCCGGCAAACGCTCCAACGGAATCGCGGTGCGCCCCGACGGGAAGGTCGTGTTCGTTTCGAACGGCGGCGACGCTTCGGTCTCGGCGATCGACGTCGCCTCCGGAAAAATCACCGCGACCGTTCCCGTCGGCCAGCGCCCCTGGAACATGGCATTGACTCCGGACGGGAAAAAACTCTACGTCGCGAACGGCCGCTCCAACTCCGTGTCGGTGATCGACGCCGAGGCGATGACCCCGTTGCGCGACATCCCGGTGGGCGAGGCGCCGTGGGGCGTCGTAGTCCGCTGAACTACGGCGCGGCGCCGGCCTTGCGAAGCACCTGCTCCGTTTCCTTGTGCCCGCCCTCGATCGCCATCGCGAGCGCGGTCTTGCCGCGGTTGTCGCGCGCGCTCGCATCGGCGCCGCGCTCGAGCAGCAGCCTCACGGTGTCCGTGTGGCCGTAGGCCGCCGCCCACATCAGCGCGGTGAGGTCATTGTTATACGTGACGCGGGGGCTTTCGCCGCTGGCGAGGAGCAATTCGACGATGTCGGTGTGCCCGAGACCGGCGGCGTAGACCATGGCCGTTTTTCCGACCCGGTCCGCCGGCGCGCGCTGCGCGCCCTTTTGCAGCAGTATTTTCACGAGATCCGCGTTGCCCGAGAAACTCGCGGCCATCAGCGGGGTCACGCTCGAAAGGTTCGCGAGATTCACGTTCGCGCCCCTTTCGACGGCGAGCCGCGCCATGTCCGCGTTGCCGTTCTTCAGCGCGATCAAGAGCAGCGTGTCGCCCAGGCGGTTGCGCGAGTTCACCGCCGCGCCCCCCTCCAGCAGACGCTTCGCCGAGGCAAGGTCGCCTTGCCGCGCCGCAACAAGAAGCTGGGCATTGGAGGAAAGATCCTGTGCGCCACCCGAAATGGGGGCGAGCAGGCAAAGCGATAGGGCCAACTTGCGAATCAACGTTTTCTCCGAGCTTGCCTGATCGTATCTTTGTTCCTATAGTAACTATCTATCCCGGCTCGCGCCACGGGGCCGCCTCGGCAAATCTGAACAACACTCGACAATCGCAAGGAGGATCCATGCGCACCCGTTTCCGTTTCTTCATCGCCGCGAGCCTGTGCTCGCTCGCATTCGGCAGCGTTCAGGCCCAGGAGGTCAAGGGCGGAACCACCACGACAGGAGCGCCGATGTCGCCGTCGCTCGTGCCCGTGACGCAGGGGATGCTCGACGACGCGGCCGGCGACGGACTGAATCATCTGCATCCCAACAGCAATTACGAGCAGACCCGTTACTATCCCGCGACGCAGATCGGCGTGAGCAACGTGGACAAGCTCAAGACCCAGTTCACGTTCCAGACCGCGGTGCTCGAGTCGATGGAAACCTCGCCGCTGGTGGTGAACGGCGTGATGTTCCTCACCACCTCGTTCAACCACGTCTACGCGATCGACGCGGTGACCGGGCGCGAATTCTGGCACTACAAGCACAAGATGGGGCCGATCACGACTTTCTGCTGCGGCCCGAACAACCGCGGCGTCGCCGCGTACGAGGGCATGCTCTACATGGGCACGCTCGACGCGAAGCTCGTTGCGCTCGACGCCAAGTCAGGCAAGGTCGCCTGGGAGGTTCAGATCGCCGATCCGGAGAAGGGCTACTCCGAGACCATGGCGCCGACCGTGGTGGAGGGCAAGGTGCTGATCGGCACCAACGGCGGGGAGTACGGCATCCGCGGCTTTTTGAAGGCGTTCGACGCGAAGAGCGGCAAGCTCCTGTGGACGTTCTATACGATTCCCGACAAGGGGCACGAAGGCGTGTGGGCGCAGAACGACGCAACCGGCCGCAACATGAAGCGGGACATTGCGGCGGAAAAGAAGCAGCTCGCCGCGAAGGGCGGCGGCTTCTACCAGACGCTGGGCGGGGGCGTGTGGATGACGCCCGCGGTCGACCGAAAGACCAAGACGGTGTTCTTCGTCGCCGGCAATCCCTCGCCCGACCTCTACGGCGCGGATCGTCCAGGCGACAACCTGTACACCGACTCGATGGTCGCAATCGATCTGAACACCGGGAAGTACAAGTGGCACTTCCAGTACGTCGCGCACGACGTATGGGACCTCGACGCCGTCAGCCCGCCGATCCTGACGCAGGCGAAGGATAAGGACGGCAAGATGGTCGACGTCGTGATCCACGGCGGAAAGACCGGCCACGTCTACGTGCACGAGCGCGGAACGGGCAAGCTGATCCGCTTTTCGGAAGCGATGATCCCGCAGGAAAACATGTGGGTGCTGCCGACCGCGCAGGGCGCGCGCATGCTGCCGGGCGCGAACGGCGGCGTCGAGTGGTCGCCGATGGCCTTCAGCCCGAAGACGCGCCTCGCCTACGCGCTCAACCTGCATCAGCCGATGACCTATCACGTCGAGGCCGCGAACTACCCGGGCGGCAGCAAGCTGTGGCTCGGCGGCGCGTTCAAGGCGATCGCCAGCGAGAAGCAGTGGGGACGCCTCTCGGCGGTCAACATCGATACCGGCAAGGTGGCTTGGAAGTACGACACCGAGCAGCCCTTGATCGGCGGCGCCCTTGCCACTGCCGGGGGTGTGGTGTTCTTCGGCGAGGGCAACGGGCTCTTCAAGGCGCTGGACGCGACGACCGGTAACCTGCTGTGGCAGTACCAGGCCGGCGCCGGCGTCAACGCGCCTCCGGTGTCCTACATGGTGAGGGGCAAACAGTACGTCGCCGTCGCCGCGGGCGGAAATACGCAGCTCGACTTCAAGCGCGGCAACAGCGTCGTAGTATTCGCGCTGCCCTGAGATATGCAAGCCCGGAAGGCCGCCCCCGGGGCGGCCTTTTTGTTTCTCCTCGCCCTCGCCCCCGCTGCGCACGCCGATCTCGCCGCGGGCAAGCGCAAGGCCG
>VBCA01000031.1 GCA_005881575.1 Betaproteobacteria bacterium
CAGCTCAAAGCCTTCAAGGCGCGCACGCGCACCAACGACGCCGGCAGCATGACCAGCGTCGCCCAGACCATCTCCGAGCAGGACATCGAGGATCTCGCGCATTACATCTCGACCCTGGACTAGGCAGGCGCTCGATGCCAAGGCGGAACTTCACCGGCCCTTCGCTGATCCTGTCCGCAGCCGGCTTCGCCCTCGCTCAAGGCGCCGCCCGCGCCGAGAACCCCG
>VBCA01000032.1 GCA_005881575.1 Betaproteobacteria bacterium
GACCCGTATCCGTCGGCCACCGCCGCAATGGCGGCGATGCCGCTCGACGAGCAGGGGATGAAGGTGCTGAAGGATGCTGGCAAGCAACCGAAGGCGGATCGCGCGGTGTACCTGCTGCCGGCTGCAACCCAGCTGGAAACCTCCGGCTCGGTGACCGCGTCCAACCGCTCGGTGCAATGGCGCGAGAAGGTCATCGAGCCGATGTTCGAGTCCAAGCCCGACCACACCATCATGTACCTGTTCGCCAAGAAATTCGGTTTTGCCGACCAGTTCGTGGGCAAGAAGGACGGCAAGCAGAACATCAAGGTGGAGAAGGACGAACCGAACGTCGAGGACATGACCCGCGAGTTCAACAACGGCAGCTGGACCATCGGCTACACCGGCCAATCGCCCGAGCGCCTGCAGGCGCACATGCGCAACATGCACGTGTTCGACGTGAAGACCCTGCGCGCCAAGGGCGGCAAGGACGCCAAGACCGGCTACGTACTCGACGGCGATTACTTCGGGTTGCCGTGGCCGTGCTTCGGCAATGCGGCGCTCAAGCATCCGGGGTCGCCCGTGCTCTACAACACGCATTTGCACGTGATGGACGGCGGCGGCAACTTCCGCGCCAATTTCGGCGTGGAGAAAGACGGCGTCAACCTGCTCGCCGAGGACGGGTCGTACTCGAAAGGCGCGGAGATCACCACGGGTTATCCCGAGTTCGATCACGTGCTCCTGAAGAAGCTCGGCTGGTGGGATGAGCTGACCGACGCCGAAAAGGCGGAAGCCGAAGGCAGGAACTGGAAGACCGATCTATCCGGCGGCATCCAGCGCGTCGTGATGAAGAACCACGGCTGCCATCCGTTCGGCAACGCCAAGGCGCGCGCCGTCGTGTGGAACTTCCCCGACGGCGTCCCGAAGCACCGCGAACCCCTGTTTGGTATTCGCCCAGATTTGATCGCCGACTACCCGACGCACGACGACAAGAAGGCGTTCTGGCGCCTGCCGACCCTCTACAAGTCGGTGCAGGAGAAGAACAAGGACATCGGCAAGCAGTACCCGATCATCCTCACCTCCGGGCGGCTGGTCGAATACGAGGGTGGCGGCGAGGAAACGCGCTCCAATCCGTGGCTGGCCGAGCTGATGCAGGATAACTTCGTCGAGATCAATCCCAAGTCGGCGAACGACCGCGGCATCCGGAACGGCGAGGACGTCTGGGTGAAGACACCGACCGGCGCCCGGCTCAAGGTCAAGGCGCTGGTGACCGAGCGCGTCGGTCCGGATCATGCCTTCATACCGTTCCACTTCTCGGGCTGGTGGCAGGGCAAGGACATGCTCCCGTACTATCCCGACGGCGCGGCGCCGATCGTGCGCGGCGAGGCGGTCAATACCGCCACGACCTACGGCTACGACTCGGTGACGATGATGCAGGAAACAAAAACAACCGTTTGCCAGATCGAGCGGGCCTGAGGAGGGGGAGGGACCCCTCCGTGCGATCAGAGCGAGAGGAGAGGAGACAACCATGGCCAGAATGAAATTCCTGTGCGACGCCGAGCGCTGCATCGAGTGCAACGGCTGCGTGACCGCCTGCAAGAACGAGAACGAGGTTCCCTGGGGCGTGAACCGCCGCCGCGTGGTCACCATCAACGACGGCATGGTCGGAGCCGAGAAGTCGATCTCGGTCGCATGCATGCACTGCTCGGATGCGCCCTGCATGGCGGTGTGCCCGGTCGACTGTTTCTACCGGACCGACGAAGGCGTGGTGCTGCATGACAAGGACCTTTGCATCGGCTGCGGCTACTGCTTCTACGCATGCCCGTTCGGGGCGCCGCAGTTCCCGCAGGCCGGCGCCTTCGGATTGCGCGGCAAGATGGACAAATGCACGTTCTGCGCCGGCGGTCCCGAGAAGGACCTCTCCAAGGAAGAATTCAGCAAGTACGGCTCCAACCGCCTCGCCCAAGGCAAGCTGCCCGCATGCGCCGAGATGTGCTCGACCAAGGCGCTCCTCGGTGGGGACGGCGACGTCATCGCCGACATCTACCGCCAGCGCGTGCTCAAGCGCGGCAAAGGCTCCGAGGTCTGGGGCTGGGGCACGGCGTACGGCAAGCCCGACCAGAAGGCGGCGCCGGCTGGGTCGAAGTCATGACGGGCCGCAAGTTCGTCTTCGCGGGCACAGCGCTCCTCCTCGCGCTCGGCCTCGGCGCCTGCGGCGAACGCGAGCAGGTGATCGTCTACAAGCAGGGAAAGTACCAGGGCAAGCCCGACACGAAGCCCTGGGAGAACGATCCGGCCGCAAGTCCTTACCCGGGCTCCAAGTGGAACAAAGGCGACAAGTCGAGTTGGGAATCCGCTGTCAGGACCCGGAATCTCGGACAGAACGAATACACGCGGGCGGAATAGGGGGGCACCGCTCATGAAACCGTTTGCGGTCTGGGCGCGTTCCTTCGCCGTTGCGCTGGCACTGATTCTGCCGTCGACCGGCACCTCGGTCGCGCAGCAGGGCGAGACCCAGCAGCAGCGCGCGCAGAGCCAGCCCGGCAACAACGCGCCGGTGTGGCGCGACGTGCGCTCCGGGAAGGAGGAGTACACCTCGATCAAGGGCCGCGAAACGGGCGTGCTGGTCCAGACCTACGGAGAGACCTGGCGACAGCTGAAGAACGGCTGGATCACGCCGATCGCCGGCTGGCTGATCGCCGTCGTCGTGGTCGTAATCGGGGCGTTCTTCAAGTGGCGCGGCAGCATCAAGGTCCACGGCGAGCCTACCGGCCGGCTGATCGAGCGCTTCACTCCGTTCGAGCGCTACACGCACTGGGTGGTCGCGATAAGCTTTGTCGTTCTCGGCATCAGCGGCCTCGTCATGATGCTGGGGAAGTACGTCCTGCTGCCGGTGATCGGATACACGCTGTTCGCCTGGCTCGCGCAGCTTTCGAAACATCTGCACAATTTCGTCGGGCCGGTATTCGTCGTGAGCCTGCTGATGTTCATCGTCATGTTCGTCAAGGATAATCTCCCGCGCCTCTACGATATCAAGTGGTTTGCGAACCTCGGCGGAATGATCTCCGGCGAGCACGTTCCCTCCGGCAGATTCAACGCAGGGGAGAAGGCCTGGTTCTGGATCGGCGTGGTGGTGTTGAGCCTGCTCCTGAGTGCGTCGGGTCTGGTGCTGCTATTTCCGAATTTCGACCAGGTACGGGCCGTCATGATCGAGGCGAACGTCGTGCACATGGTTGCGGGCGGCGCGGTGATTGCCATTTCTCTGGGCCATATCTATCTCGGAACGATCGGCTTGGACGGGGCGTACGAGGCGATGCGCAACGGCTACGTCGATGAAACCTGGGCCAGGGAACACCACGAATACTGGTACGACGACGTGAAGTCCGGAAAGATCAAGGCCGGGACTGCGATGGGCCAGCCCGACGCGCCGCAGGCCCAGCACTGAGGAGGGGAGACGCCATGAATTTTCGCATTTTGATGATGAGCATCGCGATTGCGGTGGCTGCTGGCGCGGTCTGGGCGAAGCTGCCCGCTCCTCCGGTCGATCCGGCCAAGGCCGCCGAAGCCAAGGCGAAAGCCGACGAAGCGGCGAAGAAGGACGCGGAGAAGCTCGGCAAGTCCCAGGACAGGGCGGTGGCGAACTATCGCAAGAACAAGGGCATCAAAGGGCCGTTGCCCAAGGTGGGAGGAAAGTAAGACGCACCGATCGCGCTCAAAGGGCGCCCGAGGGCGCCCTTTGCTTTTTCCGACGAGCCCGCGGCTAGCCCGCGATCAGATGGTACGCAAGGCCGGCTGCGCCGCAGGCGAAGATCACCGGAATCATGCCGGTCCGGTAGCGCCATAGTGCGGCGAGCGCGGCCAGCCCGACGAGCGCCGAGAACCATTCGAACCCTCCGGAAAACCCCGCCGGCCACAACACGTGCCAGGCGAAGAACACGGCGAGGTTGAGGATCACGCCGACCACCGCTGCGGTGATCCCCGTGAGCGGGGCGGTGAAACGCAGATTTCCGTGCGTCGATTCCACCAGCGGACCGCCGAGGAGGATGAAGAGGAAAGAGGGGAGGAAGGTGAAGAAGGTCGCCACCGCGCCGCCTACGCACCCGGCGAGGGCCAGCGCCCCGGGTCCGAGCGCCGCCTTCGTCCAGGCACCGACAAACCCGACGAAGGCGACCACCATGATGAGCGGTCCGGGCGTCGTTTCTCCCAGCGCGAGCCCGTCGATCATTTGCGTTGCGGTCAGCCACTGGTAATGCTCCACCCCGCCTTGGTAGACGTAAGGCAGCACCGCGTAGGCGCCTCCGAAGGTGAGCATCGCCGCCTTGGTGAAGAACCAGCCCATCTGAGCGAGCGTGCTGTCCCATCCGAATAGCGCGACGAGGGTGCCGAGCGCCACGATCCAGATCGCGAGGAAAATCGCCAGGACCAGGGCAAAATGCGCCCAGCGGAAAAGCGCGTGCGCGGGCGTTGGAGTGGCATCGTCGATCAAGGCCGGTCCGTAGCCTTTCCCGGCGCCCTCGTGGCCCCCGGTGGAGAATTTTCCCGGGGCGATGCGTCCACCGAGGTAGCCGACAACGCCGGCGGAGAGCACGATGTAGGGAAACGGCACGTGGAAGACAAAGATAGCCACGAACGCAGCCAGGCTGATGGCCCACAGCACGGCATTCTTGAGTGCGCGCGACCCGATGCGATACGCCGCGAACAAGACGATCGCCGTGACCGCCGGCTTGATTCCGTAGAACAGCCCGGCGACCAGCGGCACGTTCCCGAACGCGAGGTAGACCCAGGTCAGCGCGATCAGGATGAACAGCGACGGCAATACGAAAAGGCCGCCCGATATCACTCCTCCCCACGTCCTGTGCATCATCCAGCCGATATAGGTGGCGAGCTGCTGGGCCTCCGGTCCCGGCAGCAGCATGCAGTAGTTGAGCGCGTGCAGGAATCGCTTCTCCGAGATCCAGCGTTTCCGCTCCACGAGATCCTGGTGCATGATCGCGATCTGCCCGGTCGGGCCGCCGAAGCTGATGAAGCCGAGCTTGAGCCAGTAGCGAAATGCCTCGGAAAACGATACCGGGGAAGGCTTGGACTGCGAGGGGTCGCTCATGGTGCTTGGACTATACTGACCCTTATCTGAACCTGCCAATTTTTTGCTGCAAGAGAATGAAATCGGCACGACTCGTCCCCAAGATCCGCATCCTGATCGGTGCCGTAGTCGCCATCGGTCCGGGCAAGGCCGCCTTGCTCGCCGGCATCGCGCGCACTGGCTCGATCTCGGCGGCGGCGCGCGAGATGAAAATGTCCTACCGGCGCGCCTGGTTGCTGGTCGAGGCGATGAACTCGGCGTTCCGGCGGCCGCTGGTCGAGACGCTCACCGGCGGTGAAGGCGGAGGCGGGGCGCGCGTCACGGAATTGGGAGAGGAAGTCCTTCGCCGCTACCGCGCCATGGAATTCAGCGCGGCGCGCTCGGTTGCACCGGAGCTCAAGCGGCTCTCCCGGCTCATCGCGCCGGCGCGCCGCGGCAGATAGCTTTGCGTTCGACACCGGCCTCGATTAGAATTCTCGGCAGCGTTATATACCACCGAATATCACGACATCAGGAGGTGTATTGTGAGCCCCGCGATCCGCTTCGATCGCAATGAGCTGTCGGGTGCGTTCGGTGACATGGGTACGGACGTGCCGCTCATCATTGGCGTTGCTCTCGCATCCCATCTCGACGGCGCAAGCGTGCTCATTATGTTCGGCGTCATGCAGATCCTGACTGGCCTCGCGTACCGAATGCCGATGCCCGTCCAGCCCCTCAAGGCCATGGCCGCCATCGTCATTGCCCAACAGACTGCGCCAGAGATTCTGTACGGCGCGGGAATCGCAATCGGCGTCACGATGTTGATACTCGCGTCATCGGGCGCGCTCACGTGGCTGGCGCGCATCGTTCCAAAAAGCGTGGTGCGCGGAATCCAGTTTGGTCTGGGTCTGCAACTCGCCTCGATCTCCTTGCAGAACTATGTCCGTGCCGAGAGCGTGACGGGTTACCTCCTGGCCGGCCTCGCGTTTGTCATCGTCGTGCTCCTCTTGGGGAATCGCCGGCTGCCGGCTGCTTTGCCGGTGGTCGCTCTTGGACTCGCAATTGCGGCGTACAGACTCGACCCAAGCTTACTGGCAGCAAGCATGGGTTTGCACCTACCTTCTCCTCATGTACCGCAATTGTCGGACATAGCTACCGGGTTCGTGCTGCTCGCGCTGCCCCAGATCCCTCTCTCGCTGGGCAACTCTGTTCTTGCCACGCGCCAGCTGGCGCACGATCTCTTTCCCGAGCGCAATCTGACTATCCGCAAAATTGGTATCACGTACGCCGCCATGAACCTGATCAGTCCATGGCTGGGCGGTATACCCACGTGTCATGGCTCTGGAGGCATGGCCGGCCACTACGCATTCGGCGGCCGTACTGGCGGATCGGTCATCATTTACGGCCTGATTTTCGTCGCGCTGGGGCTTCTCTTCGGATCGGGGTTCGATCAGATAGCGCGGGCGTTTCCATTGCCCATACTTGGCGTGCTGCTCCTCTTTGAGGCTCTCTCGCTCATCTGGCTCATCCGTGACACGGCGGATTCGCGCTTGGAATTCCCCATCGCTGCGCTCGTAGGATTGATGGCGGTCGGGCTGCCGTACGGCTATTTGGTTGGCATGGTTGCCGGCACCATACTGGTGTGGCTGGGTGCGCGGGTAAACCTCGTAAACATCGATAAGCACTGATTGAAGAACGGTCGATTCATGAGCCGAGCATGTCGGAAGCCCTGAGCGCTGCGCTGGCGCTGCTGATAGGGCTCGACTCCAAGCTGGTCGAGATCGTTCTTCTCAGCCTGCGCGTGAGCCTGTCGGCGGTCGCGATCGCGGCGCTGGTGGGCTTGCCCCTCGGCGCCGCGATCGCCGTGGGCCGCTTTCCCGGCCGGCAAACAGTGATCGTACTGCTGAACGCACTCATGGGCCTGCCGCCCGTCGTGGTGGGACTACTCGTATATCTTTTGCTCTCGCGTGCCGGCCCATTGGGCGCACTCGGGATTCTGTTCACGCCTTCGGCGATGGTCGTCGCGCAGGCGATCCTGATCCTGCCGATCATTGCCGCGCTTTCGCGCCAGGCGATCGAAGATGCCTGGCGCGAATACGAGGAGCAGCTGTGCTCGCTCGGGGCGGGCCGCGTGAATGCCGCGCTGACTCTCCTCTGGGACACGCGCTTCTCGCTGCTGACCACGATCCTCGCCGGATTCGGGCGCGCCGCAGCTGAAGTCGGTGCGGTGATGATCGTCGGCGGAAATATCGATGGGGTGACACGGGTGATGACCACCACCATTGCGCTGGAAACGAGCAAGGGCGATCTGCCGCTTGCGCTCGGATTGGGGATGATCCTGATCGCCATCGTCATTGCGGTCAATGCGGCGGCCTATCTGACCAAGGAACTCGCACAGCGGCGCTACGGATGAGCAAGGCTTCGATCCTTCCGCTGCGCCTTGCCGAAGTGTCATTCGCCGCCGGCGGGCGGACCATCATCGACCGGGTGTCGCTCGAAATTGAGACGGGACTGAGCACCATCATCCTGGGCGCGAACGGCGCCGGAAAAAGCGTGCTGATGCGTCTCATGCACGGCTTGCTCGAGCCTTCCTCGGGCCGCATCGATTGGAACGCGCCGGAGCGCCCGGGCGTTCCGAGGAAGCAGGCCATGGTGTTCCAGCGGCCCGTTATGCTGCGCCGCTCGGCCTACGGCAACGTCGCGTACGCACTGAAGATCGCCGGGATCCCCGAGCCCCGGCGCGCGGCGCTGGTGCGCGAGGCGCTCGAAAGCGTGGGGCTTTCGCACCTCGCGCGCAGGTCGGCTCGCGTGCTTTCCGGGGGCGAGCAGCAGCGGCTCGCACTCGCGCGGGCCTGGGCGCTGCATCCTGAGGTGCTTTTCCTCGACGAGCCCACCGCCAGCCTCGACCCGAGCGCGACGCGCGAGATCGAATCGGTGATCAAGGCCTTCGATGCGGCGGGAACGAAGGTTGTCATGGCGACGCACAACCTCGGCCAGGCGCGGCGGCTGGGCGACGAGATCCTGTTTCTCGATCAAGGGAGGGTCGTCGAGCGCTCGCCGGTCGAGGATTTCTTTTCAAAACCGCAGTCGGCGCAAGCCGCCGCATTCATCAAGGGGCAGCTGCCGTGGATCTGATCCGAAGATTCCTGTTGCTTGCCGCGCTGCTCGCCGCCTTGCCGGCGCTCGCGCAGGAAAAATTCATCGTCGTCGCCTCGACCACCTCGACCGAGCAGTCGGGACTGTTCGGCTACCTGTTGCCTATTTTCCAGAAAAAGACCGGGATTCACGTTCGCGTGGTCGCGCTCGGCACGGGGCAGGCGCTCGATCTCGCGCGGCGCGGCGACGCCGACGTGGTGTTCGTACACGCCCGGTCGGCCGAGGACAAATTCCTCGCCGAAGGCCACGGCGTCAGGCGCTTCGACGTCATGTACAACGATTTTGTCCTGGTCGGCCCGAGGGCGGATCCGGCGAAGGTCTCGGGCGGCGGGGACATCCTCGACGCCCTGAAAAAGATCAAAGCTGCGGGCGCGCCGTTCGTATCGCGGGGCGACAAGAGCGGCACGCACATCGCCGAGCTCGATCTGTGGAAATTGGCCGGAATCGACATCGCCGCCGAGAAGGGGCCGTGGTACCGCGATACGGGCCAGGGAATGGGACCGGCCTTGAACACGGCTGCGGCGATGAACGCCTACATTCTCGCCGACCGCGGCACCTGGATCTCGTTCAAGAACCGGGGCGAGCTCGCCATCGTGGTCGAAGGCGACAAACGCCTGTTCAACCAGTACGGGGTGATGCTGGTGAATCCTGCGAAGCATTCCAGCGTGAAAAAAGATCTCGGCCAGGCGTTCGTCGACTGGATCATCTCTTCCGAGGGACAGAAGACGATCGCCGAGTACAAGATCGGCGGCGAACAACTGTTCTTTCCGAACGCGAAGTGAGCAGTCCCGTTCGCTATATCCGCGCGGGAATGACGCCCTGATACAATGACGCGTATGAAGATCTTCGGCTTCGCCGGATGGTCTGGAAGCGGCAAGACCACGCTGATCGAGCAGCTCATTCCGCGCTTCGTCAAACGCGGTCTCAGGGTATCGATGATCAAGCACGCACATCACAGCTTCGACGTCGATCATCCGGGCAAAGACTCGTACCGCCACCGCGAAGCCGGCTGCAGCGAGGTGATGGTGGTGTCTGAAAAACGCTGGGTCATCATGCACGAGCTGCGCGGCGAGCCAGAGCCCTCGCTCGAGGAGCAGATCAAGCGCGTCTCGCCCTGCGATCTGCTGCTCGTTGAAGGCCACAAGCACCATCCTCTGCCGAAGCTCGAAGTCTGGCGCAAGGCCAACGGCAAGGCCTTGCTGCATCCGGAGGATGCGCACATCGTTGCGATCGCTGCGGATGCGCCGCTTGAAACGAAGCTGCCCCGCTTCGATCTCAACGATCACAGGGGTATCGAGGACTTCATCCTGAACTACAACGGATTCAGATGAACACAGGCCTGCTCAACGTCGACGAGGCGCTCCAGCAACTTCTCGCCGGCGCGCGCTCCGTTTCCGAAACGGAAACGGTTGCGACGCTTTCTGCGACCGGCCGCGTGCTCGCTGCGGCGCAGCGCTCGACCATGAACGTTCCGCCCATGGACAACAGCGCGATGGATGGTTATGCGGTGCGTCTCGCCGATCTGAAAGGGCCTGAACCCCGGCTCAAAGTTGCGCAGAAAATCCAGGCGGGTTCCACGGGCAAGCCGCTCGCTCCAGGAACCGCAGCACGGATCTTCACCGGTGCGCCGATTCCGGCCGGCGCTGATGCCATCGTAATGCAGGAACACTGCGTCGCCGAAGGCGACGTGGTCGTCGTCGAAAAAATCCCTGAGCGCGGAGAATGGATCCGCCTCACTGGCAGCGATATTCGCACGGGCGGAGAGGTTCTTCCCGCCGGAATCCGCTTGCGGCCCCAGGACACGGGGCTCGCTGCTTCGGTCGGCATCGCATCGCTCCCCGTCCGCCGACGCGTGCGTCTCGGCCTGTTCTTCACCGGCGATGAGCTGGTGATGCCCGGCGACCCGCTTCCGCCGGGGCGGATCTATAACTCGAACCGCTTCACGCTGAACGGCCTTGCGGGCATATTCGGGTGCGAGACTCGCGATTACGGGATCGTTCCCGATTCGCTGCCCGCGACGCGGGAAGCGCTGCGCCGCGCGGCAGCCGAGTGCGATGTGATCGTCACCAGCGGCGGCGTCTCCGTAGGAGATGCGGATTTCGTGAAGCCCGCGGTCGAGGCCGAAGGCGAACTCCTCATGTGGAAGATCGCCATGAAGCCGGGCCGGCCGCTCGCGTTCGGCCGCGTCGGCAAAGCCAATTTCATCGGGCTGCCGGGAAATCCGGTTTCGAGCTTCGTGACCTTCCTCGTATTCGTCCGGCCGTTTCTGCTCAAGACTCAGGGTGTCGCCGACGTCCAAGCCCACGCGATTCTCGTGCGCGCGGATTTCGACTGGCCCGAACCCGATCCCCGGCGAGAATTTCTGCGCGTAAAATGGAACGCGCGCGGCGGGCTCGATCTGTATCCCACGCAGGACTCCGCGGTGCTGATGTCCACGGCGTGGGCGGACGGCCTGGTCGACAATCCGGCCGAACATCGCATCCGCGCCGGGGACATGGTGAAGTTCATGCCGTATTCGGAGCTGTATCGATGAAAGTCAAGGTCCTCTATCTGGCGAGCCTGCGCGAACAGCTGGGCAAACCCGGCGAAGACCTCGAAGTTTCGCCCGCGACATCCACGGTCGCGGGCCTGCGCACGCTGCTTATGGCTCGAGGAGGTGCTTGGCAGACGGCGCTGGCTCAGGGGAAGGCCCTGCGCGTCGCCGTCAACCAGGAAATGGCGCAGCCGACGACTGCGGTGAAGCCGGGCGACGAAATCGCATTTTTCCCGCCGGTGACGGGAGGCTGAGATGCCGGTGCGCATCCAGACGAAGGATTTCGACGCGGGTGCCGAGATCGCGGCGCTGCGGCGTGACAACCCCAAGGTCGGAGCGGTGGCGAGCTTCATCGGCTTGTGCCGCGACGCCAATGATGGCACGGCGGTGACCAAGATGACGCTCGAGCACTATCCCGGCATGACCGAGAAGGCGCTCGAAAAGATCGTCTCCGAAGCAAAGCGCCGCTGGGACGTAATGGAGGTGCTCATCGTCCACCGCGTGGGCGAGCTGAAGCCCGCCGACCAGATCGTGCTCGTCGTGGTCACGGGAGCGCACCGCGGCGAGGCCTTCGCGGCCTGCGAATTCGTCATGGACTACCTCAAGACCCGCGCGCCGTTCTGGAAGAAAGAAGAAACTCCGCAGGGAGCGCGCTGGGTCGAAGCGCGAGCATCCGACGACGAGGCCGCGCAGCGCTGGGAGCCCCCGAAGTCGAGCGCCGCCTGAGTACCGGCGCGCCGTTTACGTCTGCCGCCTGGATCGCTATGATGGCGGCGTTTCCGGGAGATGGCATACCTCCCCTAACCGCCGCAAGGCTGATGATGCCTACGTAGCACGCCGGAGAGCGTTGGCGCGGGCGTCGGTTTCCACCCTCCGTCGTGGTTCAGAATAATGCGGAACGGAGGTTCTCAATGACGGAAATTTGGGCTTTGGCCGCGCTCTGGCTCGGGCTTGCGTTGCTCGCGGCGCTGCTGTCCATCTGGTTGAAAGTTGCCAATGCGCTCTCCGAGATCCTGGTCGGCACTGCTGCGCAGCTCGTCCTCGGCGCTGCTTTCGGCGCCGCATTTCTGGGAGCGGATCAGGCCTGGATCAAGTTCCTCGCCGGCGCCGGCGCCATCGTGCTCACCTTCCTTGCAGGCGCCGAACTGGACCCCGAGGTTTTTAGGCGCAAATGGAAGGAAGCGACCGCGGTAGGTCTGATCAGCTTCTTCGCGCCGTTCTTCGGTTGCGCGGCGGCTGCGCGCTGGCTGCTCGGCTGGGACGTCGAGGCGAGCTGGCTCGCGGGGGTGGCGATGTCGACGACCTCGGTCGCGGTCGTGTACGCAGTGATGATCGAATTCGGTTTCAACGCGACCGACTACGGGAAGACGGTGCTCGCGGCCTGTTTCATCACCGACCTCGGAACCGTCATCGCGCTGGGCCTGATCTTCGCGCCGTTCACTCTCAGGACGGCGCTGTTCGTCGGCGGGCTGGGCTGCGCGGCCCTTGCCCTTCCGTGGCTCACCCCGCGATTTTTCCGGCGCTTCGGCGGCAGGCCCTCGGAGCTGGAGACGAAATTCCTGCTGCTGTTTCTCTTCGGGCTCGGCGCGCTGGCGGGTTGGGCCGACAGCGAAGCCGTGCTCCCCGCCTACGTGCTGGGCATGATGCTCGCGGGCACGGTCGGCAAGGACCACCTGCTGGTGCGGCGCCTGCGCACCCTGACCTTCGGCCTGCTGACGCCGTTTTACTTCATCCGGGCGGGCTCCTTCGTCTCGGTGCCCGCTCTGATCGCCGCGCCCGGCGCATTCCTCCTGATGCTCACGGTGAAGGTGGTGACCAAGATTGCAGGTGTGTATCCCGTGACCCAGGCTTTCCGATCTCCGCGGAAGGAAGGCATGTATACGACGCTGTTGATGTCGACCGGCCTTACCTTCGGCACCATTTCGTCCCTGTTCGGCCTGTCGCACGGCATCGTCACCCAGGGGCAGTATTCGGCCCTGGTCGCCGCGGTGATAGCAAGCGCGGTCGTACCCACCCTGATCGCGAACATCTGGTTTCTCCCGCACCATCTGCTGCCGAAAGCGGACGAAGCGGATGCCGGGCAGGCCGTGTCTGGCCAGTCTTCTGCGTCGCAGGCACCGCGGAGTTGAGCGATGTACACGAAAATTCTCGTGGGTTACGACGGGTCTGAAGCCGGAAAGAAGGCGTTTGAGACCGCGCTTGAACTTGCAGCTACGCACGGCGCCGAATTGTACGTACTCACGGTATGCCGGCCGCCGGAGATCGGTGACGATGTCGAGACCGAGGCGGTGATCGAGAGCTCGCGGCGCCACCACCGAGGCCTGCTTGCCGAGTTGAAGCCGGCAGTCGCGGCGAAAGGCGTCAATGCGCACTTCGAGGTCGCAGTTGGACATCCCGCGGCGCAGATCATCTATGACGCCGACCGGCACGGGGTGGATCTCATCGTCGTCGGCGATCGCGGCCGCTCGACGTTCGCCCGACTGCTGCTCGGCTCAGTCTCGAAGCAGGTCGTGCAGTACGCCGACCGACCGGTCATGGTGGTGCGCTGAGCCGCCGCACTGCGACCTCAGCCGCGACCGGCAAGCCGCAGGTTCGCCTGGGTGAGGCGATCGACCAGCACGCGCATGAACGCCTTGTTGAATCCGACCTGGCAAGCGTCGGTCGCGGCGCGCAAGGCGTCGGCCTTGATCTCCATGACGGTGATCTCGCCCACCGCCGTGATCGTTGTCGTGCGGCGCCCCGTCCGGCCGGCGAAATAGAGAATCTCGCCGAAGCAGCCCCCGGGCTTGATGGTGTTGAGTTGCTTGCCCAGGAGAGTCACGCTCACTTCGCCGGCTATCAGGAAGTAGAAACTGTCGCCCTGGTCGGCTTCCCGGATGATGATGGTTCCCGCGTCCATGGTCTTCCAGCTGCCGATCCGCACGACCTCCCACAGGGCGACGTCGTCGAAGTCCTCGAAAAACGGCATATCGCGCAGATCGTTGAACTTCTGGGAATCGGAAACCGACGCACCGGAAAGGCGCAGCGTGGTGAAGGCCTGGCTGAGCTCTTTGCCGAACTCGAGCCAGGTCGTGTGGCGGGCGGCACGATCTTTTTCGATGGCCTTCATCACGATCTGGTCGAGCAGCGGCGACAGCTCCGGACGCAACGTCGCCGGGCGGGCCGGAACCGTGTTGAGAATGGCATAGCTGAGTCCCGCCTGGGTGTTCGCCTCGTAGGGCAGCCGGCCGGTGAGGAGGCGATACATCACCACGCCGAGCGAATAAATGTCGGTCTGGTGCGTAACGTCTTCCATACGGATCTGTTCGGGAGACATGTAGGCGGGGGAGCCCACGCCGGTGATCTGGGTCGTCTCCTGGCCGTGGCGCTGCTGAAACGAGGCGCCGAAGTCGCTGACCTTGGTGTCGCCGGATTCCGAGAGCAGGATGTTTCCCGGCTTGATATCGCGGTGGATCACCCCGTGCTGGAACGCATACTCGAGCGCGCGTATGCACTTGAAGATGATCTCGATGACCTTGCTCAAGGGCAGCAGGCTGGTGACGTCCGAGTGCGCCTCGAGCGTGGTGCCGGGCACGTACTCCATGACCAGGTAGCTGTGCTCGGGCTCGACCACTGCGTCGAGGATCTCGACGATGTGCGGATGGCTGAGCTTGCCGGCGAGCGCGGCCTCGGCGAGGAACGCCTTGTGCATCATGCGCTCGGTCTGCGGATTGATGTTCTCGTCGAACAGGAACACCTTGATGGCGACGTCGCGGTCGGCGAACGGGTCGCGCGCGAGGTATACGCGGCTGGTCGCGCCGCTGCCGATCTCCCGAACGATCGGGTATTTGCCCAAGTGCTCCTGGAGCTCGAACTTCATCGCCATGGGTAATATGATAGCCCCAGCCTTGAAAACGGCCCTTGCCCCCCCACCTGCGCCTCTATGCGCCTGGACAAACTGACCACCAAGTTTCAGCAGGCCCTCGGCGACGCCCAGAGCGTCGCCGTGGGACAGGACAACCCATTCATCGAAACGCTGCACCTGCTTGGCGCCTTGCTCGACCAGGAAGACGGCGGGAGCGCGTCGCTTCTGTCCCGCGCGGGCGTCAATGTTCCGCGGCTGCGGGAGGCGACCAGGCAGGCGATTTCGCGTCTTCCGAAGGTGGAAGGCCAAGGCGGGGAGGTGCAGACCTCGCGCGAGCTGAACGCTCTGCTCAATCTCACCGACAAGGAAGCGCAGAAGCGCGGCGACCAGTTCATCGCTTCCGAGCTGTTTCTGCTGGCGCTCGCCGATGACAAGGGCGAGGCCGGCCGCCTGTTGAAAGAAAACGGCGGGAGCAAGAAGGCGATCGACCAGGCGATCAAGGCGGTGCGCGGCGGCGAGTCGGTCGCCAGCCAGGAAGCCGAGGGGAGCCGCGAGGCGCTGAAGAAATACACGCTCGATCTGACCGAGCGGGCGCGCTCGGGCAAACTCGACCCGGTGATCGGCCGCGACGACGAGATCCGTCGCGTGATCCAGATCCTGCAGCGCCGCACCAAGAACAATCCGGTGCTGATCGGCGAACCGGGCGTGGGCAAGACCGCAATCGTCGAGGGACTCGCCCAGCGCATCGTGAACGAGGAGGTACCGGAAACGCTCAAGGGGAAGCGCGTGCTCTCGCTCGACCTGGCGGCGCTTCTCGCCGGCGCCAAGTACCGCGGCGAGTTCGAAGAGCGCCTGAAGGCCGTGCTGAAGGAGCTCGCGCAGGACGAGGGGCGCACCATCGTCTTCATCGACGAGCTGCACACCATGGTCGGAGCCGGCAAGGCGGAGGGCGCGATCGACGCGGGCAACATGCTGAAGCCGGCTCTCGCACGCGGAGAGCTGCACTGCGTGGGGGCGACGACCCTGGACGAATACCGCAAGTACATCGAGAAGGACGCGGCGCTCGAGCGCCGCTTCCAGAAGGTCATGGTGGACGAGCCTTCGGTCGAGGCCACCATCGCCATCCTGCGCGGCTTGCAGGAGAAATACGAAGTGCACCACGGCGTGGACATCACCGATCCCGCGATCGTAGCCGCCGCGGAGCTGTCTCAACGGTACATCACCGACCGGTTTCTCCCCGACAAGGCCATCGACCTGATCGACGAAGCCGCGGCGCGCATCAAGATGGAGATCGATTCCAAGCCCGAGGCCATGGACCGGCTCGATCGGCGCATCATCCAGCTCAAGATCGAGCGCGAGGCGATCAAGAAGGAGAAGGACGAAGCCTCGCAGAAGCGCCTGACGCTGATCGAGAGCGAGATAAAGAAGCTCGAGCGCGAATACACCGACTTGGAGGAAGTCTGGAAGGCGGAGAAGGCGCAGGTAGCCGGCTCCCAGCACATCAAGGAAGAGCTGGAGAAGCTCAAGCTCGAGATGGAAGGGGCGAAGCGCAAAGGCGACTGGCAGAAAGTCTCCGAGCTGCAGTACGGCCGCATGCCGCAGCTCGAAGCACAGCTGAAGAAGGCTGAGAAGACGCCTTCCGCGCAAGCGAAGCCCAGGCTCCTGCGCACCCAGGTCGGGGCGGAGGAAATCGCCGAAGTCGTGTCGCGCGCGACCGGCATCCCCGTCTCGAAGATGATGCAGGGCGAGCGCGACAAGCTGCTCGCGATGGAAGAAAAGCTCCACGAACGCGTCGTCGGCCAGGACGAGGCGGTGCACCTCGTCGCCGACGCGATCCGGCGCTCGCGCGCGGGGCTCTCCGACCCCAACAAGCCCTACGGCTCGTTCCTGTTCCTCGGCCCCACCGGCGTGGGCAAGACCGAGCTGTGCAAGGCGCTCGCGGCGTTCCTCTTCGATTCGGAAGATCACCTCATCCGCATCGACATGTCCGAATTCATGGAGAAGCATTCGGTCGCGCGCCTCATCGGCGCGCCGCCCGGCTACGTCGGCTACGAGGAAGGCGGGCACCTCACCGAGGCCGTAAGGCGCAAGCCCTACAGCGTGATCCTGCTCGACGAGATCGAAAAGGCGCACCCGGACGTGTTCAACGTGCTGCTGCAGGTTCTGGACGACGGCCGCATGACCGACGGCCAGGGCCGCACCGTGGATTTCAAGAACACGGTGATCGTGATGACCTCCAACCTCGGCTCGCACATGATCCAGCAGATGCAGGGCGACGATCCCGCCCTCATCAAGACCGCGGTCATGGCCGAGGTGAAGACGCAGTTCAGGCCCGAGTTCGTCAACCGCATCGACGAGATCGTGGTGTTCCACGCGCTGGACGAAAAGCACATCCGGAACATCGCCAAGATCCAGCTGCGCTACCTCGAGGAGCGGCTGGCGAAGCTGGAAATGGGACTGGAAGTCGGAGACAGCGCCCTCGCACAGCTCGCCAAGGCCGGCTTCGATCCGGTCTACGGCGCGCGGCCGCTCAAGCGCGCGATCCAGCAGAGCATCGAGAACCCGCTCGCGAAACAGATCCTCGAAGGCCGGTTCGCGGCGAAGGACATCATCCGCGTCGAATACCGCGGCGGTGCGATGCAATTCGAGAAGGCCAGCGCGAGATCATCCCAGAAGGCGGCGGCGCGCTAGAATCCGGGTTCGATGTATGTCGCCGACTCCAAGCGCCTCACCCACGCCGGGGCCAAGAAGATAGCCGACACCGCCGTCGCGAAGGCGAAGCAGGCCGGGATCGCGATCTCGGTCGCGGTCGCCGATTCGGGCGGACATCTCATCGCGCTCGAGCGCATGGACGGCGGCCGCTTCCACTCGCTGCACTCGGCCACCACCAAGGCGGTGTGCGCGGCGTCGAACAAGCGTCCGACCTCTTCGCACGGCGCTCAAGGACAAGCCCTCGACCTCGCGCATGCGCTGGGACTCGCGCTCGCTGCAGGACCGGAGCGCTGGACCGCGATGGAAGGCGGCTGCCCCGTCATCGTCGAAGGCGAGTGCATCGGCGGCGTGGGGGTGAGCGGCGGAGACTGGGCGACCGACGAGCGCATCGCCCGGGAGTCGGTGGAAGCCATAGGGGCGAAGCCCAAATAGATGGAGCCTTTGCGCGTCGCCTGCATCGGCATGGGCTGGTGGTCGGATGTCCTCGCCGACGCGATCCAGCGGTCCGAAAACCTCAAGATCATCGCTTGCTACACGCGCTCCGAAGAGAAGCGGCGGGCCTTTGCCGCCAAGTACGGTTGTGCCGCTGCGCCGAATTACCAGACCATTCTGCAGGACCGCAGCATCGAGGCGATCATCAACACCACGCCGAACAGCGCGCACGTCGAGACCACGCTCGCGGCTTCGCTCGCGGGCAAGCACGTCTTCCTCGACAAGCCGATCGCCAACACCGTGTCCGAAGGGCGGGTCATCACCGAGTTCTGTAGGAAAAAAGGAGTAGTCCTGGCGCTCGGATACCAGCGGCGCCGGGAGAGTCATTTTCGATGGATCCGCGGGAAAATCGACGCAGGTGAGTTCGGCAAACTCGTCAATGCGGAGGCCAACATTAGTCGCGACCGGGTGGGAAAGATCGACCTCAATTCATGGCGGTATACGGCGGCGGGGATGCCGGGGGGCGTGATGCTGCAGATCGGCATCCATTACACCGACGTGCTCGAATACCTTCTCGGTCCGGTGAAAGCGGTGAGCGGGAGGTTCGCGCAGCTCGTGCTCCCGGGCGACAACCCGGACGTCGCGAGCCTGGTCCTCGAGCACGAGAACGGCGCCCTCTCGACGCTCAACGCGAGCTACGCCTCCGCTTCCGAGTACTACCTGATGAATGTCTACGGCAAGGAAGCGAGCGCATATTACGATATGCATCAGGGTCTGCGCGTGCTCAAGCGCGGGAGCAACGGCGCGAGCCCGGTTGCTTGCGCGAAGAACGACACCTTCGTCGAGGAGCTCGAGGAGTTCGCCCGCGCGGTGCGCGGGGACGGCGCGCCCGAGATGGGCGGCGAGAGCGCGACTGCTTCGCTTGCGGTGATCCGCGCGGGCATCGTCTCGGCGCGCGAGGGGCGCCGCGTCGAGGTCGCGGAAATGCTGTCGAAGGATTGAGGTCAGGAGATATGAAATCAGCTTTGATATTTGTCGGTGCGCTCCTCGCCGCGACCGTCCAGGCGCAGGAACCTCCATTCCCGCAGAAGGCACCGATCGAGATCACGGTGCTCTTTCCCGCCGGTTCGTCGGCGGACGTCACGGCACGGCTGCTCGCCGACGGGATGTCGAGACAGCTCGGCGCCAAGGTGATCGTTTTCAACCGCCCGGGCGCGGGCGGCGCGATCGGCTACAGATACGTCGCCGCTCAGAGGCTAGACGGTTACTCCCTCGTCTGGAATTCCAATTCGATCTCGACGACGTTCCATTCCGGCTTGCTGCCGTTCGACTACCGCGAGTTCGACGCGGTCGCGCGGGTGCTGGTGGAGTCGCCGGTGATCGCGGTGCGCGGTGACTCGAAATGGAGAACGCTAGGCCAGCTTGTCGCCGATGCGAAATCGCGCCCCAAGGGCATCACGGTCGGAAACTCCGGGGTCGGCAGTCACACCCATATCTCGTCGGTCGCGCTGTTCAAGGCCGCCGGCGTCGAGGCGGTGGACGTGCCTTTCGGCGCGGCGCAGGTGGTGCCGAGCCTGCTCGGAGGACAGGTGGATGCGGTGCTGCAGCTTCCCGCGGCGCTCTCGGGGTACGTGAAATCGGGGCAGATGCGCCTCCTCGCCTCCCTCACCTCGTCGCGCGATCCCCTGCTCGGTGATGTTCCCACGGCGCGCGAGCAGGGGTTCGACGTCTCGCTCGAAGCCTGGCGCGGCATTGCCGCTCCGAAGGGGACTCCCAAGTCCGCGATCGCGACGCTCGAGGCGGCGATCAGGAAGACCGCGGAGAGCGCCGATTTCGTTCAGTCCTGCGAGAAGCTGGGCGTGCGTCCCGCCTTCATGGCGGCGGAGGAGTTCGGCAACCTGATCGCGAAGGAAGACGCGGAGCTCGCGCGCATCATGCAGCTCATCGGCTTGAAGAAATAGGGCGCCTGGAGCGCGTGGCGTCGGCGCGGACCGCGCTAGCCCGCCTCACCATGTCCTGCCAGAGCTTGGACGTGTCCTTCAGGAAAACCGTGTCGGCTTCGGCATCGACGACCAGCCAGTCGCCGCGGTCGAGCTCTCCGCGCAGCTGGCCCGGCGCCCATCCGGAGTAACCCGCGAAGAAGCGGATCTTCGGCGGAGGGTCCTTGAGCAGCGCGTCGATCGAGTCGGGCACGACCGCGAGATACAGTCCCGGAAGCATCGTCACCGCCGCGCCGGAAAACTTCTCGGCCTGGAATACGGCGAACAAGCCCTGGGGCGCCACCGGCCCGCCGAAGAATATCGGCTCCTTGAAGCGTTTGAAGCGCTCGCCCGGCAGCATTTCGGCGAGCGAGCGGTCGGTAGGCCGGTTGATGATGACGCCGGTTGCCTCCGCGCCTTCCGCCTGCGTGACCAGGACCACCGCTTCCCGGAAATTCGGGTCGGGCAGCCCGGGACTAGCGATGAGGAGAAGCGTCTTGGACGAGCCTTGCCCGTAGGCGACCGTCGCGACGACGAGAAACGCGAGAAGCGCGGTTAGTCGCGCGCGCGTCATCCGGGGGCCCAGGCGGTCACGGCCCGCGCGCGCCGCAGCAGCTCCTCCCAGAGTCTTGCCGGATCCTTGCGGAACACGAGCTCGGGGTCGGCCTCGAGTACGTACCACAATCCCCGGTCGACCTCCTGGCGCAGCTCCCCCGGCCGCCAGGCGACGTAGCCGACGTAGTAGCGCGCCTCGTTGGGCGTCTCTTCGATGATGTGATCGACGACCGTGCCCTGAGTTGCGAGGAACAGCTCCTTCATGATCCGGATCGATCCGGGGCCCGGCGTGTGGTCGATGTGGACCACCGCGAAAATCGCCTGGCGCAGCATCGGCCCGCCGAAGTACACCGGATCGCGCACGAGCTTGGAAGGGGCGTGCTCGGGGAAGAGGCTAGCGAGCGAGCGTCCGGTGGGGCGGTTGATGATGACGCCGACGTGCCGGTTGTTCTCGACGGGCGCGGCGAGCAGGACGGCACCCCTGTAATCCGGGTCGACGAGGCGCGGCGTCGCCACCAGCGTCACGGTGCCGTCCGGATCGCCTTCCTGCGAATGGGCGCTCATGCCGGGGACGCAGGCGAGCATGGCCAAGGCCGCGAGCCGGAACATCGATTTCCCAAAGATATTCATTTTCTCCGGAGTTTAGCCGAAGAACCGCAGCTGCGCGCGTCGAAAGCAAGATGTCAGATGATCGTTGACCATTCCCACCGCCTGCATGTACGCGTACACGATGGTCGAGCCGACGAACCGGAAGCCGCGACGTTTCAGGTCCTTGCTGATCGCGTCCGAAACCGGCGTACGGGCCGGCACCTCGCTCATGCTACGCCTCGCATTCTGCAGCGGACTGCCGTCGACGAAGCGCCACACGTAGGCGTCGAACGAACCGAATTCACGCCGGACTTGGAGAAAGGCGCGGGCGTTTCCTATCGCCGATTCGATCTTGAGGCGGTTGCGCACGATTCCGGCATCGGCCATCAACCTGTTCACGTCGCGCGCGCCGAAGCGCGCGACCTTAGCCGGGTCGAACCGGGCGAAGGCCCTGCGGTAGTTGTCGCGCTTGTTGAGGATCGTCGACCAGGCGAGGCCCGCCTGGGCGCCTTCCAGGATCAGGAACTCGAAGAGCCGCCCGTCGTCGTGCACCGGCACGCCCCATTCCTTGTCGTGATATCGCAGGTATTGCGCGCTCCCCAGGCTCCAGGGACAGCGACGCCTGGCGTCGACTTTGTTCATCGCTCCATGATACCGTTTGAGCATTCCGAGGAGGGCGGATTCCCTTGCTGGTGGCGATCGATATCGGCGGGACTTTCACGGACTTGATGGCTTTCGACGAAGCCACCGGCCGGCTCGCTCAAGCCAAGAGCCTCACAACGCCCAACCAGCTCGTCGAGGGGATCATCGATTGCCTGCGCATGAGCGGCGTGGACCTTGCGGAGATCACCGAGCTGATCCACGGCTCGACCACCGCGATCAACACCTTGATCGAGAGGAAGGGCGCGAAGACCGGCCTCGTCGTGACTCGGGGAACGCGCGACGTGTACTCCATCGGGCGCGGCAACCGCCCCGAGTCCTACAACCTTTTCTTCCATCGGCACCGGCCGCTCGTTCCGCGGCACCTGACCCGGGAGATCGACGAGAGGATGCTCGCCTCGGGCGAGGTGCTCGAACCGCTCGGGCGCGCGAGCCTCGAGGAAGCCTGCCGCCACCTGATCGACGAAAAGATGGAAGCGGTCGCGGTCTGCTTCCTGCACTCCTACGTCAACCCCGAGCACGAGCGCGCCGCGGGCGAGATCGTGCGGCGGGCGCTGCCCGGCGCCTACGTCTCGCTTTCCCACGAGATACTGCGCGAATACCGGGAATTCGAAAGAACGTCCACCACCGTGGTCAACGCCTACATCGGGCCGAAAGTCGCCGGGTACGTTCGCGGCTTGAAGGCGAGCCTCGCCGAAATCGGTTTTCGCGGTGAACTCGCCATCATGCAGTCGAACGGCGGCGTGATGACGCCCGAGGTCGCGACCGAGCGTCCGGTGGCGATGATGGAATCCGGGCCCGTCGGAGGAATCATCGCTTCCGCGCAAACGGGACGCGCGCTGGGATTCGCCGACGTGATCTCCTTCGACATGGGCGGCACCACCGCCAAGGCGAGCCTGATACGCGAAGGCGAGCCCACCATGGCCCCGGGCTACTACGTCGGCGGATACGCGAGCGGCCACCCGGTCATGGTGCCGGTGATCGATTTGGTCGAGGTGGGTGCGGGCGGCGGCAGCATCGCCTGGATCGACGAGATCGGAGCGCTCAAGGTCGGCCCGCAGAGCGCGGGTGCCGATCCCGGGCCGATATGCTACCGCGGCGGGGGAACCGAGCCGACGATCACCGACGCGAATCTCGTGCTGGGGCGGCTCGATCCGGATGATTTCCTCGGCGGTCAGATGGCGCTCGACGCCGAGGCCGCGGCCCTGGGGATCCTGGAGAAGATCGCCGATCCGCTCGCGATGAGCACGACCGGCGCGGCGCAGGCGATCGTCGATATCGCGGTCGCCAAGATGTCGCTCGCCGTGCGCGAGGTCTCGGTCGCCAAGGGCTACGATCCGCGCGACTTCGCTCTGGTCGCCTCGGGCGGAGCGGGACCTCTGCACGTGATGGCGATCGCGCGCGAGCTGCACATACCCAAGGTGATCGTTCCGCTTTACCCTGCCCACTTCTCGGCGCTCGGCATGCTCGCGGCCGACGAGCGCCACGATTTCATCCGCACCTTCTACGCCGATCTCGACGGCGCCGATTTCCGGCGGCTCGAACGGACGGTGGCGGAGATGGCCGCTGAATCCGCTTTCGCGCTCGCGAACGGGAAAGGCGTTGAGCACAGGATCCATCTCGATCTGCGCTACGTCGGCCAGGAATTCACGCTCTCGGTGCCCGTCACGGAGAAGCAGATCAGGGCGGGAGACCGCCGCACCATCAGGAAGGCGTTCGACCGGCTCTACGAGCGGCGCTACGCCCATCATTCGCCTGGGGAGCCGGTCGAGATCGTCAATATCCGGCTCGCCGCGATCGCCAAGCGCGCGGCCCTTGCGCTCCCCCGTCTCTCCGCGAAGCGCAGCACCAAGGCTCATCGAAAGACGGAGGTGCATCTCGGCGATCCGGACCGTCCGGTATCCTGTCCAGTGTACCGGCGCGAAGACCTAGGGGCGGGGGCGCGAATCTCGGGGCCGGCCCTGGTGCGCGAGCACGGAACGACCACGGTGCTCTTCCGGGGCGACCTCTGCAGCGTCGCCAAGACCGGCGAGCTCCTCGTTTCGGTGAGAGGCGCGGCATGAGCGCGAAACTGGATCCGGTGACGCTCGAAGTCATCCGCAACGCGCTGCCTGCGATCGCCAACGAGATGGCGGCGGACCTGCAGCGCACCTCCTACAACATGATGATCTACGAGGTGCGCGATTTCTGCACCGCCCTGGTGAGCGTCGACGGGGATCTGATCAGCCAGAACGTCGGGGGCGTCTCGCATTTCGTCGCGGACCTGGGCGTGATCATCAGCGACGCGGTGAAGCGCTACGGCAGGAAGGGCTTCAAGCCGGGCGACGTCCTCGTCACCAACCACCCGGCGGTGGCGGGGCAGCACTTGAACAACGTCGTGATCTACGTCCCGTATTTCTTCAAGGGCGAGCTGCTCGCGTTCGCCATGGTGCGCGCGCACTGGATCGACATCGGCGGCACGAGCACCGGCTTCGGCGCAGGGCCGGAAGTGCCGGATCCCTGGCAGGAAGGCCTGCAGCTCGATCAGCTCAAGATCCACGACGGCGGCCGGCTCGACCAGACCCTTCTCCGCGTCATCCGCGACAACATCCGTTTTCCCGAGTCCTCGCTCGGCGACATGAATTCGCAGATCGCTTCCTGCAAGCTCGGGATCCGGCGGCTGGACGAGCTCGTGCGCAAGTACGGCAGGGAGACATTGCTGCGCGCGATCGCGCGCATCTTCGACGAAACCGAGACCCAGTGCCGCAAGGTCGTCGCGAAACTCGCCGACGGCGTCTACGAGGCCGAATCGTTCTTCGACGACGACGGAGTCACGCCGGACGAGCGCGTGCGCATCCACGCCAAGGTCACGGTGAAATCGGGAAGCATGACCATCGATCTCTCGGGCTGCTCGTCCGAGCGTAAGGCGGCGGTGAATTCGCGCACGCTCGCCGGCGCGCGGGTCGCCTACAAGGCGATCACCGCGCCGCTCGCCCCCGTGAACGAGGGCTCGTTCCGCGCGCTCGAGGTGATCATCCCCGAGGGCAACATCATGATGGCGCGCTACCCGGCGCCCATGGCCGGCTGGAGCATCTTCGTCCCGACCGTGGTCGAGACCATCGTCAGCTCGCTCGCTCAGGCGATGCCCGACAGGATTCCGGCCGCGCACCACGGCCTCCTCGGAGGGTCGGTGGTGTTCTTCGGCGTTCACCCGCAGTCCAAACGCCGCTTCGTGGTGCAGAGCATCGAAGGCGGCGGCTGGGGCGGGCGCCCCTCCGAGGACGGCGAATCGGCCACGGTTTCCGTGTGCCAGGGCGACGTGCGCAACGGCTCGATCGAGGGCATCGAGATGAAGTGCCCGGTGCTGGTGAAGGCGCGCGCGCTGCGTCGCGATTCGGCGGGCGCGGGCAAGTTCCGCGGCGGCCTGGGCATCGACCTGCAGCTGCGCAACTTCGTCGACGGGAAATGGAACTTCGAGCGCGCCAACCGCCGCGGCTGCCCGGCGTGGGGCCTTTGGGGAGGCGGGCCCGGCGAGAGCGGAGGCTACTACCTGCGCGCGCCGGGCGAGAGCGAATACCGCATGATGCACGGCAGCCACAAGCCCGTGAGCGCGGATTCGGAAGTGATCGTGCGCACCGGGGGCGGCGGAGGGTGGGGCGAGCCCCTCGAGCGCGACCCGGAGCGCGTGCGCTTCGACGTGCTGGAAGAATTCGTATCGAAGGAGGCGGCGCGCGACCTCTACGGCGTGGTGCTCAAGGACGATCTCTCGGTCGACGAGGCCGCGACGCTAGCGCTGCGGCAAAGCCTGAAGTGACTCTCCTCGAGCGGCTCGGCGCTCACGTCGCCTCCGGCTACGGGGAAGGCCTCCCCGATCCGCTGCGCGATGCGGTGCGGCTGCACCTCGCCGACACCGTGGGCGCGTGGATCGCGGCGCGAGGGACAGCCGAGGGGCGCGCTCTGCTGCGTGTCAACTCCGTAGAGCGCGAAAGTTTTTCCGGCCGCGTCGAGCTTGCCTGCGGCCTCGCGCGGTCGAGTGAAGTCGATGACATCCATCTGCCTTCGGCGACTACGCCCGGCGCGATTGTCATTCCGGCGGCACTGATGTTTGCTTCCTCGCTTCACCGGGACGGCGGGACCCTCGCGCAAGCCATCGCGGTGGGCTACGACGCAATGACGCGCCTGGGCGCGTGCTTGAGCGGACCTTCGATCCTCTACCGTGGAATCTGGCCGACTTATCTTTGCGCACCGCTGGCGACCGCCGCGGTCATCGCGCGCCTTCTAGGGTTCACCGAAAAGCAGACGGCTCACGCTCTGGCGATCGCGCTCGCCCTCTCATCGCCGGCCGTCGGGCGCCAGGCCGGCCCGACGATGTCGCGCTGGCTCGCAGTCGGCAATGCCGCGCGCAACGGCTTAAACGCCGCGGCTTCGGCGCAGAACGGCTTCACCGGGGATCTGAGTCTTTTCGAAGGCGAGTTCTTCTCCTCGGTCTACGCTATTTCGCCCGACCCGGCGGCATTCGAGGACGAGCGCCCGGCCCTCCTCGAGACCAGCTTCAAGCCCTGGTGCGCGGCGAAGCAGACGATGGCGGCGGGGCAGGCGCTCCGGGAGATCATCGAGGAGGGCGTGCCGCCTTCAGAGGTAAGGGGCGTCGTCGTCGGGGTGCCGCCTCTCTATCTCAAGATGATCGACCACGGTGTCGTCGCGGGCGAGCGCACATCGTTTCTGACGAGCGTAGCGTACCAGCTCGCGCTCGCGGCTTTCGATCCGGACGCGGCGCTCCAACCCGGGCAGGCGCCGGCGAGCGTGCCCGCGAACATCGCGGACTTCATGGCGAAGGTTTCGGTCAAATCCGACGAGGATCTGCTGCAACACTATCCGAAATCCTGGCCTGCCCGCGTGACCGTCACGGCCGCGGCGGGGAAACGCGAGAAGCTCGTGCTCCACGTTCCCGGAGATCCCGAGCGTCCGTTCGACGAATCGCGGGTCGCCGACAAGTTTCTGAAACTGACCGCGCCCGTCGCCGGCGAGCGCGCCGCGGAGGCGCTGCTGGAGCGATGCCTGAATGCCCTCGACGAGGGACCAGCCGCGCTGGTGGGGGAAATCGCTCAGCTCGAAAAGGCCTGAATCCCGGTCTGCGCCCGCCCCAGTATCAAGGCGTGGATATCGTGCGTGCCCTCGTAGGTGTTGACCACCTCGAGGTTGACCATGTGGCGCACGACGCCGAACTCGTCCGAGATGCCGTTGCCGCCCAGCATGTCGCGCGCGAGGCGCGCGATCTCCAGCGCCTTGCCGCAGGAGTTGCGCTTCATGATCGAGGTGATCTCGGGCGTGTCGGTGCCTTCGTCCTTCATGCGCCCGAAGCGCAGCACGCCCTGCAGCCCCAGGCATATTTCCGTCTGCATGTCGGCGAGCTTTTTCTGGACCAGCTGGTTCGCGGCGAGCGGCCGGCCGAACTGCTTGCGCTCGAGCACGTAGCTCCTTGCGCGGTGCCAGCAGTCCTCGGCCGCGCCGAGCGCGCCCCAGGCGATTCCGTAGCGCGCGGCGTTCAGGCAGGTGAACGGGCCTTTGAGGCCCTCGACGCCCGGAAGCAGGTTCTCTTCCGGCACGAACACCTCGTCCATCACGACTTCGCCGGTGATCGAGGTGCGCAAGCCCACCTTGCCGTGGATCGCGGGCGCCGAGAGTCCCTTCGCGCCTTTTTCCGCGAGGAAGCCGCGGATGCGTCCGTCCTCGGTCTTCGCCCAGACGAGGAAGAGATCGGCGATCGGCGCGTTGCTGATCCAGGTCTTGGAGCCCGCGAGGCTGTAGCCGCCCGGGACTTTCTTCGCGCGCGCCTGCATGCTCGCCGGATCGGAGCCGTGGTTGGGCTCGGTCAGGCCGAAGCAGCCGATCAGCTCTCCTTTCGCGAGCTTCGGCAGGTACTTCTTCTTTTGAGCCTCGGAGCCGAACTCGTGGATCGGCGTCATGACGAGCGAGCTCTGCACGCTCATCGTCGAGCGGTAGCCGGAATCCACGCGCTCGAGCTCGCGCGCGATCAGCCCGTAGCTCACGTGGTTGACGCCGGCGCCGCCGTATTCGGGCGGAAGCGTGGCCCCCAGGAACCCGAGCGCGCCCATCTCGCGCAGGATCGAGGAATCCGCCTTCTCGTGGCGGAAAGCCTCCAGGACGCGAGGCTGCAGTTTCTCCTGCGCGAAGGCGCGCGCCGCATCGCGCACCATGCGCTCGGCTTCCGTGAGCTGCGCCTCGAGCAGCAGCGGATCCTGCCAGGCGAATTCGGCCTTCTTGGGTTTGGTTTTGAGCGGCGCGTTCATGGAAATTCTCCGTTCGGGCCTTTAGGCTTCGGGCGTGAGCAATGATACGCCCAGCCGGGCGCGGCGCTTCAGCCACGGGCTCGCGCGGTAGCGCGGATCCCCGTAGAAATCGTGCAGGGTCTGCAGTATGCCGAGGATTCTCGCCGGGCCGATCGCGTCGCCCCAGGCAAGCGGCCCGCGCGGATAGCCGAGGCCCAGCGTCACCGCCGCGTCGATGTCCGCGGGCGAAGCGATGCGCTGCTGCGCGATGTCGCAGGCGATGTTGACGATCTGCGCGACGACGCGCTGCGCGACGAACCCCGGCGAATCGCGGATCACCGAGACCGGCACGCCGTCGCTCGCGAGCAGCCCGTGCGCCGCGGCGCGCATCGCGGGCGCGGTCACCGGCGTCGTCATGAGGGTGCGGCGCTTGTCGAGCGCGAACAGGCAGTCGACCGCGAGCGTGCGCGTCGGGTCGAGTCCCTCGGCGAGCGCGGTCGCAGTCGCGTCGTGGCCGACCGGCGCGACGAGATAGATCGACTGAGCCGCGGGCTGCGCGCCCGCGTCGACGCGCGCTCCGAGCTTCGCAACCAGCTCCGCGAGCCTCGCGCCGAGTCCCGAGCGGCTCACCCAGACGCTCGCGGGCCGCGAAGCCGGCGCGGGAGGCTCGGGAATTTCCTCCTGCCTGCCGTTCTCATGGCGGTAGAAGCCGACGCCCGATTTGCGTCCGAAGAGGCCCGCGGCGACGCGCTGGCCGGTGAGGGGCGAGGGGCGGAAGCGCGGCTCCTCGTAGTACTGCCGGTAGATCGATTCCATCACCGGGTGCGAGACGTCGAGTCCGGTCAGATCGAACAGTTCGAACGGCCCCAGACGGAAGCCGGCCGCGTCGCGCAGTATGCGGTCGATCCCGTGGAACTCCGCGACGCCCTCCCCGAGTATGCGCAGCGCCTCGGTGCCGTAGCCGCGGCCCGCGTGGTTGACGATGAACCCGGGCGTGTCCTTCGCGCGCACCGGCTTGTGCCCGCAGCGCAGCGCCAGCGCCGCGAGCGCCTCGCCGACCCAGGGGGCCGTCAGCAGGCCGTCGACGACCTCGACGACCTTCATGAGCGGCACGGGGTTGAAGAAATGAAAGCCGGCGACGCGCTCAGGGCCTTTGCACGCCGCCGCGATCGCGGTGATCGAAAACGACGAGGTATTGGACGCCATCAGGCAATCCTCGGAAACGATGTCTTCCAGCGAGCGGAACAGCTCGCGCTTGGCCTCTAGGTCTTCCACGATCGCCTCGATGACGATGGGGCAGGAGGCGAGGGACTCGCGCGAATCGGCGACGACGAGATTCGCCTGCGCCCGCGCGAGCGCGTCCCGCTCGAGGCGGCCTTTTTCGGCGAGCCTCGCGAGCTGCCCGGTGACGGACTGCTTCGCGTCCTGCGCGGCGCCCGGGCGGCTGTCGTGGAGCAGCGCGCGGATGCCCGCCTGCACGGCGATCTGGGCGATGCCGCGTCCCATGACGCCGACGCCGACCACCGCCAGGCTCAAGTCGGGTCGGGAAACGTCGAGGGGCATGATGCAGGGCGGAAAAGCTGCGATTCTACGTGTTTCACCCGCGCCCCGGCGGCGCGTTGACGTACCTGCGCGTTTTCGGCAAGCTTGCGCGATTCGGCTATCGGAGGAAGAGCCGCATGCATTCACGCGCACGCACGCTCGCGCTCGGGCTGTTCCTGGCGCTGCCGGCGATGGCGCAGGAATTTCCTTCACGGCCGATCACCCTGATCTGCCCCTGGCCCGCGGGCGGCTCGACCGATACCCATCTGCGGCGCTTCGCCGAGATCGCGGCGAAATACCTGGGCCAGCCGATCCTGATCGAGAACAGACCCGGCGCCGGAGGGACGGTGGGGCCGGGTCACTTGGCGCAGACCGCCAAGCCCGACGGCTATTCGCTCTCGCAGATGCACATGGGCGCCTTCCGCATCCCGCACATGCAGAAGCTCGCCTGGGACCCGGTGCGCGACTTCACCTACGTCATCGGCCTGTCGGGCTACACCTTCGGCGTGGTGGTGAAGAGCGATTCGCCGTTCAAGACCTTCAGCGACCTGCTCGACTACGCCAGGGCGAACCCGGGCAAGCTGTCCTACGGGTCGACCGGCACCGGCACCTCGCCGCACCTGCTGATGGAGGAAGTGTCGATGAAGACCGGCGTCCAGTTCCTTCACGTGCCCTTCAAGGGCAACGCGGATTCAACCCAGGCGCTCCTCGGCGACCACATCATGGCGCAGTCGGATTCCAGCGGCTGGGGGCGCTTTGTCGACGCGGGGCAGTTCAGGCTGCTCGTCACCTTCGGGAGCCGGCGCACCAAGCACTGGCCGAGCGTGCCCACGGCGAACGAACTGGGCCTGGACATGGTTTACAGTTCTCCCTACGGGATCGTCGGGCCGCGCGGCATGGAGCCGCGGGTCGTGAAGATCCTGCACGACGGCTTCAAGAAGGCGCTCGAAGATCCCGAGGACCTGAAGGTGCTCGACCAGCTCGACCAGGAGCTGTGGTACCAGTCGAGCGAGGACTACGCAAGATACGCCCGCGAGACGCTGCGGAAGGAGCGGGCGCTGATCGAACGGCTGGGGCTGCTGGCGAAATAGCGCAAGGAGGAGGCTGCCATGTTCAAGAAAATACTGCTCGCGTACAACGGTTCGCGCGAAGGCAAGTCGGCGCTACTCGCCTGCGCCGAGATCGCCGCGTTCGCCCATTCGGAGACTCACCTCCTCGCGGTGGCCGGGATGCCCTCGAGCATGTTCCTCACCGAGGGCTTCCTGCCCGAGGAGCTGCTCGAAGAGGAAAAGAAACGCGCCCAGGAAATCCTGAACGAAGGCATCGCGCAACTGAAGAAAAAAGGATTCACCGTCGCCGGGCACCTCGCGGTCGGCGAGCCGGTGGAAGAGATCTCGCGTCTCGCTGCGGAGCTGAAGTGCGACCTCATCGTGGTCGGACACCAGCAGAAAGCCTCGTTCGCCTCGCGCTGGTGGCGCGGGTCGGTCGGGAAGACGCTGCTGGATCATGCGCCGTGCAGTATTTTTGTGGCGCAGACGAGGGATTGATACTCAAGCCCGCGACGCGGGCGTAGCCAGTCCGGGAGCGTTGTTCGCACCCGCTCAACCTTTTTTGCGTTCGGTCGTTATTCCCCTATGTACTGAGTCGGGGCGGCGATCATCAACAAGAAGAAGAAAGCAACTCTGATCGCGATCGAGGCGATTGCCGGCCGCATCGTTGTTTTGCGTGGCCAGCGCGTCATGCTCGATTCCGACCTCGCCGTGCTTTACGGCGTCACGACTAGACGGCTCAATGAACAGGTGATGCGAAACCTTGGACGGTTCCCGTCCGATTTCATGTTCCAGTTGAAAAATCACGAAGTTGCCATCTTGAGGTCGCAATTTGCGACCTCAAGTTCAGATGCACGACACCTCGCCTGGGGCGGTCGACGCTACGTCCCGTACGCCTTCACCGAGCACGGCGCCCTCATGGCCGCCATGGTGCTGAACTCTCCGAGTGCCACCGAGGTGTCGGTCTACGTAGTGCGCGCCTTTGTCGAGCTGCGCGACACGCTCGTCGCGCATAAGGAACTCCCCAAGCGCCTCGATGAGCTGGAATCAAGACTCGAGAGGAAACTCACAACTCACGACCAGGCCATCGCAGGCATTCTCGATGCCATCCGCCAGCTCATGGTGCCGCCTGAGCCGCCCAAGAAGCGACGCATCGGGTTCGTGCAGAACGACTGAGCCAGCGTAAACGACAACGCAGCGCGAAGGCCGGGCGTCGTTGTCGGGACTGCACAATTTACTTCGTGATGTTCCAACTTACCGAAACGGAGCAGGCCGTTTTGAGATCGCAATTTGCGATCTCAAACTCGGGGCCGCGGCTATGGCCGGAAAGCGCAGAATGGGGCGCTCAGAACCCGGGCGTAGACCACGCCACGGACCAGGATTTTGCGCGTAGAATTTGCAACCTCGTGAATTGAAAAGTTGGACTACTGTCATGACTGAACTCACTGTGAAGCTCCCCGATGAGCTCGCCCGGAAAGTCCGGGCTGCGGGCCTCCTGGACGAGGCCGCGCTGGAGCAGCTTTTTAGAGAAGCGCTGCGCAAGCAGGCTGCCGGTGAGTTTTTTGCCGCGCTCGATGAAATTCAAGCGCTCAAGCTCCCACCGATGACCGAAGAGGAGGTCCAGGCCGAGATCGGCGCGGCGCGCGCCGAGCGCCGGACGCGCTCAGGCAAGTAATCTGAGTGCGCATCGTCGCCGACACGAACGTCATCGTGTCGGCCTTTCTCTGGGGCGGTGTGCCGCGACAGCTGCTCAATGCCGCAGGAGGGCAGGGGGTCGAATTCTTCACAAGCCGTGCGCTCATCGCTGAGCTAGAGGACGTGCTCTCGCGCGGCAAGTTCGCCGCGCAGCTAAGCGAAAGCCGTTTTACGTCTGCGTACCTCCTTGCCCGCTACACCCAGCTCGCTACTCTCATTGCACCGGTTGAAGTCACCTCTCCGGAACTTCGCGACCCCGACGATGCAGCCGTCCTTGCTTGCGCGCTTGCTGCCCAAGCCGATCTCATCGTTTCCGGCGACAAGCACCCGCGAGACCTCAAGACGTACCAGAAGATCCCAATCGTCAACGCCGCGGAAGCGCTCGCCCGTCTGTCCCACCCTTGAGCCCGATGTACGCAACGCCGCAGATTAAGTGGAAAAGTCACC
>VBCA01000008.1 GCA_005881575.1 Betaproteobacteria bacterium
TCACGTTGTCGAAGATCTGAGCCATGCCGAAAATTCCGGAGCGGTGGCTGACGCCCAACCCGAAATAAGTCTCGCGCAATTCCTTCGACCCGAACAGATCGCCGACGCTGACGTCGATGGTCGGGTCGACGTACTGCAGCAGCTTCGAGGTGTTGCGATTGCGCAGCGCCTGGTCCCTCGCCTCTACGAAGGGCACGCGTTGCGCGTACGATAGGCCCCCGCCGAAGCCGATGCGCGTGCGCACGCGCCCGCTCCAGGGAAAGCCCCAGTAGAACGCCTTGAGATAGCCGTTGAGCTGCCAGAAATCCGGCTGCAGCCCGCGCTCCTCGTGGCGCAGCAGCCCGGCGTACCAGGCGATCATCACCGGCCAGCCGTGCGGGCTCTCGATGAAGGGCCGCCCGACCTCGAAGGAATCGACGCTCGTGCGGTCGTCCGTGCTGATCGACCTGCAGCGCAGCTCCATGATCGGCAGCAGGTTGCAGGGGCTCGAACGTCCGTGCAGGACCTTGAAGGTGAGCGGGACGCCGTCGCGGGCGCCCTTGACCGGTGTCGGCGTGAATTCGTAGGCGAGGCCGCCGTAGGCGGCGAGCTGGACGCGGTCCTCCACGATCGGGCTGCGGCGCACGCCGCTCGCCCAGAGCGTGGCGGACATGCCCGCGAAAAAATGCCAGGTGTCGCTGAGATCGTATCGCGCGTTCACACCTACGCTTGCGTTCACGCCGGCCCCGGGCCGGTAGGCGGGACGGCCCGCTGCGGCCTCGGATGCGCTCACGCCGTAGTAGTAGCCGTTGAGCCGTGCGTCGCGGGCGGACAGCATGAAGTACGGGGCGAACATCAGCCGCCCGCGCCACCACTCGATGGCGGCTCCGAGCCGCCCCTCGGTTCCGCCGGAATTGTTCGACACGTCGTGAAGGACCTCCACGAATCCATGGCCCCAATCGAAGCGCTGCTCGTAGCTCAGCCCGAAATCGGTTCCCGGAACGCGCGTGGACATTCCGGCGAGGCTCGCCGGGACACGCTCGACGGGAAAGCTCTCGAAGCGGTGCGAGAGGAAAACGGCCGCGCGCTTGCCGGACTCGAAGTCGAGCTTGAGCCCCGCGCGGTAGGTATGCAGGTAGAGGTGTTCCCCTTCGTAGAGGTACAGGGGCATGAGATCGATGCGCACCCCGTCCCCGCGATACGGCGATTGCTCGAAGCGCGTGACGATTCCCCAGCCGGCGCTGCCTTGCTCGGTGATGTCGGAGAGGAAGTCGCTCGTCGCGGCCGCCGGCGGGGCGGCGGTCGCGCTGAGGACTAGAGCGCAGGCGACGAAGACGCGCGGCAGGCGAGCGTGGCGAATGATGGGCCCGGATCGGGAGTCTGTGCGAAAAACGCCGCGGTATTCTAATATGAAAGCCATGTCGAATCGCGGAAGGTCGCGCTGGTGCCGGACGGGTTTCGCCCTGGCCGCGTTGGCGGCGTTCTCCGCGGTAGCCGCCCAGGATTACCCGTCTCGCCTCGTGCGCGTGGTTGTTCCCTCCGCCCCGGGCGGCGGCTTCGATCTGGTGGGGCGCGTGCTCGCGCAGAAGTTGGGCGAACAGACGGGGCAGGCCTTCGTGGTCGAGAACCGCCCGGGCGCCGGCACCCTCGTCGGCACGCAATTCGTCGCGCGCTCCTCCCCCGACGGCTACAACCTCGTCGTCGGGGGACTTTCCAACATCGCGCTCAACATGGGCCTTTACAGGGAGCCCGGCTACGATGCGCTCGCCGACTTCACTTGCGCAGGCCTCGTGGTCAGCCATTCCTACACCCTGGTCGCGCGCAAGGACCTTCCGTTCGCGAGCCTCGCGGAGGTGATCGCGTTCGCGCGGGCGAATCCCGGCAAGCTCAACATCGGCACCAGCGGTCCCGGCACCGGCCAGTACATCGGCGCGGCCATCATCGCCGCGCTCACCGGCGTCGACATCGTCAAAGTGTCTTACAAGGGCGCGCAGCCGGTGTACCAGGACCTGCTCGCGGGCCGCGTGGATCTCTTCTACGACAATACGACCACCACCCGTCCCTACGTCGAGTCCGGGCAGGTCAAGGCGCTCGCGGTGTCGAGCCGCGAGCGCGCGCCGAACATGCCGCAGCTTCCCACGCTCGCCGAAACCGGCGTGGTCGACCTGGAAATGGAGACCTGGTTCGGGCTGTTCGCGCCGGCGCGCACGCCGCGCGCCATCGTCGAGCGCCTGCGCGCCGAGGTGGACCGCGCCACGCGCTCGGCCGAAGTGCGTTTGCGCCTGGAGATGGGCAGCGGCAGGAGCCTGCGCATCGCGCCCGCCGAGACCGAGGCGTTCGTACGCGCAGAGGTGGCCAAATGGACGGGGCTGCTTCGCAGAGCGGGAATCGAGCCCGAGTGAACGCATGCCGGGTCTGGAGGATCAGCTCGCGATCTCCGCTCTCATGCAGGCGTGGGCGCTCGCGCGCGACACCGGAGACTGGGGCAAGCTGCGCGCGACCGCACACCCGGGGGCCGCAATGACCACGACCTGGTTCGACGGGCGATTCGAGGATTTCGTCGAATCCTGCGAAGCTTCCTTCGCCAAGGGATCCCACTCGCAGCATTTCCTGGGCGGCACCGCGGCGGAAATCAGGGGCGAGCGCGCGCTCGCGCAGACGCGCATGTCGATCAACCTGCGCTCGCGGCTCGACGGCGTCGAAGTCGACGCGGTGTGCAGCGGCCGCTTCTTCGACCGGGTGGAGAAGCGCGAGGGCGTGTGGCGAATCGCAAGGCGCTCGGTGATCTACGAGAAGGACCGCATCGACCCGGTCGATCCCAATGCGAAGATCTCGCTCGACCCGGAGCTTCTCGCGCGCTTTCCCGAAGGCTACCGGCATCTCGCCTACCTGCAGACGAAGAACGGCGCGCACGTGAATCCGAACCTTCCGACCGCGCGCGGCGAGGCGCTCGAGAAGCTCGTCGCCGAGGCGAAGGCCTGGCTGGCAGCCTAATTTCGCTTACCCACGAGGAGATTCCCGATCATGAACGAGCTGCAACGCTATCTGGTGGAGGAAGCGGTCGAGGACTACGAGGAGGGGCGCCTGTCGCGCCGCGAGGCGTTGAAGGCGATCGCCGGCATCACGGGCGCCGCGCTCGCGGCGCAGATGCTCGAGGCGCGGGCGCAAGTCGCGCCGGCCGGAGAGGCCCCCGCGAGCTCGGCGCCGCTGGTCGCGCCCGACGATCCCTCCATCGTCGCGGGAATCGCCGAATTTCCCGGGGAGGGCGTGCGCCTCGACGGATACCTCGCGCGGCCCGGGGGAACGGGACGCCACGCCATCGTGCTCGTCTGCCACGAGAACCGCGGCCTCACGCGCCACATCGAGGACGTCGCGCGGCGCGTCGCAAAGGCCGGCTACGTCGGGCTCGCCGTGGACCTGCTCTCGCGCGAAGGCGGGACCGCCAAGCACGATGTCGACGCGATTCCCGGGATCCTCGGCAAGGCGGCTCCCGCGCGCCACGTGCAGGATTTCAAGAGCGGCCTCGCGTATGCGAGATCGCTGCCTTGGGCGCGCGGAGACCGCGTCGGAATGACCGGCTTCTGCTTCGGCGGCGCCGTGACCTGGCGCGTCGCGGCGGGCGTGCCGGACTTGCGGGCCGCGGTGCCCTTCTACGGCGTTCCGGTGCAGGAGCCGGACGTTCCGGGAATCGGCGCGGCGGTGCTCGCGATCTACGGCGGGCTCGACGAGCGCATCAACCAGAATATTCCGGCGATCGAGGCGGCGATGGGCAAACACGGTAAGACCTTCCGCAAGATCGTCTACCCGAACGTGGACCACGCTTTCCACAACGATACCGGCGCGCGCTACAACGCCGCCGCGGCGAAGGCCGCGTGGGGCGAGGCGCTCGCGTGGTTCGCCAAATACCTGGGGTAGAGAGTCACGATGTCCGTCGTCGAGCGGAGGGAGGGAGCATGGCACTGTGGAACGGATGCAAAGGTTTCGCTTGCAGTCATTCATCGTGCGGAGGAGCGCCGCGCCGGGCGATCGACTTCGGCCGGCGCGATTTCCTGATCGACGCGCTCGCGGCGACCGCGGGACTCACCGGGCTCGGCGGCTGCGCGGCGCCCGTCATGCAAGGGAGCAACCCGGCCGACACGATCCTCGTCAACGGGCGCATCGCGACGCTCAATCCAAAGGCGCCGGCAGCGAGCGCCCTCGCGATCCGCGGCGGTAATGTCGTCGCCGTCGGCTCAGCGGCCGAGATCGAAGGCCTGCGCGGCCCGGACACTCGGGTGATCGACGCGGGCGGGCGCACCGTCATCCCGGGCCTGAACGACGGGCACACCCACTTCATCCGGGGCGGTCTGACTTACACCAACGAAGTGCGCTGGGACGGCGTGCCTTCGCTCGCCGAAGCCCTGCGCCGCGTGCGCGAGCAGGCGCAGCGCACGCCCGCGCCGCACTGGGTGCAGGTGATCGGCGGCTGGACCTGGGCGCAGTTCGCGGAAGCGCGCCACCCGACGCTCGAGGAGATCAACGCGGCGACGGGCGACACGCCGTGCATGATCATGCACCTCTACGACCGCGCCTGGCTCAACCGCGCCGGGATCCGCGCGCTCGGCTGGACGAAGGACACGCCCAACATGTTCGGCGGCGCGATCGAGCGCGACGCTTCGGGCAGTCCCACGGGCCTGGTGATGTCGACGACGAGCCTCGCGAGCCTGGTCTCGGTGTGGCTGCGCATCCCGAGGCTTTCTCCGGAGGACCAGATTCTCTCGACGCGCCACTTCATGCGCGAGCACAACCGGCTGGGCGTCACCAGCGTGATCGACGCGGGCGGCGGCGGCCAGAATTATCCGGACAACTACGCCGCGATCGCGAAGCTCGCCGCGGACGGGCAGATGACGCTGCGGATCGGCTACACGCTGTTCGCGCAGGCGCCCGGCAAGGAGCTGGAGAACTACACGGCCTGGGCCAAGCTCGTGAAGCTCGGCCAGGGAACGGACTACTACCGCATGATCGGAACGGGCGAATACATTCTCTACGCGGCGGGGGACGTCGCCAATTTCGCCAAGGACTATCCGGTGCCGCCAGCGGGCGTCATGGAGAAGAACCTCTCCGCCGTCGTGAAGTTCATCGTCGGGCAGGGCTGGCCGTTCCGCCAGCACACCACCTTCGACGCGTCGGCGAGCCGCGTGCTCGACGTGCTCGAGCAGGTGAACCGCGAGATGCCGCTTAAGAATCTGCGTTGGGGGCTCGATCACTGCGAGGGGCTCAAGCCTGCGACCCTCGAGCGGCTCGCGGCCCTGGGCGGCTCGATCGACATCCAGAATCGCATGTCGCTCGACGGCGAGGCCTTCCTCAAGAAATACGGGGCGCAGGCCGCCGCCGACGCACCGCCCGTCGCGCGCATTCGCGAGATGGGGATTCCTCTCGCCTGCGGCACCGACGGCAACCGCGCGACCAGTTACAATCCCTGGATCGGCCTGCACTGGCTGGTGAGCGGCAAGACCCTGGGCGGCGCGAAGCTGCAGGGCGACCGGAACCTTCTCGACCGCACTGAGGCGCTGCGCTTGTATACGGCGGGAGGCGCCTGGGTCTCGGGCGAGGAAGGCAGGAAGGGCACGCTGGAAGCCGGGAAGTTCGCCGACCTCGCGATCCTCTCCGCCGATTACTTCAACGTCCCGGAGGAGCGGATCAAGGACATCGAGTCGCTCCTCACCATGGTCGGCGGGAAGGTCGTGTACGGCGCGGGTTCTTATTCGCGCCTCGCGCCGCCGCTGCCGCCAGTCGCGCAGGACTGGCTGCCGGTGCGGGAATACGGCGAGTACTACAAGCGCGGGCTCGAGGATGCGCAGAACCTCGCGCGGGCGCTCGCGAGGCCGCAGCTGATCGGCGACGGAGGCTGGGGAGAGGCTTGCGGTTGCGGGGCGATTTGAGCGCGGCGCTCAGCGGCAGGGTTGGACTGCGTCATGGCCGCGGTACCCCAAGATCTTTGCAGATCTTTCTAGCCAGATGGTCGTTTATTTCGTTGTGGCGTGGAACGGCACTGCGCTTGTTCTGAGATGGGTTATGCCACCAAGAGTGGTTGCCACCTTCTCGAAGAAGCGAGCAACCATGAGACGAGAGGTGCCGCAGCAAATCGCGGCGCTTCATACCGCGATCTTGAGCTCTTCATAGTCCTTTCCGGCTGCCTTCCTGGCGTCCGCGCGGTTCATCTCCAGCGCTTCCCCCAGGGTTATTCGAAGTGATTCGAGCAAATCGTCGCGCGTGCGCTCTTGACAGTTGACACCGGGGACTTCTTCAATCCAGCCGATCCACCATTGACCGTCCTGTTTCACTACAGCCGTGTAGGCCGGGTTCATGTTGATACCTCCAAAAACCAATTGTACCTCGGCGATGGATTTGACTATTCAGCCGGAGCGCTGTGTGCGTTCCTCAATCCAGCTTCGCGCCGCTCTCTTTCACGAGCTTTGCGCACTTGGCGAGGTCGGCGAGCATGAATTGACGGAACTCCTCAGGCGAGCTTCCGACGGGCTCCGATCCGTCCGCCACGATGCGCTCGCGCACGTCGGGCCGGTTGAGGACTTTGACGAACTCGTCGTGAAGGCGCGCGACGATGGGCGCGGGCAGGCCCGCGGGCCCGATCACGCCGTACCAGCCGACGAATTCGAATCCGGGCAGCTCTTCCGCCACCGCGGGCAGGTCGGGCAGGGCAGCGAGGCGCTTGGGCGCTGTGACCGCGAGCCCGCGCAGCTTGCCCGCGCGCACCTGGACTTGCGCCGGCTGGATGCCCGAGAAATTGAAGTGGTATTGCCCGGCAATCAAATCCATGAGGGCCGGCCCGGCGCCCTTGTACGGGATGTGCTCGGCCTTCACGCCGGTCATCACCTTGTAGAGCTCGCCCGCGAGATGCCCGCCGGTGCCGATGCCTGCCGAGCCGAAGTTCAGCGCTCCTTTGTAGCTCTTCGTCCAGTCGATGAACTCCCTGAGGTTCGCCACCGGCGTCGCCGGGTTCACGACCAGCATCAGTCCTGCGCTGGTGAGCTGCGTGATCGGCGTGAAGCTGTTCACCGGGTGATACGGCAGCTTCGGGTTCAGCGCCGCGTTGACGGTGTGCTGGTGGTAGGCGAGGAGCAGCGTATAGCCGTCGGGCGGCGCGTTCGCCGTCAGCTCGCCGGCGATCACGCCGGACGCGCTCGCGCGGTTGTCCACCACGACCGGCTGCTTGAGGGATTCGGTGAGATGGACTGCGAAAATGCGCGCGAGGATGTCGGACGTGCCGCCCTGCGCGGCGGCGGTGATAAAGCGGATCGGGCGGGTGGGGTAGTCCTGCGCCGGGACCGGAGCGGCGCAGGCGAGCCCCAGAGGAAGGAGAAGGGCGCGAGCGAAGCCGTTCATTGTCAGAATCTCACGACCAGGTTCGCTCCGATGAGATCGATGTCGCCTTGGCCGCCGTTGCTGTTCGGGTCACCCACGTTCTTGTAGCGCTGCCACTCGAATCGCACGGCGGTGTTGCGGGTGAAATCGTATTTCATCCCGAGACCGTATGTCAGATCGCTTCCCGAGGAGCTCGACGATCCCACGGTGCCCGTTCCGTCATGGAAGTTCTGGTTCCAAGCGAAGACGCCGACTCGTCCGAGAAAGGAAAAGTGCCGGTCCAGCGGGAGCATTCCGATACCAGTGAATTCGACGCCCGTGGCTCCTATGCGCTGGGTGCCGAAACCGGCAAAATGCGCTCTCGCTTCCCCGAGATCAGTGTAACCGAATTCGAAGGCCGCGAATCGGTTGAATTGATATCCGCCGAAGATCTTCACTCCGGTATCCGTGTCGCGGCAAGAGTCGGGCGCCGATATACCGTCGCATGCACCGCGGAAATCGGACTGGCCGAGACCGACGCCGAAATACGGACCGAAGGCCTGTGCGAGTGCGGGCATCGGAAGAGCGAGAAGCGCCACGAAGGGAGCGGCGAGCAAAATCCTGGAATGCAAGCTCATGGTTTCCTTTCGTTCGGGAAAGTGGCGCAGGATACCCGATCGCCGAGCTTACAAAGGTTACCGTCTGTAACGGCTATTCCAGCTTCAGATGCGTGCTCTTGACGAGATTCTTCCACTTCTCGATGTCGGCGTGGAAGAATTTTATGAAGTTCGCCTGGTTGTCCTCGAAGAGCGCGACGCCGACTTTCGCCAGATTCGCGCGCGTCTCGGGCTGCTTGAGCGCGCTCTCGACATCGCGCGCGATGCGCGCTCCTAGCTCGGGCGAAATGGAAACGGGGGCGAAGAAGCCCTGCCACAGTGTCGCCTCGTACTGAGGCAGGCCCTGCTCGGCGATGGTCGGCACGTTCGGTGCGGCGGGGTAGCGCTGCTTGCTCGTGACGCCGAGCGCGCGCGCCCGCCCCGAATTTGCGAGCGGCAGGCCCACCGGCATGCCGGCGAAATAATAGGCGACGCGCCCCGGAATCACGTCCTGCACGGCCGGCGCTCCGCCTTTGTAGGGAACGTGGATGGCGGTGATTCCGGCCATCATGTTGAACAGCTCTCCGCAGAGGTGGTCGGAGTTGCCGACCCCGGAGGAGGCAAAGGTCAGCTTGCCGGGCTCGGCCTTCGCGCGCGCGATCAGCTCCTGCACGTTCTTCGCGGGAAAATCGGGGCCCACGATCAGGATATGGGGCGTCGCCGCCACCGGGGCGAGCGGCATCAGGTCCCGCTCGGCGCTGTACGGCAGGTTCGGAACTGCGGCGGCGCTGATGGCGAGGCCGTTTTGCGCGAAGAGCAGAGTGTAGCCGTCGCCCGGCGATTTCGCCGCCGCCTCGGCGGCGACGTTGCCCGCCGCGCCGCCGCGGTTCTCGACGATGACCGTCTGCTTCCAGTAGGCGCCGAGGCGGTCCGCCATCACGCGCCCGACGATGTCGGTCGAGCTTCCCGCAGCGTAGCCGATCAGTAGGCGTACGGGGCGGACGGGATACTGCTGGGCGTGCGTTGCGAACGTAGCCGCAAGCGTGCAGAGGGTAGCGATACTACGGCGAAACATCATGTGATTTCTCCAAAAAACCTCATCGTCCGATAAGCCTGCCCTCGACTGCGATTGGCGGCCGGGAATCGAGTTTCGTTGCATGAGGGTCACTGGATCCCCCCTTCGTGCGTTGCGGTAATACTTTTTGTAGATCGGCTACGAGCTTTTCGGCGGCTTCTTGAATTGCACTGTTCAGTTGTGCGGCGCGCTCCGCTGCACTGACTTTTCTGACCAGTCGCGTCAAGCCAACGTCAGATAAGCCTGTGGCGCTGCTTTTCCACGCCTGAGTTCCCGTGTCCAGAGTGATGAGCTCGGCTTCGATTCGGACCGGGCGTGAGATCTCGTCCAAGGCCCAAAATCCAGCATAAGCTTCTAGGGTTTCCTCAATGCCTTCCTCTATGAGGTAGATACCTGCAATCGGTCGCGTCGCGGGATACGCGTAAGCGATGGCAGCAATGCCAAGCGTTGATGCAACTTCAAATATGATCACCGCATTTCGCCACGATCTTGGCGTCACCCCGTAGTCCGTGATGCGAAACCGCAGTAAGACATCCGCGTCCGATGCCGCATGCAACTGTTCAGCTATTTCCGCAGTTATGATTGTATCCGCGTTATTGATTTGCAGTTCATTGATCGCGCGTGAAACGATTTCGCTGTTGTCAATCTTGATTTCAGTTTGCGTCTCAAAAGCCTTCTGGATTTCGGCGAATGCGCGAGCCTCCGTATTATCTACGGCATCTTTGATCGCTTGACGCGATTCAGGGGAATCCTTCGGCAAATCCGGCGCAAATAGTTTGTTGAGCACGGGATCGTCCCTCAACATGGGCGTTTGTACCAACACTGCTTTCTGCGGATAGGCAACGATACTCGGAGTGGCCGACTCGTACCCCGGAGCGCTAGCACAGCTGCATAGAACAACCCCCATCAGAACCGCCAAGGTAATTTTGTATGTTGTGATCAGTTTCACAACAATCTCCATCCGATTCCCGAAAACCTGCGAATGCTGGGCGGCCAAAACCGATGTCCGGACCTCCTTCGCGGGATAACAATACGCAGCTCATTTATGCGCGAACATTTCCTTTCCCGGCACCGGCAGCTCGGCGGTCACGATCTCGCCGTTCAGCGAGTCGGTGATGTGGAGCACGCTGCGCTTCGCGCCGCCGTAGGCGATGTTGGTCATGAGGCGATGCGTTTTGCCCGCGTCCACGAGGTGCGTCGGCAGGCAGTTCGAGTCGAAGCGCCAGACCCCCACCCCGAGGTGGCACACCGCGAGCCCGTCCTCCTCGTCCGCTTCGATGCCGTCCGGGCCTGCGTGGCCGCCCGAGAGCTGGATCGCGACGCCGGTCTTGGAGAGCGTGCCTCCGGCCATGAGCGGAAGGCGCCAGATCTGCTGCGAACGCGTGATGGCGACGTACACGTGCGTGTTGGCCTTGTTGAGCGTGATGCCGTTGGGCGAGGGCGCGTTGTCGACCAGGCGCTGCAGCTCGCCGTTCGAGCGCAGGCGGTACACGCGCCCGCTCGGATCGGCGATGCCGGTCTGTCCCTGGTCGGTGAAATACAGATCGCCGTTGTCGGCGAAGTGCAGGTCGTTCAGTCCTTTGAAGCCCTCGCTGAACGCCGTGGGGAGGTAAGTCTCGATCTTCCCGGACTTCGCGTCGAGGAGCATCAGGCCGCGCTTGTAGTCTGCGATGAAGATCCAGCCGCCCTTGTGGATCTTCAGCCCGTTGGGCCAGCCGTCGTACTGTACGACGAGCTCCCATTCTCCTTTCGGGTCGATGCGGAATATGCGTCCGAAGGGGATGTCCACGCACCACAGGTTCCCGTCGCGGTCGAACGAAGGACCTTCGAGGAAGCTGTCCACCTGCGCTCCGCCCCGGTTGGGGTCGGACCAGGTGGTGCGGCGCTTCTTGCGGAACTTCGCGGGCAGCGAGGTGAAGGGCCGCGCCTGGATGCGCTTGATTTTCTGGAAAGGGTTATGCATCGCATGGACCGCGCTACTTCTTCATCCGCTCCTTGACCGGGTCCTTGACGTTCTCGATCCTGTCGATCTCGACGTTGAGCAGCCTGCCGCCGACCTTCTCGACGCGGCGGATATAAACGGTCTGGACGATGTCGCGAGTCTCCGGATCGATGGCGATCGCGCCGCGCGGGCTTTCCCATTTCATGCCCTTCGCGGCCGCGATGAGCGCCTCGGCGTCGGTCTTGCCGCCGGTCTTCTTCAGGGCTTCGTAGATGAGGTGCATCCCGTCCCAGCCGCCGACGCTGAAGAAGTCCGGGTTGCGCCCCCAGGCAGCGTTGTAGGCCGAGACGAATTTCGCATTCGCCGCGGACTTGTGGTTGTGGTCGTAGTGAAAGGCCGTCACGAGGCCGAGCGCGGCATCGCCCATGACCTTGAGCGCGTTCTCCTCGGTGATTTCGCCCTGGCCGAGGATGCGGGTCTTCTTCGAATCGACGCCCAGATCCACGAGCGCCTTGCCGAATGCCGCCGGCTGCGCACCCCCGGGGATGAAGACGTACATCGCCTCCGGATTGAGGTCTTTCGCGCGCTGCACGAAGGGGAAAAAGTCCGGATTCGCCACGGGGATGCGCACCGAGCCGACGATCTCGCCCCCGGCTTCCTTGAACCCGCGCTGGAACGCGCCCTCGGCGTCGTGTCCGGGACCGTAGTCCGACACCATCGTATACAGCTTGCGGATGCCGCTCCTGTAGGCCCAGGCGCCGAAAGTCTCGTTCAGCTGCGGCACGGTGAGCGAAGTGCGCGCCATGTAGGGCGACTTGGTGGTGATGATCGCGGTGGCCGCGTTCATCACCACCATGAATTTCTTCGCTTCGGCGGATACGTCCGCGGCGGCGAGTGCGTTGGGCGTGAGCACGAACCCGGCCAGGATGTCGACTCGGTCGCGCACCACCAGCTCCTGCGCGTGGCGCTTGGCGACGTCCGGCGCGACCCCGCCCGTGTCCCTGCGGATGATCTCGAGTTTCCTGCCTGCGACCGTTCCGCCGTACTCCTTCATGTAGAGCTTGATGGCGTTGTCCATCTGCGTCGCCGCGTCTGCGAACTGGCCGGAATACGGCATGATCAGTCCGATCTTGACGGGCTGTTGCGCATGCGCCGCAGACGCGGCGAAAACTGTGAGCGCTGCGAAGACCGCAGCGAAATATCGATTCATGGTTTGTCCTCCTCCGAGAGCTACCATAGCACGCAGCATGACCGCGTCTCCTATTTTTTCCGCCCGAACTTCCCGGTGAGCTGCGCCTTGCCGATTGCGTTGGCGTTGATCATGTATCCGGCGAGCGAGGCACTCGCCCCGCTCGCATCGAGCCCGTCCACTTTCAGCGCGTACAAGGTGAAGTTGTAGCGGTGCGGCTTGTCGCCCACCGGCGGGCAGGGGCCGCCCCAGCCCGGACCGCCGAAATCGGTGTCGATGTGCACGCAGCCGGAAGGCAGGTTGGAGCCGTCGACCTTGCCCGCGTCCTTTCCGAGCCGGGTCGTGCCCGCGGGAATGTTGATGACGAGCCAGTGCCACCAGCCCGCGCCCCCGGTCGGGGCGTCGGGATCGTGCACCAGCAGCGCGAAGCTCTTCGTGCCCTCGGGCGCGCCCGACCAGCCGAGCGCGGGCGAGATGTTCCCGCCCGAGCAGCCGAAGCCGTTGAACACCTGCTCCATCGCGATCGGGCCGTTCGGCCGGATGTCGGGGCTCATGAGCCTGAACCGGGCGCGCGCGGTGCTTTTTTTTCTTGCTGTTCTTGCCGCCATGGAACCTCCATCCGAGAGAGAGGCGGAAGGGGCGATTGTATCCAAGCTGCGTCCCGGGCGCATTTATAATGCCGCGAAGCTTACATTTCGATGAATCCCGCTCGGAGGAACCATGCCGAATCTCACCCTGAAGCAGGCCAATACCGTCATCGAAAAAGCGCTCGAGCGCGCGCGGGTCATGAAAATCAAGCCGCTCGCGGTAGTCGTGCTCGACGACGCCGGCAACGTCAAGGCTGCGCAACGCGAGGACGGGGCGAGCATGTTCCGCTTCGACGTGGCGCTCGGAAAGGCCTGGGCGTCGGTCGCGATGGGCGTCTCGAGCCGCGCCCTTCTCAAGCGCGCCAAGGACAATCCCAATTTCTTCGTTGCTCTCGCCGCGACGGCCAAGGGAAAATTCCTGCCGCAGACGGGCGGCGTCCTGATCAAGAACGATAAAGGCGAGATCCTCGGGGCTGCGGGGGCGAGCGGCGGAACCGGCGAGGAAGACGAGGAGGCCTGCGTTTCGGGGATTCAGGCGGCGGGCCTGACCGCGGACGCCGCGGGTTGAGCCGGAAGATGAGGCGCGCCGCGCTCCTCCCGCTCGTCGTCGCCTGCTCGCTCGCCGCGCACGGGCCCTTGCGCGCACAGCCCCCCGACGTCGCGGTGCTGGCGCTATACGGGGGTGCGGATCGCGAGCAGCGCCTCGTCAGGGGCGCGCGGGCCGAGCGCGAGATCAACCTCTACTCCTCGCTGACGCTCGAGGACCTCAATGCGCTCGCTGCGGCGTTCGACAAGAAGTACGGTGTGAAGCTGAAGTTCTGGCGCGCCGGCTCGGAAAAAGTGGTGCAGCGCATCGTCACCGAGGCGCGGGCCGGCCGCTTCGATTTCGACGTCGTCGAGACCAACGGCCCCGAGCTCGAGTCGTTGCACCGCGAGAAGCTGCTGCAGAAGGCCGGTTCGCCGCATTTCCCGGATCTCATGCCCGACGCGATCAGGCCGCACCGCGAATGGGTCGGAACGCGTCTCAACATGTTCGTCCACGCCTACAACACGAACCTGGTGAAGAAGGAGGAGCTTCCCAAGTCCTACGAGGACTTTCTCGACCCGAAGTGGAAAGGGCGCCTGGGCATCGAGGCCGAGGACGTCGACTGGTTCGCGATGGTGATCAAGGAAATCGGCGAGGACAGGGGCCTGCGGCTTTTCCGCGACATCGTCGTGAGAAACGGCCTCTCGGTGCGCAGGGGGCATACGCTGCTCGCGGGTCTAGTCGCCTCCGGCGAAGTGCCCTTCGCGCTCACTGTCTACAACCACAACGCCGAGAAATTGAAGCAGAGAGGCGCGCCGATAGACTGGTATGTGATCCAGCCGGCGATCGCCCGCGTCAACGGGGTCGCGCTCTCGAGGAAGCCGGCGCACCCGCATGCCGCGGTGCTGTTCTACGATTTCATGCTGGGCGAGGGGCAGGAGATCCTGGTCCAGGGGAATTACGTGCCGACCAACCGCAAGACCGATCCCGGCGCCGCAAGAGCGCGGCTGAAATTCGTCGATCCCGCGGTGATGATGGACGAGAGCGCGAAGTGGGAGAAACTCTACGCCGAGATCATCACGCGCCAGTCGAAATGAGCGCGAAGACCTGACGACAGCCCGTGCTCGTCCTCGAACGCATCGTTTCGGTCATAGGACCCGTCTTCCTGATCGTCGCGATCGGCTACGGCTACGGGCGCCGCAATCAGCCCGACCTGAAATCGTTCAATCACGTGTCGCTCCACGTGTTGGGCCCGCTTCTCGTCTTCACTTCGCTCGCGGGCGAGGACTTCCAGCTCGAGGGCAACGCCGCTTTCGTCGCAGGCGGAGTGGCGGTGATCCTCGTCTCGGGGCTGATCGCCTGGCCGATCGCGCTTCTCGCGCGCGTGAGCCCCCGCACCTTCGTGCCGCCGATGATGTTCAACAACTGCGGCAACATGGGCCTGCCCCTCGCGGTGCTCGCCTTCGGTCGCCCCGGCCTTGCGTCGATGGTGCTGCTGCTGGTGGCGAGCACCCTGTTGCAGTTCACTCTCGGGAGCCGCATCGTCAGCCGCCACGCCGAGTGGAAGGCGCTCGCGACTTCGCCGATGATCATCGCGAGCGTGCTGGGGCTAATCTTCAGCGGCTTCGCCTGGAAAGTGCCCTCTGCAATGATGACGGGCCTAAAGATGCTCGGCGACGCCACCCTGCCCATGATGCTGTTCGCTCTCGGAGTGCGCCTCACCGATCTGTCGAAGCGCGGCTGGCAAGTGGGCGTGCTGGGTGCGGTGGTCTGCCCGGTGGCCGGGATGGTGGGAGCCTATGTGGCGCAATTCGTTCTGCGCCTGCCGTCCGAGCAATTTGCGCAGCTCATGCTCTTCGCGAGCCTGCCGCCGGCGGCCCTCAATTATCTACTCGCCGAGCGCTATCAGCAGGAGCCGGACCGCGTCGCCTCCCTCGTGCTGATCGGCAACGCCTTCGCCATCGTTTTCGTGCCGCTGGGTCTGACGCTGGGGCTGCACCCAATTTGATGCTCGCCGGGCGGCATGCCGTGCCCTCGAATTGAATCGCTACACCGGCGGCTGGACTCGATTTGCCGGGGATGGCATAGCGACCCGACCTCGGCAGACTCGCTCCGCCATTTTCGGTTTGTCTATTTCTCGGCTGTGCCGTATATGCATCTCAAGCTTTTCGTAATCCGTGGCGCGATCATTGGACTCTGACCCCACTTTCACGGGGTGACCAGCTTCTTCCTCTTCCCCGTCGATCGCCAGGCCTGAGTGTTGCGGAACTCCCGATTGCCGATCCTGAGCAAGGCGGTGATCGGCCCGAGGACAGGAGGGCTCAGCTCCCTTTCGTTGGCCTTCATGCTCATGTCAAACCGCCGGGTCTTGGCGTTGAACGTGATGCCGAGCTTCGCGTAGATGATCGGGTCCCCTTGGGTGCCGTCCTTCTTGCGCTTGAAGAGCCACTCCCGCCCCGGGCGCGTCGTCGTCCACCCGTCTCCCGCCGGGACTTTGATCTCCACGATGCGCCTATCCGCGTTGGTGAGGCTGAGGGTCACCCCGTCGCGGGGAGGGTTCATGCTATACGGCGGAGCGACGAAGCTCCCGCGGAGGGCGACCCAGTCCTGATGCGAATGCCGGTCGCGATGGAGCTTGGCTTGGCTGAGCAGGAGGGCAGCAGACGGACGGCGCGCAGCCGTCAGACTCGAGAACGCGTCGGACCTGATCACAAATGTGTCGATGATTTCCCCGTTGATATTCTTGAAGTAGCCCTGCGCCTTGCGTGGGTCGCCGTCGATGTTGAAGGTGATAAAGAGAGCGCCGAATGTCGCCCCCTGATCGCTGGTGTAGATCTTGGCCCATTCACCGTTGCACCCATACGGAAAGGTTGTAGGAAGGCAACGCTGCTGGCTCCTGATGCTCTCTCCGCCCAGGCCCGAGACGAAGACAAAGGATCTCCCCGGACTTCCGCTGCCGACACAGAGATTGTCAGGGCTGGAACATGAAGCATCGACGATTTGATTTTGGATGCTTGTCAGCGTCTTGGTCCGGTGATAGCTGTGCTCATGGGCAGTGGCGATGATCGCGCCAAGGTCCTTGCAGGTTTCGTAGACCCTCCACCCCATTGCGTCGTCCTTGTCACCGACCTGCATGGCGTTCTGGTTCTTATGCCAACTGCAGATTCTCCAGATGTGATCATCGGTCGCCAACTGGTCCTGAAGGTACGGGGCGTAGATGCCGTCGCCGTAGCTGGTCCCCTCCTGGCCGACGAAGACCATCTTCAACCCTCTGTAGGTCACGGCGTACATTTCATCGTTGAGGTTGGGGTCGTCCGGTACTGCTCCAATACGGGCCATGCGGTTCTTCAAGAACGCGGTATAGCATCCATTGAGATTCGAGCAGCCTTCGTTCCAGCGGTCGTTGTCATGATTGCCGACTGATGCGAAGTACGGAAAATCGGGCCCCAGAATGCTGTCGATCGTCGCAAAGAACCCATTCGGGTCCTGCACATAGTCAAAGTCGCCCTGGTGCATGACCATTACGGCGCCTTCCGACTTGATGAGGCCGAGGATCCGTCTGAAATCCTCGCCGTTCCCGCTATCGCCGATGAAGGCGACTTTCAGGTTAGGGGCCGTGGGGATCGAGCCCGACGCGCCCTGTGCATGCCCGCGTGCGGGCCCCAAGGCGGTTGCGAGGAGGGCCGTCAGGATTCCTCCGGCAATGAGGCGCGGGACCCGGTGGATGTACCGCAAGTCGCCATGAATGCTGATCATCTTGGGCTTTCCCTTTCCGCATGGAAGCGTTCATCCAGTGTCGAGGATATGTTGACGAACACCGGGCAATGAGCTTTGAGCTTTTGCAATTTATCGGCCTTCTTCTTGACTTTCGTCTTGTCATCCAGCTCCAACTTGACCACTTGCCCGTTCGCCACTGGGATGCCGTTGAGCTCCGCACGGCTCGTAACACCTGCATTGACGGTACCGCTGCAAGTTGGCGGCGAAGCGTTGCTCGCGCGGGCGACGACCCGTAGCCCCTTGCCCGGCTTCAGTCTCCGAGGATCCCGGTAGCGCGTATCGACGCGCAGATTGAGACTCCTGGCGATTTCGTCCCACTTCGTGACTTGAACCGGGTACGGCTCCCTGCGACCGTTGTGGCTAGCGAAGATTCCTGCAGGGAAGCGCGCATTAAAGGATAGATTGATGACGTCTATGCCGTCGGTCTGCGTCACGCCGTCAAGCTTAAAGACCCCGAGGAATCGATGCGGGGATTGACGCTCGTAGACGGTAAACGTGCTGTTACCTTGGCTGGAGGCGATGAGGTAGCCTCCTCCATCGGGCAAGTAGTACATCGCCAACCCTTCTACGTCTGCCGCCAAGCCGTTTTCGCCCACGGCGGCAATTTTCGTCCCCTCAGTACGATCCTGCGGCTCGGCATCGAAGTTCCAGATGCCGACCGACTCTTCGGCTACGTAGAGCTTGCCGTGCTCATCGTCAGCGACCATGCCCTCGACGGTACTACCCAGGCGCATCTCGCGCACCGGCTTCTTGGCCGATATCCGGCCGCGACCGTTGTCGATGAGCTCAAATTGCTTGATTTGTGCCTTCGACCAAAGCGTCGACTCGGTGCTGGTAAACGCGTAAAACCTGCCTGTCTTCGGGCTCCTGTAAAGCGTGATGCCATAGCTCGGACCGGAGTCGATCCTGCCATCGTCGATCTGTTCCAGATGGCGGCTCACCACATTTACTTTGTAGACGCGGATCTTGTTCGTGCCGCGTTCGTTGAAGGCGACGATATCGACCGTCTCTTTGGCCAGCGTGAAGCGATAGCGCGTGTCGATGTTGCCGGGCTTCTGAGCAGAGACGACCTGCAGCGTCTTGCCGGCCAGATCGTAGACAAAGATTTTGTCCGCCTTCTTGTCCGACGTAATGATCGTGCTTTGCGAAAGGTCGCTCGGGTGAAGCCAGAACGTGAGGTCGTCCTGGTCTCTAGCCTCCGCGGCTTGCAGCGTCAAGCTCGGACTAATGGCCGGTTGCGTAGCGGCGAAGCCGGCGTCAAGCGCCAGCAGCAAAAAGAATACGGTGAAGCAGAACGCGGTTGTCCTGCTCGGCATCGCCCTGCCAGGTTCTCTAGCGCTACTTGTCATACGGTCCATTCCTCTGTCGCAATCTAAGCCGTGGCCAAGATCGATCATGGCAGCCGCTCACCGACCCGAAACAGCCGCAACCGTGCGCATTTCGCGGCACGGACGCGAAGGGATTTCCTATCCTTCGCCGCCGGGTATACTTACGAAAGTCCTGTGTATCCGTGCATCGGAAGAGGAAGCACATGAACGCGATCCATACCCTGGGCTGGGCCCTCGTGCACTCGTTGTGGCAGGACGCGCTTGCCGCGGCGGGCCTGGCCTCCCTCCTCGCGCTCGTCCCTGCGCGGGCGGCTCGCGTGCGCTACGCACTCGCGGCGCTGACGCTGGCGATCATGCTGGCGCTTCCCCTGGCGACCGCACTGCGCCTCGACGCCGCGTCCGATGCTGCGATGCCGGCGCTCGCCGCTCCCGCGCTGACGTCGCTCGTCGACCGGATCCGCGCGGGGCTCGAGCCCACGCTGCCGTGGATCGTCGCCCTGTGGCTCGGCGGCGTGCTGGTGATGTCGGCGCGGCTGGCGTCGGGGTGGGCAACGACACGGCGGCTGGCGACCGCGGGAACGCGGCCGGTCTCCGACGCCTGGCGGCAGGCGCTCGCCCGTCTCGCGAGGCGGCTCCGCGTCAGCCGGCCCGTGCGGCTGCTCGCGTCGGCGTTGATAGAGGTGCCCGCAGTGATCGGCTGGTGGCGGCCGGTGATTCTCATCCCGGTGAGCGTGCTGGCGGGGGGCGGTCTCACGCCGCTGCAGCTCGACGCGCTGCTGGCCCACGAGCTGGCCCACGTGCGGCGGCACGACTACCTCGTCAACCTGCTGCAAACGGCGGTCGAGACGCTGCTCTTCTACCATCCCGCGGTGTGGTGGGTCTCGACGCGGGTGCGCGAGGAGCGCGAGCACTGCTGCGACGACCTGGCGGTCGCCGCCTGTGGCGACGCGCGTGTCTACGCGACGGCCCTGCTCAGGACGGAGCAACTGCGCGCCGCACCGGCGCTCGCGCTCGGGGCGGGCGGCGGCTCGCTGCTCGGTCGCGTCCGCCGCCTCCTGGCACCGGCGACGCCCGACGCCTTCCCGCGCTGGCTCGCCGGCGTCTTCGGCGGGGCGCTCGCGCTGGCGGTGGCGATCGGGAGTGGTTGGGGCCTGCATCGCTCCTTGCCGGCCTCCGCGGATTCGCTGATCGCACTCGCGACCGGGTCCCGTGATCCGGAGGTGCGCCACGATGCTGTGAAGGAGCTGGGCCAAACGAAGGATCCGCGGGCCCGAATGACCCTCATCGCCCTCGCCCAGACTGATCCCGACGACGACGTGCGGGACGAAGCCGTCGAGAGCCTCGGCGCGGCGTTCCCCGATGCCGAGACCGTGCGCGTGCTCGCCGCGATCGCGCGGCGCGATCCAAATGAGCACGTGATGCGCGAAGCGCTCGAGACGCTCGGCAGGATGAAGAACGGCGCCGGTCTGCCGGTGGTCATCGACATCGCCCGCACGCATCCGAACCCCGACGTGCGGCGCGAGGCGGTTGAGAGCATCCGCGACGAAGCGCCGCGGGCGATCTCCGTACCGATCCTGCGCGAGATCGCGCGCCGGGACCGAGACCCCGACGTGCACCGCAAGGCGGCGCACGCGCTGGCGAAGTTGGACGACTCTAGGCGTCATGAAGCTCGGTCGTCGGTTGCATCGAGCAGCTTGCGGATTTGATCCAGCTCCTCCGGCGTGGCCGGCCGTGTGGACAGGGCCTGCAACACGAGCTCGAGCGCCGCGCCCCTGGGCTTGAAGGCCGGCGGCTTGGCGGGCACGACCGCCTCGGACGCCAACGCGTCCTCGACCAGCCGCGCCGCTTCGGCCAGTTGGGCGTGTGCCCGCGCCAGCCAGTCGGGCTTCCGCCGCTTCACGGCGTGGACTTTGCTGGCGAGACGCAGCAGCGCCGCTGCCCGGTGCCAAGCGAGCGCGCGCTCGTCCAGGACATCGCGCGTCCCCTCGACCAGCGCAGTCAGCGCCCGCGTTGCCTCGCCGGCCAGCGCCTCATGGTCCAGGCCGAGGCGCCAGACGGTCGCCAGAAACATTCCGGCATCGAGCTCCAGTGGCCCCTGCCCGAAGCGCTCCCAATCGATGAGGCCCGCGCCGTCCCCGAGGTCGAGCACGTGGCGGGCGTAGAACGTGCCGTGGACGAGCTGTGACCTGTCTTCCCGCGGCTGCGCCTGTGCCAGCGTCGCGGCGAGCCGCGTGGCCGCGTCTCCGAGCGTCGGGTCGGCCTCACGTAGCCACGCGACCCATTCACGCGCGCGGCTCAGCATGCGAGCCGCGCCGAGCGGCAGTCCGAGCCGCACTGGGAGGGACGCGGCACATCGCAGCCATTGCGCGGCCAGCTCGCCGGCGCGCTGACCCCGTCCCTGTTTGACCAGCTCGTGCGCCGTCGGCCCCTCCAGCCAGCCGATCACGATGACCCGCAGGTCTCGGTCCCAGGCAAGCAGCGGCGGCACACGGACTCCGGAGTCGCCCGAGAGGCCGGCGGCCGCGAGGGCCCGGTACAGGACTACTTCCGGCGTCGGGTCTGCGGCGTACGCCTTCACCGCGAGGCGACGCTGCCCCACGCGAACCTCGAGTGTGGCGCGTTCGCCCGGCGAGTAGCCGACGAGATGCATGGCGACGGGAGCGTCCTCCAGCCCCAAGGCCAGGAGCGCGCGTGCAAGGCCCAGCGCGCGGGTCACGCCGAGCGCGCGCATCGCCACGATCCCGGGCAGCGCCGCGTCGTCGGGCAGATCAGTGGTGGGGTTCATCAGAGTGTCCCGGACGCCGTGCGGTGCGCCTCGGCGACGGCCGCTGCGACCTTTTCGGGCCAGCGCGGCTCCTGGCGCTTGAAGATGCCGCCCGCAACCTCGATCAGTGCGCCGGCGCAATGCAGGGCAAATTGGTGGCGCCATCCCGCTGGGACGTGGGCGAAGTATTCGTCAGCGAATAAATCCGCAGCACGCCGCGCCTCATCCGCCGGCAGCGCGTCGAGACCGACCCGGGCCGTGATGTGCGCGACCAGGTGGGCGGGGTCCCGCACGGGATCGCCTAGGACGACAGAGTCGAGATCGATGAAGCACACCCGGTCGTCCGAAACGAATATGTGGTCGGTCTTCAAGTCCCGATGGATGGGGGCTGGCGGCGCCTCCGTAAGACCGTCCCCGACCGCCGCCGAGAGCGCCACGACCTGCGCTCGCAGCTCCGGACAGGCCCACTGCACGAGACTTGCCGCGCGGTTCACGTCAACGAGCTGGTCGGCTAGAGAATGGCGCTCGGTCAGCGGCAGGTCCGCTTGATTGAAGGCGGCCACGGCTCGAGCCACCGCGCGCAGGGCCGCGGACCAGTCGTCCCCGCGCAGCAGGATCTGCTGCAGCGCCGTGCCTCGAGCCTCCTCTAATGCCAGGGTGCGCAGCTCGGGCACGTAGGCGATGGGCCGCACCACGTCGTACGGCGCGCGGCCTGCCCGTGCGTTGTCGGCCAGCGCCTGCAACAGTCGGAGGGTCTGCGCCCCACGCTCGTTGCGATAGACCTTCAGGTAGCAGCGGCGGATCTCGCCCTTCCCCGTCAGCCGGTCGCGCGCCTGTAGCGTGTACCGGAGCGCGGCGCCGAGCTCCGTGCGGTAGCGCATCGGCTCGATCGTCCGTTCCTCGGCACGCCAGCGGCCGGGTTCCGGACCGGCGAGCAGCAGTGGCTCGAGCTGGTGCACGGCGCCGTCCAGCACGAGGCGCAGATTCGGGAGCTTGCGGTCGAAGGGAAAGACTTGCACCAGCATCTGCAGCTCGGGGATGAAGTCCATCGGTTCGAACACGAGCCACTGCTCCGGAATCTGCGGGCGCGGATCCGCGGCGCGCAGCTCTCGCCACAGCCGCTCGGCCTCGCCGGGCGCGGCGTACACCAGGCCGGTCACCCACTGGTCCCAGCTGCGACCGCTGCTCGGATCGACGACGCGGAGCGTATATTGCAAGACGCAGCGCGACGTGGACTGGCGGCACCGAAATCGGAAGGGGACACACTCCTCGATGCGGTAGGCCTTCCCCGAGACCGCCTTGAGACGCTGGCGGAACACTTGGAGCATGAGCCGCGCATCGCTGGCGGTCTCGAGCTGCGGGAAATCCGGGTCCGCCGGGAACCCGTCCACGGAAACCGCCGCCGGGAGCGCCTGTTTTCGCACGGGTACGGGCTCCTGTATCAGGGCGCGAGGGTCGCGGCGGGCTGCTGCAGATCGAGCGTGTACAGCTGCCGGTACCGCGCGTTCCCGGCCAGCAGCTCAGCATGCGTGCCGCGGCCGATGACCCGGCCTTCCTCAAGCACGAGGACGACATCGGCGTCCGTAATCGACTGCAGGTCGTGGGTGATCATGAGGCAGGTTTTGCCGGCCATGAGCCGATCGAGTGCCTCGCGCACGTTCGCTTCGCTCTCGGCGTCGAGGCCCGTCATCGGCTCGTCCAGAATGAGGATCGGGGCGTTGCGAATGAGCGCGCGCGCAATCGCGATCCGCTGGCGCTGGCCGCCCGAGAGGGTAGCGCCCCGCTCGCCGATGACGGAGTCATATCCGTCCTCCAGCTCCCGGATGAACTCGTCGGCGTTTGCCGCCTTGGCCGCCGCGATGATCTCCTCCAAGTCCGCGTCGGGTCGGCCATAGGCGATGTTCTCGCGAATCGTGGCTCCGAACAGAATCGATTGCTGGAGCACGAGCCCGATCTGGCGGCGCAGGGACTCCCGCCGATAGTGCTGGATGTCGACCCCGTCGACGAGAATGACCCCCTCGTGCGCTTCGTAGAGACGCAGGATCAGGCTGACGATGGTGGACTTCCCCGCCCCCGACGCACCCACCAGGGCCAGCCGCTGCCCCGGCGACACGGCAAACGAAACGTGCCGCAGCACGTCCCGGCCGTCGCCGTAATCGAAGGACACGTCCCGGAACACGATCTCTCCGCGGAACGGGGCCGCCTCAATGGCATCGGGGCGATCCTGGATCTCGGGCGCGATGTCCAGGACTTCGGACAGCCGGTCCGCGCTGGCCATGGCCTTGGAGAAGTCGGTTGAGAGCTTGGCCAGACTCTTGAGCGGCTTGTACATGTTGGTGAGGTACGCGACGACGAGCACGAGCTCGCCGGGCAGCATCCTGCCGTTCACGACCTCCAGCGCTCCGAACAGCACTGCCGCCGCAGTCCCCAGCGCGGTGATGATCTCCGATGACCGTGTTGCCGCGGCCTCCAAGCGGGCAATGCGAATGCTTTCCCGCAGCGTCTCGCCCGTTACCGCGTCGAACCGCTCTTCCTCGTGTTTCTCTCGGGCGAAGGCCTGCACCAGCGGTATCGCCGAGAGCACCTCGCTCATGCGCGACGCCACTTGACCCTCTTGCCGTTTTTGCTTCTTGGCGGAGGCCTTCGTCTTGCGATAGAGATGCAGCAGGCTGTAACCCAGGAACGGCAGGGTCGCCAAGGCGATCAAGCCGATCCTCCAATTCATGGCGAACATGATCGCGAACATCCCGATGACCGTCAGCAGCTGTGCGGAAAACTTGAGGATCGACTCCGCGAACACGTCCTTGAGCGTGTTCGTGTCCGCGCCGATCCTGGTCAGCAGGTCCCCCGTGCGCGCCTGGTTATGGAACGAGAGCGACAATCGCTGCAAATGCGCGAACAGCTCCCGGCGCAGCGCGTAGACCGTGGTGTAGCCGATGGAGGAGGTGATGAAGATCTGGGCATACGAGAAGAGCCCGCCACACACCGCGATCAGCACGATCGCGCAGGACGCTGCCAGGAGGAGGGGAACCTGGCCGCTCGGGAGGAGATCCCGGACAAATGGCAAGAGATGCGGCATTGGCTTCAGCAGGATGCCGTGATCGATGATGATCTTGAGGGGCCACGGCTTCAGCAGCTCCGTGGCCGCAACGCCCACGGTACACACAGCGGCCAAGAGTAAACGCCCTTTGACCTGGCGTAGGTGAGCCAAGAAGATCTGGCGAAACCGCGTGCGTTTCCCTGGTCGCATGATTAGCGCGCGCTCGCCAGCAGGTCGATCGCCTCGGCCTGCCGCCGCTGGATCGCCTCGGCCTCCGGATGGCGAGTCCGGTCAAACGTGAGTGAGTGGATCTTCCGCGCGAGAGCGATCTGCTCGTACCAGGCGACCCGCTGCGCTAAGCCCGGAGCGTCGGGGGAGGAGCGCCGGTAGGCATCGAGGATCGTGGCCCGCGCCGCGGCGAAGTCCGGCAGCTTCTCCGGCTTGCGCAGGGTGAGCCGGCGCAGCTGGGTCAGCAGATTGCCGAGGTCCAGCGCCGGATCACCGCGCGTGCAATCGTCGAAGTCGAGGAAGACGATCGTGCCGGCTTGCCACCGGAGCTGCACCAGCCCCAGGTCGCCGTGCAGAAACGACGGAGCGGCCGGCGGCGGCGCGGCCTCACGCTGCAGCCGGTCGCGCCAGCGCTGCAACGACGCGGCCTCCGCGGGAAACCGGCTGCACAGCTCCACAATCCTTCCTTGCAGGTCGGCGAGCACGGCGGCAGGACCCGTCACCGACGCCAGCGTAACGGGCGCGGCATGCAGGGCGGCCAGCGCGCGTCCCATCGCGGCCAGCACGTGGGCACCGTCTGCGGCGATCGCCTTGACGACTGACTCGCCCGGCTCGTAACTCAGAAGGAGCAGGCGACGCGGGGCGTGGTAGGCGAGCACCCTCGGAACCACGAAGCCGCCACGGGCGCCACACCGGGAGGCGGTCAGCTCTCGCAGCGTCGTCGCAACGCCGCAGGCATCCCCGTCGCGCTCGTAGAATTTGCCCACCCACTGGTGGTGTTGTACCTCAGCGCCACCGGGCATGCGGGCCTGGACGTCGTACCGCACCACGCGGTGTTTCCCGCGCTTGGAGAGGGGATGCTCGCTCCAGGTGTCGACCACCCCGTCGGCACCGTGAACCGCGCGAAGCGCCGCAGCGAGGGCGACGCCGAGGTCCGCACCACTCAGTGTGGTGGGCGGCGCGTTCATCGCGGTTGCCCCGAGGGCACCACGTCCTCAAGTGCCGCCCGCGCCCGCGCGGCGAGCTGAGGCGCGAGCCGCGCGCGGTCGGCCGTCTGCTTGCGATAGATCGTGTAGATCTTGCGCACGAGCGTGAGGCCCTGGTAAAACGACACGTTGCGTGGGGATACCTGGGGCATCGCGCTCAGGTAGGCGTCGCGGAAGCAGGCGAGCCAGTGGTCCGCATGCGCCGAGAGTGTGCGATCCCACAAGCACCGTCGCTCGAGCTGCGCCAGAAAATGGCCGGCGTCGTACGCCGGGTCGGCGTACCCGAACATGTCTAGGTCGAGCAGGACGAGGCGATCGCCCGTCCAGAGGAACTGCCCCGCTGCCAGGTCGCCGTGCACCGGCGCGGGCTCGGACGGATCGAGCAGGGGCGCGGCGTGCTGGATCGCCACCAGGAGCGGCTCGATGACCGCGGTCGTCTCGGGCCAGCGGTGCCGCAGACGGTCGCACCGCCCCCGCGTCTCGGCGACGAACATCTGAGGCGTCGTTGGCGGCTCCGGAACGACGGGCAGGCGGTGCAGGGTCGCGGCCAAGCGGGCCGCGCGGCGCAGCAACTCCGGTTTTCGGTCGTCGACGATCTCGGACAGAAACGACCCGTCCACCCATGGGAACACCAGCGCGCGCTCTCTCGACACGTACCGCAACGGCAGGCTAGGTCCGTCGTGGTTAGGCTGCAGCCCGCCCGCCAGGGCCTGCGAATGCGCCCACACCTGCTCTCCGAAATCATCCGCGTACACTTTCACGGCGTAGGCCCGTTCCTGCCCGGTGGGTGAGCGCACCAGGACGCGAAGCACGAAGCGGTCGGAATGCGCGCTTTGCAGGGCGCTGGCCGTGTCGGCCGCATGGAAGTCCGCCGGCAACGCGGGGCCAAGTATCTCGAGCGCCGGGCCCGGTTGCTCGAGACGGGCCAACTGGGCGCGCACCGCGGCGCGTTGCGCCGGCGTGGGCTTGAACCGGATGCGCATCAGTCCCCACCGAGCCAGCGCGAGAGGTACGCGGTGAGCCGGGTGGCCCCGTCGAACGACGGAATGATCTGGTCTACGAGTCGCGCGTGCGCTTGCCGATCGCACCGCAGCGCCCACTCTACGGCCTCGGCGAGACCCGGGCCCGTCAAGTCCTTGGGGTGAATGCACCGGGCCAGCCCACGCGCGGCCAGCGTTTCGGCGCGGATCTGCTGCTCGACCTTATGCGTGGCTCGGGGCACGATCACGAGCGGTCGCGCCACCGCCAGGGCTTCGCACACGCTGTTGTAGCCTCCCATACTGACGACGGCGTCCGCCGCAGCCATCAGCTCGAACGTATCGGCGCTGGGTACCACGCGACATGCGTCCGTGGCCCGTGCCTGTAGCATCGCCTGCTGATCGGCAGGCATGAACGGCCCCGTCACCAGGATCGCGCGCAGATCGGCAACCTTCGCCTGCAACCTTTGGACGGCAGCCCGCGCGGCGTCCAGCACCGGATACCCGTCGCTGCCGCTCCCCACCGTCGCGAGAACGAACGGCGTGTTCTCGGCCAGCCCCAGGCGCCGACGCACCATGCCAGGATCAACCGCGGGCCGAGCGCGCACGACGTACCCGCAGTAATGGAGCTTGGGCTGGACCGATGCGGGGATGGCATAGGCCTGCGCGACATCATAGAGGTCAGGGGAGCCGTACACCGCGATCCCGTCGTACAGGTTCTCGAGCGCGTCGTACGCGCCAAGCTCTTCCCATGCGGCACGAATGCGCGCGGCGTCGTCCATGATGTCGCGCAGACCGAAGACGAACCTGGTCTCGGGATGCTGCGCCTTAAGGGCCCACAGACCCTCGCGAAACTCACCCTTGGAGCCCAAGGGCTCGTGATCCACCAAGACGAGGTCGGGCGCGAGTCCGAGCGCGGCGTCCCGCAGGATCTCACCGCGCACTCTCCGGAAGTGTTGTTTCGCCGCCTCTTCTTCCGCCGCGGTCGGCCGGGCGGTGCCGGCGGTGAGGAGGGTGGGCAGCTTGATGTAGTCGCACCGCTCGGGAAGCGTGAACCCGGCGAGAGGAGATTTGGTCGCGATGTAGGCGATGCAGTCCGGATGGCGCGCCAGGACGTGGCGGGCGAGTGTCAGAGTCCGGGTGACGTGCCCCAGCCCTTGGTTGTCCTGCGCGTACAGCAACAGTGTACGCGTCTGGGCCGACGCGGATGGCTTCATACCGTCGGTGTGCCGGTGACGGCGCCGTTCAGCAGATCGGCTAGCAAGGTCGGTATGCGGGTGAGGCCACCCACATCGACGCGGCTGCGGTGAGTCGGCAGGGGACCCAGATCGCGCGCCAGCCACTCACTCAGCGCGCGCGGGCTCAAGTCGTCGGGATGCAGCACGTCGATCAGCCCAAGATCCCGCAGGCGTTGTGCGCGAATCCATTGCTCGGGCTCGGGGTGCACGCGCGGCACGATGAGGGCGTGCTTCTCGAACGAGAGCACTTCGCAGATAGTGTTGTAGCCGCCCATCGCGATGATGCGGTCGGCCCGGTTGATGAGGGGCACCGGGTCGGGGACGAATTCGAGCACCTCGCAGCGCGGGTTACGCTGCGCACTCTCGAGCAGGCGATGCCGAGACTCTGGGGGCATGTATGGACCGGTCACGATCATGCCGGTGGTGTCGGATCCGAGGTCGGCGGCGACGAACGCCTCGGCTAGGGCATACCCGTCCACGCCACCACCCACCACGCACAACGCAAGTTTGGCCGGCGGTGGAGGTAGGTTCGTCACGAGCTGCGTGGCCTGAGCCCCGGCGAGCTCGAGCCGTTGACGCTGATCCAGATACCCCGTATAGCGCACCTTGCTCGCGACGCCATCGAAGACCCCATACTCGCGAACGGGATCGAACACGGCAGGATCACCGTAGATCCAGATGGCGTCGTAGTAGTCCCGCATCGCGTCCAGCCAACCGTCGGTGCTCCACGTGCGGCGCACCGTCTCCGGATCCTGCAGCACCTCGCGCAACCCTAGCACACAGCGCGTGCGCCCGTGTTTACGGACGCGTTCGAGCGTGCGGACGAGCTCCCCTCCGGCGCCGAGCGGCAGGTAGTCGACGAGCAGCACGTCCGGTTGGAACGTCTTGATCGCTTTGCGAATCACTTTGCTGCGCAGCGTGATCAGCTCCTGGTCGGAGACGTCCAGGAAACGGGCGTTCAAGCCGCCATTGGCCTCTTTGCGCAGCCCCGGAAGGGTCACGCAGTCCACGCCTTCGGGCATCGGGATGGCGCCAGCTTGCCACGCTTCGGCAATCATGAGGATCACCGCTTGCGTGCCCGCGTCGCGCAGCGCGTGCGCGATCGTGGCGTTGCGGCGAATGTGTCCAAACCCATGCATCCCCTGGGAATACGTGGCGATCCGAGGGAGAGGGGGCTCACGAGCGGAGAGCGGCGGCAGGTGTGATCGCGGCGGCGTGACGGGCTCGACCGCCCGCAGCGCGGGCGACGTCCGCATCCCGTCGAGCAGCCTCCGGATCTCGGCCAGCTCTTCTGGCGTGGCCGACGACGCGGAGAGGGCGCGCAACGCGAACTCGAGCGTTTCCACGATTTTCGGCACGTCGCCATCGCCCGAAGACGTCGCTGGCGGCGCCATCGCCACGATGGCCGCTTCGGCTCTAAAGTCGAGCTTCTTCACGGGAGCCCTCCTCCCTTAAAAAATTATGATGTGTCGCTGTGGCGGGCCGGGGCACCGCGTGAACACGGTGGCAGTACATTACAATGGCATTACATAATGGCTCGATTCGGCGTAGCCCTTTGGGTTCATCCGCACTTCCGTATTGGAGGCGGGGGTGGGAATCGAACCGGCATAACACTGCCTTGCAGGACGAGTGCTACTGTCTTCGCGCCCTAAGTCATCGAAAAGATTTATCAGAGAACCGATTCTTTGCAGGGCTACTCCGGTGGTGAGTCATCGATGCCTGCAGGCGGACAGTAGCGCTTCAGCGTATTCGGCGTCCTGTGCCCGGTCATGCTCGCGACCTCGACCGCGGACGGCCCTTCTCGAAGAAGTTTGGACGTCGCCTCGTGACGCAGGTCACGGAGACGCACGTTCTTGATGCCGGGCTTATCGCACGCCCGCAGCACTGCTTTGTGGACTGTCTTTTCGTCGCGGTAGCGCCCAAGCGCTTCGCGCAAGATCGTGGATTTTACGTCAACGTTCGAGGGAAACAGAACAGAACGCGCTTGCTCACGTCCCCCTTTTCGTTTGCCTTTCTTCCCGAGCGCCGCCTGCTATCTCGCGCTCTGCGAGACAGGCGCCTGCTGAGCACCCGGGTTCCCCGGGTCGGGCGCGGGCTGCTGCGGGATGGGCACCGGCTGAGTTCCCGGACCAGGCGCGGGGAGCTGCTGCGCGATGGGCACCTGCTGAGCCCCCGGAGTGTAGATGAACTTCCAGTCCGAATATTTGGAGGCGCCTTCGAATTCCCTGTTCGCGAAGCCGAAATTCGCGACTTTCTTGGGACTATCCTCCGAAAGGCTGTAGACGCCCATGATTCCGCTGTCGGGCGCTTTTACCAGCCCCCATTCGTTTTTTCCGGTCAGCGGGTCGAAGTAGAGCTTTCTCAGGTAGCGCTCGGTGCCTGGCTTGCGCGGGTCTTTCAGCAGGTCCTGGAGCGCCCTGGGAAACTGCCTCGGCCCGTTGAGGTAGTATCTCTCGATCGCGCGCCGGTACTGGTTGCCCGCATAGAGCAGCTCCGTTTCCCTGTCCCGCGCGAGCGCGGTACGCCAGACCTCTCCGGTGAGGGCGAGGCCCAGGCTCATGAAGGCGATCGCGAAGAGGACCGCCACGTAGGTGAAGCCTCGTTCGCGCGGGTTCACGATCACCATTCGGCGTAGACGCTTCCGTCGCTGGCCTTGCCCTGCGCGCCGCTCTTCACGTCGTACACGCCGCCTTTCTGCGGGTCCTCTGGAGGGACGATCACCCAGGTCGCGGTGCTCTCGGTGATGGGATCGACGGGAACCTTGCGCAGGTATTTTTCCGAGGCGAGCGCTTCGAGCGACTCGGGGTACTTGCCCTTGTCGCCGTAGTATTTTCCGATCGCGTCGCGCAGCTGAAAGAGATCTTCCCGCAGCACGGCTTCTTTGGACCTCTCGAGGCTCCCGAAATAGCGCGGGATGGCGAGCGAGAGCAGAAGGGCGATGATCGCCATCACCACCAGCAGCTCGATCAACGTGAATCCGGAACGGGGCCGCACCGCTTCACCAATCCCGATAGGGCTGGCCGTTGATGCCCTTTCCCTGCGCGAGCGAGAAGACGTCGAAGACATCGTCGCCTTCACTGGGATCGTCGGGCGGGCTCGCGTAGCTGCGCTTTCCCCAGGTGGCCGCGGCGGAAAGCGTGGGATCGGCGTTCAAGGGATCGCGCGGGATGCGGCGCAGGAAGTAGATCTTCGTCTTCTTCGCGCTCTTCTGGTCGTCGACGCCCTCGGCGAGGTCCTCGAGTTTCTTGGGATAGCCCGAGTCGCCGACCGACTTCTGGATCAGACCCTCGTCCGAAGCCTGCTTGTACGAATCGATCGCCTCGCGGATCTGGCGCAGCGTGCGGCGCAGCTCCTGCTCCTTGGTGCGCTGCACGGCGAGCTCGCTGACGGGCAGCGCGACCGATGCGAGCAGCGCGACGATCGCCACGGTGATGACGAGCTCGATGAGGGTGAAGCCCCGGCGGTCGCCTACTCGCGAAACGCGACAGCCGGCCATAGGATGCGGGCCCTCCGCTACTGCGGCTGCACGCCGCCGAAAGGCACGATCGTACCTCCCGGCGGCGCGGCGCCGGGGAGCGCCGCAGGGGCGGGCGACAGCGGGGTCGCGGGCTGGGTCTGGATCGGGGCGAATGAGGACGGCGAGGAGGCCGCCCCGAGCGGGCCGCCGCTCGATGAAGCTTCAGTGCCTGCGGCAAACTCGGTGGTACGCGCGTCGGGCCGCACGATCGTGCGCATCAGCCTCGGGGTGATGAGGAGGACGATCTCGGTCTTGGCGATGGTGTCGCTCGTGGACGAGAACAGGCGACCCAGCACCGGGAAGTCGCCCAGGCCCGGAACGCGGCTGGCGTTGCGCTGGTCCTGGTCGTTGATGAGGCCGGCGAGGATCTGGGTTTCGCCGTCCCGCAGGCGCAACACCGTGCTGGTCTTGCGCGTGCCGATCTGGTAAACGAGGCCCCCGCCGGTTTGGGGGATGGTGTTGGTGATGTTGCTGACCTCGAGTCCGACCTTGATGCCGACATCGTCCTCGAGATAGATCAGGGGCTCGACCTCCAGCTGCAGGCCCACGTCGAGGTAGCTCACCGATTGGGAAACAAAGCCCCCCGCCACCGCGGCAGTCGTGGTGATCACAGGGACGCGGTCGCCGATGTGGATCTTCGCCTTTTCCTTGTTCTTCACGCGGATGCGGGGATTGGCGAGCAGGTTGGTCCGGCTGTCGGTCTGCCTGAGCGAGAAGAGAAAGAGCGGATCGGTGAAGGTGAGGCGCACGAGGTTCTGATCGCGCGAGCGCAATTCGGGCAGGGTGAGAGTGCCGGGCGTTCCGGCGGCCCCGGACGTGGCGGCGCCGCCGACGAGGCTCACGGCCGCCGAGCCCGGGAAGCGCACACCCAGCTCCAGCAGCCGGTTGTAGCCGATTTCCAGCACCTCGACTTCGAGCATCACCTCCGGCTCGGCGATGTCCTGCGCCGCGATCAGCTTTTCCGCGAGGCGAATGGCGTTCGGCGTGTCCTTCATCACCAGGAGGTTCAGCTTTTCGTCGATGAAGATGTCGCGCGTCTTGAGGATGGTGCGAATCAGGTTCGCGGTCTGCCTCACGTCCGCGTTGGCGATGTAGAAGCTTTTGACGACGAGATCCTGGTATTCGCGCAGCTTCTGAGGCGTGTTCGGGTAGATGAGCGCAGTGGTCTCGTTCAAGACTTTCTGCTCGAGCTGGTTGGTGGCGAGGATCAGCTTGATGACGTCCTCGACCTGCGCGTCGCGCACGACGATCGTAGTCCTCTGGTCGGCGCGCACGTCCTTGTCGAACAGGAAGTTGAGGTTCGCCGCGCGCGCGATCACGTCGAACACGGTGCGCAAGGGCACGTCCTTCAGCTCCAGGGAGATGGGCTTGGTTACCGAGCTCCTCAGCTGGAGGAGGGCGACCGCGGGCTTGGTCGTCTTCTCCTCGATCAGCCGCTGCAGCTGGCGCGCCTCGCGCTGAATCGGATTCTCCGCGAGCACCGTCGCGAGCAGCTCGCGCGCGTCGCGGTATTTTTCCGCCTTCACGAGCTTGTCCGCTTCGGCCACCAGCCCCCGATGACGCCTGTCGAGCTCGACTTGCGCGAGGCCCTGGCTCGCCCGCTCATTGACCGCATCGTACTTGAGTACGCGGCGGTAGAGCTCTTCGGCCGCCTCGAGCTGCGCGGCAGTCCTCAGGGATTCCGCCTGGACGAGCCACTGCCCGACGGCGAACTCGCGCAGGCGGAAATACTCCGAGCGGTAGGCGTGGTTCTGAGGATCTTCCCGCGTCGCTTTTTCGTACGCCGCGAGAGCCTCTTCCGTGCGGCCTTCGTTCAGCAGCGCCCGTGTGTCGTTCATCAGAGGGTTGGCGCAGGCTGCGACGAGCGACAAGGTGAGCGCCGCATAAAGGGTCTTAGAGGGTTTCATGGGGTTTCGCCTTCGTTGGCGGGACGGAAGTAGATGGTCATACGCAACTGGGCTTCGAGTTGAGAATCGCCCGCTTTTTTGCGCTCGAAGCGCAGCGCATCAAGCGAGGCGATCGGCATGCTCTTCAGGGCGGCGGCGACGAATTGCCGGATCTGCGGGTAAGTTCCGCGGATAGGCAGGGTGATGCGGTAGAACGCGATTCCGAAAGGAGGCTTCTCGAGGCGGTATTCGCCCTGCAGCAATTCGAGTTTAGCGGAGCGCGCGAGAGCGTACACGCGCTCGAGCTCGTCCGGAAGTCTCTCCAGCGGGGGAAACAGGCCGTAGAAGCGGCGCAGTTCGTCCGCGCGGCCTTCGCTGGCAACGGGCTGGAAAGGAGTGCGCGAGCGCAGCCGCTCGGCGACCGAGCGCTGCGCCTGCAGCTCGCGCTCGGCCGGACTGACTGCCGACAAATAAAACGGGACGCAGAAAATGAGGACCCCGACGCCGAGGACTCCGGCCGGCCCCAGCGCGTGCAGCCATTTCTGGGCGCGCTTCAACGGTTGTTCCTGAAGGCCGCCTGCACGCCGAACTGGATCGGGCGCGAGGGATCTTCGACCTGGACGTGGTGATTGACCAGATGTACTCCGGAAAGGACCCGGGTCTCGCCGAGTCGGCGAATGTACCTGAGCATGGCCTCCCGGTTTCTCGCCTCCGCCGTCAGGCGCAGGTTGCGCTGCTGCGTTTCCGGCTGCAGCTGCAGCACGGTCACCTCGCCGGTCGAGGCCGCCTCCACCGCCTCGATCATCTGCGCCCACGGAATGCTGAGCTGCCGCACCGCCGCGTCGATGATCTTCGCTTCCTCGTCGAGCCGTTCCTTGGACAGCGCGCGCGGCGGCCGCCGGTTGGCGCTGAGCAGGCCCTGCGCCGCATCGACTGCGGCGAGCTCGTTCAGGGCGTTGCGATAGCGTAGAACCATGTCGCCCGAGAGCGCGAGCGCGAGGATCAGCACCGACACGCCTATCCACTCCGGACGGCGCGGGGCGGCGACGTAATCGAGCTCGATTCGATGCGGGCTCATAGTGCGCAGAGCGCCATGGCGAACGGCTCCGACTCCGCGGGAGCGAGGCCCTCCGCCGGGGCGAGCGCAAGACTCCTGAAGGTCCACCCCTTTCCTTCGACCGAGAGCGAATTCCCGTTCCGGGGCGCGTGGACGTAGACGCCTTCGGACGACTCGGCACCGCCGACCCGATGCCGCTCGCGATCGAGCAGCCCGGCCCATTGGCCCGGCTCGTCGAAGTTTCCCCGGGTGTTGCGCACGGCCGACCACCGCCCGCCTTCGAGGCGGGCGAGGCAGGCGCGCTGCGGCTCGACGAGCAGAAACCACACCCGCTCACCCTTGATGTCCTTGCGCCACCGGTTGAAGGCCGACATCAGATAGGGCTGGACCGACACGAGCCTCGCCCTGGCGGTCGTGGGAAACGCGGCGCGCACGGCCTGCACGAGTGACGAGTCGATTGCGCTCGCGATCCGCGCCGAGCCGCTCGGGGTCGGGTTCAGCCGCAGGTCCCAGTCCTTGCTTCGCTCGCCGTGGACCTTGGCAAAACAGTACCGGACGAAAGCGGCCTCTTCCTCGGCGTTTCCCAGGCCCTCGCTCCAGGGAACGAGGATAAAGCGCGCGAAGTGGTTGGAGAGCACGACGGTCACCGCCGCATTCGCGTCTCTGGTTTCTGAGGCGAGTTCTCCCAGGGCCGCCGCGGCACCCTGCCAGGGCGCCGTGCCGAGAGCCGGGTCGCACGCGATCGTGAGCTTTTCGCTCACGCGGGGCCGAGCCCCGCCCGAAACCCGCAGGAGCGCAAGCGAGTCGGGGGCGAGCGCGATCAGGATACGGTCGCTAGATAAACGTAACACGGTTGATCTCTTCCAAGGTGGATTCACCGTTCTTCACGGCCGCGAGCGCGGCATCGCGCAGGAAGCGGGTGCCGCTTGTCCGGGCGGCTTCCTTCAACTGGCGCACCGGGGCACGCGCGGTGATCAGCTCGCGCAGCTCGTCGTTGAGGATCATCAGTTCGGCGATCGCCTTGCGTCCCTTGTAGCCGGAGCCGCGGCATTCGCGGCAGCCGCGCCCGGTGCGGAAGCGGAACGAGGCCGCCTGCGCTTCGGTGAGGCCGGACTCCTTGAGCAGGGCCGCGTCGGGCCGACTGTCCTCGCCACAGTGCGGGCAGACGAGCCGCACCAGCCGCTGCGCCAGGATCGCGTTCAGTGCGGAGACGAAGCTGAACAGATCGACGTTCATGTGCATGAAGCGGCCGATCACGTCGAATACATTGTTCGCGTGGACGGTGGTGAAAACCAGGTGCCCCGTGAGCGCGGATTGCACGGCGATGTTGGCCGTCTCCGGGTCGCGTATCTCGCCCACCATGATCTTGTCGGGATCGTGCCGCAGGATGGAGCGCAGCCCCCGCGCGAAGGTGAGCCCCTTTTTCTCGTTGACCGGGATCTGCAGGACGCCCGCGAGCTGGTATTCCACCGGGTCCTCGATCGTGACGATCTTGTCCTGGCCGTTGTTGATCTCCGTGATAGCGGCGTAGAGCGTGGTGGTCTTGCCGCTGCCGGTGGGCCCGGTGACGAGCAGCATCCCGTAGGGCTCGTGCGACAGGCGCCGCAGCGCCCGGATGTCGTCCGTCTCGAACCCGAGGCTGTCCAGCGAGAGCTGCTGCTTGGTGCTCTCGTAGAGCGACTGCTTGTCGAGGACCCGCAGCACCGCATCCTCGCCGTAGATGTTGGGCATGATCGAGACGCGGAAATCGACCGCGCGCCCGCGGTCGAGCGCCTTGAAGCGTCCGTCCTGGGGAACGCGCCGCTCGGTGATGTCGAGCTCGGCGAGAACCTTCACGCGGGAGATGGCCTGCTCGGCCTGCTTGGCGTCCTGGATGAACTTGATCTGCGAGAGGATGCCGTCGATGCGGAACTTGATCACCAGCCCCGCGGCGATCGTTTCCATGTGAATGTCGCTCGCGCCTATCATCAACGCGTCGCGCAGGGTCGAGCGCACCAGCCGCACGACCTCGCTCGACTCCTCGCTGATCGCCTTGAGCGAGAGATCCTCGATGCCACGCGTCTCTTCGCTCACGATGGTCGCTCCCGCGCGCACCGCGTCGAGCGCGCGCAGGGTCTCCTCGTGACTTGCGAGAAACGCCACCAGATCGCCGCGGTGCACCAGGCGCCAGGAGAACTCCTGGGGAATGCGTTCCTCCGCCCAGGCCTGCTGCTCTCCGGAGAAGGGGTCGTCGGTCACGAGCCACAGCGCACCGGACTCGCCGCGCACGAGAGCGCAGCCGCGCTGGGAGCCTTCGCTGAAGGGCAGCACGTCGAAGGCGGGCGCCGCGCCGCGCAGCTCCTCCATGCGCATGACCTGCATCTTGAGCGTCGCGCCGAGCCGCGCTACGAACGCGTCCGGGTCCAGGCCGAGCTTCGCCTCGAGGACTTCGACGAGCCGCCGTCGCGTGGCGGTCGCCGCGGAGCGGGCCTCCTCGATTTCGAGCGAGCTGATCTGCTTCGCCTCGGCGAGACTCACTTCAGGCTCCCGGCAAGCTCGAAGATCGGCATGTACATGAGAACGACGATCGCGCCGATCACCAGGCCGATCGCCGCCATCAGGAGGGGTTCGAACAGCCGCGCGAACCAGTCGACCCAGCGCGAGATTTCTTCGTCGTGAAATGCGGCGATCTGCTCCATCATCTCGCCCATGTTGCCGCTTTTCTCGCCGACCGCCAGCATTCGCACGGCGATGATCGTGGTGAGGTCGTTGGCTTCCATCGCTTCGGAGACGGGACGGCCTTCGTTGACCGCCCGGCTCGCCATCGCTAGTCGCGCGCGCAACAAAGGATGCAGCAGCTCCGCGCCCATGCGGAGCGCGGTCGGGAGCGGCGTCCCGCCCTTGAGGAGCATCCCGATGGTGCGGTAGAAACGCGCAAGCTGGTACAGCTTGAGGCGCTCGCCGATCGCGGGTAGTTTCCACAGCAGGTTCCCGATCCGGGCCTTGACTTGAGCGTTCCGCAGCGCGTACGCCGTCGCGATCACGAGGCCGGCAAGGATGCCCATCACCAGAGCCCCGTGGCCCTCCACCAGCTGGCCCCACGAGAGCAGGAGCTTCGAGAAGATCGGGAGATCGACGTTGCGCTCCTCGTAGATGCGGCTGAAGCGCGGCACGACGTAGAGCAGCAGGAACAGGCTCACCAAGCCCCCCACGCCGATGAGGAGCGCGGGATAGATGGCCGCGTTGACCAGACGTTTGCGGATCGCTTCGAGCTGGTTCTGGTAGGCGACGTAGCGCCCGAGCGCCGGAGCGAGGTCGCTCGTCTTTTCGCTCGCCTGCACCGTGGAGACGTAAAGAGGCGGAAAGGCCAGGGGAAACTGCTGGAGCGCTGAAGAGAGGGAATTTCCCTCGCGCAGGATCGAGGCTACGCTCGCGAGCAAGGCGCGGAATTCACCGCGGCGCTCGCGCTCGCCGAGCGTTTCGATGGATTCGACCAGGGGAAGTCCCGCCTTGAGCAGGACGAGCAACTCCTGGCTGAACAGCACGAGCGGGAAGCGCGCCTGTCCACCGCGCCAGGGCGCGGCGAAGCCGGCGCGGGCACGCACCCCGAGCACGGTGTAGCCGCGGCTCTCGGCCTGCCGGATCGCGCTCGCCTGGTCGAGTCCGTGCAGGGCCAGCGACTCGACCCGTCCATCCGGGCTGACCGCCTTGAGCTCGAAGCGCATCGTCCGGTGCCGCTCTAGTGGTTGGTGATGTCGGCGTTTTCGCCGGTTCCCCCCGGCTGGCCGTCCTTGCCGAAGGAGAGGATGTCGTAGTCGCTGCGCTCGCCGGGTTGTTTGTACACGTAGGCCTTACCCCAGGGATCGAGCGGCACGTCTTTGCGCAGGTACGGGCCGTTCCACTTAGGCTCGTTCGCCGGGCGGTTGACAAGCGCCGCGAGTCCCAGCTCCGTCGACGGATAGCGGCCCGTGTCCAGACGGTACTGGTCGAGCGCCTTTTCGAGCGCGTCTATCTGGGCCTTGGCCGTGGTGACTTCCGACTTTCCGACCTGGCCGAAATAGCGCGGCGCGACGTATCCGACCAGGAGCCCGATGATGACGACGACCACCAGCAACTCCAACAGGGTGAAGCCACGAGGGCGCGAGGAAGCGGCCGAATTCATAGGGTGAACCACCGGGGTCAGGATCGCGTATGGACGTTGCAGCTTACTCTACCTAGTGAATGTTATATCGCAAGCTGGGGCCGCGCGGGGTACAGCTTGAGGACGGGAATGGAGATTTTACATATGAAAACAGCGAGGTGAGCGCGCACCGGGCGGCCCTACGGCACCCGGCCCCCGCGCCTGCAAGCTTCCTATTGCTGCCCTGCGGGAAGGAGGGACGCGACGACGTTTTGCTTCGGCTGAGCGGCCGAGATCTTGACCGGATTGACGGGTTTGCGCGCCTTCGCGCGCGCGCGATAGATGATGAGCCTCTGGCCGGTAGTGAGGACACCGACGTGGTTCCAACGGAGCAGGCTGTCGGTGCTGACGCGGTAGCGCCGCGAAATTCCGTAGAGCGTTTCGCCTTTCCTCACGACGTGCACCAATCCGCCTCTGCGCGGCGCGCTATGGACCGGAGGTCGGAATACCGCAGGCAGCGGCTGCGCGCCGACACCTGACCCCTTGAGGGGCAGCAGCAGCTGAAAGCCCGGGCCGACTCTCGTACGCGAGGTGATGCCGTTCGCGAGCTTGAGCTTGGAGAGCGCGATGGCGTGCTTGGCAGCGAGCCGGTCGAGGCTGTCGCCCCCCTTCATCGTGTACGGCTGCCAGGAGGTGAGCGGCTGGTCGTACGCGTCGATGTTCCTCTGGAACGCGTCCACGCGGTCCGCGGGCAGCACCAGCGTCTGCGTGTGCGGGCCCGAGATCATGGGGCGATTGAGGGCGGGGTTGAGCGCGATCAACTCGTCCACCGACATCTCCGCGAACGTCGCCGCAAGGCGGATATCGATGGCGCTGGGCGTGGGAACGGTCACGAAGTAGGGCTCGTTCGGGATCGGCTCGAAGCTCGCGCCGAAAGCCTCCGGATTCAAGATGATGTTTTTCAGCGCCTGGAGCTTGGGCACGTAGCCGCGCGTCTCGGGCGGCATCTTGAGGCTGAGATAATCGGTCGGCAGGCCCCTCGCGCGGTTTCGTTCGATCGCACGCGCCACGCCGTTTTCACCGTAGTTGTAGGAGGCGAGGGCCAAGTGCCAGTCACCGTGCAGTTCGTACAGCGCTTGCAGATAGTCGAGCGCGGCATTGGTGGAGGCGATCACGTCGCGGCGCGAGTCCGCCCACCAGTTCTGGCTCAGCTTGAAAGTCTTGCCGGTCGAGGGAATGAATTGCCACAAGCCCGAGGCGTGCGAGCGCGAATACGCCATGGGATTGAACGCGCTCTCGACCATGGGCAACAGCGCGATCTCGGTAGGCATGCCGCGCTTTTCCACCTCCTCCACGATGTAGTAGAGATAGAGCTTGCTGCGCTCGATCATGCGCTTCAGATATTCGGGCTGGCTCGCATACCACCGTTCGCGAACGCCGACGAGCGGGCTCTCCAAGTCGGCCATCGCGAAACCCTTGCGGATGCGGTCCCACAGATCGTCCGCGGGGCGGGCCAAGTCGATTGAGTGCGCAGGCTCAGGCTCCTTGGTCTCCTGCGGCGTCACCACCGGCGGCACGGGGACAACGGGTGTCGGCCTGGCCGCGGGGAGCAGCGCGACCGGGGCCGGAGCAGGCGCGGCCGCGGACGCAGCGACAGCGGCCGGGGCGGGGGCGGAGACGGCGGGCGCCGCAGCCGGAGATGTCTCTTCGTTACGGGCCGAGCCGGGATCGGAATTCCAAGGGATCTGCGAGCATGCGGCAGCCGACACGCACATTGCCGCCGCCGCCAGGAGCTTGCTCAAGTTCTCGGTCAATGGCTCAACCTTTTTCATTTGCAAAAGCCGCGATAGTACCCATGGTTCCCGCGTGGGTCAAGCAAGTTGGCGATTCAGAAGGACTTTTTCCGCTTGCCATCGTCCGAACAACGCACGAGGGCGCAAACGGTGTCAGCTTATTCAGAATTGGTTCTTCCACTGCCGCAACGCGGCGAATACTCCGGCCGGATCGCTGACGCGTTTGCCCAGATACTTGTTCGCGGATTCGATGACCGCAGGCCGCATCACGCGCAGAAACGGGTTGGTGGCTTTCTCGCGGGCTATCGTCGAGGGAAGCGTCGGGAGGTTGTCGCCCCGCAGGCGCGCATCGCGAGTCTCGCGCTCGAGCAGCGCGGAATTTGCCGGCTCGACGGCCTTGGCGAAACCGATGTTCGCCAGAGTGTACTCGTGCCCGCAATATACGAGCGTGTCATCGGGCAGCGCGGCGAGCTTCTCGAGCGACGCGTACATCTGCTCGGGAGTTCCCTCGAATACGCGCCCGCACCCGCAGGCGAACAGCGTATCGCCACAGAACAGCATGTTTGAACCATAATAAGCAATGTGCGCGCGCGTGTGCCCGGGTATGTCGAGAACTTGGAACGAAAGCCCCAGTTCCGAAAGCGCGACCTTGTCGCCGCCGCCAACGGGATGGGTGAGCGTGGTGATCGGCTCGCCGCGCGGCCCGTACACCGGAACCGCGTGAGTTTGCAGAATCTCCGCGATGCCTCCGACATGATCCTGGTGATGATGGGTGGCAAGGATCGCGACCAGCCGCAGCTTTTCGGCGGCGAGATAGTCCAACACCGGCCGGGACTCCCCCGGGTCGACTACCACCGCACAGCGCGCGTTGCGCAGCGTCCAGACATAGTTGTCCTTGAACGCGCGCAGGGGGATGACTTGAAATTCGTTTTCGGGCATCTTTGTCCGGCATGTTAGCCGATTGGTTCGAGACTCCCAAGGGTGACTACGTGCTCGCCTGGGAACGCGGGCAATTCGACGCGGCGGTCGAGGACGTGTTCGGCTACAACGCGGTGCAGGTCGGCCTTCCGGGCCTCGACTTCCTGCGCGAGTCGCGCATCCCGCTCAAAGTCCGCGCCGGGCTCGAGCCTGGCTGCGGTCTGCGCTCCGAGCCGGTGCAGTTGCCCCTCGCGGCGCAAAGCATCGACCTGCTGGCCTTGCCGCACGTGCTGGAATTCAGCGCTCAACCCCACGCGATCCTGCGCGAGGCCGAGCGTGTGTTGATGCCCGAGGGCAGCATCGTCATTTCCGGATTCAATCCCCTGTCGCTGTGGGGTGCGGCGCGCGCGCTCCGACGGGAACGGCGACAGGTTCCCTGGTGCGGCAGGTTCATCGGTCTGCTGCGGCTCAAGGATTGGCTCGCGCTGCTTGGATTCGAGCTGACCGGCGGTCGCTTCGGCTGCTACGCCCCGCCGTTCTCCCAGCGCCGCTGGCTCGAGCGCTTTGGGTTCATGGAGAAGGCGGGCGACCGCTGGTGGCCGATTTGCGGCGGGGTCTACGTCGTTCGCGCGATCAAGCGCAACGTGGGCATGCGCCTGGTCCTCCCGGAATGGCGCGACAAACGCGCTCCCAAGAAGGCCCTGGCTCCGGTGACGCAGAGGCAAAACGGACTGCATGTCGAAAAGCGCGAGCGGCGTTAACGTCGGGCCGGTACGCATCTACACCGATGGCGCCTGCAAGGGGAATCCCGGGCCGGGAGGCTGGGGCGCCGTTCTGCAAATGGACGGCGAAGAAAAGGAGCTGTTCGGCGGTGAGCCGCAAACGACCAACAATCGCATGGAGCTCACCGCGGTCATTCGCGCGCTGGAGTTGCTGGAGCGCCCTTGCCAGATCGAGGTCTACACTGATTCGCAATACGTGCAGAAAGGCATCAGCGAGTGGCTGCTCGACTGGAAGCGCCGCGGCTGGCGGACCGCCGACAAAAAGCCGGTGAAGAACGTCGACCTGTGGCGCGAGCTCGATCGCCTCGCCGGCCTGCACCGCATCGCGTGGCATTGGGTGAAGGGACACTCCGGACACCCGGAGAACGAGCGCGCCGACGCGCTCGCGAATCGCGGGGTGGAAGAACTATCGCACTGAGTCCTCCTTCAGACTCGGCCGCTCCGCCGACCATCCTCCCCCGAGCGCTTTCATCAAATCCACGGTCGCCGAGAGCAAGGACTGCCGGTTGCGCAGCGCGGCGAGCTCGCTCGTGTTGGCCGTGCGTTGCGCGTCCAGCACTTCCAGAAATGGAGAATAGCCGGCTTCATAGCGCATCCGCGACAGGCGCAGTCCCCTGCGCGCCGCGGCTACGCTCCCCCGAAAGTCCTCTTCCGACGAGGCGGTCAAGCGCACCGTGACGAGCGCATCGGCGACCTCGCTAAATCCGGTTTCGACGGCCTTTTGATAGCTTGCCACGGCCTGGTGCTGGCGTGCGATCGCTGCGTCGGTGAGCGCCCGATAGCGTCCGGCATCGAACAGGGGCAGGTTCAGGCCGAAACCGACCGACCAGATCCCCGAGTTCCTGTTGTCGAGTAGGGTCGAGAGGTTCGCGCTTTCTCCCCCGGCGAATCCGGTCAGGGAGATCGTCGGAAACATCGCCGCCTTGGCGACGCCGATCTGCGCATTGGCGGACACGAGCTGCTGTTCGGCCCGCTGGATGTCCGGGCGGCGCTCGAGCAGCGCGGAGGGCAGGCCCGACGGAGGAAGAGGAGGCATCGGCAGCGTTCGCAGGTCGCCGACCGCTACCACGAGGTCGAGCCGGCCGGTGAGGGCGGCGAGCTGGTGCTCGATGAGGGCGCGCTGCCTCTGGAGGTCCTTCAACTGGGTAGCGATGTCCGCCTGCGCGCCTTCGGCCTGCGCGACTTCCAGCTCGGAGGCGACGCCGCCTTTCGCGCGTGCCCGCACGTAGGCGAGCGCCTCGTCGCGGGTGACCATGGTTTCGCGCGTGACGATGATCTGCGCGTCGATTGAGCGCAGCGCGAAGTACGCTTGCGCCGTGAGCCCTTGAAGCGTGAGGGCGACCACATCCCTCGCATAGCGTGTGGCGAGCATCTGCGCGCGCACCGATTCGACGCCGCGGCGCAGGCGTCCCCAGAAATCCAGCTCGAACGAGGTCGAGAGCGCGAGGCGCACGTCGTTGCGCACCGCCGGAATCCCGGGAGGAGAAGGCAAGACCGTCGTGGTGCTGGAGCGGGTGCGGTTCGCGTTGCCTCCCAGATCGATCTCGGGGAGGAAGGCTGCGTTGGCCACGCGCAGATTGGCGTCGGCCTCCTCGATGCGGGCGACCGCAAGACGGATATCGGCGTTCCGTTCGAGCACCGCAGCGACGAGCTCGTCGAGTATCGGGTCGTCGTAGAGCGTCCACCAGTCGGAGCGCAGCGCGGTCGCTCCGACGTCCTGCTCGGGGTAGGCCGCTGGGAGCTCCATCGCGGGCCGCTCGTAGTCCGGCCCGACCGCGCAGCCTGCAAGCAGGAGGGCGCAGGCGAGCGGAAACTTGCGCGCGCTCATGCGCCGCTTTCTCCGGCTTGCGCCGCTCCCTTCGCCTGCCGCGCCTTGCGGCCCGTGAGGAGGATGAAAAACAGGGGGACGAACAGCGTCGCGACGAAAGTCGCGGCGAGCATGCCGCCCTCCACCCCGGTGCCCATGGAACGGCGCGCGGCGGCACCCGCGCCCGAGGCGATGGCAAGGGGCAGCACGCCCAGCACGAACGCAAGCGAAGTCATCACGATCGGCCGGAAGCGCTGGCGCGCCGCGGTGACCGCGGCGTCGAACGCGGACATCCCCTTCCCGGCGTTCTGCGCGGCGAACTCGACGATGAGAATCGCGTTTTTCGCGGCGAGCCCGATCAGCGTCACCAGGCCTATCTGGAAGTAGATGTCGTTATTCATGCCGCGCACGAGCACCGCGACGAGGGCGCCGAGTATGGCGAAGGGCACCGAGAGCAGCACCGCCACGGGGAGCGACCAGCGCTCGTAGTTGGCCGACAGGATCAGGAACACCATGATCAAGGCAAAACAGAACGCGATGATCGCGGCCTTGCCGGCGCGTTTTTCCTGGAACGCTTGGCCTACCCACTCGAGGAAATAGCCGCCGGGCAGAGCCTCGCGCGCGACCTGCTCGACGGCCGCGATGCCCTGTCCTGAGCTGACTCCGGGGACGGTGGCCGCCAGCACTTTCGCCGCGACGAAACCGTTGAAGCGGTCGATCTGGTCGGGTCCGACGACCGGTTGGATCTGCAGCATGCTCTTCAGCGGCAGCATCTCCCCGGTAGTGCCGGAACGCACGTACACGTTGCCGAGGTCCTCCGGGCGCACGCGGAACTGCGGCTCTGCCTGCATCTGGACGCGGTAGGTTCGCCCGAACTTGTTGAAGTCGTTGACGTAGAGCGCGCCCATCGTACTCTGCAGCGCGTCGAAGATGTCCGAGATCGGCACGCCGAGCGAGAGCGCCTTCTCGCGATCCACTTCGACGAAGAGCTGCGGAACGCTGGCGCGGAAAAAACTGTTGGTGGCCGTGAGATCGGGCCGTTTCCTGAGATCGCCGAGAAACTGCTGCACGGTTTCAGCGAGCTTTTTCGCGTCGGCATTGGCGCGGCTCTGCAGGAACATCTCCATGCCTCCCGCGGTGCCCAGGCCCCGGATCGGCACCGGGCTGAAGGCGAAGACCAGGCCCTCGCTCACCGCCGTACCCTTGGCCCCTACGAACTTGACGATGTCCTCGGCGCTGGCCCTGCGCTCGTCCCAGGGTTTCAAAGTAATGAAGAGCGTCGCCGAGCTGGTTTTGTTGCCGCCGCCGATCAGGTCGAAGCCGTTGATCATGAAGACGTGCTCGACCGCCGGGTGCTCCGTGAGAATCTTCTGCATCGCCGCACCGACCTTGCCGGTGCGCGAGAGCGTCGCCCCGTCGGGAAGGACCACGGCCCCGAACAGGTAACCCTGGTCCTCCGGCGGCACGAGGCTGCCTGGCACGAGCCTCAACAGCCCTGCGGTGCACGCGATGACGAGCGCGAAGATCCCGAACGCGATTAGGGCGTGGTTCGCGACCCAGCGCACGCCGTTCGTATACAGGGAGACGATCCAGGCGAAACCCTGGTTGAATGGCCTGAAAATCCGCGATTCCTCGTGAGAGGGTTTGAGCAGCAGCGCGCACAGGGCGGGCGTGAGCGTCAGCGCCACCACTCCGGAGATGACAACCGCGGTGGTGACGGTGACGGCGAACTGCTGATAGAGCCGGCCAGCGAGGCCGCCGAGAAACGCCACCGGGACGAACACCGAGCACAGCACCAGCTCGATGGCGATGATGGCGCCGGTCACTTCACGCATGGACTCTATCGCGGCCTCCTTGGGCGAGAGGCCCTTGTCGGCCATGAGCCGCTCGACGTTCTCCAGTACGACGATGGCGTCGTCGACGACGATGCCCGTAGCGAGCACGATCGCGAACAGCGTCAGCGTGTTGATCGAGAAGCCGAATGCGTACAGGCCGGCGAACGACCCGATGAGCGAGATCGGCACTGCGATGAAGGGAATGAGCGTGGCGCGCCAGCTCTGCAGGAAGACGAACACCACCGCGAGCACCAGGAGCGCAGCGATGAACAGCGTGTGGATCACTTCCTTGATCGAGGCCTGCACGAAGCGGGTGGTGTCGAAGGGGATCAGGTAGCTGACGCCCGCCGGGAAGCCCTTGGCGATCTCCTCCATGGTCTTGCGCACCGAGTTGGCGACGTTGAGCGCGTTCGCGCCCGACTGCAGGAAGACGGCGGTGCCGATGGTCGGCCTGCCGTCCACGGTGGTGTAGGCGTCGTAGCTGACCGCGCCCAGCTCGATGCGCGCGATGTCCTTCACGCGCAGCACGCCGCCCGGACCGCTCGAGCGCAGCACGATGTTGCCGAACTCCTCCGGCTGGATCAGGCGTCCCTGGGCGGTGACGGTGTAGATCAGGGCCTGGCTGTCCGGAGCGGGGTCCTGGCCGATCTTGCCCGCCGCGTACTGATTGCTCTGCGCGCGGATGGCGCCGGCGACGTCGGTCGCGGTGATGCCGAGCTGCGCCATCTTGTCCGGCCGCAGCCAGATCCGCATCGAGTAGTCGCGCGCGCCGAAGATGGTCGCGTCGGCCACGCCCGGGACGCGCTTCAGCACGTCGAGCGCGTTGATCGTCATGAAGTTCGAGAGGTAAAGCGTGTCGAAGCGCGGATCGGTCGATGTCACCGCGACGAAGAGCAGGATGTCGAGCGAGCGCTTCTGCACCACCACGCCGGTGCGCTTGACGTCGTCGGGCAGCCGCGGCAGCGCGATCTGCACGCGGTTGTTGACCTGGATGGTGGCGTTGTTGACGTCGGTCCCTACCTCGAAGGTGCAGGTGATGGTCAGCGTGCCGTTCGAGGAGGACGTGGACTGGAAGTAGAGCAGGCCCTCGACCCCGGAGAGCTGCTCCTCGATCGGCGCGGCGACGGTGCGCGAAAGCGTCTCGGCGCTCGCGCCGGGAAGCGTGGCGGTGATCGTTACCGTGGGCGGCGCGATCTCCGGGTATTGCGCGATGGGTAACACTTGCCAGGCGACGAGGCCCGCGAGCGTGATGATGATCGCGATGACCGACGCAAAGATCGGGCGCTCGATGAAGAACCGCGACATGGCGCTTACTTTGCGGCCGGCGCAGCGGCCTTTGCTTCGGCGGGAGATTGCGGACTCACCGCGCTCCCCGGCCGGACCTTGAGCAGGTTGTCGAGAATCACCCGGTCGCCGGGATTGAGGCCCCCGAGGATCATCCAATCGTTGCCGACCCAGTCGCCCACCTGGACCGGGCGGGACTCGGCCTTGTTTTCCTTGTCGAGGGTGAACACCAGAAACGTTTTCTCGGTCTGGATGACTGCGGTCTGGGGCACGAGGAACACGTTGCCGCGCTCGCCCGCCGCCAACTGGACGCGCACGAACTGGCCGGGAAGCAGCTGCACGCGCGGATTGGCGAAAGTCGCGCGCAGCTCCTGCGTGGCGAGCCTGGGATCGATCTGGGTGGCGGCGAAATTGAGCCGACCGGCCAACGGATAGCGCGAGCCGTCGGGGAGGGAGAGACGCACCTCCGCGGACTTGATGCGATCGAGCCTCCTGTCGGGAAGCTTCGCGAGATCCGACTCGGAAAGGCTGAACCGGATCCAGACGGGATCCACCTGATTCATCGTCGTGAGCAGGCTGCTGTCCTGTCCCGCCGTCACCAGGCTGCCCTCGGAGCGGGCGATGCGTCCGGCGACGCCCGACACCGGCGCGGTCACTCGCGTATAGGACAGGTTGAGCTCGGCCTGGCGCAGATTCGCCTGGGCGGCCTGGAGCGTCGCGTCCGAGAGCTTTTGCGCCGACATCGCGTCGTCGAATTCTTTCTGACTGATAGCCTTTTCGTCGGCGAGTGTCTTGAGCCGCGCGGCTTCGCGCCGCGTCTGCTCCTGGCGCGCGCGCTCCTGCGCCATCTGCGCATTGGCTTGGGAGAGGGCTATCTCGTAAGGGACGGGATCGATTTGGAAGAGGGGAGCGCCTTCGCGCACGAAATCCCCCTCGTTGTAGAGGCGCTTGAGAAGGATTCCCGAAACGCGTGCGCGCACCTCGACTTCCTTGGACCCTTGCACCTGGCCCACCGCCTCGAGAACGATGGGCACGCGCTGCGGCGCGACCAGGAGGACCCTGGCCGGAATGCCTGTCGCGACCGGGTTGGATGCGGGAGTGTTGGCCCCGCCCTGCTCGCATCCCGCGAGCAAGGCCCCAGCCAGCAATCCGGTAAGGTAGAAGGCCGGCCGAGCGTAAATGAACGCCATTGGAGATCGTCTCTGGTCGATGAATTTGATTTGAGCGGGGCCAGTATATACAATCACGAATGTATGTCAACGATGCTGCGTCTCCGACTTGCGTAGAACGAAACGGGAATCCGAGCGCACCCGGCAGGGCATCCTGCGTGCGGCGCGCAAGGTTTTCGCCCGCCAGGGAGTGATCCGCACGACGCTCGGGGAGATCGCTGCCGCGGCTGGCGTGACGCGCGGGGCGATCTACTGGCATTTCGCCGACAAGAACGAGCTGTTCTTCGCCATGCGCGAGCAGGTGGCCGTACCAATGATCGACCAGATCGATCTTGCGCTGCGGCGCGCCGACAGGTCCGATCCCGTTGCGGGGGTCGAGCGCTTTTTGCTCGGCATTCTGGAAGCGCTCGAGAGCGACGCCTCGGTGCGCCAGACGTTCCAGATCATGGGCTTCAAATGCGAGTACGTCGGGGAGTTCGAACGCGAACTCGCGCTGCAGCGCTTGCGATGTTCCGAGCTCATCTCCAAGCTCACGCAGGCCTACGGGCGCGCGCAGCGCGCCGGAAGCTTGCGGGCCGGACTGAGTCCGCCGATGGCTGCCGTCGAAACCTGCAGTTTCCTGATGGGTCTCACGCGGCTGTGGCTCCTCGACGCCAAGCGCTCGCTCGTGCGCCGGGCTACTCGCCGACTGATCTTCGCTCACGTTGCCGGCCACCGGCGCGGAGGCAGGGAGAGGAATCCGCGAAACCTTTGATTTATTTTCGCGGGGACGCTACTCTCACCGGGCAGAGCTGCGAGTTGCGGCCTGGAGGGGCTAGAGCCGATGCGAAGTGTCGTCCTGGATACCGAAACCACCGGCCTGAACGCGGGTCTCGGCGACCGGATCATCGAACTGGGCTGCATCGAGGTCCTGAGCCGGCGCGTCACGGGAAACCACTTCCACCGCTACATCAATCCCGAGCGCGAGAGCGAGGAAGGTGCGCTCAAGGTGCACGGCATCGATCACGAGTTCCTGCAGGACAAGCCCAAGTTCCGCGAGATCTCGGCCGAGTTCCTGGACTACATTCAGGGCGCCGAGCTCGTGATCCACAACGCCGCTTTCGACGTCGAATTCCTGAATCTCGAGCTGGGCAGGCTCGGGCTCCCGCCGATCGAGGCGCACTGCGCGGGGATCGTCGATTCCCTGAAGATCGCACGCGAGCTGCACCCCGGGAAGAAAAACTCCCTGGACGCCCTGTGCGAGCGCTATCAGGTAGCTCACGCCCACCGCACCCTCCACGGCGCGCTGCTCGACGCGGCGCTCCTCGCGGAGGTCTATCTGGCCATGACCCGCGGGCAGGAAAGCCTTGCGATCGAACTCGGTCAGCCACGCCCCGCTCTGGGGAGGGCTGCGGCGACCGAGGGCGAGCGGCCCCCGCTCATCGTCCTCCGGCCGAGCGCGGAAGAGCTCGCCGAGCACGCCAGTCTGCTCGCCGACATGGAGGCCGAGAACAAGACGCAATGTGTATGGCGCCGCTTCGAGACCGCTGTGGAGATGCTCGATCGGGTATGAAAGCGAGCAACGCAGCACGGCGGGGTCGAACGGCGATGTCGGGCGCGGACAAGGCGAATCCGTACGAGCTCGATCTCGACAGGAACCCGGCCAACTACGCGCCCCTGACGCCGCTGGGATTCATCGAGCGCGCCGCCACCGTCTATCCCGGACGCCTCGCAGTCATCCACGGGGCGCGACGCGCCACGTGGGCCGAGACCTATGCGCGTTGCCGGCGTCTCGCCTCGGCGCTTGCGCACCGCGGCATAGGCGTCGGCGACACGGTCGCGGCGATGCTCGCGAATACCCCTGAAATGCTCGAGTGTCATTTCGGCATTCCCATGACGGGCGCGGTCGTCAACACGCTGAACACGCGCCTCGACGCCGAGGCGATCGCCTTCATGCTCGGGCACGGCGGGGCCAAGGTCCTGATCGCCGACCGCGAGTTCTCGGGTACCGTCACGCGCGCTCTCGCCGCCCTCGAGGAGAAACCGTTCGTGATCGACGTGGACGATCCCGAGTACTCGGGCGCGGGCGAGCGCATCGGCCAGGCGGAGTACGAGCGCTTCATCGCCGAAGGCGATCCGGAATTTCCGTGGCAGCCTCCCGCCGATGAATGGAACGCCATTTCGCTCAACTACACCTCGGGTACCACCGGCGACCCCAAGGGCGTGGTCTACCATCACCGCGGCGCCTACCTGAACGCGATCTGCAACATCGTGACCTGGGGCATGCCGCATCACGCGGTATATCTGTGGACGCTGCCCATGTTCCACTGCAACGGCTGGTGCTTTCCCTGGACCATGGCCGCCAACGCGGGCACCAACGTATGCCTGCGCAAGGTCGAGGCGAAGCTCGTCTTCGACGCGATGCGGGAGCACGACGTGACCCACTATTGCGGCGCGCCGATCGTGCATTCGACGCTGATCAATGCAGACCCTGCGCTGCGCGAGGGCCTAGCCCACAAGGTGCACGCCATGGTCGCCGCCGCCGCGCCGCCCGCGGCCATGATCGAGGGCATGGAGCGAATGGGCTGGGAGCTCACCCACGTATACGGTCTCACCGAGGTCTACGGACCGGCGACCGTGTGCGCGAAGCAGGAGGAGTGGAAGAGTCTCGATATCGGCGCTCGCACCGAGCGCAACGGCCGCCAGGGCGTACGCTACCTCATGGAAGAGGGCCTGACGGTGATGGATCCGCAGACCATGCAGCCGGTTCCCGCGGACGGCGAGACCATGGGCGAGATCATGTTCCGCGGAAACATCACCATGAAGGGCTACCTGAAGAACCGCAAGGCGACCGAGGACGCCTTCGCGGGCGGTTGGTTCCATTCGGGCGACCTCGCGGTGATGCAGCCCGACGGCTACCTCAAGATCAAGGACCGCGCCAAGGACATCATCATCTCCGGCGGCGAGAACATCTCGTCGCTCGAGGTCGAGGACGTGCTTTATCGGCACCCGGCGGTCCTCGCGGCGGCCGTGGTGGCGAAGCCCGACCCGAGGTGGGGAGAAACGCCGTGCGCCTTCGTTGAGCTGAAAGCCGGCGCAAGGGTCACGGAACAGGAACTCGTCGATCACTGCCGGGCTCACCTCGCGCATTTCAAGGCGCCGCGCCACGTCGTGTTCAGCGTGCTGCCGAAGACTTCCACGGGCAAGATCCAGAAGTTCGTGCTGCGGCAGCAGGCGAGATCGGCCTCGGCGATAGAATGACGGAGGACGCATGAACGCTCCATCCAAGACCGAAGTCGAAGCACCCTACGTTTTGCGCGAGGACAAGGACGGCGTGGCGACGCTGACGCTCAACCGCGGCGATCGCATGAACCCGCTCTCGACTGCGATGCTCTCGGCGCTGCAGGCCGAACTCGGCCGGCTCGCCAAGGACACGGCGGCCCGCGTGGTCGTGCTCGCCGGCGCGGGTCAGCACTTCTGCGCCGGTCACGACCTGCGCGAAATGCGCTCGCACCCCGACAAGGCCTGGCAGAAGGCTCTTTTCGAGCAGTGCAGCGAGATGATGCTGTCGCTCGTGCGCCTGCCTCAGCCGGTGGTCGCGCGCGTTCAGGGCGTCGCGGTCGCCGCCGGCTGCCAGCTCGTGTCGATGTGCGATCTGGCCGTAGCGAGCGAGGTCGCGCAGTTCGCTCTGCCGGGGATCAAGAGCGGGATTTTCTGCACCACTCCGGGCGTGGGTGTCGCGCGCAACCTCGGGCGCAAGCACGCACTCGAGATGCTCTTCACGGGCGACCTGATCGACGCGAAGACCGCGCTCGCCTGGGGCCTGGTGAACCGGGTCGCGCCGCTTGCCGAGCTCGATGCCGAGGTGGACAGGCTCGCCCGCAAGATCGTCGCGCACAGCAGCGCCGTGGTGAGCCTGGGCAAGCGATTCTTCTACGAGCAGGCGGAGAAAGGACTGGCGGACGCCTATTCGCTTGCGACCGAGGGCATGGCCTGCAACATGATGCTGGAAGATGCCGGCGAAGGGATTGACGCCTTCATCCAGAAACGCAGGCCCGACTGGCGCGGGCGCTAGAGGTAGCGCGCCGGCAGGGAAGACATGCCGACGGCGCAGCCCCGCGACGCCGCACTCGACGCGGCGGCGGCCGACAGCCGCGCCCTCCGTGCCGCGCTGGGCGAAACCGCGTCGTGGAGAGCACAGGCCGAAGCGCTTGCGCGCGAGCTGGTGGAAGCGACGCTGGATTCGCGCGGGCCCCTGTTCGAAGTGCAGCGCGCCTTCGCGATATTTCCACCGGGATCTCCGGCGGGCGACTCCCTTTTCCGGCTCGCCGAAGCCTTGCCGCGAATCCCCGACCGGCCTTCCCGGATCGCAATGCTTGCCGACCGTGTGCCCGCATTGCGCGGCTGGAAGGCCGCGGCTGCCCTGCCGTTCGCGAGCGTCGCGATGCATGCGATCGGGCGGCAATTCGTCTACGCGGAGACCATCGCCGCGGCGCTGCGGCGCGCCGAGCGCGACGCGCGCGGCCGGCCGGCAAGGCGCTTCTCCTTCGACATGCTGGGGGAAGGTGCGCGTACCGCCGCGGACGCCGATCGCAATTTTCGGCGATATATGGACGCAATCCGCGCCATGGAGCGGGCGGTGAGCGCGCGCGAAGCGGTCTGGCGCGAACGCCTCGAAGTTTCCGTGAAGCTCTCCTCCATTCACCCCCGTTACGACGCAGCGAGCTACGCGCGGGATCGCGGCGAGCTGCTCGATCGCCTGAAACAAATCTCCGGTCGCGCCGCCGCGGCCGGTATCGGGCTCACGATCGACGCCGAGGGAACGGAAAGCCTGTCCCTGCAGCTCGATCTGTTCGAGGCACTGGCCTCGGATCCGGCGCTCGACCGCTGGGGAGGGCTGGGCCTTGCGATGCAGGCCTATCAGCCGCGGGCGCCGGAGACGGTGGACGCATTGCTGGAGATCGCGGATCGCCGCCGTAAGCGCGGCGGCATGCCGATCGCCGTGCGGCTGGTGAAGGGCGCCTATTGGGACGCCGAGGTCAAGCGGGCGCAAGAGCTCGGCCTTGCGCGCTATCCGGTATTCACCGACAAGCGGCTCACCGACCTGTCGTATCTCGCCTGCGCCCGGCGTCTCTCGGTCGGACCGGACGGCGTCCGTCCCCAGTTCGCCACGCACAACCCCGTGACGCTCGCATGCGTGCTCGCGCTTGCCGATCGGCCCGGCGGCGCCTCCGCGTCGCCTTTGCGATTCGAGTGGCAGCGCCTTCACGGAATGGGAGGAGCGCTGTACCGCGCGCTCGCAGCTACGCACCCGCACCTGCCGGTGCGCACGTATGCACCGGTCGGCGAGAAGCGCGAGCTGCTTGCGTACCTCGTGCGCCGGCTGCTCGAAAACTCGGCGAGCACTTCCTATGTGCGCCAGGCGGCGCGCGCGAAACGATCCGACGATTTGCTGCGCACCAGTTTCGAATTTCTCGACGCGGGCCCGCGCCCGCGCGAGATTCCCTTACCAACGGAGCTGCACATGCCGCAACGACGCATCGCAAAGGGCTACGACCTCGGGGATTCCGCCGTGCTCGCCGCATGGACGAAATCGGTGAACGAAGCGCGGCGCACATGGACCGCGGAATCTCTCGTGAACGGCGAGCGCAGGCCCGGTCCCGTGCGTGCGGTTGCCTCGCCTGCCCGGCCCGACGTTGCCATCGGCGAGGTGAGCGAAGCGACACCGGACACGGTGCGGTCCGCAGTCGACTGCGCGCACGCGGCGCGGATCGCGTGGTCCGCGGTGAGCGTGCCCGAGCGCGCGGCGGCCCTCGATCGGCTGGCCGATCTGCTGGAAGCCGACATGGCCGGCCTGATGGCCCTGTGCGTATGGGAGGCGGGGAAGACCTTGCCCGACGCCATGGCGGACGTGCGCGAGGCAGTGGATTTCTGCCGCTACTACGCGCAACAGGCGCGCGAGCAGCTCGGCGGGCCGATTGCGCTGCGAGGACCGGTCGGCGAGAGCAACGTGCTGACGCTGCACGGCCGCGGTGTGTTCGCCTGCATCAGCCCTTGGAACTTTCCGGTCGCGATTTTCACGGGGCAGGTCGCGGCCGCGCTGGTCGCCGGCAACACGGTGGTTGCGAAGCCGGCGCAGCAGACGGCACTCACCGCATACCGCGTCGCCGAGCTGATCCTGAAGGCCGGGATCCCGCCCGGCGCCTTTCATCTTCTGCCTGGCGACGGCGCGATCGGGCGGGCTCTGGTCGCCGATCCGAGGATCGCGGGCGTCGCCTTCACCGGTTCGACCGCCACCGCTCGCGCAATCCAGCGCGTTCTCGCGGAGCGCGAGGGCCCCATCGTGCCGCTGATCGCCGAAACCGGCGGCCTGAACGCCATGATCGTGGATTCGAGCGCGCTTCCCGAGCAGGTCGTCGACGCGGTGATGGCGAGCGCGTTTCGCTCGGCCGGCCAGCGCTGCAGCTCGCTTCGCGTCCTGTACCTGCAGGAGGAAATCGCGCCCGCGGTGCTCGACATGCTGCGCGGTGCGATGGCCATGCTGCGTGTCGGCGATCCCGCCGATCCGGCGACCGACATCGGACCGGTGATCGACGCGCAGGCGCGCAAGGAATTGGCGCAATACGTTTCCGATCTGCGCTCGCGCGCCAAGCTGATCGCGGAGTCCGGCCCAGTCCCGCCTGCCGGTACCTATGTCGCTCCCGTGGCGTTCGAAATCGGTTCGATACGCGAGGTTCCCGGGGAGCGCTTCGGCCCCATCCTTCACATCGCACGGTTCCCGCTCGAAGACCTCGACCGGATAGTCGACGACATCAACGCCACCGGATACGGACTCACGATGGGTGTGCACACCCGTATGGACTCGCGCGCCGAGCGCATTCGCGAGCGCTCTGCGGTCGGCAATCTCTATGTCAACCGCAACATGATCGGCGCGGTGGTGGGCGTGCAGCCGTTCGGCGGCGAGGGGCTGTCCGGCACCGGGCCCAAGGCCGGCGGCCCGAATTACCTCGTGCGATTCGCGACCGAACGCGTCTTTACAGTGAATACCGCGGCGGCCGGAGGCGATCTCGGCTTGCTGGCCGGGGCCGGCGCCGCGACGTGAGGCGCTTTCGTCGCGCCGCGCGCGTGCTATTCTCGCCGCACCCATGGCGGAAGACATCATTCTCGAAACGCGCGGCCTGAGGAAGGAGTTCAAGGGCTTCGTCGCCGTCGGCGACGTCAGCCTCAAGGTCAGGCGCGGACGCATCCACGCGCTCATCGGCCCCAACGGCGCGGGCAAGACCACCTGCTTCAACCTGCTCACGCACTTTCTTTCCCCGACGCGCGGCCAGATCTTCTACAACGGGCGCCAGATCACGGGCTCCAGCCCCGCCGCGATCGCGAGGCTGGGGCTGGTCCGGTCTTTTCAGATTTCGGCGGTGTTTCCGCATCTCACGGTCCTAGAGAACGTGCGCATCGCGCTTCAGCGCAAGCGCGGCCGCTCGTTCGATTTCTGGCGAACGGACCGGAGTTTGCGCCACCTGAATTCGCGCGCGCGCGAGCTGCTGGACGCCGTTGGCCTGTCGGCATTCGAAGAGTCGATCGCGGTGGAGCTGCCCTACGGGCGCAAGCGCGCACTCGAGATCGCGACCACGCTCGCGCTCGATCCGGAAATGATGCTCCTCGACGAGCCCACTGCCGGCATGGCGCACGCGGACGTCGAGCGCATCGCGGCGCTTATCCGGCGCGTGGCAGCCAATCGAACGGTGCTCATGGTCGAGCACAACCTCGGCGTCGTGGAAAACCTCTCGGATCAGATCACGGTGCTCTCGCGCGGCGAGATCATCGCCGAGGGCGACTACCGGTCGGTGTCCGCTCATCCGGAGGTGATCAAGGCCTACCTGGGCTCCGAGCATGCCTGAGACCGCGCTGCTTTCCGTCGCCGACCTGAACGCATGGTACGGGGAATCCCACATCCTGCACGGCGCGCAGTTCGAGGTGCGCCGCGGGGAGGTGGTGACGCTTCTCGGCCGCAACGGCGTCGGCAAGACCACGACTCTCAAGGCCATCATGGGCATGGTCGCCCGCCGGGAGGGCTCGATCCGCTTCGACGGCACGCAGCTCGTGGCGCTGCCCTCCGATCGCATCGCCCGCCTCGGAGTCGCGTTCTGCCCCGAGGAGCGCGGCATCTTTGCGAGTCTCGACGTCCGCGAAAACCTCCTGCTTCCGCCGGTGGTGCGCGCGGGCGGGCTGTCCCTAGCTCAGGTTTTCGACCTGTTCCCGAACCTTAAGGAGCGCCTCGCGAGCCAGGGGACGAAGCTCTCGGGAGGCGAGCAGCAGATGCTCGCGATCGGCCGCATTCTGCGCACCGGGGCGCGGCTGCTGCTTCTCGACGAGCCGACCGAAGGCCTCGCTCCGGTGATCGTTCAGCAGATAGGCCGCACCATCTCGCGGCTCAAGGCGGAAGGGTTTACCATCCTCCTGGTCGAGCAGAATTTCCGGTTCGCCTCGCGAGTCGCCGATCGCCACTACGTCATGGAGAGCGGACGAGTTGTGGACATGATCCCGAACAGCGAGCTAGAGTCCAATCTGGAGAAGGTTCACGAATACCTGGGCGTGTAGCCCGAATCCAATCACCCCAAAGAGAAGAGGAGCTCCCATGTTCTCCAATCGCAGCATATTCGCGGCGGCGCCGCTTGCCGTGGCCGCGTCGCTCGCCCAGGCGCAGATTTCCGACGGCGTGGTCAAGATCGGCGTGCTGTCCGATATGTCGAGTCTTTACTCGGACATCGGGGGAGGCGGATCGGTGGTAGCTGCGCGTATGGCGATCGCTGATTTTCCGACGAAGGGAATGAAAGTGGAGCTGCTTTCCGCCGATCACCTCAACAAGCCCGACGTCGGCTCGAGCATCGCGCGCCAGTGGTATGACGTCGACAAGGTCGACGTCATCGTCGACGTGCCGACCTCTTCGGTGGCGCTCGCCATCAACCAGGTCACGCGCGAGAAAGGCAAGGCCTTCCTCGTTTCAGGCGCGGCCTCATCGGACCTCACGGGCAAAGCGTGCTCGCCCAACACCATCCACTGGACCTACGACACCTGGATGCTCGCCAACGGAACGGGCAACGCGATCGTGAAGACGGGCGGCGACAGTTGGTACTTCATCACCGCGGACTACGCCTTCGGACTTGCGCTTGAGCGCGATACCGAAGCGGTGGTGCTGAAGAACGGCGGCAAGGTACTCGGAAAGGTGCGGCACCCCCTGAACGCGCAGGACTTCTCGTCGTTCCTCCTCCAGGCGCAGGCTTCCAAGGCGAAGATCATCGGTCTCGCCAACGCCGGCGGCGACACCACCAACGCGATCAAGCAAGCGGCCGAATTCGGTATCGTCAAAGGCGGTCAGAATCTCGCCGGCCTGCTGGTGTTCCTCTCTGACATCCACGGCCTTGGACTGGACAAGGCACAAGGGCTGATCTTCACCGAGACTTTCTACTGGGACTTGAACGATCAGACCCGGGGGTTCGCCAGGCGCTTTGCCGCCGCCAACAGCGGCAAGTATCCGACCATGGTCCAGGCCGGCGTGTACTCGGCGATCACGCACTACCTCAAGGCGGTGACGGCGCTGAAGGGGGACGACGGCACCAAGGTGATCGCCAAGATGAAGGAGCTCCCGACCGACGATCCGCTGTTCGGCAAAGGCACGGTGCGCATCGACGGCCGCGCGCTTCATCCGGCCTACCTGGTCGAAGTGAAGAAACCCTCGGAGTCCAAAGGACCCTACGACTACTACAAGATCCGCGCGACCATCCCTGCCGATCAGGCTTTCCGGCCGCTGAGCGAAGGCGGCTGCCCGCTGGTGAAATAGGGCAGAGCGGACGCTGAAGCGCCGCTCATGGAAATCTTCGGGATCCCGACCCAGGCGCTGTTCGGGCAGTTGCTGATCGGGCTGATCAACGGCTCGTTCTACGCGCTGCTCTCGCTCGGGCTCGCGGTGATTTTCGGGCTGCTCAACATCATCAACTTCACCCACGGCGCCCAGTACATGATGGGCGCGTTCTGCGCTTATTTCCTGCTCACGAAGCTCGGAATCGGTTACTGGTGGGCGCTCGCGGTCACACCGCTCGCGGTCGGAATCATCGGCATGGTCATCGAGCGGCTGATGCTCGCGAGGCTCTACAAGCTCGACCACCTGTACGGCCTCTTGCTCACGTTCGGCCTCGCGCTCATCATCCAGGGGCTGTTCCGCAACGAATACGGCACCTCGGGAATTCCCTATGCCCTGCCGCAGGAGCTCGCGGGCGGGCACAACCTCGGTTTCATGTTCCTGCCGAACTACCGAGCATGGGTCATCCTCGCCTCGATCGTCGTGTGCCTCGCGACCTGGTTCATGATCGAGAAGACCCGGCTGGGCGCGTACCTACGCGCGGCGACCGAGAACCCGCAGCTGGTGCAGGCTTTCGGCATCAACGTCCCGAGAATGATCACACTCACCTACGGTTTCGGCGTCGCCCTTGCCGCGTTCGCGGGCGTGATGGCGGCGCCGATCTACCAGGTCAATCCGCTCATGGGGGCGGATCTCATCATCGTCGTCTTTGCGGTGGTGGTGATCGGAGGCATGGGCTCGATCATGGGATCGATCGTGACCGGCTTTGCGCTCGGGCTGATCGAGGGCCTGACCAAGGTGTTCTATCCCGAGGCGTCGAACACGGTGATCTTCATCATCATGGCGATCGTGCTGATGATCAAGCCGGCGGGTCTCTTCGGCACGCAGCGCTGAGGGTGTTCTAGGATCATGTCGGCCGTGCACGAACTTGCACCGCGCGCCGGCGGGTTTGCGCATCAGCGCATCGCCGCCGCGGTGATGATCGCGTTCTTTGCGCTAGCGCCGCTCGTCGCGTATCCGGTGTTCCTCATGAAGGTGATGTGCTTCGCGCTCTTCGCCTGCGCCTTCAACCTCCTGATCGGCTACGGGGGTCTCTTGTCCTTCGGGCACGCGATGTTCCTCGGAACTGCAGGTTACGCTTCCGCGCACGCCGCCAAGGTGTGGGGCTTCCCGCCCGAGTTCGCGATCCTCTTCGGTACGGCGTGTTCCGCGCTGCTCGGCCTCGTGACCGGCCTGCTCGCGATCCGCCGGCAGGGCATCTACTTCGCGATGATCACGCTCGCGCTCGCGCAGATGGTGTACTTCTTCTACCTGCAGGCGCCGTTCACGGGCGGCGAGGACGGCATCCAGGCCGTGCCGCGTGGCAAGCTCTTCGGCCTGCTCGACCTCGACAGCGTGTGGGCGATGTATGCGCTGGTGTTCGCGGTGTTCGTCGGCGGATTTCTTCTCATCCATCGCGCGGTGCACTCGCCCTTCGGGCAGGTGCTGAAAGCGATCCGCGAAAACGAGGCGAGGGCACTCTCGCTCGGCTACGACGTCAACCGCTACAAGCTGCTCGCCTACGTGCTATCGGCGACGCTCGCGGGACTCGCCGGAGCGACCAAGGTGCTGGTGTTCGAGCTCGCTTCGCTCACCGACGCGCACTGGACCATGTCGGGCGAGGTGGTGCTGATGGTGCTGCTCGGCGGGCTCGGGACCGTGTTCGGGCCGGTGGTGGGCGCCCTTATCATCATTTCGATGGAGAACTACCTCGCGCAGATCGGCTCCTGGGTGACAGTCGTCCAGGGCGTGATCTTCGTGATCTGCGTTCTCACTTTCCGCCGCGGCGTGATCGGCGAGCTGGGGAGGCTGATCGGGAAGCCTCTGTAGGAATCAAGCTTTCCCCCGCTCGCTGGCCCACGCAGTCCGCGTGGATGTCGTCAGCTTGGAGGCGGTGGCGTGAACTTCTTCACCTCTTTGGCGAGCAGCGAACCGTCGGCCTGTTTGATGACTTCGGCGAAGGCGAAGTCCCCTACCTTGAGATCGGCGAGACTCTGGAAGCCGCTCCCTTCGAACTCGGTCCTGGCGTCGGTGATGATCTTGGTATCGCCGATGGTGAGGGTGTTGGCGTCCACCGCCGTGACCTTGCCGGACACGTGCATCTCCTCCTCGGGCTCGTCCTCGCGCTGCAGCACGCGGATGCGCGTGGCGTTGATGCTCTTGTCGGACTGGACGGTGCCGCGGACCAGCAGTTGATCGCCGACCATGAGGTCGGCCAGCGCGAGAGTGGTGTCGCCTTTCACGATCACGGTGGCAGAGCTGACGTTGACCGTTAGACCGCCTACGCTCAGCGTGCTCCCGGTTATCTGCGTGAGTGTGCCGACGAAGGCGGTGCGGTCGGCATCGTTCCTGTCCTCGATGCGGATTTCGTTGGCGGTGACGGTGCCATCGGCGTTCAGGGTGCCCTCGACCTCGACCGGCGTGCCTAGCGTGAGGTCGGCGAAGGTCGCAGCAGCATCCTCCTCCTTCCTGATCGTTGTGGCGTCGGTCACGGCCACCTTGCGGCCCGCGACGGTGAGCACCTTGCCGTCGATAGCGTCGACGGTGCCTTCGAATTCGGTCTCGGTTTGCTCGTTTTGCTCGGTGACGCTGGTGCCCGAAAGACTGAGCGTCAGGTGCCGGAACTCTCCCGGGACCACCGGCGCCGTAGCCAAGTTTGCGTTCCGGCCCCCGCCGCTGAAATGCAGGACGGTCGCACCTTTTGGCACGTTGGCCAGGACAAAACCGCCGGTTGTGTCGGTGGTAGTGGCGGCGCTGCTGCTCGGCACCTCGACGAGCATGCTCTGCGACCCGCTGCCCATTACGGCGCCCTGGAAAACGCCGCTGCCGCTCGAAGCCGGCATGTCAGTTTGATCGCTGGACATGCCGCACGCCGCGACCAGCACCACTGTCAGAACGCTTAGCGATCTCGTGGGAATCTGCATGGGTTGCCTCCTTAGGTGATCAGGCCCGATCCCAGAGCTGCGGACAGAGGCCGCCTTGGTATACGTGTAACGAAGGCGACGTATTCCTAAACTCCGGGGAAGCCAGCTAATAAGCCAAGACCCGCCCCCGCTTTGTCGCTTCTAGGCGACAGTCTGGGGGAATCGCGCACAAGATTTGAGCAATCCGTCCGAACACTCCGTTTCTCGCAGAACGCGGGCGGAAACCCTGCAAGGTATACACAGGCTATGCACAGATTTTGTGGATAAGCCTGAAACAGGACTAGATGATTTTTTGCGCCGCGAGCTGATCGAGCTCTTCGCGGCGCATCCCCAGCAGATCGCCGAGCACTTCGCGCGTATGCTGCCCGAGGACCGGTGGAGGCAGCTCGTACTCGACGGGCGTTTCCGAGAATCGCATCGGGCTCGCGACCGTCGGAGAGGGCACGCCCGCCTGGTGCGGAATTTCGATTTTCAGTCTGCGGTGCTGCACCTGCGGATCTTCGAATACCTGCCGGTAATCGTTGATCGGACCGCACGGAACGTTTGCGGCCTCGAGCTCGGTGAGCCATCGCGCGCCCGGTCGCTCGCGGAGTATTTCTCGCAGCAGAGGGATGAGGGTCGCGCGATTCGTGATGCGCCCGGGCATGGTGGCGTAACGCGGATCGCCGGCAAGCTCCGGCCGGCCCGCGACCCTGCAGAAGCTCGCGAATTGGCTGTCGTTGCCGACCGCGAGGATGAGGTGGCCGTCGGCGGTGGCGAACACTTCGTAGGGCACGACGTTCGCGTGCGCGTTGCCGTAGCGTCCCGGGATCTTTCCCGAAGTGAAGTAGTTCAGGATCTGGTTTGCGCCGAAGGCGACGACGGCGTCGAACAAGGCGAGGTCGATGTACTGCCCGACGCCGGTGCGCTCGCGGTGCGCGATCGCCGCCGTGACGGCGAGGCTCGCGTACATCCCGGCGAGGACGTCGGTGACGGCGATGCCGACTTTCTGCGGACCGCCTCCTGGCTCGCCGTCGCGCTCGCCGGTGATGCTCATGAGGCCACCCATGCCCTGGAAGATGAAGTCGTAGCCGGGGCGGTGCGCGCTCGGGCCGGACTGGCCGAACCCGGTGATCGAGCAGTAGACGATGCGCGGATTGATTTTCTTCAGATCGTCGTAGGCGAGGCCGTATTTCGCGAGACCGCCGACCTTGTAGTTCTCGAGCAGCACGTCGCACTTCGCCGCGAGCGCGAGCGCGATGCGCTGGCCCTCGGGCTTCGCGATGTCGAGCGTCACCGACTTCTTGCCGCGGTTCACCGAGAGGAAGTACGCCGACTCGCGCGTCTCTCCGCCGTCCTTGTCCTTGAGGAAAGGGGGGCCCCAGCTGCGCGTGTCGTCGCCCACCCCGGGGCGCTCGATCTTGAGCACTTCCGCCCCGAGATCGGCGAGATTCTGCGATGCCCAGGGGCCGGCGAGAACACGCGAGAGATCCAGAACGCGTATGTGGGAGAGCGGGCGCGGCATGGCGGGAGCGATCGCGAACCGGCCGATTATATCGGTGAGCGCCGGGAGCTGGGGCGCTGCGCGCCATGGCTTATAATCCGCCTGTATTTCCACGAGAGGCGGTGAATGAAAATCCTGGTCGCGGTCAAGCGCGTCGTCGATTTCAACGTCAAGGTGCGCGTCAAGGGCGACGGCTCGGGCGTCGAGACGTCCAACGTCAAGATGTCGATGAATCCCTTCGACGAAATCGCGGTCGAGGAAGCGATACGCCTGAAGGAAGCCGGGACCGCGTCCGAGATCGTCGCGGTATCTTGCGGTTTGCAGGCCAGCCAGGAGACCCTGCGCACGGCCCTCGCGCTCGGCGCCGACCGCGCGATCCTCGTCGAGACCGGGGTGGAGCTGCAGCCGCTCGCGGTCGCCAAGCTCCTGCGCGCGATCGTGGAAAAGGAGAATCCGGCGATCGTCATCCTCGGCAAGCAGGCGATCGACGACGACTGCAACCAGACAGGCCAGATGCTCGCGGCGCTGCTCGGCTGGCCGCAGGCGACCTTCGCTTCGAAAGTGAAAATCTCGGACGGCAGGGCCGAGGTGACGCGCGAGGTGGACGGAGGCCTGGAAACGATCTCGATCAAGATGCCGGCCGTGGTGACCACCGACCTGCGCCTGAACGAGCCGCGCTACGTCACGCTGCCCAACATCATGAAGGCGAAGAAGAAGCCCCTCGAAGTGCTGAAACCCGACGCGCTCGGCGTCGACATCGCGCCGCGGCTCAGGACCCTGAAGGTGGAGGAGCCTTCCAAGCGCAAGGCAGGAGCCAAGGTGCCCGACGCGAGGACCCTAGTCGCGAAGCTTCGCAACGAAGCCAAGGTGATTGCATGAGCGTGCTCGTCGTCGCGGAGCACGACAACCAATCGGTCAAGTCGGCGACGCTCAATACCGTCGCCGCCGCGGCCCAGATAGCAAAAAGCGTCGGCGGCGATGTCATCATCCTCGTCGCCGGCTCGAACTGCGGCGCGGCGGCCGAAGCGGCCGCCGCGGTCGCGGGCGTCAAAAAGGTCCTCTCGGTCGATGCGCCGCATTACCAGGACCAGCTTGCGGAAAACATGGCGCCGCTGGTGGGAGGCCTCGCCGGCGGGTATACGCACGTTCTCTTGCCGGCGAATTCCTTCGGAAAGAATCTCGCGCCGCGCATCGCGGCGCTGCTCGATCTCGCGCAGATCTCCGACATCGTCGCGGTCGTGAGCGCCGACACTTTCGTTCGTCCGATCTATGCCGGCAACGCCCTCGCAACCGTGCAATCGAAGGACAGGATCAAGATCATCACCGTGCGCACGACGGGTTTCGACGCGGTTTCCGCAAGCGGCGGCTCGGACGCAGTGGAAGCTCTCCAGGCTGGCGCGGATGCTGGCCTGTCGTCGCTCGTCGGCCGCGCGCTCACCAAGTCGGAGCGCCCCGAGCTGACTTCCGCGCGCGTAGTGGTGTCGGGCGGGCGCGGCATGGGCTCGGGGGACAACTTCAAGATCCTGGAACCGCTCGCCGACAAGCTGGGCGCGGCGATGGGAGCTTCGCGTGCCGCAGTGGACGCGGGGTTCGTGCCGAACGACTGGCAGGTCGGGCAGACCGGCAAGATCGTTGCGCCGGAGCTCTACATCGCCGTGGGCATCTCCGGCGCGATCCAGCACCTAGCGGGCATGAAGGACAGCCGCGTCATCGTCGCCATCAACAAGGACGAGGAAGCGCCTATATTCCAGGTGGCGGACTACGGGATCGTGGGAGACCTGTTCCAAATCGTTCCGGAATTGGTGAAAGAGCTGGGATAAACGGTTTTTACAGAGGCACCTATGAGCGAATACAAGGCACCGCTTCGCGACATGCACTTCGTGCTGCAGGAATTGGCCGGCCTGGCCGAGGTCGCGAAGCTGCCCGGCTTGGAGGAGATCAACGCCGAACTCGTCGACCAGATCCTCGAGGAAAGCGCGAAGTTCGCAAGCGGCGTGCTCTCGCCGCTCAACAAGCCCGCCGACAAGGAGGGCTCGAAGTGGGACAAGGGCAGGGTCACCACGCCCGCGGGCTTCAAGGAGGCGTATCGGCAGTTCGTGGAAGGCGGGTGGAACGCGCTGCAGGCGCCCGCCGAGCACGGCGGACAGGGGCTGCCCAAGATCGTCTCGACGCCCGTCGTCGAGATGTGGAAATCGGCGAACCTCTCTTTCTCGCTCGTCACGATGCTCACCGCGGGGGCAGTCGAGGCATTGATCCTGCGCGGTACCGAGGAACAGAAAAAGCGATACCTCCCGAAAATGATCGAGGGCAGCTGGACCGGCACCATGAATCTCACCGAGCCGCAGGCGGGCTCCGATCTGGCGCTCGTTCGCACCAAGGCGGTCCGCGAGGGTGATCATTACCGCGTCTCGGGACAGAAGATCTTCATCACCTACGGCGAGCACGATCTGGCGGAGAACATCATCCATCTCGTGCTCGCGCGCGTGGAGGGCGCGCCCGAGGGCGTGCGCGGCATCTCGCTGTTCCTCGTGCCGAAGTTCCTGGTGAACGCCGACGGCTCGCCGGGGCAGAGGAACGAGGTGCAGTGCGCCTCGATCGAGCACAAGCTCGGCATCCACGCGAGCCCGACTGCCGTCCTCGTATACGAAAACGCGGTCGGCTACCTGGTCGGCGAGGAGAATCGCGGCCTGGAATACATGTTCATCATGATGAATCTCGCGCGATTCGCGGTGGGCATGGAAGGCCTTGCGATCTCCGAGCGCGCCTACCAGCAGGCGCTCGCCTATGCGAAAGAGCGCGTCCAGAGCCGCGACGTCGCGGGCGGCGGCAAGGCGGTGACCATCATCCACCACCCCGACGTGCGCCGCATGCTGATGAGCATGAAGTCCCAGACCGAGGCGATGCGCGCGCTGGGCTACGTCGTCGCGGCGGCGGTGGACAAGTCGCTGAAGCACCCTGACAAGGAAGAGCGCGCGCGCAACCAGGCTTTCGTCGACCTCATGATCCCGATCGTGAAGGGCTGGTTCACCGAGACCGGCATCGACGTGGCGTCGACCGGTATCCAGGTGCACGGAGGCATGGGCTTCATCGAGGAGACCGGCGCGGCGCAGCACCTGCGCGACGCGAGGATCACGACGATCTACGAGGGCACGACCGGCATCCAGGCGAACGACCTCATCGGCCGCAAGGTCGCGCGCGAGGGCGGTGCGACCGCGAAGGAGGTGATCCGGGTGATGCGCGCGGTGGAAGCGGAGCTCGGCAAGGCGGCCGGGGAGGACATGGCGGCGACCCGCGAGGCTTTTTCAGCGGCGCTGACCGCGGCCGAGGAATGCGTCTCCTGGATGGTCATCGCCTACGGCAACGACATCAAGGCGGCGCATGCCGGTGCCGTCCCCTTCCTGAAGCTCATGGGCATCGTGTGCGGCGGCTGGCAGATGGCGCGCGCCGCGCTCGTTGCGCGCCAGCGGCTCTCCGAGGGAAAGGGCGACAAGTCCTTCTACGAGGCGAAAATCAAGACCGCGCGCTTCTACGCCGATCACGTCCTCACACAGGCGCCCGGGCTGCGGAACACGATCGTGCACGGAGCGGCGGGGGTGATGGCGCTGTCGGAGGATCAGTTCTGAGCGCTCGTCCGACGCGCACGTACGGACGAATCGGCTTGCTCTAAAGCATGGCTGCCGGACCGCAAACCCTCGGCCGCTATCAACTCGAGCGTGTCCTCGGCAAGGGGGCGATGGGCATCGTCTACGAGGCGCTCGATCCGAAACTCCACCGCAAAGTGGCGATCAAAACCATTCTGATCAGCCAGCTAGACGAGGAGACCGCCAAGGATTTCTCGATGCGGTTCGTGCGCGAGGCGCACGCAGTGGCCCGGCTCAATCACCCGAACATCGTCCAGGTCTACGACTTCGGCGAGGAAGGCGACATGGCCTACCTCGTCATGGAGTTCATCCGCGGCGATGAGCTGAAGTCCACCCTGAGCACGGGGCGGCAGTTCGACCGGAAGGAATGCGTGCGCATCATGTGCGAGCTGCTCGATGCGCTCGAGTTCGCGCACGAAGCCGGGGTCGTCCACCGCGACATCAAGCCCGCCAACGTCATGCTCGATAGCCAGGGCCGGGCCAAGCTCACCGATTTCGGCGTGGCGCGCGTCACCGATTCCGACCGCACCCACGCGGAGCGCACGCAGGCGGGCACGGTGGTCGGAACGCCCGCCTACATGTCGCCCGAGCAGATCCAGGGGCAGCGCATCGACCGGCGCACCGACATCTTCTCCGCGGGTGTAATCCTATACCAGTTCCTGACCGGCCAGAAGCCGTTTACGGGGGAGGGCGCCTGGACCGTCGCGAAGAAGATCATCCAGGAAGATCCCCCGATGCCGTCGTCGATCAATATGGCGCTGTCGCCGGAGTTCGACCGGGTGGTCGCGAAGGCGCTGGCGAAGAATCCCGACCAGCGCTTTGCGACCGCGCGCGAATTCTCCCAGGCGCTCAAGCGCGCCGCGGAAGGGAAGCCGGCGATACCGGAGGCCGAACCGACCCTAGTCCTTCCGCGCGAGGCCCGCGTCCCGCAGGCGACCCATCCGGAGGCGCTGAGATCGGGGGAAATGGAGCTGGAGTTCTGGCGCTCGATCAAAGATAGCGACGACCCGAATGACTTCGAGCTCTACGTGCGGCAGTTTCCCCAGGGCGTGTATGCGTCGCTCGCGGCACGCAAGGCCGCCAAACTGCGCAGCGGCTCCCCTGCGGACGACAGCGGCACCCGCACCATGGCGGGAGCCGACAGGACGCGGCTCCAGAGGAGCGTCCCGCGTGCCGAGACCGAGGAGAATGCGCAAGCTGCGGTCGAGAAGACGATCAAGCTCACAGACGCGCCGTCACCGGAACCCGCGCTGGCGGGAAAGAAGCGCTCGCTGCTCGTGCTGGCGACACTTGGAGTGCTCGTGGCGGCCAGTGCCGCCACTTATTTCGTCGTAATGAAGCCGAGCCAGCAATCGACTGCTCAGAAGGTCGAGGCGGAGGCAAAGGCAAGGCGCGATGCCGCCGAAGCGGCAAAGGCCGAGGCGCAAGCGAAGGCGCAGGCGCAGCGCGACGCTCAGGCAAAGCGCGACGCCGAAGCCCAGTCGCAACGCGAGGCGGAAGCGCGAGCGAAACGTGAGGTTGAGCTACGAGCAAAGCGTGAGGCCGAAGCGCGGGCGAAACGCGGGGCGGAGGCACAGGCGAAGCGCGAAGGCGAAGAGAGAGCGCAACGCGAGGCCGAAGCGAGGGCACAGCGCGAAGCCAAAGCAACTGCGCAACGCGACGCCGAGAGCAAGTCCAAGCTGGCTGCGGAGACATCACTCTGGGACTCGGTCAAATCGAGCCGCAAGGCCGCCGACGTACAGAAATACCTCAACCGCTACCCGAACGGTCACTATGCGGAACCGGCGCGCCAGCGCATGCTTGAATTGGAGAGCGCCCGGTTGGAGGAGGCCGCCAAGAAGCAAAAAGAAGGGGAAAAGAAGAAGTCGACGATCATCGTCCCGCCGACGTTCTAGCGGCGAATCAGAACCGGTAGCCGAGCCTGACCCCGAGACTGGCGGCTTTTTCGGTGACCGTGTACGCAGTCGTGGTGACGACCCCGAAGTTGTACTTGTATTGCTGGTATCTCAAATCGGCGGTTACTCCCAGCGCCGGGGTGATCGGGTAGGTATAGGCTCCCCCGAGGCTGAAACCGAAGGTGGTGTCGGCGGTATTGTTGAAGCCGTTGTCGTTCTTCCACTTGCCCTTCATCCCAGCAATGGCGATGCTCCCGCTGAACTGCCCGCGCAGCGCGGGAACCCCAGCGCCCGCTCCGATGAAAATCCCTTGGCTGTCGAATGTGTCCTTGGAGAAAGTTTGGGGTGGACGGGGCGCGTGCAGTACGGTGTCGCTCACTGTGTAGCCGCCAAAACCCGAGACACTCACCCCTCGGGCAAAAGCATGGCTGTAGCCCCCCGTCAGGGTGTAGGAATCGTGCGAAAAATCCTGCTTCTGGCTGGTCACGGAATTCCACAAGTCGTGCGTGGCGCTGAGGCTCTGCGAAGTCGCGAAGTCGACATAGATTCCCTTGGGCGATATCCAGGTCAGACCGACATTGGCCGCCGTGTAACTGGACTTCGCAGTCTGATTGCTATATCCGACGGGGGCGTTCCGGTCAAACGAAATCTTATAGCTGGTCGGCGCGAGCCCGCCGTACAGACGCAAGACGTTCTGCGCTTGTGCTGCAGCGGGAAAAAAGGCAAAGGCGAAAAGTGCGGCCCACAACTCGGTCCGGTGTGTTTTCATGGCAACTGACCTCCGCTCGATTCAATTGTGTCAGCTTTCCGCGGAAATTGGAATGCGCGGCGCAAGCACCTAGTCGACGACAAGTTCGAGCACCACGCGGCGCAACTCTGCGCCCTCGGGATGCCAATCGATGCGAAACCCCTGCGAACGGGCGAGTCGCAACATGGGCGTGTTGGTGGCGAGCACGTCACCGACGATCCACCGCATGCCGTGCCCTCGGGCGGAATCGACGAGCATGACGAGGAGCTTCCCGCCGATGCCGCGGCCCTGCCAGGCATCGGCGACGGTGATCGCGAATTCGCAGGTGACGCCGTCCGCGAGGCGCGCGTAGCGCGCCACGCCGATCGCGGTTTCGGCTCCCTCGATCGTCGCTGTCGCGATCAGCGCCATATCGCGGCTGAAATCGATGCGCGTGAATTTTTCCAGCATCTCCGGTGTGAGGCGGACGCCGCCGCCGAGGAAGCGGTTGTAGCGCGTTTCTTTCGAAAGCTTGCGCGCGAATTCCGTCTCGAGGTCGATGTCCTCGGGGCGGATCGGGCGAACCGTGATCGAGTGCGCGACGCCCAGGGGCAAGGACGCGACCAAGTGCGCGGGGTAGGCCGCGGAGAACGCCGGCGCCGTGGTGTTCCGGGAGCGCATGGCGGCCTTCAGGCGCGTGGCGCCGCCGCGCGATGCGCTTCGAGCAGCCGTTCCAAGGCCTCGCCTGCGCGCTCGAGCGCGCGCGCATCGCCGAGCAGCCTGAAGTCGTGATGCGTGGCGAGGACGATCCCGAACAGCTCGAAAGTGAGCTGCCAGGGATCGGTGTGCGGTTCCAGGTGCCCTTCGTCGATGGCAATGCGGATCGCCTTGGCGACGGCGCCGCGCAGCTCGCGTTGCCCGGCGACGAGCAAGTCGCGCACTGCACCGGGCCGATCGTCATATTCGACGGAGGCGGCGAGCATGAGACAGCCGCCGGGGAGGTCGTCGTTGCGTTTCACCCACCCGAGCCAGTTCGAGAAAAGGGCTCTAAGACGCGGCAGGCCGCGGGCGTGTTTCAATGCGGGCGACAAGACCTCGTCGAAGAACAGCGTCTGCGCCCGCTTGAGCGTGAGCAGCTGCAAGTCCTCCTTGGACCCGAAATGAGCGAAGAGCCCGCTCTTGGACATGTCCAGCCGTTCCGCGAGGGAGCCTATGCTCAACCCCTCCAACCCGAGCTGACTTGCCAGGGCCACCGCCTCGTTGAGGATCAACGTGCGCGTCTGCTCGCCTTTTCGCATCCGCATACCCTAGTACGAACGTTCGTTAATCGCAACTACTTCTTTTTCTTCTATGAGTTACCGGATTTGCCTACATGTTTGGGTAGTTCGGTCCCCCCCCACCCTGTGGGGCGACCCAGACGATATTCTGGGACGGGTCCTTGATGTCACAGGTCTTGCAGTGAACGCAGTTCTGCGCGTTGATCTGAAGGCGGTCGGTGCCGTCGCCGTTTTTCACGAATTCGTACACGCCCGCCGGACAGTAGCGGCTTTCGGGGCCCGCGTATTTCGCGAGGTTCAAGCGGACGGGGAGACTCGCGTCCCTGAGAACCAAGTGGCAGGGCTGGTTCTCCTCGTGGTTCGTATTGGAGATGAATACCGAGGAGAGGCGATCGAATGTGAGCTTTCCGTCGGGCTTCGGATAATCGATCGGCTTGCATTCCGAGGCGGGCCTGAGGCATTCGTGGTCGGCGTGGCGGTGATGTAGCGTCCAGGGGAATTTTCCGCCGAGCAGCGTTTGCTCCACGCCCACCATCAGCGTGCCCGAGTAAAGCCCCTTGGACATCCACTGCTTGAAGTTGCGGGCGCGGTACAGCTCGTCGAATAGCCATGATTCCTGGAATGCGGCGCTGTAAGCGTCGAGCTCGTCTGCGGATCGTCCCGCCCGCAGGGCGGCGAACGCGGCCTCCGCCGCGAGCATGCCCGACTTGATCGCCGCGTGGCTGCCTTTTATTCGCGAGGCATTGAGGAATCCCGCTTCGTCCCCGACGAGGCACCCGCCTGGAAACGTGAGTCCGGGCAACGACATCAAGCCGCCGGCGGCGATGGCGCGCGCGCCGTATGCGATGCGCTTGCCGCCTTCGAGGAACGTGCGGATGTCCGGATGAGTCTTGTAGCGCTGGAATTCCTCGTACGGATCGAGATAGGGGTTGGCGTACCCGAGTCCGACGACAAAACCCACCGACACGAGGTTGTCCTGCATGTGATAGAGGAAGGACCCGCCGTAGCTGTCTGCGCTCAGGGGCCACCCGGCGGAGTGAATGACGAGCCCCGCCTGGTGTCTTTCCGGTTCGATCTCCCAGAGTTCCTTCAGACCGATGCCGTACGCCTGTGGGTCCGAGTTCGCGCTCAGGCGATAGCGCTCCAACAGTTGCTTGCCCAGATGGCCGCGACAGCCTTCGGCGAAGAAGACGTACTTGCCCCACAGCTCGATCCCCGGCTGGTACTGCGCTGTCGGCCTGCCGTCGCGTCCGACGCCCATGTCGCCGGTGGCGACGCCGCGAACGCCGCCTCGATCGTCGTAGAGCACTTCCACGGCGGCAAAACCGGGGTAAATTTCGACGCCCAGCGCTTCGGCTTGCTGCCCCAGCCAGCGGCACACGTTGCCGAGGCTGACGACGTAGTTGCCCTGGTTCCTGAAGCATTCGGGCAGGAGAAAACCCGGCACCTTGAGCGAGCCGAACCGGGTGAGAAAAAGGAACCGGTCCTCGTTCACCGGGGTCGCGAGCGGGGCGCCGCGGGCCTTCCAGTCGGGGAAGAGCTCCTCGAGCGCGCGCGGGTCCATCACGGCGCCGGAGAGGATGTGTGCCCCGATCTCCGAGCCTTTTTCGATCACGCACACGCCCAGTTCGACCGCCCTCTGCGCCGCGAGCTGCTTCAGCCGGATCGCGCTGGCGAGTCCCGCCGGCCCGCCGCCCACCACGACCACGTCGAACTGCATCGATTCGCGTGCCATGCGTCTCCCGATCCGGATCGAGCGCGATCCGGCGCAAATTATAATGTCCAACCACGAAGGAGGCCGCCATGGCCGAAACACCGCTCTGGACGCCGAGTCCCGAGCGCATAGAAGAAGCGAACCTCACGCGCTTTGCGCGCCAGGCGATCCGCGACTGGAAGCTCGGACTGAACGACTACCCGGCCTTCTACCGCTGGACGACCGAACACCCGGAGCAGTTCTGGGACTCGGTGTGGAAGTTCGCGAGCGTGCGCGCGAGCACGAAGGGCGCGCGGGTTCTCGTGAACGGCGGCCAGATGCCGGGCGCGCGCTGGTATCCGGAGTCGCGGCTCAACTTCGCCGAGAACCTGCTGCGGCGGCGCGACGCGTCCACGGCGATGGTGTTCTGGGGCGAAGACAAGGTGAAGCGACGCCTCACCCATCGCGAGCTGTACGAGCAAGTCTCGCGAATCGCACAGGGACTGCGCGCCTTGGGCGTGAAACCCGGCGACCGGGTGGCCGCTTATCTGCCGAACCTGCCCGAAGCGATCGCCGCCATGCTCGCCGCGACGAGTATCGGCGCGACCTTCTCGACGTGTTCCCCCGATTTCGGGGTTGAGGGGGTGCTCGACCGCTTCGGCCAGATCGCACCCGCGGTACTCTTCGCGGCTGACGGCTATCACTACAACGGAAAACAAATCGACTCGCTGCAGAAAGTCCGGGAGATCGCCGCGAGGCTGCCCAGCTTGAAGCGCGTCGTGGTCGTTCCCTACGTGAGCGTTGGGCCGGACGTTTCCGCCATTCCGGGCGCGCAGCGTCTGGAGGACTTCGTCGCCGATCGCCCGGCAAGCGACATCCCCTTTGAGCAGCTGCCCTTCGACCATCCGCTGTACATCCTGTTTTCCTCCGGCACGACCGGTGTGCCCAAGTGCATCGTGCACGGAGCCGGCGGTGCGCTGCTCAAGCATCTCTGCGAGCAGCAGCTGCATTGCGACGTGGGGCCCGGAGACCGGCTGTTCTACTTCACCACGCTCGGCTGGATGATGTGGAACTGGCTCGCCTCGGCGCTCGCTTCGGGCGCGACGCTCCTGCTCTATGACGGCTCGCCCTTCGTCAGGAACGGCAACATTCTTTTCGACTACGCCGACGCCGAGCGGATAACCCATCTCGGCATCTCCGCGAAATTCATCGACGCCATCTCCAAGGCGGGCGTGGAGCCGGCGAAAACGCACCGGCTCGAGCACCTGCGCACCGTGCTCTCGACCGGCTCCCCGCTCGCCCCCGAGGGTTTCGACTACGTTTACAGAGCGATCAAGCGCGATCTGTGCCTATCATCGATCTCGGGCGGCACCGACATCTGCGGATGCTTCGTGCTCGGAAACCCGATCCTTCCGGTGTGGCGCGGCGAAATCCAGTGCCGGGCTCTCGGCCTCAGGGTCGAGGTGTTCGACGAAAACGGCCGCTCGGTGAAGGAGCAAAAGGGCGAGCTGGTCTGCACGCGGCCATTTCCATCGCTGCCGGTCGGATTCTGGAACGACCCCGACGGAGCGAAATACCGGGCTGCCTACTTCGAGAGATTTCCCGGGGTCTGGACCCACGGCGACTGGTGCGAGATCACTGCTCGCGATGGCATGATCATCTACGGCAGATCGGATGCGGTGCTCAATCCGGGGGGCGTGCGCATCGGCACTGCGGAGATCTACCGTCAGGTCGAGCAGTTGGAGGAGGTGACCGAGTCGCTCGTGATCGGCCAGACTTGGCCGCCGGGCGAGATCGGCGACGTGCGCGTGGTGCTGTTCGTGAAGCTGCGCGAGGGGCTGGCTCTGGACGACAGGCTCGTCGCCCGGATCAAGCAGCAGATCCGCGTCAACACCACGCCGCGACACGTTCCGGCGAAAATCCTGCAGGTGCCCGATATTCCTCGCACCAAGTCGAACAAGATCGTCGAGCTCGCCGTGCGCAGCGTCGTGCACGGGCAACCGGTGAAGAACCTCGAGGCGCTCGCGAATCCCGAGGCGCTCGCGCATTTCCGGAATCGACCGGAGCTCGGGGAAGCCTAGAGCGCCGCGTCGAGCTGCTTCTGCATCATGCGGATACGACAGCGAAGCCGCGCGCCGATTGAGCAGCGAGGGGTTTTCGTGTACCATTCTCCATCCCATCCCCCGGATTTTAGATGGCCAAGTATGTGTTCGTGTCGGGCGGCGTGGTTTCCTCTCTGGGGAAGGGGATAGCCGCCGCCTCCCTCGCCGCGATCCTCGAATCGCGCGGCATCAAAGTCACCCTACTCAAGCTCGACCCGTACATCAACGTCGATCCCGGCACGATGAGCCCCTTCCAGCACGGGGAGGTGTTCGTCACCGAGGACGGCGCCGAGACCGACCTCGATCTGGGCCACTACGAGCGTTTCCAGTCGGCGCGGATGCACCGCAACAACAACTTCACGACCGGCCAGATCTACGATTCGGTGATCAAAAAAGAGCGCCGCGGCGACTACCTCGGCCGCACCGTGCAGGTGATCCCGCATGTCACCGACGAGATCAAGGCGTTCATCGCGCGCGGCGCAGGCGAAGCGGAAGTGGCGATCGTCGAGATCGGCGGCACGGTCGGGGACATCGAGTCGCTGCCCTTCCTAGAAGCGGTGCGGCAGATGGGCCTGGAGCTCGGCGCGCACAACACCTGCTACGTCCACTTGACGCTCGTGCCGTTCATCAAGAGCGCGGGCGAGATCAAGACCAAGCCCACGCAGCACTCGGTGAAGGAGCTGCGCGGGATCGGCATCCAGCCCGATGCGCTCCTGTGCCGTTCCGACCGCCCCATTCCCGAGGACGAAAAGAAGAAAATCGCGCTGTTTACCAATGTTCAAGCCAATGCCGTCATCTCCGTCTGGGACGCGGACTCGATCTACAGGATTCCCTGGATGCTGCACCAGCAGATGCTCGATGAAATCGTCTGCCACAAGCTCGGCATCATCGCCAAGCCGGCCGAGCTCAAGGTATGGAAAAAGCTGGTCGAGGCGCTCGAGCATCCCCAGCGCGAGATCACCATCGCCATGGTCGGCAAGTACGTCGACCTCACCGATTCCTACAAGTCGCTGAACGAGGCGCTCGTCCACGCCGGGATCCACGCGCGCAGCCGAGTCAGCATCCGTTACGTGGATTCGGAGACGATCGAGAATGACGGAATCGGCGCGCTCCTGAAAGGCGTGGACGCGATACTAGTTCCGGGCGGTTTCGGCAAACGCGGCGTCGAAGGTATGATGAAGGCGATCCAGTACGCGCGCGAGAACAAGGTCCCGTATCTGGGCATCTGCTTGGGTATGCAGCTCGCGGTGATCGAATTCGCGCGCAACGTCGTCGGCCTCGCGGGCGCGAACAGCACGGAATTCGACCGCGACACGCCGCACCCGGTGATCGCGCTCGTGACCGAGTGGCAGGACCGCGACGGCCGCATCGAGCGGCGCGACGAAAAGTCCGATCTCGGCGGGACCATGCGGCTGGGCGCTCAAGGCGCTGCGCTCGAGGCCGGGAGCCTCGCGCGCAAGGTCTATGGCGCGGACGTGATCAACGAACGCCACCGCCACCGCTACGAAGTCAACAACCAGTACGTGCAGCGGCTGAAGGACAAGGGCTTGCGCGTTTCCGGCCTCACCCAGCGCGAGCAGCTGTGCGAGATGATCGAGCTGCCGTCGCATCCCTGGTTCATCGGCTGCCAGTTCCATCCCGAATTCACTTCGACGCCCCGCGGCGGCCATTCTCTGTTCACGGCGTTCGTCGAAGCCGCTCTGCAGTACCAGGCCAGCAAGACCAAGACCGCGATCGCGGCTTGAGAGCATGAAGCTTTGCGGCTTCGAAGTCGGCCTCGACAAGCCTTTGTTCCTGATTGCCGGTCCGTGCGTCGTGGAGTCCCGCCAGATGGCGCTCGATACTGCGTCTGCCCTGAAGGAAATCTGCAAAGAGCTCGATGTGCCCTTCATCTACAAGTCCTCCTACGACAAGGCCAACCGCAGCTCGGGCAAGTCTTACCGCGGCCTCGGGATGGACAAGGGTTTGCAGATTCTCGCCGAGGTGAAGAGCAAAGTCGGCGTACCGGTGCTGACCGACATCCACGATAAGGAGGACGTCGCGGAAGTCGCAGCCGCTGTCGACGTGCTGCAGACCCCGGCGTTTCTCTGCCGCCAGACCGATTTCATACACGTAGTCGCCGCGGCGGGAAGACCAGTCAACATCAAGAAGGGCCAGTTCCTGTCGCCGGCCGAAATGAAGAACGTGGTGGATAAGGCGCGCGAGGCGAGCGGAAGGGACAACATTCTAGTGTGTGAGCGCGGTGCCTCGTTCGGCTACAACAACCTGGTTTCAGACATGCGCTCCCTGGCGATCATGCGCGAGACCGGTTGTCCGGTGGTGTTCGACGCCACGCATTCGGTCCAGCTCCCGGGCGGACAGGGGATTTCTTCCGGAGGACAGCGCGAGTTCGTGCCCGTGCTGGCCCGCGCAGCGGTGGCGAGCGGCATCGCCGGGGTGTTCATGGAGACCCATCCGGATCCGGACAAGGCGCTCTCTGACGGCCCGAACGCCTGGCCCCTGGACCGGATGAAGGAGTTGCTGGCCACCCTGAAAGAACTCGACACACTGGTGAAGCGCGGACGCTTCGCGGAACAGGACCTGAAAGCGCAGAAAAAGGGCGGATAAATGAGCTCGATCGTCGACGTCGTCGCAAGAGAGATTCTCGACTCACGGGGCAACCCGACCGTGGAAGCCGATGTGCTGATCGAGTCCGGGGTCATGGGTCGCGCTGCCGTGCCTTCGGGTGCCTCCACCGGCAGCCGCGAGGCGCTGGAACTCCGCGACCAGGACAAGGGTCGTTACGGGGGCAAGGGCGTCCTGAAGGCGGTCGAGCACATCAACACCGAGATCTCCGAGGCGATCATGGGTCTGGACGCGCAGGAGCAGAGCTTCATCGACAAGACCCTAATCGAGCTGGACGGCACCGACAACAAGTCGCGCCTCGGCGCGAACGCCATTCTCGCGGTGTCTATGGCGGTCGCGAAAGCGGCGGCCGAGGAATCGGGCCTGCCGCTTTACAGGTATTTCGGAGGCTCGGGCGGAATGCAGATGCCGGTGCCTATGATGAACGTCATCAACGGCGGGGCTCACGCGAGCAACAACCTCGATATCCAGGAATTCATGATCGTGCCGGTCGGCGCGGCCAGCTTTCGCGAAGCCCTGCGCTGCGGCGCGGAGGTCTTCCATGCGCTGAAGAGCCTTCTCGAGAGCAAGCGCCTGTCGACGACGGTTGGCGACGAGGGCGGGTTCGCGCCGAACCTGCCGAGCAACGAAGCGGGGCTGCAGCTGGTGCTCGAGGCGATCGAGCGCGCGGGATACCACGCGGGCACGAACGTCGCGCTCGCGCTCGATTGCGCCAGCTCCGAGTTCTACCGGGACGGCAAGTACATGATCGATTCGAAAAAGCAAAAGCTCGGCTCCGCGGAGTTCGGTGAATTTCTTGCAGGATGGACGGACAAATACCCGATCATCAGCATCGAAGACGGGATGGCCGAGTCGGACTGGGACGGCTGGCGCGCACTGACCGACAAGCTCGGCAAGAAGGTGCAGCTGGTGGGTGACGACGTCTTCGTCACCAACACCAAGATCCTGCGCGAAGGAATCCAGCTCGGCGTCGCCAACTCGATCCTCATCAAGGTGAACCAGATCGGGACGCTCACCGAGACTTTCGCGGCAATCGAGCTCGCGAAGCGCTCGGGTTACACCGCGGTGATTTCGCACCGGTCGGGCGAGACCGAGGACACGACGATATCCGACATCGCCGTCGGCATGAATGCTCTGCAGATCAAGGCCGGGTCGCTGTCGCGCTCGGATCGGGTCGCGAAATACAACCAGCTGCTGCGCATCGAGGAAGACCTTGGCGACGCGGTCCGCTACCCGGGTCGGGAAGCGTTCTATCAGCTGAGATGAAAATACTCGCCTTTACTCTCGCAGCGTTCATCCTCTTGCTGCAGTATCCCTTGTGGCTCGGGAAGGGCGGATGGCTCCGCGTATGGAGTCTCGACCAGCAGCTGCAGGAGCAGAAAGAAGCGAACGCGAGGCTGCGCCAGCGCAACGGCGCGCTCGATGCCGAAGTGCGTGACCTGAAGCAGGGCTTCGAAGCGATCGAGGAGCGTGCCCGCTACGAGCTCGGCTTGATCAAGCAGGACGAGATCTTCTTTCAGGTCGTTCCGCAGCCCGCTGGGCCGGAAACCGGGCCGGCGCGCGTGGGCGGAGGCCGCTGAGACCGGGCGCTTCAAGGTCTATAATCTGAGCGTCGAGAGCGCGGAGGAATTGCGCCATGAGACTCAACCCGCAACAAGTCCAGGAATTCGACCGAGAAGGCTACCTGTTCTTTCCAGGCCTATTCACGCGCGAGGAGACCAAGGTTCTCAGTGACGAGGTGCCCCGCCTGTACGCCCAGCGCCGGCCGGAGAACGTGCGCGAGAAGGGGAGCGACGCGGTGCGCACCAATTTCGCCGCGCATATGTACAGCACCCCTTTCGCGAAGCTCGCGCGCCATCCGCGCATGGTCGAGCCGATCATGCAGCTTTTCGGCGAAGAGTTGTACATGCACCAGTTCAAGATCAACGGCAAAATGGCTTTCGACGGCGACGTCTGGCAGTGGCACCAGGACTACGGCACCTGGAAGAACGACGACCTGATGCCCGAGGCTCGCGCGATGAACGTCGCGATCTTCCTCGACGAGGTCAACGAGTTCAATGGGCCGCTGATGTTCATTCCCGGCAGCCATGAGCTGGGCGTGATCGACGCGGACCACGACACCTCGACGACCAGCTACCCGCTTTGGACGATCAACCACGACACCATCAGGAAACTGGTCGAGCGCGGCGGCATCGTGGCTCCAAAAGGTCCGCCGGGGTCCATGATCCTGTTTCATTCCTGTCTGGTGCACGCATCGAGTTCGAACCTCTCTCCTTGGAATCGGGTCAGCGTATATCTGAGCCTGTGCGCGGTGTCGAACCATATACGTCGCTTCAAGCGCCCGGGCTACATCGCGCACCGCGACTTTACGCCGTTGAAGTGCCTCCCCGATGACTGCCTGCTCGTGCATTACGACGTGCCGCTTCCGTGGAGAGACGGAACTCCGCCGGAAGAGCTGCAGGGTGAGCTCAAAGCGGCATGAATCTCTTCGCAAAACTCCAGGAGCGCGAAGCGCAGGGTAGGCCGCTGCGGGTCGGCATCATAGGCGCCGGCAAATTCGGCGCCATGTACATTGCGCAAGTGCCGCGCACGCCGGGCGTGCATCTCGCCGGGATCGCCGACCTTTCACCCGCGAATGCGCGCGCCAGCCTCGAGCGCGTGGGCTGGAAGCCGGAACAGTACGCTGCCGCGTCGCTCGATGCGGCGCTGAAGGAGCGGCGGGCACACGTCTCGGACGACTGGCGCGCGCTGGTCGCGCACCCGGCTGTGGAGATCGTCGTCGAAGCCACGGGGAATCCGATTGCGGCAGTCGAGCATGCCCTCGCTGCCTTCCGAAACGGCAAGCACGTGGTGATGGTAACGGTCGAGGCGGATGCCCTCTGCGGCCCCCTGCTCGCGAAAAGAGCCAAAGAGGCAGGCGTCGTGTACAGCCTGGCTTACGGTGATCAGCCCGCGATCATCTGCGATCTCGTGGACTGGGCGCGCGCGGCGGGATTCCCCGTGGTCGCGGCCGGGCGCGGCCACAAATGGCTGCCGCACTTTGCGCAGTCCACGCCGGAAACCGTTTGGGGTTACTACGGACTCACGCCCGAGCAGGCCCGCGTCGGCGGACTCAACCCGAAGATGTTCAATTCCTTTCTCGACGGGTCGAAGCCGGCCATCGAAGCTACTGCGGTGTGCAATGCAACCGGGCTTACGCCGGCGCCAGAGGGCCTCGCGTATCCACCCGCGTCCATAGAAGAGCTACCCGCGGTGATGCGCCCGAAGCCCGAAGGCGGGCAGCTGCATCACAAGGGGCAGGTCGAAGTGGTGTCATCGCTCGATCACGACGGGCGGACGATTCCCTACGACATCCGCTTCGGCGTGTGGGTGGTGTTCGAGGGCGAGTCCGAATACGTCCGGCGCTGCTTCACTGAATACGGCGTGCGAACCGACCCTTCGGGCCGTTATGCGGCCATGTACAAGCGCTGGCACCTGATCGGGCTCGAGGTCGGAATTTCAGTGGCCTCGGTCGGGTTGCGAGGAGAGCCGACCGGCTGCGCGACCGGTTTTCGTGCCGATGCAGTGGCGAGCGCCAAGCGCGACCTCAAGGCCGGCGAAGTTCTCGACGGGGAAGGCGGATACATGGTGGTGGGCAGGCTCATGCCCGCAGCGGATTCGCTTGCGCTCGGCGCGCTGCCACTCGGCCTGGCGCAGCAGGTGAAGCTCGTCAATCCCGTCAAAGCCGGACGCGTCCTGTGCTGGGCCGACGTCGCCCACGACGCGGGCGCCGAGGCGGTGCGGGTGCGCCGCGAAATGGAATCGGCGTTCCTCTCCCCGAGACAACGCGCGGCCTAGAGGGGGGGTAGGGCCCTGAAACGCAGAGAATTGGGATTTCTCGCAATTTCCCGCCAAATATAGTGTAATTGGACCTGGACTTGGGAGCGTGGATGGGGGAGCCTCTCAATCGGGCCGGGCAGGGAGTTCCAATGAAAACCACGTCGCCGTCTAGACCGCTTACGCTGGTTCACGACTCGATCGAAGCCAAGCTCGCGCCGCTCAAGATCCTGGTCATCGACGACCAGTCCACCGGGCGGATCGTGCTGAGCGAGATCATGAGGAGCCTCGACGCGAGCCTGGAGGTCGCCACATTCGCCGACCCCCTGGAGGGCATCGAATACGCGCGCAAGCATCCCGTGGACATGGTGCTCACCGACTACAAGATGCCGAGCCTGGACGGAATCGAGGTCATCCGGCGCTTGCGCCGCATTTTCGGGTACGAGGACGTTCCGATCGTCTGCATCACGGTGGTCAACGATCGCGAAGTCCGCTATCGCGCCCTGGAGGCCGGGGCTACCGATTTCCTGATCCGCCCGATCGACCGGCTCGAATGCGGCGCGCGCTGCCGCAATCTCTTGAGTCTGCGCCGCCATGAGATCCTCAAGAAGAACCGGACACGGATTCTCGAGCAGAAGATCGACGAGGCCACCCGCGAATTGCGGCGGCGCGAAGTCGAGACGTTGTTCCGGCTGGCAAAGGCCGCGGAGCAGCGCGACAAGGTGACCGGAATGCACTTGGTGCGCATGGCCAAGTACTCCTCGCTGATCGCAAGGGGCGTCGGGCTGTCCGCGGCCGAGCAGGATGCGATCGAGCTGGCCGCGCCGATGCACGATATCGGAAAAATCGGCATACCGGACAGGATCCTGCAGAATCCAGGAAGGCTGGACGGCGAGGACCTGCGAGTCATGCAGTCCCACGCGCGCATCGGCTACGACATGCTGAAGGACAGCTCTTCCGGATATCTGCAAATGGCCGCAGTGATCGCGCTCGGCCATCACGAGAAGTACGACGGGAGCGGCTACCCGACCGGGTTGAGGGGTGAGCACATTCCCCTTGAAGCGCGGATCGTCGCCATCGCGGATGTCTACGACGCGCTCACTTCGGTTCGTCCCTACAAGCCGGCTTGGCCCGTGGAGGAGGCGCTCGTCTACATGGAGGAGCACGCCGGCAGGCATTTTGATCCGCAACTCGTGGAGATCCTGGCGCGGAACCGTGAAGAAGTCCTCTCCATCGGTGAACGGTTTGCCGACCAAGTGGCGCAGTGACCGGGGACCGGGCCGGATGGCGCTGAAATCGATCCTGGCAGGAATCCGCGCCCGCCTCAGCGGGCGCCCGGACACCGAGCACGAGCAGGCGATCGTTCGGCTGGGGGTCGCGACAATACTCTTCCTGTACCTCCTCCCGCAGGCCTTTGGCGGTCGCGAACCAAACCTGCCGCTGTTCGCCGCCATGGTCTGCTACTTTGCCCTGTGCGGGACGGTGTTCGGGTGGATCTACCTCTTCCCGTCGGCATCGCGTGCGCGCCGTGTTTTCGCAGCCCTTCTCGACATCGGCACGAACACGGCCTTCATGTATCACCTCGGTGAGTCCGGTGCTTCCCTGTACATGTTCTACCTATTGATCATTTTCGGCCACGGGTTTCGCTACGGCAAGCGCTATCTGTATAACTCGCTGGTACTCAGCATCGTGGGCTTCGCACTGGTCCTGACGTTCAGCGATTACTGGATACAAAACCGGGTGCTTGGCATCGGTTTAATGGTGGGCATGATTCTGTTGTCCCTCTTCCAGGGCAAGCTCGTGACCCGCCTGTTCGACTCGCTGCGTCGTGAGGAAGCGGCAAACCAGGCGAAGCGACGTTTCCTCTCCACGGTAAGCCACGAGATGCGCACCCCGCTCAACGCCATCGTCGGGATGAATGACCTGCTGCGGGACACGCCTTTGAACACGGAACAGGCCGAAATGCTGAAGGCGATGCACGAGGCCTCGCGATCGATGCTCAAGCTGATCGAGGATGTGCTGGATATTTCCAAGATCGAAGCCGGCAAGGTCAGCATCGAAGAAACGGATTTCGATCTGCACAGCCTGATCAACGGAACGGCGGCGGTGCTCGGGCCGCAGGCCGAGATCCGCGGGCTGCTGTTCAGGACTCACGTGATGCCGGAAGTGCCGCACGCGCTGCGCGGCGATCCCTACCATCTGCGCCAGGTGCTCTACAACCTCATCGGAAACGGCGTCAAGTTCACGCAGTCCGGCAGCGTCATCCTCACCGTTTCGAGCCTCGGCGAGAGCGAGCATGCAGTGCGGCTGAAGTTTTCCATCGAGGATACGGGGATAGGGATCGCGCCGGAAGCCCAGGAACGCATTTTCGAAAGTTTCGTCCAGGCCGACGACTCGACCACGCGCCGCTACGGCGGCACCGGGCTCGGCACCACCATCTCGAAGCAGCTGGTGGAGATGATGGGCGGGCAGATCGGACTGAACAGCACGCCCGGCAAGGGCAGCACATTCTGGTTCGATCTGCCCTTCAAGAAGCAGATGACGGGACAGGTAGCCGAAGCTTCGCTACGGCTCAACGATATCCGGATCATGCTGGTCGGTTTCTCCGACGCAGAACTGCAGGCGCTCGAGCACGACCTCGCCACGTGGGGGGCGCGCACCGGGCGCGCGGCGGGCGTCGAGGCGGGGGCCGCGCGCCTCGCCGAAGCGCAATCGCTCGGGCATCCTTACCACTTGGTGCTCCTGCGCGAAGACACGGCGGTCGCCCCGAGCCGGAATCTGGCGCGGCTCCGCAACAGCCGCAACCAGAAGGCGCCTCCTACGGTGCTGTGCACCGCCGGCGTATCGCAGATTCGCACCGCCGAAGCGCTCGCGGGCGGTTTCGTGGCGGTGCTGGAGATACCGTTCAAGAAGAGGCTCCTGTTCAACGTCATTCACTCCGCGACTGCCGTCCAGGGGAGTCAGGAAGGCGTCATTTCGCTCAGTGATTACTACGCCGCGCGCGACGCCAACCGGCGCCGCTACCAGATCCTGGTGGCCGAGGACAACGCCGTCAATCAGCGCGTCATCGTCGGGATACTCGAGCGCGCCGGGCACAGAGTCCGGGTGGTCGACGACGGGGAGCAGGCGCTCGACGTGCTGGAGAACGAGCGGTTCGATGTGATCATCATGGACCTCAACATGCCGGCGCTCGGTGGCCTGGACGCTGCGCGGGCTTACCGCTTCATGGATCCGGAAGCGATACAGGTCCCGATCATCATGCTTTCTGCGGACGTGACCTCGGAGGCGATAAAGGAGTGCGAGGAGGCCGGGATCGACGCTTTCCTGCCCAAGCCGATCGAGGCTCGCCGCCTGCTCGACACCATCGCGAGCCTGGTTGCAAAGCGCGCGAGCACCCCGGCGGTGTCCCGCGACGGCGCCGAGGAAAGCCAGGTGGTTATCAATCCGGCGGCGCTTTCGGAGCTCGAGCTCATCAGCTCCGAGAACAGCTTCATGCCGGAGCTCCTCAATGGATTCATCCAGGACGGCGAGGCGCTGCTGCGGCAGATGGATGCCGCCGTGGCGGCCGAGCAATACGAAACGCTCAGGGACCTGGTGCACGCCATGAAGGGCTCGGCGGTGACGCTCGGCGCCGAGCAGTTATGCCGGACGTGCGTGGGAATCAACAGCCAGACGACATCGGAACTGCAAGCGAGCGGACCCCGCGTCTTGAAGATAATACGGGAGCAGTTTCAGCAGGCGCGCGCCTCGCTCCTAGATTATCTCAAGAAAAACCAGAGCGCGGCCCGCTGAGCCAAGGGACGTGACATGAATAAGCGGCACCGTGAGAAACCATGGCTGACTTATCACTCCATGACCGAGTAGTCCAGCGGCTACTTGCGGCGTCCGATGCAAAACTTACAGCGGCCGACGTTGGCGAAGCGACGTCGCTCCGACAGGACCTGGATATCAGTTCACTGATTCTGATCACCTTGGCTTCCGAGCTGGAGGATGAGTTGGGGATCGACATCGACGATGAGGAACTTGGCCAGATACAGACGATCGGCGATCTATTCAAGGCGATCGACGGCAGGAAGCGACAGAATCGTCAGGCGTGACGCGGTCTGAGTTGATGGCTCTTCGACGCGTGGCGATCACGGGGGTCGGTCTCGTATCGTGCCTGGGACACGAGTACAGCCAGGTGGTGAAGGCCCTCCAAAACGGAGCGAGCGGCCTTCGCGCCATGCCGGACTGGGAAAGCCTGGGCCTGAAGAGTCGGGTGGCGGGTGCGATCACGGGCGTCGAGGCCAAGTTCGAGCGCTCCTCCATCCCGAAAAGACTGCGTCCCGTGATTTCGGAAGCATCCAAGTATTGTTGCCTCGCCGCGCTCGACGCCGTCGGCGACTCCGGGCTTTCCGAGGCCGACGTGCAATCGGGCAGAACGGCGTGCATCGTCGGTACAGGAATCGGAAGCGTGGAATCCATCTACACGGGCGGGCGGCAGGTCCATTCCGGAGAGATCGCTAAGGTCAGCCCGTTTGTCGTGCTGAAGAGCATGGCGAGCGCGTCGAGCGCGGCCGTCGCCAACCTGCTCAAGGTCCACGGGCGCAGTTATTCGATCAGTTCCGCGTGTTCGACCTCTTCGCACAGCATCGGCACAGCGTATGAGCTCATCCGTTCCGGCATCGTGGACCGCGCCATCGCGGGGGGTGGAGAGGAAGTGCACCCTTTGATCGCCGCCGGTTTCCAGGCCCTTCGCTTCGCACTCGCCTCGAAATTCAACGAGCACCCGGAGCGGGCATCGCGCCCGTACGACGCAGCCCGCGACGGGTTCGTGATCGGCGGCGGTGCGGGGATCGTCGTGCTCGAGGCTCTGGACCACGCGCTGGCGCGTCGCGCCCGCGTACGCGCCGAGATCGTGGGATTCGGCACCAGTTCGGACGGCTTCGACATGGTCATGCCCGAACCCAGCGGCGTGCAGGCGGCCCAGTGCATGCTGGGTGCCATCCAGGACGGAGGGATGAGTCCTCGGGAAGTCGGCGCCGTGAACACGCACGGCACAGCGACCATCAAAGGGGACATCGCCGAAGTCGAGGCAATGAAGCAAGTGTTCGACGGCAAACCGCCGCCGTTCTCATCGACGAAATCGATGACCGGTCATCCCCTGGGCGCCGCGGGGGCGCTCGAGACGATCTTTTGCGTAGCCATGCTCGAGCATCGCTTCATAGCCCCGTCTATCAACATCGAGAATCTCGATCCCGAATTCGCGGGAATGCCGATCGTAACGGCTCCGAAGTTCATGGAGCTGCACACCATACTTTCCAATAGCTTCGGATTCGGTGGAACGAACGCGAGCCTTCTGCTGAAGGCATTTCGCAGCTAGCCCACCGGATTCCCAAGGGGCCTGGGGACGGCGAGGATCGCTTTGTCAGGCGAGGACGACAACTCCGAAGAAAACTCGCGGCGCATGAGCCCCACCGGGGTGCGTCCTAACGCACCGGTCGGGACGGATCGGATCACGACCCCGGCAGGTCATGGCTCACGCGCGCGAGCGCCCGCGCTTCGGGCGGAAATGCACACCAGCGTTCAGGCGGTCGCGTAGTGCTGCGTCTCCTCGCGTTCCACCGCATCCGGCTTCGCCGTCGCACCGCCCGGGACAAGCTTTGCCTGCGAGCGTGCCAGGCGGCTCATCAGCTTGAGATCCTTGTCTTCCAGGCGCAGCGCTGCATTCACCCATACGTTGGCGATGTTGAGTAACTCTTCGTGGGTTACGGGGTGGAAATGCTGGCGGCAGCTGAACACGGCCTGCAAGCCATTGCGGCGCCGCTCGTTGCGTCGGATGTAGTCCTGCACTGCCGCTTCCCCGGTCCCGTCTTCCACGAGCACGTCAACGACGCCCGCTGCGTGCATTTCCTCGGCGGTATACACACGGCCGGAAAGGATCATCTCTTCGGCACGTTTCATCCCCACGCGCCTCGCGAGCAGGCTGTAGGCGCCGTTGCCGGGGAAAAGATTGAACAGGATTTCGGGAAGACCCATCCGCGAGCGCCGCTCGGCGACAATGACGTTCGAGGCGAGCACTGTTTCGAATCCGCCGCCGAGTGCCTCCCCCTGCACCAGTGAAATGGTGGTTATGGGGCTTCCATACCCGCAGATCCGCTGGTACATGTTGTCGACACAGAGCTTGGCGTAGTGCATGAGCGTGTCGCGATCGCCCGACTTGATCAGCAGCACCAAATTCGCGAGGTTTCCACCCAGACTGAATATGCCTTCGATCCTGGATGCACCAACGTAGTAGTGAATCTGATGCAGGTCCCCCTTGTACAGGACGCGCCCGCCGCAGGATTCGATGGTGCTGTCGTGGGCACGTAGCTCTTCGAGCATGCCGAGGTTGAAGCACGGCGCGCCCGAGGGCTTCAGGTAGGTCCACGCTGTTGCGTGCTCGGGGTCGAACCTGACCTCGATCTGTTTGTATTGCCGTCTAAACATTCCCTCTATCACGTTGAAATCGACCGGTGCGTTCATGACCTTCCTTTCATGGGTTTGTTAAAAAACATACATGGGTTCTTTAGAAATCGATAGTTCTTTAGAACTCTTTGCAAGGACTATACTCCCAAATCCACGGTTGCCGAAAGCCGTCCTATTCCATTGTCATTTGTACCGTTTTCGGGTCTATCGGGGGTTTTCCCTGCCTCCGGTCAGGGAATTCCCGATGGGCCTTGTCAGGAATTCGTGAAAAAGTCGGCGTATAGCCTCGGCGGGCCGCAGGCCGGGCGTGGATCCGGGGTAAAGGGCCGCGCCGGACGGCCCGCGTAGATGACGGCGCTAAACCCGGCGCGCCCGCATCCTACTTTCGGGGGTTCTCGCGGCCATTCCGGCGCTCCTGCCCACGGTCTACAGTGCGGTCGAGCGGCGTGCGTGGACGGAAATCAGGCGCGCGTGGAGTTGAGGCGGCTGTCCTGCAACGTCGCGAGCTGGCGGGACAAGGAACGCTGAGCGAGGTCGTTAGCGTTACTTGAAAGTCGGTCTACCTCGTCGGTCCAGGCGCGCACAATCGAATTTTGGCTCCCCGACCAGGGCTCGAACCTGGGACCTGCGGAGTAACAGATTGGCCCGATTAACCAAAGTTGTTGATGCAGGCCCGCCCTCACTCGCCTGAATCCGCCGAAGCCCGCAACGTAGCCATTTCGTAGCCACTTCCAGTCCAAAACACGCCTTTCCTGTCCTTTTCGGTCACGATTGCGCGGAGTCGGCTTGCGTAAGTCGTTGCTAAATTATCGTGACGATTTTAGGACCCGAATTGGGGCGCAGGAGTCACTGGTTCGAATCCAGTCACCCCGACCATTCTTACATCAAGCACTTACCTCCAGAGCAACTACCGCGTCGGCTCGGTGCCGACGAAGATCTTCGTGACTTTCCCGCCCTGGGCGTGCAGTGCCGCGGAGAACAGAATAGCCAGAACGAATATTCCGAATCGCTTCGTGCTTTCCTCCTCAGATCACTCCCGCTGAGCGCAGCCGCCGGATGTCCTCCGGTGCCAGGCCCAACGAAGCGTAGATTTCCTCGTTGTGCTCGCCGAGCGCTGGCCCGGCGCGACGCACCGCGCCGGGCGTCTCTGAAAAGCGCGGCACCACGCACTGCATGCGCACTTCGCCTAGCTGCGCATCGGGCACCGTAACGATCGCCTCGCGCGCCGCAAACTGCGGGTCGGTGAAGATATCCGACGCATCGTAGATTGGCGAGAAACCGACCTTGTGTGCATCCAGCCGTTCGCCTAGTTCGGCGAGCGTCAGCCGCACGATCGCGGCGCCCACGATTTCGTCGAGCGAATCGCGGTTTTTCACGCGCGACGGGTTATCAGGGTAACGCGCGTCTGACAACAGCGCCTCCAGCCCGAGCGCGGCGCAGAGGCGCGCAAAGATGCTCTGCGTCGAGGCGGCAATCGACGCCCACTTGTTGTCCTTCGTCTTGTAGATGTTGCCCGGCGCGGCGTACTGGCTGCGGTTGCCCGAGGCGGTGCGCACCGCGCCGAGCTGGTCATATTCGATCGCGAGGAAATCGAGTGTGCGCAGCATCGCCTCGGTCAGCGAACAGTCAATATCCTGGCCACGCGAGGACGGAACCTCTTTCAGGCGATAGAGCGCCGCGAGGACGCCGACGGCCCCAAAGAGACCGCCTATCGCATCCGAAATCGGGTATCCGAGGTGTAGCGGGGTGCCGCCCACCTCGCCGCACATTCGCGTGAAGCCGCTCATCGCCTCAAATACGCGCGCGAAGCCGGGCCGGTTCCGGTACGGGCCAGTCTGGCCAAAGCCCGTGACGCGCAGGATCGTCAGCTTCGGGTTGATGCTCTGCAGCCATTCGCGAGAGATACCCCAGCGGTCGAGCGTGCCAGGTCGGAAGTTCTCCACCATCACGTCGCGGCCCTGAAGCAGTTTCCCGAGCAGCACCTTGCCCTCGGACTTGCGCAGATCCAGCGTGATACCCTTCTTATTGCGGTTGGTGACCTTCCACCACAGCGGCACGCCATCCTTGTGCGGCGCAAGCGCGCGCAGTGCGTCGCCAGCGCCCGGTATCTCGGCCTTCAACACGTCGGCGCCGAGGTCGGCGAGCAACGTCGCCGCAAACGGTCCCGCCACCACAGTAGAGATGTCGAGGATGCATAGCCCCTCGAGGGGACCGCCCGGGTTTTGCTTGCTCATCGAGAGGTCCTCACTCGATCGACGTGAATCCGGACGCTTTCACGATCGGCGGCCAGCGCGGCAAGAGCAAGTGTCGTGTCACGCCGGTTCATCCGATCTTTTGCTCAGTCGGCGGCAATTTTGTGGTCACGGATCAGCTTGCCCCATTTCGCCGCCTCGCCGCGCATGAATTCCGCGAACTGCTCCGGCGTGCCGCCGACCACGGACGCGCCCATGGAAATGACGCGGTTGCGCTGCGCGCTCGTGACGGCCAGCGGCCTGAGCTTGCCCGAGCGGATGTGGGGCATTGTGGTGAGGATCACGTCGAAGATAAACGGCACATGTCCGCCCAGCACGTCGTTCATCGCGGGCGTTGAACCCTTGTACTGCACGGCGACAATGTCGATTCCGGCGCGCGCGCGGTAGAGCTCGGCGAAAAGATGTCCCGCTGTCCCCGTGGCCCCTGATGCGTAAGTGATCTTGCCGGGCTGTTGCTTTGCCATGGCGGTGAGCTCGGCAAGCGAATTCGCGGCGAACCCGGGGCGGACCACAACGACGTACGCCTGCGACGCGACCTGGACGATCGGGATGAAGTCCTTCACCGGGTCGTATCGCAGGTTTGCGAGCAGCGTTTGCTGGATGCTGTGAGTTGCAATGGTACCCATGAGCAGCGTGTAGCCATCCGCCGGCGCGCGCGCTACCGATTCGGTCCCGATCGTCCCATTGGCGCCGAGCCTGTTCTCGACAATCACCGGTTGGCCGATGCGCTCAGAGAGATGCGGCGCCACCATGCGCGCGAAAACGTCGGTGGCCCCGCCCGCAGGGAAAGGAACGACGATGCGCAGCGGCTTGCTCGGCCATTGCTTCTGGGCGAAGACCAGTGCCGGGCAAAGGAGCGGCGCCGACAGGGCCAGGACGAACATTGCATTGGCGAGCCTTTTCATCTGCTGTCTCCGTAACGTGATTAGGTATGAACCTCAGCCATACTGATGTACTGGCTCGCCGCGTGAGCTCACGGTATCTCCATCACGATGGCGCTCGGGCATGATGGCCTCGATTTTAAACGGCGAGGAGTGGGGTTCGGGTGCTTGGGCAGGCGGCGCAAAGATCTGCCCCAGCGTGCGCCGCGCCCCAGGCGAGCAGTGCGATCGAACCCCATATGCCGACCATTGAGATGAGGTTCAGAATCGTGTCCATGCTCGTCTCCTCGTCGATCGTTTTTCAGATCGCGCCCATGATAGCCAGGACGGGCGAGAACCGAGTAGCGCATAATGGTGACTATCCGATCACTATTGGTTATCGCCATGCGCGATCCCGAAGACGCCCTCATCTCCCGCCTGCGGTTTCGCCACTTGGAGCTTATCCGGTCGCTGGGTGCGACCGGCAGCCTCCACAAGACCGCGAAATCGATGAACCTGAGTCAGCCGGCTATCAGCAAGGCGCTTGTCGAGATCGAGTCGAGCTTCGGCTTTCGTCTCTTCGGGCGCTCGCCTTCAGGCGTGGCGGTGACGCCCCGAGGCCAAGCGATCCTGGAAGGCGCGACGCTGCTCCTGAACGGCCTGCGGCACGTGCGCCGCGCCGCGCTCCATGCCGAGCGGCGCGTCGCGATCCGGATGGGAGTGACCCCGTTCCTATCTGACCTGGTGCAATTCCAGCCGGCTGGGGCGATGACGATGAAACCGCTTTTCAAGGAGGGGCTCGCCGTCGTGGCCGCCGTCGATCATCCGCTCGCGAGACGCCGGCGCGTGTCTTGGCGCAATGTCGTCGAGGAGCGATGGATCCTTCCTCAGGCGCCTTCGGTCGTCGAGGAGGCGATCCGCAGCGCCTTCGTTTCGCAAGGTCTCGTTCCACCCAGGCCCTGGATCGAGTCGATGCCCCCGGTGACCAACATTGAGCTGGTAGCAGCCGGGCATGGTATCAGCGCGGTGCCTTCATCCCTCGCGCGCACCGCGCGCGAGCGCGGGCTGATCTCGGAGCTGCGCATCGAACCGAAGGGGCAGTTACCGCCGGTCAGCTTCATATTCCGCAGCGCCGAGGCTGAATCGCCGGCGATCCGCGCGTTGAGCCGGGTTCTGGAGGCGCGCGGTTTACTCCAAAAACCGTAAAAATCGGGGTCATACCCCGAATCCATACGCCGTACGACACCTTTTTGGCCGTTATGCGACGTGATGCACGCGCACCGACGATGAGGATCTTCGCGCGGGCCTTTGCGTGATCCGAATCTCCACGTCCTTGCCGAGCAGGGTCAGAAATTCCATCAGGCGCTCGACCGAGAACCGGCTGAGCCGGTAGCGAACGAGGTCCGACACGTGCGGCTGGCGGAGTCCGAGAAGCTTCGCTGCCTGCGCCTGGGGCAGTCCGCGTTTTTCGAGGACTTGGTTCACCTCCAGCGCGAGACACACCTTCAGCCGGCGCTCTTTTGCGTCGGCGTAGCCAAGATCGGTGAACACATCACCGCTTCCCGCTTCCACTTCAACCCGTTTCTTTGCCATAACGTTCCTTAGTCTCGTATAGCGTCCGAGAGCCGCGTCGCAACGAGCTTGACGTCGGTTCGCGCCGTCCGGATGCCCGAAGGCGACTTTTTCTGAAAGCGTGCAGCACGTACACCGCCTTGCGAAAGCGCACCGTGTACACCGCCCGGTAGGTCCCCGATCCGTCGTTCTCGACGATCTCAAGCACGCCGGGCCCGAGCCCCTTCCAAGGCTTGGCCGAGGGCGGATGGCCTCCGTACTGGACCACGCCCAAGGCAAAGCCCACGTCGTCCATCACCTGCTCGGGGAAACCGAGCAAGTCCTTCTTCGCGGAACCGACCCAGTGAAGCGGCTTCTCTTCCCTGGGTCTATGCTCTCGCATCGGGCGGATTATACCTAATTGGGTATGAATTGAAAAGGGCTGCGGTGCGCGTTTTGACAAGCCCGGCGCGCCGAGCGAAGCGGATTCGGAAGGGGTAACCTTCCACGGTCCGTATATGCTGCGTTGGGCCGCATAGGAGATACCATCATGTACCTTCGCCTTGTATTGGCTTTGGCAGTCGCCTCCTATTCGACCTGCGCACTCGCGGACCTATCGAATCCCCAAATACGCCGCAGCCTGGTGCTTGGTCAGGCACCGGGGTGGGGTCGCCTGGATCTGGAACGCAGGACCGCGTGGCTCAACAGCACCAAGAATGGAACGCCGCGAGGCGTACCGTTGAATCGGGATGCGGTCGCTGTTCTGGAAGTTGAGAAGGGAAAGCATCCCCGTTACTGCTTCACGTATCGCGGAGAGCCGATCCGTTGGGGTGTATGCAATACGTGCGTGGCTTGAGGCGGTGAAGCGCTCGGGGCTTGCGGACTTCCGCTTCCACGACTTGCGGCACACCTGGGCCTCTTGGCATCGGCAGGCGGGAACCTCCTGCGACGAGCTGAAGGACCTGGGCGGCTGGAAGTCGCGTGTGATGGTGGATCGCTACGCGAAGTTTGCGACGGAGAATCTTGCCGTCGCGGCGTCGCGGATTGAAGCGGGTCAAGGCGAGAACGGAGGAAATGTTCTACGTTTTCCCTACGGTGAGGAACGCAAGGAAAAGCAACTTTCAGGTTAAGTTGCTGATTCGAAGTGGCTCCCCGACCAGGGCTCGAACCTGGGACCTGCGGATTAACAGTCCGTCGCTCTACCAACTGAGCTATCGGGGATTCGAGACTCCTACGAGCATGTCGCCGGAGAAATAGGAAGGCGCGTATTCTAATTCCCCACACCGAACCGGTCAACGCGACCGGTCGAAGAAAAACCGTTCCGGCTGCAGACGGAACCGATGTCTCTTGGGCATAATGAATCCGTAGACGCCGCCGCGAGGAATGAAACGCACCGATGATCCTATCGCGTGAGAGGGCATGCCGACGTGTCGTGGGGACCCTCGGACTGGCTATGAGTCTGAGTTCTGCCGCTTCTTTCGCGCAGGATGCAGGCGTGTGGCCCGCTAGGACGATTCAAATCGTCGTTCCCTATACCCCGGGCACGGGCGCGGACATCCTCGCGCGGATTCTCGGACCGAAACTTGCCGAGCGCTGGAAGGTCGCGGTCGTCACCGATAACCGCGCGGGCGCTTCAGGCAATATAGGAACCGACTTCGTCGCGAAATCCGCGCCCGACGGCTATACGCTGCTGTGCACTGCGACCTCCTTCGGCACCAATCCCGCGATCAACCAGAAGCTCCCTTTCGACCCCATAAAAAGCTTTGCGCCGATCATATTGCTTGCCACCAGCACGATGGCGGTGATCGTCACGCAAGGATTACCGGCCAGGTCGATGCGCGAATTTCTCGAGCTTGCGCGCGGCCAGCCGGGCAAGCTTTATTACTCTTCTCCCGGAAACGGGGGTCCGCAGCATCTCGCGATGGAGTTGCTCAAGCTCGACGCGCGCATCGACCTAGTGCACGTTCCGTACAAGGGATCGGGCGGAGCCCTGGCCGACTTGGTGGGCGGGCACGTGCAGGCCATGATCGTGTCTTTGCAAACAGCGGCCCCGTATGTTCAGAGCGGGAAGCTGCGGATGCTGGCCGTGATGAGCGCGGAGCGATCGCAGGCGTTTTCCGAGGTGCCTACGCTCAAGGAATTGGGCCTCGCAGACCTCGAGGTGGAGACATGGTATGGCGTGTTCGCGCCGGCCGGGACGCCGCAGGCGGCCATCGCCAGGGTAAACGCGGAGATGAATGCGCTGCTGAAACAGAACGAGATCCGCGAGCTTCTCGCAAGACAAGGCATGACGCCGGCAGGCGGTACTCCGGAGCGCTTCGGCGACCTCGTGCAGAAGGAACTGGCGCGCTGGCTGCGCGTCGTCGCGGCCGCAGGCATCAAGGCGGACTGAGTCTCAAGCCCAATTCGCGGATCACCGGAGAAGAAAACATAATGAGCATCATCGAAGACCTCGTCGCCGCATACCGAATTCTCGCGGAGCACGGCGTCATCGACGCCTACGGGCACGTAAGCGTGCGCTCGGACCTCGATCCCATGCGCTACCTTCTGGCGCGCTCTATTGCGCCGGAATTGGTGATGCCGGAGGACATCATGGAGTACGATCTCGACAGCAATCCGATCGATCCGCGGGGACGAGAATCGGTGCGCGAGCGCTTCATTCACGGCGAGATCTTCAAAGCGCGTCCGGACGTGAACGCGGTCGTTCACAATCATTCCCCCTCGGTCGTGCCGTTCAGCGTCACGACGGTCGCGATGCGCCCGCTTTTCCACATGGCTGCGTTCGTGGGAGAGGGAGTTCCGAACTTCGAGATCCGCGATGCCGAGAAGGGCACCGATTTGCTGGTCAAGACGCCCTATCTGGGGCAGGCGCTCGCCAAGACGCTGGGAGGATCCCCGGCGGCCCTGATGCGCGGTCACGGCTCGGTCACCGTGGGCGAAAGTCTCCCCCGCGCGGTGGGGCGCAGCATCTATCTCGAAATAAGCGCACGAATGCAGCTCCAGGCGATCGCAATTGCGGGGACCGGCGGCAAAATCACGTACCTCGACGAGCAGGAGGTCCGCGCCTCCGTCCCCGGTCAGGATTACGCTCGCGCCTGGCCGATGTGGCGGGCCCACGCGCTTGCCCGCCTCAAACCGCAAGGGTGAACCGCGCGGCTTTGCGCGGCACGGTCGGCCCTTGATCTTTCACCGCCTCGCCCAGCAGCTTGCCGAGCTCGAGCGGCGCGGTCTGCGTCGCAGCCGCCTTGTCCGCCAGAGCCCTCAGGGGCCGCGAATCGTCGTGGACGGGAAGGAAGTCCTCGCGTTCTGCAGCAACGACTACCTCGGGCTCGCGAACCATCCGCGAATCGTGCAGGCGGCGATCGAGGCCGCGTCGCGTTACGGGGTCGGGGAAGGCGCCTCGCATCTCTTGAGCGGGCACAGCGCCGTGCACGAGCGCCTCGAGGCGAAGCTCGCCGAGTTCGTGCAGATGCCACGGGCGCTGCTTTTTTCCACCGGCTATCAGGCGAACCTCGGCGCCGTCACCGCGCTCGCCGGCCCGGAGGATGCGATTTTCTCCGATGCGCTCAACCACGCCTCGCTGATCGACGGCGTGCGCCTGTCGCGCGCCCGGGTGGTCCGCTATCCGCACGCGGACCTCGGGTCCCTATCAGGAGCGCTGGCCGAGTCCGATGCAAGGACGAAGCTGATCGTCACCGACGGCGTGTTCAGCATGGACGGCGACATCGCCCCCTTGCCGGCTGTGCTCGATTTGTGCGAGCGCCACGATGCCTGGCTCCTGGTCGACGACGCGCACGGCTTCGGCGTGATCGGCCCCGAGGGCCGCGGCACGCCGGCGCACTTCGACCTGCGCTCCCCGCGCGTCGTCTACGTCGGAACGCTCGGCAAGGCTGCAGGCGTCGCCGGCGCTTTCGTCTCGGGTGCCGCGGAAATGGTGGAAACGGTGCTGCAGCGGGCGCGAACTTATATCTACACCACGGCCGCGCCCGCGATGCTCGCGGCCGCGGTCGAAGCGAGCCTCGAGCTCATCCGGGAAGACGAATGGCGCCGCGAGCGGCTGCGAAAGCTGATCGCGGTGCTGAGAGGCGAGATGCGGGAGGGCGAGAGGGGGCTTGCTCCCTCGGATACGCCGATTCAACCGCTCGTCCTCGGCGCGAGCAGCGAGGCGGTACGAGCGAGCGCCGCCCTGCGCGAGCGCGGGATTCTCGTGCCTGCCATCCGTCCGCCGACCGTGCCGGAGGGCACCGCCCGTTTGCGTATTTCGCTTTCTGCGGCGCATAGCGAGCAGGAGGTCTTGCGTCTCGCCGCGGCTCTGCACGAAGTCTGCCGAAGCGGCGTCGCGACGCAGGCCTGAACGCGGAACGAGGCGCCCGAACGTGGGTCAGGGCTATTTCGTTACCGGAACGGACACGGCGGTCGGCAAGACCCTAGTCGCCTGCGCGCTGCTGCGCGCTTTTGCGCGGACGGGAAAATCCGTGGTGGGTATGAAGCCGGTTGCCGCCGGGCGCGAGGGGGGTCGCTGGGCGGATGTGGAGGCGCTCGCGAACGTCAGCACGGTGCAAGCAAGGGCGCGAATCGCGAATCCTTACGCGTTCGACCCGGCCATCGCACCGCATATCGCAGCGGAACTTGCAGGCATCGAAATTGACCTTGAAACGATCGCGAGCGCTCACGAGGAGCTATCGCGGCTTGCCGACATCGTAGTGGTGGAAGGCGTCGGCGGTTTTCTCGTGCCGCTCAACGCAACCCAGACCGGCGCCGACCTCGCCGCGCGGCTCGGTTTGCCGATAGTGCTCGTCGTCGGGATGCGGCTCGGCTGCCTGAATCACGCCCTGCTCACGCGGCGGCAGATCGAAGCTTCCGGATTTCGCTGCGCGGGCTGGGTGGCGAATTGCATCTTCCCCGATATGCCTCATTTGGACGGCAACGTCCGTGCTCTCGAGCAGCGCCTCGATTGTCCGCTGCTCGGCGTAGTGCCATTTCTGCGCGAACCGACTGCTGCGGGCGTTGCGGGCCTTTTGTCCTTCGATGCGCTGATCGAGTCTGCAGCGTGAACGAGAATGCAAAGATGCTCGAGCGCAGCCTGCGCGCAGTCTGGCATCCCTGCACGCAGATGAAGCACCACGAAACGCTGCCGCTCGTGCCGATCAGCCGCGCCGAAGGGGTCTGGCTCTACGATTTGGAAGGCCGTCGCATCCTCGATGCGATCGGCTCCTGGTGGGTCAACCTGCTGGGGCACGGTAACCCTCGGATCAATGCCGCGCTGCGGCGCCAGCTAGATTCGCTGGAACACGTCATGCTCGCAGGGTTTACGCACGCGCCGGCCGTTGAACTCTCCGAGCGTCTCGCGAAGCTCGCCCCCCGCGGGCTCGGCCATTGTTTTTTCGCCTCTGACGGCGCGTCCGCGGTCGAAATCGCGCTGAAGATGAGCTATCAGTACTGGAAGAATGCCGGCCGTTCCGCGAAGACCGAATTCGTGACGCTTTCCAACAGCTACCACGGGGAGACGCTCGGGGCCCTGTCGGTGACGGACATCCCTCTATATCGCGATACTTACGCTCCGCTCCTGCGCGCAAGCGCGCAGGTACCTTCTCCGGACTGGCGTCTGGCCGCACCGGGGGAGACGCCACGGGAGTATGCGCGGCGCTGCGCAAAAGCGCTCGAGGAGCATTTCGAGCGCCACGCCCCCGGGACTGCGGCGCTCATCGTCGAGCCGCTGGTGCAATGCGCGGGCGGGATGGCGATGTACGACGCGGAATACCTGCGACGAGCCCGCGAGCTTTGCGACCGCTTCGAGGTCCATCTCATCGCCGACGAGATCGCGGTGGGGTTCGGGCGCACCGGAACTCTCTTCGCCTGCGAGCAGGCGGGAATCACGCCCGACTTCCTGTGCCTCTCCAAGGGCCTCACGGGCGGCTATCTTCCGCTCTCGGTCGTGCTTGCGACCGATCGCGTCTACGGGGCTTTCTACGACGACAAGCTCGAGCGGGGTTTCCTTCACTCGCATTCCTACAGCGGCAACCCGCTTGCCTGCCGCGCCGCCCTGGCCGTGCTCGACATCCTCGAAGAAGAGAAGGTGTTGGAGCGCAACCGAAATACGGCGGCGATCCTCAACCGACGCGCTCAAGGCCTGCGCTCGCACCGGCGCGTCGCGCATTTCCGCAATACGGGAATGATCTGGGCCTTCGACTTGAAGGACGCTCGGCCTGGATTCGCGCGGGATTTCCATCGAAGCGCGCTCGAGGCGGGCGTGCTGCTCCGCCCCTTGGGCGCCACCGTCTACTGGATGCCGCCTTACGTCATCGGCGAGGTGGAGATCGACTTCCTTCTGAGCGCGGTCACCCGGCTTCTGGACGTCGCGTCGCGGTAGCGCCGGTTTCATCGTGCTAGACTCAAGAGCTTTCATGCTTCCTCTCGCGGTGCGGCACCGGTGACGCTCACCTTCCCCCAGACCCTGCTCGGCGTTACGGGCTCCGGGAAGACGTTCACCATGGCGAACGTCATCGCGCGCCTCGGGCGGCCGGCGCTCGTGCTCGCGCCGAACAAGACCCTTGCCGCCCAGCTCTATTCCGAGATGCGCGAGTCCTTCCCCGAGAACGCGATCGAGTACTTCGTCTCCTATTACGACTATTACCAGCCCGAGGCCTATGTTCCGTCGCGGGACCTCTATATCGAGAAGGACTCGAGCATCAACGAGCACATCGAGCAGATGCGCCTGTCGGCGACCAAGTCGCTGCTCGAACGCAAGGACGTCGTGATCGTTGCGACGGTGTCCTGCATCTACGGCATCGGCAACCCGGTCGACTACCACGGCATGATCCTGCACGTGCGCGAAAAGGAGCGCACGTCCCAGCGCGACGTGATCGCGCGCCTCGCGGCGATGCAGTACGAACGAAACGAGCTTGAATTCAAGCGCGGCACCTTCCGTGTGCGCGGGGACGTTCTCGACGTGTTCCCCGCCGAGAACTCCGAGACGGCGCTGCGCATCGCGCTTACGGACGACGAGGTCGAGAGCTTGACGCTGTTCGACCCGCTCACCGGGCACGCAAGCCAGCGAGTGCCACGCTTCACGGTTTATCCGTCGAGCCACTACGTCACGCCCCGAGCGACGACCCTGCGCGCGATCGAAGCGATCAAGATCGAGCTCGCCGCACGCATCGAGCACTTTCGGCAGGCGGATAAGCTCCTGGAGGCCCAGCGCATCGAGCAGCGCACGCGCTTCGACCTGGAGATGCTGAACGAGCTGGGTTTCTGCAAGGGCATCGAGAACTATTCGCGGCACCTCTCTGGAAGGAAAGAGGGCGAGCCGCCGCCGACCCTGATCGACTATCTGCCGCCGAACGCGCTGATGTTCATCGACGAATCGCACGTCACCATCGGGCAGCTGGGGGGCATGTACAAGGGCGATCGCTCGCGCAAGGAGAATCTCGTCGATTATGGTTTTCGCCTGCCGTCTGCCCTGGACAATCGCCCGCTCAAGTTCGAGGAATTCGAACAGGTCATGCGCCAGACCGTCTTCGTATCGGCGACTCCGGCGGAATACGAGCGCGAAACCTCGGGGCAAATCGTTGAGCAGGTCGTGCGACCGACGGGCCTGGTCGATCCACTGCTCGAAGTGCGGGCCGCCTCGACGCAGGTGGACGATCTGCTCACCGAGATCCATCTGCGCGTCGCGCGCGGGGAACGGGTGCTGGTCACCACGCTCACCAAGCGCATGGCCGAGGAGCTCACCGACTACCTCGCCGAGCACGGCGTCAAGGTGCGCTATCTGCACTCGGAGGTGGAGACCGTCGAGCGGGTCGAAATCATCCGCGATCTGCGCCTGGGCGAATTCGACGTGCTGGTCGGCATCAATCTGCTGCGCGAAGGCCTGGACCTGCCCGAAGTGTCGCTGGTGGCGATCCTCGACGCGGACAAGGAGGGGTTCCTGCGTTCGGAGCGCTCGCTCATCCAGACCATAGGCCGCGCAGCGCGTCATCTGAACGGGATGGCCATTCTCTACGCCGACACGGTCACCGACTCGATGAAACGCGCGATCGGAGAAACCGATCGCCGCCGCGCGAAGCAGATCGAATTCAACGCGAAGCGCGGCATCACGCCGATCGGAATTTCCAAGCAAGTGCGCGACATGATCGAAGGCGCCCGCGACTTCCAAGACGTGCAAACGGAATTGAAAGCCGCTCAGGAACAGGCGCGCTACGAGTCGATGTCAGAAAAGCAGCTCGCCCGGGAGATCAAGCGCCTGGAAAAGGAGATGCTCGACTATGCGCGCAATCTAGAGTTTGAAAAAGCCGCGCAGGCGCGCGATCGCCTCGCCGAGCTCAGGCGGAGCGTTTTCGGCGCGTCGCCCGAGGCGACTGCGCGCGCAGTCGGTTGAATGGCTGCCGCCGTGGCGATGGCGCTGCGCCTATCTCCCCGGCCGGTCACTTATTGCTCAGCATTCTTCCCATGCTTCACGACCAATCGCTTTGGCGCGACATTTCTCCACGCTGCGTCAACGACCGCTCGAAATCGCGCAGCCTTCACGCGCTTCAAATGCACGTCCGTGAATCCCTGATGCGACCATGCGTTCAGTGAGAATACATCTGGCTCCATTTGAATCAAGGCCGATTGGTCGGCAATTGCCAGCTTCAGGACCGCTCTAAATTGGTTCGGCCACAGAGTAGCGAAGATCTTTCCACCTACTCGGAAATCTGGATGGCCGTGATGCGCTCGCTCCTCCGCGTGCGGCATCGAAAGGAAGATTGTTCGGGCTTGTGACACAGTCACCATTGTCGGAGCTGACGTCTAACGTTCCCAGTAACCGGCGCGCGCAGACTGGCCTATACAAAGCACGATGCTGGCGCTCGCGTCCGCGTTGACTGGGTGGTTAAATTGCATAGTTCTTGCCGACGAGTCGGTTGGCGTATCAGTCAGATTGCTTTCCAATAAGAATACGAATTCCCACGTACACGAGTATGAGAGCCATGACAATCATAGGCACAAGCAGGAATATTGGCAGCCCGTTTTCCCTATCTTGTGCTAAACCAATGTATAAGAAGAGAGCCGCCAGTAGCGCGCCAACAGATGTAATCAAAACACCCCCAAACATTCCAACTTTTTGAATGTACGCTTTGTCGACTTGAGCCGGACTTATGCCAGAAATCTTGAGACCATACCGACCACGATACATACGGTAACCGTACCAGCCGACCGCCAACCCCAGCATGATGAGTATAGCTGCCGGTGTCCATGGACCGTAGTCTCGAATAAAGTGCGCGAGGGCTTGGCCACGCAACCTGCTTCCCATCGGCTGCCCAGAAATAATTCGCCAGGAAAAAAAGAACATTAGAAAGCCACCTAGCGCCATCATTAAACCAAGTACTTTAGGATTAACTGGGTAACCGAGAACCAAGCGGATTTCCTTCTGCTTACCTAACGAAAAGGTAGCTACGAAAAGTGTGACCAAGAACAGCGATACCCCCACTAAATTACCGATAACGATCGGCGTGATTGGGGAAAGCAGAGAACCACCTAGCACTGCAAGAAAGAGCACCGCAATGAGCAGCTGAAGAACAATTCGAACGATGCGCATACGCAACCTAACGTCCTCGGCCACCGGGCCGAGGAGATGAAGAATCCCAGAAGGCGCGCCGCTTCAGAGGCTCCGCGTGGGCCGCGCTATTAGAGAGCAAGTCACTCATCGTGCGGCTTCTTTAGAGTCGAGTGCTGTATGAGCCAATACGCCACTAGCGTCCAGACACCGCCAATGAGCGCGAGCGCAGCCCACCAATATGGATGAATGTTCAAGGTTCGACGGTCTTGCTTTATGGCGTCTTGATAGACGTAGTACGCGCACGCAATACCAGTAGCAATGTAGAGAACCCAGTATGTATAGAGACCGGCCGTCCCAAGGAGCGCTTGATATATTGAGTCTTCTTTCAACTTCCCTCCCTATGCTTTCTTGCTCTCTAACGCTTAATCATCTTCCGAAAAACCAACTAATCCGGCGCCTCAGTCTACGCTTCTCGGAAATATTCCTCCAAATCAAGACTGTCTGAGTGCGACTTAGGATTTCAGCTCTTGATACATTGCGCGCGGAGGGTTAAGTGTCCGAATTGCCTTGGGGTGAAACCCCGCGCGGACGTTAGATGGACTGTCGAAGCGTGTTCCAACAGCGTGCTAGATCAATAGACGGCTCGGCTGCCCGCGGCTCCCGAGGATAAGCGGCTCGCCGCGAAGCCAAGGGCCGTCGTCAAGAGCCAAGTGCAAGGAGAGGCAGGCAAGCGAACCGCCCGGAAGCGCCGACGGCGGCGGTGTCTCCCCGGTTGCCACGATGGAAAGCGGCGCACTGCCAAGGCAAGTCTCGAGAGCCCAGGCGGCGTTTTTCCCTGGTTCAAGGGAACGATTCGCCTCGTTCAGACGCTCGACTGTTTCGACAAAGCGATCCGCGGCACTGCGCCAGGACTGCGGAACCGCTTGGGTGGCAATGCACCGCGTGAAGCGTACCCAGGTAGCCTTGTAGGCAATCGACAGCTCGACCGCGTAGCGTTCGCCGAGGAGGGCGTCACCCTCGAGTCTGCACAGCGTCGCGTCCGCGCGAAGGTCCGGCGCGACCCGAGGCAACACTTCTTCCGCGCCGTCGAGGCGCGCAGAGCGCTCCAGCGCGGAGAGCAGTTCCGACGCGCGCGTCGCCCTCGTCGGAATCTTTTTGAACGCTTGCACGGCGATCGTCGCCGCGCGCTGCGCGAGCCGGATTTCCACTTCATCCGCCGGCTGGCGGATCGAGGCGTACAAACCCGTCGCATCCACAAGCGCGGGGCCGTACCTCGACTTGACCATGGGTTCGGCGACGGACCAGGGCAGGGCATCGAGTTCCAGGACGCCGATGCTCGAAGCCTTCGGAAGACGCTCTTCGAGAAAGGTCACGGCCGCCCGGCCCAAGTCGGGCGCGGAACGCACTTCGCCCAGGTGACTGACGCTGCGAATCCAGTCGTGCACACGTTTGGAAAACGCCGCGAGAAGCACTGGCGCTCCGCTCGGCTGGATAACGAGAAGCGCCTCGTTCCAGTAGGGCACGAAATGCGTGAGCCAAGCAACCGCGCTTGGCCGCGCGAAGGACGTGTACACGAGCACCGCATCCAGTTTCGCTGCTTGAATTTTCTCCTGAAATCGCGCTACGCGGTGATCGAGTACCGAAGGGGGAACTTCGTCGCGCGACCAGCTGATCAATCCGCGCCGCATGGCTCAGCCCAGGGGCGCGGAAAACAAGCGCCGCGGAGTCCGGGTCAGGACCTCGCAGCCATCCTGTGTTACGCGCACCGAATCGCCGTGCACGAAATACCCGACCTCCGGATGATAGGTGTTCGGATGGACAACGAGCGTCATGTCGGGCTCGAGATTCAGATCGACGTCTTCGAGCACGGCGGGTCGCCCGTCCACGTAGAGACCCAGGCCGTGGCCGCGCACGCGGGTGTATTCGGAGGTCACGTAGTCGCCGAGGCCATGGCGGCGAAATACTTCGTTTTGCGCTCGCGCGACGTCGCTCGCCTTGGCTCCGGGGCGAACGGCCGCGATGCCGGCTTCGAGTGCCTCGCTGTAGACGGCGAAGGCGCGTTCCTGCGTCTTGCTGGGTTCTCCGAGCACCAGGGTGCGGCAGATCTGCGCGTAGTAGCCGTCCACGCATGGAGTCAGCTCGGTCGTCACCAGATCGCCGGGCGCGAGGCGCCGTTCCGTCGGCGGATGCATTCCGCGCACCTCGCGGCCGCCGGAGCCGAGGATCTGGAAATTTTCCGGGCAGCCGCGAGAGCGGAAGAAAGCCTCGACTTCCGCGACGAGCGCATATTC
>VBCA01000066.1 GCA_005881575.1 Betaproteobacteria bacterium
TCGCCAAGGCCGCGCTGCCGCTCATGCAGGGAAGAAGCGGAGCGTTGGTAACCCTCACCTACCTCGGAGCCGATCGGGTCGTCCCGGGCTACAACACCATGGGGCTCGCCAAGGCGAGCCTCGAGGCCGGCGTGCGCTATCTCGCCGCAAGCCTCGGACCAAAAGGTATTCGCGTCAACGCCGTCTCGGCCGGCCCGATCAAGACTCTCGCGGCGAGCGGGATAGCGGGATTCAGCAAGATCCTCAGGTACGTCGAGGAGAATTCTCCGCTGCAGCGAAACGTCACGACAGGTGACGTGGGCAATGTAGCGGCGTTTCTGCTGTCCGATCTGGCGGCCGGGGTGACCGGCGAGATCATCTACGTGGACGGCGGATTCAATACGGTTGTGGGCGCCATACCCGCTTCCGGAGCGTCCGAGTAGCTTTCCTACTGGGTCTTTTTTTCCAGAACCGCCTTGTTGATCTCGACGTTCGCGTCCGCCCGCAGGCCGTCGAGGAAGGACCTGAATTCCTGCGTCCCGCCCACGCGCCCCAGCTCGCTCTGGACGCTGCGCTGTCGCGTCTCGTCCGGCTGAACGTCCACGACGCGGCTGACGCGGTAGATCACGTAGCCGTTGTTCGATTCCATGCCGGCGTACAGCGGCAGCTTGGACGCGTCCGAGCCGAAGATCTTCGAGAGGGCTTCGGGACCCAGATCTTGCGGCTCGTCCCGGCTCACGAGCTTGGTCGCGCCGAAGCGCACCGCGGAAGCGTCGCCCTTGTTCAACTGGTCGAGGCGCTCGGCGCCCTGCCTTCTCGCGAGCGCGAGGGCCTCCTGCTGCGCGAGCCGCTTGGCTATGTCGCCTTTTACTTCATCGAACGGACGCTGGCTGGCCGGCTTGTGATCGAGCACGCGCGCCGACACCAGAACGCTCGGGCCCGTCTCGACCGCCTCGGTGTTGCGCCTGTTCTTGATCGAATCGTCGGCGAAGAGCGCCGCGAGCAGCCGGGCGTTGTTCAGCGCCGCCACGGGTGCGGATTGCCGGGTCACACCTTGAGCGCGCTGCACGGTCAGCTTGAACCTCTCCGCGGCCGGCCCCAGAGATTCGGGCTGCTCGTAGACCAGGTTGCTGAACGCCTCCGCGGCTTCGGCGAAGCGCCTGCCGGCCCGCTCCTTCTTCAGCTCGCGCTCGATTTCCGGCCGGGCGGCCTCGAGGCTCCTCATTTTCCCCGCTTTGATGCCCGTGACCTTGATGATGTGGAAGCCGAAATCCGACTCGACGAGGTCGCTGATCTGATTCGGCCTGAGCTTGAACGCCGCATCCTCGAAGGGCCGCACCATCATTCCGCGCGAGAAGAAGCCGAGGTCGCCGCCCTGGGACGCCGAGCCCGGATCGCCGGAATTTTTCTTCGCGAGCTCCGCGAAGCTGCCCGGCGATTTGCGCAATTGCGCGAGGATCTGCGCGGCGCGCTCCCGTGCGCTCGCCTTTTCAGCGTCGCCCGCGTCCCTCTTCACGGCGATCAGGATATGGCTCGCACGGCGCTGCTCCGGCTCGCCGTACTTGGAAATGTTCGACTCGTAATACGCCCTGATCTCGTCCGCGCCGACCTGCTCCGAAGCAAGCAAGGCGTCGGTGCTCAGCACGAGGTATTCGACAGCCACCTCCTCGGGCACCTGGAAGCGAGCCGGATTGCCGTCGTAGAACGCGCGGATCGCGTCTGGCGTGATTTTGGACTGCGCGAGCTGCGCGTCGGCCTGGACTCGATACTCGGCGATCTCGCGCTGCTGTGCGCGCAGTCGCGCAAACTGGCGGGAGACCGCCTTCGATGCGAGCCCTGAGTCCGACAGCGCGCCGGTGAGCTGCTGCATCAGGAGATCGCGGCGCAAGGCCGAGTCGAACGCCTCCGAGCTCATTCTCTCGTTTCGAAGCGCCGCGTCGTAGCGATCCCTGGAGAATTTCCCGTCCACCTGGAAGGCGGGGATGGACATCGTCGTCTCGACGAGCATCTCGTCGGAAACGGTGAGATGATTCCGCGCCGCGTACTGCATCATGAGGCGCTGCGAGATCATGCCCTCGAGCAGCTCGAGGCGGAGCGCGGGCGAATCGAAGATCGCCGGGTCGTAGTTCCCCTTGAGCATTCCGCGCACGCGGTCCTGCTGCTGTCGCAGCGCTTCGCTGAATTCCTGGTCGGTGATCTTCTGCCCGCCCACGCTCGCGACTTCGCCCGCGCCCGCCGTCTCGCGCTGGGTCCACTGTATCCCCCAGAACGCGAACGGCGGCACGATCATCAGCGCGAGCACGAACTGCAGGAGACGCTTGTGCTTGCTGACGAAATCGAACATGGTCTCTCGACGAAGAAAGCGAATCGCTGGAATCGTGGCGGAGCGGACGGGACTCGAACCCGCGACCCCCGGCGTGACAGGCCGGTATTCTAACCAACTGAACTACCGCTCCGCGTTTACTCTCCCGCGGGTTGAATGGTGGGTGCTGACGGGATCGAACCGCCGACATTCGCCTTGTAAGGGCGACGCTCTACCCGCTGAGCTAAGCACCCCTTCACAGGCATGCCGATGCGATCTTCCGAACGCCGGGCCGAGATCCCGGAAGGGCCGCTAGTTTACTGCATCCTTGAGGGCTTTTCCAGGACGGAATTTCGGAACCCTTGCCGCCTTGATGTTGATTTCCATGCCGGTTTGCGGATTGCGCCCGGTGCGCGCCGCGCGCCGGCCGACGTAGAACGTTCCGAAACCGACCAAAGTGACCATGCTGCCCTTCTTCATCGCGGTCTTGATCGCGGTGACGGCAGCGTCGAGCGAGCGTCCCGCGGCCGCCTTCGAGATGTCGGCGGATCTGGCTATGTGATCGATGATTTCCAACTTATTCATAGGGTCCCCTTGTGTTCGGTTGGTCATATAGCGGCCGCAGCCCCCTCCCGATAAGGCCATGACCGTGGACTGGGCAAAGACCAGTCCCTGGCGCCGCCTCCCAACGCGAAGCGCCACGTGCAAGAATCCGTTCTTTGCTTATTCAGATCGACTTGGAGAGCGCAGTGAACGCTGCGCGCTCGGTTTGCAATTTATAACAATTGCAAAAGCACCGTGTCAAGCGTTCGCGGCTGCCGCGTCGAAATTTTTTTCGACGGCAAGACGCGCGCCAGCTTTTTCAGGCCGACGCGTATGACGAATCTTTGGGAAATTCCGGTGGACGAGCGCGCGGCGCGATTCGCTCCGCGTTGCACCAATCTAGTGAGTGACCACCGTCGAGGAAGTCTTGTCGTCGGCGGCCGGCGGAATCGGCGGGGCGTCCGACGCGGGCTTGCGCGGTTCCGGCTGGCGCTCGAGAGCGAGCTCGAGCACCTGGTCCATCCATTTCACCGGAAGAATTTCCAGTCGATTCTTGATGTTGTCCGGGATTTCCGCCAGATCCTTCACGTTCTCGTCCGGGATGAGAACGGTCTTCACGCCGCCGCGGTGCGCCGCGAGGAGCTTCTCCTTCAGCCCGCCGATCACCAGGACCTCGCCGCGCAAGGTGATCTCGCCGGTCATCGCGAGGTCCGCCCGTACGGGAATTCCCGTCAGCACGGACACCATCGCGGTGCAGATGCCGATTCCGGCGCTCGGGCCGTCCTTGGGCGTCGCGCCTTCGGGAAGGTGCACGTGGATGTCGTTCTTCTGGTAGAAGTCCTCCGCGACGCCGAGCTTGGACGAGCGGTTGCGCACGACCGAGAGCGCGGCCTGGATCGACTCCTGCATCACCTCGCCGAGCTTCCCGGTGGTGATGGTCTTGCCCTTGCCCGGCATGGTGACCGCTTCGATCGTGAGGAGCTCGCCCCCGACCTCGGTCCACGCGAGCCCCGTCACCTGCCCGACCTGGTTCTTCTTCTCCGCGATGCCGTAGCTGAAGCGGCGCACGCCGAGGAACTTGTCCAGGTTCTTCGGGATGACCAGGACGCGCTTTTCCTTGTCCTTGGTCACCAGCAGCTTGACCACCTTGCGGCAGATCTTGGAAATCTCGCGCTCCAGGCCGCGCACGCCCGCCTCGCGCGTGAAGTAACGGATGATGTCGCGCAGGGCCCCTTCCGACACCGATACCTCCTCCTTCTTCAGCCCGTTGTTCTTGAGCTGCTTGGGCAGGAGGTAACGCGAGGCGATGTTGACCTTCTCGTCCTCGGTATACCCGGATATGCGGATCACTTCCATCCGGTCGAGCAGCGCCGGAGGAATGTTGAGCGTGTTGGCGGTCGCGACGAACATCACTTCCGACAGGTCGTACTCGACTTCCACGTAGTGGTCCGTGAAGGTGTGGTTCTGCTCCGGATCGAGCACTTCGAGAAGCGCCGACGACGGGTCGCCGCGGAAGTCCATGCCCAGCTTGTCGACCTCGTCCAGCAGGAACAAGGGGTTCCTCACGCCGACCTTGGACATGTTCTGCAGGATCTTGCCTGGCATCGAGCCGATGTAGGTGCGCCGGTGGCCGCGGATCTCGGCCTCGTCGCGCACGCCGCCCAGCGACATGCGCACGAACTTGCGGTTGGTCGCCCGGGCGATCGACTGTCCGAGGGAGGTCTTTCCCACCCCGGGCGCGCCCACCAGGCACAGGATCGGCGCCTTGACCTTGTCGACGCGGCTCTGCACCGCCAGGTATTCGACGATGCGCTCCTTCACCTTCTCCAGCCCGTAGTGGTCGGCGTCCAGGATCTTCTCCGCCGCCCCGATGTCGCGCGAGATCTTGCTGCGCTTCTTCCAGGGAAGGTTGACGAGCGTCTCGATGTAGTTGCGCACCACCGTCGCCTCGGCCGACATGGGCGACATGAGGCGCAGCTTCTTCAGCTCGGCGTCGACCTTCTTGCGCGCCTCCTTGGGCATCCGAGCCGCCTTGATGCGCTTTTCCATTTCCTCGAGATCGGCGCCGTCCTCGCCCTCGCCGAGCTCCTTCTGGATCGCTTTCACCTGCTCGTTCAAGTAGTACTCGCGCTGGCTCTTTTCCATCTGGCGCTTCACGCGGCCGCGGATGCGCTTCTCGACCTGGAGGATGTCGATCTCGGTCTCCAGCTGCGAAAGCAGGTGCTCGAGGCGCGCCTTGACCTCGAACATCTCCAGCACCTGCTGCTTCTGCTCGAGCTTGAGCGGCAGGTGCGCCGCGATCGTATCGGCGAGTCGCCCGGCCTCCTCGATTCCCGCGAGCGAAGTGAGGATCTCCGGCGGGATTTTCTTGTTCAGCTTCACGTACTGGTCGAACTGGGCGATCAGCGCCCGGCGCATCGCCTCGATCTCGGTGACTTCTCCCGCGTCGACGGGGACGGCCGTGGCCTCGGCGACGTAATGGCTGCGCAGGTCGTCGATGCTCTGGATCCGCGCGCGTTGGCTGCCTTCCACCAGCACCTTCACGGTGCCGTCGGGGAGCTTGAGCATCTGCAGGATGTTCGAAATGCAGCCGATCTTGTACAGGTCCTCGGCGGTGGGCTCGTCCTTGGCCGCCGATTTCTGCGCGACGAGCAGGATGCTCTTGCCCGCTTCCATGGCGATTTCCATCGCCTTGATCGACTTCGGCCGCCCGACGAAGAGCGGGATCACCATGTGCGGGAACACGACCACGTCCCGCAGCGGCAGCAGCGGATACTGGTTCGGTGCGGATGCGATCTCGTCTGACATGGCTTTCCCGGAAAAAGGATCAACGGCTACATTGGGGCGGTGCGCCCCCGTTCAAGCCGCGCCCCGTTCGGGACGGCGGCCGTAGCTCAAGCCGTGCCCGCCACCTTCGGCGGTTCGGTGTAGATGAGGAGGGGCTTGCCCTCGCCGACGATGGTGTTCTCGTCCACCACGACTTTGCTCACGTTCTCCATCGTCGGCAGATCGAACATCAGATCGAGCAGCACCTGTTCCAGGATCGAACGCAGGCCCCGGGCGCCGGTCTTTCGCGCCAGGGCTTTCTTGGCGATCGCCTGCAGCGCCTGCGGCCGCACCTCCAGATCCACTCCTTCCATGCTGAACAGCTTCTGATACTGCTTGATGAGAGCGTTCTTCGGCTCGGTCAGTATTTGGATCAGGGCCTGCTCGTCGAGTTCCACGAGCGTCGCCACGACCGGCAGCCGCCCCACGAACTCCGGTATCAGCCCGTACTTGATGAGGTCTTCGGGTTCGACCGTGCGCAGGATCTCGCTGATGTCCTTGCCGTTCTTCAGGCTCCTCACGTCCGCGCCGAACCCGATGCCGCTCTTTTCCGAGCGGCTGCGGATGATCTTTTCCAGGCCGTCGAACGCTCCTCCGCAGATGAACAGGATATTGGTCGTGTCCACCTGCACGAAGTCTTGGTTGGGATGCTTGCGCCCGCCCTGCGGGGGAACGGACGCGATCGTCCCTTCGATGAGCTTCAGGAGCGCCTGCTGCACGCCTTCGCCGGAGACGTCCCGGGTGATCGAGGGGTTGTCGGACTTGCGCGAGATCTTGTCGATCTCGTCGATGTAGACGATGCCGCGCTTCGCCTTGTCGACGTCGTAGTCGCAGTTCTGGAGGAGCTTCTGGATGATGTTCTCCACGTCCTCGCCGACGTAGCCCGCCTCGGTGAGCGTGGTCGCGTCGGCGATCACGAACGGGACGTTCAGGAGGCGCGCCATCGTCTGCGCGAGCAGCGTCTTGCCCGATCCGGTGGGACCGACGAGGAGGATGTTCGATTTGGCGAGCTCGACCTCGTCGTTCTTCGAGAGGTGCTTCAGGCGCTTGTAGTGGTTGTACACCGCGACCGAAAGGATCTTCTTCGCGAGCTCCTGGCCGATCACGTACTCATCCAGGATCCCGCAGATTTCCCGGGGCGTCGGCAGGTCGGATTTGGAGGGCTTGCCGCCCTTGTCCGCGGCGCTTTCCTCGCGGATGATGTCGTTGCACAGCTCGATGCACTCGTCGCAGATGAACACCGACGGCCCGGCGATCAGCTTCCTCACCTCATGCTGGCTCTTGCCGCAGAAGGAGCAGTAGAGAAGTTTTTCGCCGCCGGTTTTTTCGGTCATGGCTCCGCCTTCAAGCCGCCGCCGCCGCTGCCTCGGCGCGCGAGGTCAGCACCTTGTCGACGATGCCGAATTTCACCGCCTCGTCCGCCGAGAGGAAGTTGTCGCGATCGGTGTCGCGCGAGATGCGCTCCACGCTCTGGCCCGTGTGCTTCGCCATGATCTCGTTCAGGCGCGATCGCAGGTAGAGGATCTCCTTGGCGTGGATCTCGACGTCGGACGCCTGGCCCTGGAAGCCGCCCATCGGCTGGTGGATCATCACCCGGGAATTCGGCAGGCAGAAGCGCTTGTCCTTGTCCCCGGCCGCGAGCAGCAGCGCGCCCATGCTGGCCGCCTGCCCGACGCACAGCGTGGACACGTCGGGCTTGACGAACTGCATCGTGTCGTAGATCGCGAGCCCCGCCGACACCGACCCGCCCGGAGAATTGATGTAGAAGAAGATGTCCTTGTCGGGATTTTCCGACTCGAGGAACAGGAGCTGCGCGACGATCAGATTGGCGGAGATCTCGTTGACCGGACCGACGAGGAAGACGACGCGCTCCTTGAGCAGGCGCGAATAGATGTCGTAGGCGCGCTCGCCCCGCCCGCTCTGCTCGATGACCATGGGAATCAGGCCCAGGCCTTGCGGATCCTGACTCACGCGGCCGCTCCCATCAGTTCTTCGAAGCTGATCGCCTTATCCTCCACCTTTGCATGCTCGAGGACCCAGCTGACGACGTTCGACTCGACTGCCAGACCCTCGAATTCGTTCAAACGCTGCGGCTCCGAGTAGACCCATCTTACCACTTCGAAGGGCTGCTCATAGGTCTGGGCGTGCTCGGTCACGAGCGAGCGCACCTGCTCGGGCTTGGCGCCGAGCTCGTGCGACTTCACCAGCTCGCCGACGATGAGCCCCAGCGCCACGCGCCGCCGCGCCTGCCCCTCGAGCGCCTCGGGCTTCACGGGCAGCCTCTCCAGCTTGACGCCGCGCGCCTCGAGGTCCGCGCGCGTCTGCTGCACCATGCGCTGCGTCTCGATCTCGACGAGCGACTTCGGCAGCTCGAGCGTCGTCGAGTCGATGAGCGCCTGCATGACCTTCTGCTTGACCTCTCCGTCCACGCGTTTCCTCACTTCGCGCTCGACGTTCGCTCTGACCTCCTCGCGCATTTTCGCGATGTCGCCGTCCGCCACGCCGAGCGATTTCGCGAACTCGGCATCGATCTCAGGGAGCTTGGGCATCTCGACTTTCTGCACGCTCACCTCGAAGTTTGCGGTCTTCCCCGCGATTTCCTTGCCCGGGTAACCGGCGGGGAAAGCCACCGGAAAACTCTTGCGCTCCCCCGCGCTGACGCCTGCGAGACCGGACTCGAACTCGGGCAGCATGCGGCCTTCGCCGAGCACCACGGCCACCCCGATACCTCGGCCTCCGGGAAATTCGTTGCCGTCGATGCGACCGGTGAAATCCACGGTGACTCGGTCGCCCGTCTGCGAAGCGCGCGTGACCGGTTCCCAGCTCGCGCGCTGTTTGCGCAGGATCGAAAGCGTGCGCTCGACGTCCGCATCGTCCACCGCGTGGGTGGGCCGCTGGATCGTCGCTGCCGCCAGATCACCGAGCTTCACCTCCGGGTAGATCTCGAAAGTGGCGCTGAAGGTCAGTTGTTTCCCGTCGCCTCCCTCCTTGCGTTCGATGCGCGGGTAGCCGGCGACCTTCAATTTCTGCTCCTGGACGACTTCGGAGAACGCTTTTTGCACGGCGTCGCCGATCACTTCCGAGCGCACCTGCGGCCCGTAGTGCTGCGCGACGATCTTGAGCGGAACCTTGCCCGGCCGAAAACCGTCCATGCGCACGGTGCGCGAGAGCTTGCGCAGCCGCTGCTCGACTTCGCGATCGATCTGCTCGGCCGGAACCGCCATGTTGAGCCTTCGCTCCAGCCTGCTTAACGCTTCGATGCTCGTTTGCATTCCCGAAACCCTGTTCCCTGGTGCGAAGGAAGGGACTCGAACCCCCAAGCCTTGCGGCGCTGGAACCTAAATCCAGTGCGTCTACCAATTCCGCCACCTTCGCGGGCTGACGACAGACCGGCCTCGCAACGCACCTGCCATTCTACAGTAAAGCCTCCTATACTGTCAGCCCAAGAAGGCTGAAACCCTTTGAAAAATAGGGCAATGTCGGTCGGCCATTACGAAAACTTTCCGGTCGCTTCGGTGCTGCTTCCGGCGGCGCTGCGCCGCCCGGTGACGCTCATTTACCGGTTCGCGCGCACGGCGGACGATTTCGCCGATGAAGGCGATCTCGCGCCGCAGGAGCGTCTCGCGCTCCTTGCGGGCTACCGCGCGGAGCTGCGCCGGCTCGAGGCCGGCCTTTCCCCCGAGTCGCCCCTTTTCCGCGAGCTGGGCGAAGTGGTCGCGGCTCACCGCCTTCCGCTTGCGCCGTTCCACGACCTCCTCGATGCTTTCTCGCAGGACGTCTCCAAGCAACGCTACACGAGCTTCGCCGAGCTGATGGATTATTGCCGCCGGTCGGCCGACCCCGTCGGGCGCCTGATGCTGGGGCTCTACGGCGAAAGCGACGCCCGCAACATCGTCTGCTCGGACGCGATCTGCTCCGCCCTGCAGCTCACCAACTTCTGGCAGGATGTGGAAATCGACTTCCGCAAGAACCGCATTTACCTTCCGCAAGACGACATGGCGAGGTTCGGCGTCAGCGAAGACCAGATCGCCGCAGGCGACGCTTCGGGCGGCTGGTGGGACCTGATGCGTTTCCAGATCGAACGCGCAAGATCGATGATGCTCGCTGGCGCCCCGCTCGCGACGCGCCTGCCCGGCCGCGTTGGACTGGAAATCCGCGCCGTGGTCCAGGGAGGGCTGAGGGTGCTCGAGAAGCTCGAGCGGCAACGCGGAAACGTGTTCCGTCGCCGGCCGGTGCTGCGCGCCTGGGACTGGCCGCTGATGCTCGCGCGGGCGCTGGCGATGCGATGACTCCCGACGAGTATTGCCGCGAAAAAGCTGCGCGCAGCGGCTCGAGCTTCTATTACTCGTTCCTGTTTCTGCCGCCCGAGCGCCGGCGCGCGATCACCGCGCTCTACGCTTTCTGCCGCGAGGTCGACGACGCGGTGGACGAGCCGAGCGATCCGTCGGTCGCGCGCGCGGCCCTGGCCTGGTGGCGCGGCGAGGTGGCGCGCCTCTTCGCCCGCGATCCGCAGCATCCGGTGACGCGCGCGCTCGCCCCGGTGATCGCGCCTTTCGGGATCGTCCGGGCGAAGCTGGAGGAGATCATGGACGGTATGGAGATGGACCTGAACCAGAGCCGCTACCTGAATTTTCCGGCGCTGCGGCTCTACTGCCACCGCGTTGCGGGCGTGGTCGGGGCGCTGGCGGCGGGCATTTTCGGGTACCGCAACGCGAAGACGCTGGAGTACGCCGAAAAGCTCGGGCTCGCGTTCCAGCTCACCAACATCATCCGCGACGTGGGGGAGGATGCGCGCAAGAACCGCATCTATCTTCCGATGGACGAGCTGAAGGAACACGGGGTGACGGCGGCGGACATTCTCAACGCGAATCACACCGAGAGCTTCGTGCGCCTGATGCGCTTCCAGACCGAGCGCGCCCGGCGCTGCTACGACGAAGCGCTCGCGCTCCTGCCGGCCGAGGACCGCCACGCGCAGCGCCCCGGGCTGATGATGGCCGCGATCTATCGCGCGCTGCTCGACGAGATCGCCGGCGACGATTTCCGGGTGCTCGAGCAGCGCACGGCGCTGACCCCGATCCGCAAGCTCTGGATCGCGTGGCGGACCTGGGTCACGGCTTGAGCGGCGCCGCGGTCGTCGGCGCCGGCTGGGCCGGACTCGCTGCCGCGGTCACCCTCGCCGAGCAGGGCGTCCGCGTAACGGTCTTCGAAGCCTCGCGCAGCCTGGGCGGCCGCGCGCGCCGCGTGAGCATAGACGGCGTCGACCTCGACAACGGCCAGCACGTCCTTGTCGGCGCGTATCGCGAGACGCTGCGCCTGATGCTCAAGGTCGGCGCCGACCCGGGCGCGCTTCTCCTGCGGCTGCCGTTCGAGCTGCGCTACGCCGACGGATTTCACCTGCGGGCGCCGCGGCTGCCCTACCCGCTCAATCTGCTCGCCGCGTTGTTCGGCGCGAGAAAGCTGACCTTCTCCGAGGCGCTTGGCGCGACGCGCTTCCTGATTTCGCTGCGCGCGCGGAATTTCCGCGTGCTGCCCGATTGCAGCGTCACGCGGCTGCTCGACGAGCACGCTCAAGCCGGCGCGCTGCGCACCCGCGTCTGGGAACCCTTGTGCGTTTCGGCGCTCAACACGCCCGTCGAGCGCGCCTCCGCGCAAATCTTCGTCAACGTGCTGCGCGACGGCCTCACGGCCGCGCGCGAGGCGAGCGATCTCCTGATCGCGCGCACCGACCTCGGGCGCCTGTTCCCCGAACCGGCGGCGGAATACGTGAAAGCGCGCGGCGGCGCGATCCTGCTCGGCGTGCCGGTGCGCCGCGTCGCGCGCGTTCCCGGCGGGTTCCGCCTCAACGATGCCGAGATTTTCTCCTGCGTGGTGATCGCCTGCGGGCCGCACCAGGCAGGGCAGCTGCTGGTGCAATTGCCCGCGCTCGACGAAGCGCTTTCCGCGATCAACGCCTTCGCCTACGAGCCGATCGTCACCTGCTACCTGAAGTATCCGGAGTCGGTATCGCTGCCCGCGCCCATGCTCGGCTTCAGCGGAGGAATCGCGCAGTGGGTGTTCGACCGCGGCCGGCTCGGCGGCCCGAAAGGCCTGCTCGCCGCCGTGATCAGCGCGTCAGGCGCGCAC
>VBCA01000067.1 GCA_005881575.1 Betaproteobacteria bacterium
CGCATGTGGAAGACCAGAGCGACCGGGCTCTGGCGAAGGGCACGCCTCCCTTGAAGATACATCGGCTTTTTTCGGGGCCGGTTCTAGTTCTTTCGGATTGTAGAAGATCACGACACGAGGCGCAATCGCTGAACCTTGATTCTGTTTCCCCGGGCGAGGTGTCAGGAGAATTTTGGCGGGATAGTTCTCCTGGGGCTTCCCTGGCGGATCGGCAGCTCGATCGGCTTGCCGTGTGGGGTCGAGCGCGCCGCGGCGTCCCATTCGTCCACGCGCCGCTCCAGCTCGTTTCCGAGGATGAGCTTCTTCCCGGCGACGAGCTTCTCCAGCGCGGCGAGCCAGTGCTCGTAGTAATGGGTGCCGTCGTCGGCCTCGCCGCGCGCCGTTGCGGCGGCGAGCTCGGCCGCGAGCGCGTCGGCCCATTCGCGCCAGGTGAAGACGCCGCGCCCGTGCAGCGAAACCGTCATCGCGAAGGCCTGCGCTTCCCACGGCGCCTTGAACACCGGCCCGGCCTCGTCGCGCGGCAGGGCGGAGAGGGCGCGGAGATCGAGCTCAGGCGGGATCGAGGTGGTCATCCCAGAGATCGAGGTACACGCTGTCGCGCGCGCCCGCGCGGGGCCCCCAGAGCTCGCGCGCCGCGAAGCGCACGCTGTAGCAATGCTGGGGCTTCTTGTCGCGCGTCATCGCGTGCGTGTCGGGGAAGATGAAGACGCCGTGATCGCGGTCGATGACGCCGCGCTTGGCGCGCGCGTAACGCGGCAGGCGCGTGTGGCCGATGGGGTGATCGTTGTGCGTGAGGACGCGTTCTCCGGGTCTGAACTTCGGCGGCACTTCGTCGTCCACTCGCGCGAGGCGGCGCACGCGCAGGAAGCTCGTCACTTCGGACGCCCGGAGGGCGCTCGCTCCGCCCGCTTTCGATTCGGCGCGTCCGGTCGCAAGCTCTTTCGCCGTGACCAGGCCGTTCTCCACGAGCAGCATCTCCAGGCCGCGCAGCCACTTCTCGTAGTAAGTCGCGGCGAGGTATTCCGCAGGCGCGATGCGCTCGCGCGAGTGGCGCCCCATGTCGATGTTCCACTTGCGATGGTAGCCGCAGGCGAGATTGAGCGCGTGCACGCGCGCCTCCCACTCGGAGTGGAACACCGGCTCGTTCTTCTCGATCTCGACCGGCCCCATGCCGTGCATGCCGCCCATATCGTGGACGCTGTTCATCGCTTGCTCTGCCCAGGCGACTTCACCTGCGCCACGCCGATCATCGCGTCGCGTGTGACGATCGCAGCGAGCTCGTCCTCGCTCCAGCCTTGGGTTCCCGCCGGGCGCTCGGGCAGCACGAGGTAGCGCAGCTCGGCGGTCGAGTCCCACACCCGCACCTCGACGTCCTCCGGGACCTCGCTCCCCAGCTCCTTCAGCACGCCGCGTGGATCGATCACCGCGCGGGCGCGGTAAGGCGCCGACTTGTACCAGACGGGCGGCAGCCCGAGCACGGGCCACGGGTAGCAGGAGCACAGCGTGCAAACCACGACATTGCGCACCTTGGGCGTGTTCTCGAGCACCACCATGTCCTCGCCCTGGCGCCCGATGAAACCGAACTCGGCGATGGCGGCGCTGGCGTCCTCGAGCAGGCGTTTCCTGTAGGCGGGATCGACCCAGGCGCGCGCGACGATGCGGGCGCCGTTGCGCGGCCCGACTTTCGTCTCATAGGTGTCGATCAGCTCGTCGAGCGCTTTCGGATCGACGAGGCCCTTTTCGACGAGCAAGGACTCGAGCGCCTTGGCGCGCAAGGCGGGACCCGAGAGCGGGCGGTCGTGCTCGCGCGCGTGCTCGTCGTCGCGATGGTCGCTCATGACTCCCTACGCTGCGATGTTGATGACGAGTAACACGGCGCCTATCGTTCCCACCGCGGCGCCGACTCCGGAGGAGGCGAGCCTCGCCCAGGCTTCGCGGGTGGCGATCAGACGTCGATGGATCAAGAAAGCCGCCGTGGCGATGCCGAGCTGAATGGCGGAGAAACCGACGAGGTACGCGACCAGCGGCGTCGCCTCCGCGCCGAATACGGACTCCGCGTAGGCGTATCCGTGCAGCGCTCCCGCAAGCGCGAGACCGCCTGCGAGCCACGTGAGCCCGACCCGGCGCCGCGCCGCCACCAGGCCCCCGATCAGGATCACCGAGAGCGCCACGCCGATTTCGGCGCCGGGCAGGCCGGCTCCAGCGAGGTGCAGCGCCGCTCCGAGCAAGGCTCCGACGATGAGCGCGAGGACGCCCCACATCCCGCCCTCGACCGTCGCGAGGAAAAACCCCGCGGCAACGATGAACGCAGCGTGATCCAAGCCGATCACCGGGTGCCCGAGGCCCGAGAGCAGGCCTTGCACGAAGGTCTGAGGCAGCCCTCCGCCCATGAAGTGATGAGCCCAGGCGATGCGAGGAAGCAGGGCGAGTGCGGCCGCGGCGACGGTGAATGCTTTCATCGCTTTTGTCGAGTATACCGGCAGGCGCGGGGAAGTGCGATCCGGTGCGCCCCGCGCCGCGTTGCCGCCGCGCGGACAGGCCGGTAATATGAATTCCACAAAGGAGGAGAATATGCACAGGTCATTGGGAATTCTGGTTACCGGACTTTTCGTTTCGGCTTCCTGCTTCGCGCAGGGGGCGCTGGTCGGAACTTACAAGCTGGTATCCATCAAAGCCGAGATCGACGGCAGGCTCCGCGACGACAGGACCAAGCCTCCGCACGGATACCTGATGATCACCCCGAAATATTACGCCGTCTTCTACACCCTGCAGGACCGCAGATTCGGCACCTCGGACGCGGACAAGGCGGCGCTGTGGGAATCGCTGACGGCATTCGCGGGACTTTACCGCATCGAGGGCAGGAAGATCGTCATCTCGCCCGACGTCTCCTATAACGAGATCTTCAACGGCACCCAGCAGACGCGCGACCTCGAAGTGAACGGCGTGCACCTCACCTTGAGCAGCGGTCCGAGGCCTTACGGGCGCGATCCCTCGAAGAAGATCGTGTTGCGGCAGGAGTGGGAAAGGGTCGAGTCGGTGAACTGCCACCCGATGTAGTTGCATGGCCCGCGGGCGCGTCAGCGGACGTAGCCGGCGAGCTCGGGAAGCGCCAGCACGAGCGAAGGCACGAACGTAATGAGGAAGAGCACGGCGAGGAGCGCGACGATGAACGGCACGAGCTCGCGCACGATCTCCTTCACCGGCGTTCCGGTCAGGCCGCTCAGCACGAAGAGCAGCACTCCGTAAGGCGGGGTGAGCAGGCCGATCATCATGTTGAGGACGATGACGACGCCGAAATGGACCAAGTCGACCCCCAGCGCCCTGGCGATGGGCAGGAGAAGCGGGACCAGGACGAGGAGCAGTGTCGTCGTGTCGAGCAGGCACCCGAGCACGAGAAAGGCGAGGTTCGCGACGATGAGGAATCCGAGCGGGCCGAGCTCGAGCGACAGGAACCATTCGGCCAGGCGCGCCGGTACCTGCTCCGTCGCGAGCACGTAATTGAAGAGGAACGCGCCGCAGATGATGATCCCGACCACCGCAGAGGATCGCGCGCTGTCGGCGAAGACGGAGACGAGCCCCTTCCAGTCGAGGGCGCGGTAGACAAAAAGCGCCAACACCAGAGCGTAGAGCGCGGCGACCGCCGCGGCCTCCGTCGGGGTGAATACGCCCGAGTAAATTCCGCCGAGGAGCACGACCGGCATGAGGAGGGGGAGCAGCGTGCGCACGAAGATGCGCGGGATCTCCGACCACGGCACCGGCGCCTCCATCGGGAAATTGCGCCGCCTTGCGATCCGGACGATGACGAGCATCATCGCGGCCGCCATCAGTAAGCCCGGGACAATCCCGCCGATGAAAAGCGCGCCGACCGACGCGCCCGAGACGAGCGCGTAGAGCACCATCGGAATCGACGGAGGGATGATCGGCCCGATGGTGGCCGAGGCCGCGCTCACCGCGACCGCGAAGGGCCGCGAGTAGCGGCCGTTCTTGCACATCATCTCGATCTCGACCATCCCGGGCCCGACCGCGTCCGCGATCGCGCTGCCGCTCATGCCCGAAAAGATGACGCTCGCGAGCACGTTGACGTGCGCGAGGCCGCCGCGAAACCGCCCCATGAGCGCGTGGGCGAGCCCGTAGAGGCGCTCGCTCAGGGTGCCGGAGTTCATCACGTTTGCCGCGAAGATGAACATCGGCACGGCGATCAGCACGAAGCTGCCGAAGAGGCTGTTCAGGATCTGCTCGGCGGCGAGGCCCATGTCCTGCCCGGTTGCGCCGAGATAGGCGATGCCGCCCGCGATCATCGCGAGGCCCACGGGACCCCGCAGCAGGGCGATGGCGACGAATATGGCGAGCATCAGCCCGAAAGCGGCGCTCATGCCCTGTCGGATGTTTCGGGCCGGATGATCGCGGCGAGGCTGCGCAGCACCACCATGACGGCGGCGGCGAGAAAGACGCTATAGACGAGGCCGTAAGGCCACTCGAGCACGGGTGTGCGCTCGCGCATCATGAAACGCAGGTAATCCTGGATTCCGGGCAACGCCCAGAGAAAGCAGCCCCCGAGCGCGGCGATCCCGAGCGCGTACGACACGCGCCGAAAGGAGGGCGCGAAACGCGGTACGACGAAATCCACCGCGACGTGCGTGGAGAGCGGCACGGTGAACGCGGTCCCCCAGAAAATCACCCAGACGAAGGCGATCGTCGCGAGCTCCTCGGTCCACGCGGAGGGCGCGCCGAACACGAAGCGGCGCACCACCTGCACGACGAGGGCGAGGAAGAGAACCGCGAAAATACCCGCGCCGGTCAGGTCGGCCCAACGCTTGAGCCGCTCGATGCCCTCACTTGACCGCATTGATGCGCTCGAGGAGTCCGCGCGGCCATTTTTCCGCGTACTCGGACTTCAGATACGCGTCCTGCACGGTCTTCCTGAACGCGGCCACGTCGGGCACCGTGATCTCGATGCCCTGCGCGCGGAAGAATTCGATGAGCTCCTTTTCCTCGCGCACGCGGTTCTCGTCGTTGAAGCTCGCCGCCTTCGCCGCCGCCCTTTTCATCTGCGCCCTGTGCGCCGCGGAGAGCGCGTGCCATGTCTTCGAGGAGATCGCGAGCTGCAGCGCGTCGACGAGGTGCCCCGTGAGCACGATCTGCCGCGTCACCTCGTAGAACTTCGCCGACTTCAGCGTCGGCAGCGGGTTGTCCTGGCCGTCGATGGTGCCGGTCTTCAAGCCGAGGTAGACCTCGGTGAAGGCGAGCGGCGTCGGGTTCGCGCCGAGCGCCTGCCCCAGGAAGAGCCACTCCTTGGAGCCCGGCATGCGCAGCTTCACCCCGGCGAGATCGGCCGGGGTCCTGACCGTCCTCGGCTGGGCGAGGCTTACCTGTCGCGTGCCGAGATAGACGGCCTGCAGCAGCTGGATTCCCATCGCCTCGGCGATTTTTCGTTTCACTTCGTCGCCGATCGGCCCGCCGTAGATTTTCGCGAGATGATCGGGATCGCGGATCAGGTAGCCGGCGGTGAAGATCGAGTACTCGGGAACCTGTCGTGCGATGTCCTGCATCGACAGGAGCGCCATCTCGAGATTGCCGCGCTGCATGGCGACGGCCTCCGCGCCCTGGCGAAAGAGGGTCCCCGAGTGATGCACCTGCACGTCGAAGCGGCCGGGCGCCGCGCGGTTGAGCTCGTCCCTGAAAACGTAGAGCATCTTGACGTGCCAGTCCTCCGGCACCGCGGGCGTGGAGATGCGCAGCACCGTTTTCGTTTGCCCGAACGCGGGCGCGGCCGCGAGCAGGCAGGCGAGGAGGGCCGCCGCCCTCGCGCGCTTCATTGCAGTGTGCGTCACACCGGTCGGAATCATTTCTTTCTCCCTCCCCTCAAACCACCAGGCTGAGCGGCCCGGGCTCGGCGATCGCGAACCCTTGAGCGAAGTTGACGCCGACTTTGCGCAGCATCGGGAGGGTATCGGCATGCTCGACGAACTCGGCGATGGTCTGCAGCCCGAGCTTCTGGCAATAGCCGTTGAGCTCCAGCAGTTTCGACAAGGCTTCAGGATTCCTGTGGATGTTCCGGATGACGCTTCCCGAGAGCTTGACGATCTGCGCGCCGGCGTCCTTGAAGCCCTTGGCGATCATCTCGACGCTGGAAAAATCCGAGACTACGATCCCGCATCCCAGTGACTTCAGGCGGGTGATCGTCTGCTTCGCCGCGTCGGGAAACTTGGCCATCTGTTGTGACGTCATCTCGAACCACAGCCGGTTGGGCGGAATTTTCGTCGCCTTGAGCTGATCGCGCACCTGTCCGCCGAAATCCTTGTCGCGAATCGTGTCGTCGGCGAGGTTGAGGTTGAAGCGCGGAATGTGCCAATTGGGCTGGGAGCTCTGCTTGTCGGCACTCCACAGGAGGACTTCGCGCACCACCCAGCGGTCCAGGAGCGGCGTCAAATGGTTCGCCTCGAGTATCGGGAAGAAAGTGCCCGGCGGCAGCAGCTTGTCCTCCTCTTCGCGGAAGCGCACGAAGATTTCCAGATACTTGTAGTCCACTTTCGCCGATTCGACCGGTACGATCGGCTGGCAAAACAGCGCGAACAGGTTTTTTTTCAGCGCCTCTGTGAAGTGCCCGGCTGTCCGGAACCGCGTTTCGATGTCGTCGGGTTTCGGCATCGCGGCGCGGCGATTCTAGACTTTCCTTGCGCGCTCTCGCGCGATGCGGATCGGCGGGATCCAGGGCTTGTCAGCCCAGGCGACTCCCACGCGCGCTACCTGCGCGTCGATGAGATAGGGCCTGCCCTCCACCGTCGCGTTGCGCGCGCGCGCGAGGGCGCCCTTCAGCTGCTCGGGCGACTCGGCAATCTCTCCGTCCACGCCGAATCCCTTGGCGATCTGCGCCATGTTCATGTCCGGGCTGCCGAGATAGTCGTGCACGAATTGCCGCCTCTGCACCATCTTGCCTCCGGCCGTCTTTTCGATCACGCGGCTGTGCGGCCCGCCGTAGGCGTGGTTGTTGTAGACGACGGTGATGACCGGCAGCTCCAGGCGCGCCATGTTCCACAGCGCGGTCGGCCCGAAAACGAACGATCCGTCGCCCACGAGGCAGATCACCTGCTGGTTCGGGCGTGCGAGCTTCACGCCCGCCGCGGTGCCCACCCCCGAGCCGAGGTGCGCGCCGTAGTAGAAAAAGAGCTCGCGCCCGCCGGCCGGATTGAACTCGAATCCGTGCAGCACCACCGAACCCGCCTCGTGGACGATGATCGCGTCCTTGTCGGCGAAACGCGCGACCTCGGAGGTCACGCGGTCGGAGAGCATCGGGCTCCTGTCCCATTCCGGGTTCTTCGCGACCAATGCGCGGAGAGCTTTCGCCTTCTCGCTGAAGCGCCGGACTTCCTGCGCGCGTTCCTGGAATTTCTTGCGCGATGCAGGCGTTATCAGGCCTTCGACCGCGGCCGTCAGATCGTCCAGGCCGTACGCGACGTCGGCGACGAGCGGAACCTCGGTGTTCATGACGTTGCCCATGCTCCAGCTGTCGATCCGCATGTCGATGAACTTCGCCTCGCGCGGAACGACCGGCGCGGGGCTGTTGTGCTGCAATTTGTTCCCGACGTTGAGGACGACGTCCGGGTTCTTCGGGAAATCGAGCGAGGTGATCCGCGCCGCAGGGGGACTGCCCACCCACAGCGGATGCGTCTCGGGGAAATTCGCGTAGATCTGCCGCGCCTGCGTCACGGGCATGCCGAGCAGCTCGGCGAGCTTCACCGCCTTGGCCGAGGCCTTGGCGGTGTAGATCTCGTCCCCGGCGATGAGAAGCGGCATCTTCGCCTCGACGAGGAGCTTCGCCGCGCGCTCGACCTCGGCCGGGTTGGGCCGCACGCGCATGCGCGGGTCGACTTTCTCCTGGACGATGATCTCGGCGTACGCTTTCTCATCGTTCAGATCCGAATGCCAGGACGCGTAGGTGGGTCCGTGCGGCGGCGTCCAGGCGGCCTTGAAGGCGCGGCGGACGGTCTCGGGGATCATGTCGGCGCGGCGCGCAAGCCATGAATACTTCGTCATCGGCTGGACGATCTGCTCCTGATTGGCCACTTCCTCGAAGCCGTCGCGCCCGGCGCGGCGCGTCTGGTCGGTGCGGTAGCTGTAGAAAACGAGCGGCGTCTGCTCCTTGAACGCGTTGAACATCTGCCCCATGGCGTTGACGAGGCCCACGACCGCAGCCTGCATCACGATGGTCGGCTCGCCGGAGGCCTTCACGTAGCCTGCGGCCATCGCCGCCCCCGGTCCTTCGTGCGGGGTCAGGATGTATTTGAGCTGCGGCCGGTCGACCAGCGCTTCGTAGAACTGCGCGTCCTCGCTCGCCGAGTTGCCGAACACGTATTTCACGCCGGAAGCGATCAGCTGCTCGGCGAAGCATTCCGCCCCCGTTCCCTCGACCATCTTGATCGCTTCGGGAGGGATGCCCCGCGTTCCTTGAGCGTGGGCGATCGGGACGAGAGATTCCAGGATGGATTCCGCCGAGGCGAGCGAGATTCCGGCGGTCGTCAAGCCCTTCAGGAAACCGCGCCGTGAAATCGAGCGCGACAGATATCGTGCGACCAGCTCTCTCATAGTCCCTCCCTAGACTGCGCCCTTATTTCGACGCCGCCGCCTGCCGTCCGTATGCGGCGGCGAGGTAGTCGGCCATGGTCCTTATTTCGTCTTCCGTCCAGAGGGCGCCGCGTCCGACCATCCGGTAGAGCACGCCTTCCCAGCCTCTGCGGTCCTGCCGGTGGTCCTGCCACATGGTCGGAGCGTGGCACTGAAAGCATTTGCCGACGAGCACTTCTTTTCCAGGCGCATCGGGGAATCCTTGCGGCTTGGCGCGCTGCGCCTGCGCCGCAGTCGCCCAGAGCAGGCCGCACAAAAGAATCGCAAGGGCGGACTTACGGGAAACGGGCATGGCGACTGCCTCCTGTCGTTGCCGGCAACGATAAGCCGGGCTTCGAGGGAGTGTCAATCGCGGCCCGCCTGCGCCTCACGGCTTTGCCGGCCTCCCGCGGCGTCGGGTACGAGCTGTATCCCGATCCAGAGCGCGCGCGGCGCGCCCGGTGCGAAGAAGGTTTCGTTGACCTGGGCGCCCGGCGCCGCCAGGTTGCCGCCCGGGAAAAAATCCTGCCGCAGCGCGCCGGAGGTGGCGTAGCGTCGGTCGAAGACGTTGGAGAGCTTTGCGAACGCCCGCAGGCCGCGATCGAGCTTGTAGTCGAGATTCAGATTGAAGATCGCGTATCCGCCGATCTCACCCGGTCCCAGGAAATTCACCGCGTCGGGCTGATGCCGGTTGTTGTCGTTGCCGCGCACGAACTGCCGGGACACCGCGACCGCACCGGCGCCGACCGTGATCTTCTCCGTCAGATCGTAGTTCGCGGCGGCATTCAGATGGTGCCGCGGAATTCCGGGTATGCGGTTGCCGGGCGAAACCTGGATGTTGCCGTTCGGGTCGGCGGTGCTGTTCGCCCGGGAAAACAGCACCGCGGACGACTGGTAGGTCGCGTCGATCAGGCCGTAGTTGAGCGCCCAGGAGAATTTTCCCTCCAAGCGTTCGAGAGCCGCCTCCAGACCCTGCCTGCGCGTCTTTCCGAAGTTCGTGAAGAAGCCGGAGCTCGCCGAGGAACTCACGAACAGGATGTCGTCGTAGCTCACGGTGCGGAACATCGTCGCATTCCACCGCAGCCCCGAAGCCGTCCGCGCGCGTGCTCCGGCCTCGAGCGTGCGCGCCACGACCTGCCTGAGCGGCGGATCGGAGGTCATGGCGTTCGGCAGCTTGCAGGGACTGTTTCTGTCCGCGCAGCCCAGCTCGACCGGCGAAGGCGGGCGGTTCCCCTGGCTGAAGCCCGCGTAGAAGCCGGGCGCGCCCTCGGGCGTGTAGGACACGCCCGCGGCAGGATTCAACTTCACGAAACTCAGATCGCTCCCCAATCCCGCAGCGGGCGGAGGCAAAGGCGGGGAAAGGCCGTCCACCGTACGCACCCGAGTGACGTTGTAGCGCGCGCTGCCGGTGAGATGCCATCGGGGCCCTTGCGAATGCGTGTCGGTGACGAACAGGCTTGCCGTCGCGCTTCCGCCATCCAGATTCACGATCTCGGTCTCCGTTCCGGTCGGCGTTGCGCTTCGGTCCGAGTCGAAGCCGCCGAGCTGGTAGCTCTGGCGGAAGTCGCTCGCGCTGCGGTCGTAGCCGGCGCCGACGATCAGCAGGTTGCGCCGCCCGGACTGCTCCTCGCTCGTGAGCGCGGCCTGCGTGGAGAACCCGTAACCCCGCTGCCTGGTGCGGGTGCGATTGACCGAGGAGGCGTTGGGGTCGCCGTCCTCGTAGGCCGTCACGTTGTTGCGGGGGTCGCTGACCTCGTTGACGTCGCCGCTGGAAGTGTTCTTTTCGCTCTGGCGGAAATAGGCGGTGCTCGACCAGAGCAAGTCGGTGGTGAGCCAGCGCGTGGTGTTGAGGGAGAGCAGCGTCATCCGGTTACGGGTGTTGTCGCTCAGCGTATAAGCTTGCTTCGGATCGGCCCGGAGCATGCTCCGCGGCAGCAGACCGTTGCCGTTGAGGTCGGTCTCGGCGTGCGTGATGCTGAAATCGATGTCGGTCGTACCGTCCTCCCAGCCGAGCTTGGAAAAAAACTGGCGCACGTCGGAAGGCGACTGTACGCGAGCGCCGTCCTCGCGAAATGCCATCGCGCTCGCAAAATAATCGAACTCGCCGTTCCTACCTCCGTGCTGCACATCGAGCGAGCGCCGTCCGAACGATCCCCCGTAGAGCGTTGCCGCCGTTCCCTGATACTGCGCGCCGCTCTTGGTGCGGATCGACAGCGCCCCGCCGAGCGTGTTCAGGCCGAACAAGGGGTTCGAACCGGGAATGAGGTTGATCGTCGAGATCGCCGAGCCCGGAATCAGATCCCAGTTCACCGTGTCGCCGAATGGCTCGTTGATGCGCACGCCGTCCTGGTATACCGAGATCCCTTGGGGCGTGCCGAGCAGAGGCGAGGCGCTGAACCCGCGATAAGTGACGTCGGGCTGAAAGGGGTTGCTCTGGTTTTCGTTGACGTTTACGCCGGGGAGCCGCTGGCTCATGAATTCGGGCAGGTTGAGCGGGTGTTGCCGCCCGATCTCCTCTCCCGTGACCGCCTGGACGTTGGCGGGAACCTGGGCCGCGGGAACGCCGAACCCGGGCAGGGGCGTGACGCCGATCACTTCGACTGCGGGCGTCTCGAGCTGCTCCGCGGGGTTCTCGGCGCGGGCGGCGCCTTGAGCGAGGGCGAAGCCGGCTGCGGACAGGATCAGCGAAGCGCCGGTGAAGTTCCGCCTTGGCATCGAGCGCCTGCCTAGTCCAGGGTCGAGATGTAATGCGCGAGATCCTCGATGTCCTGCTCGGAGATGGTCTGGGCGACGCTGGTCATGCTGCCGGCGTCGTTGGTGCGCGTGCGCGCCTTGAAGGCTTTGAGCTGCTTGATCACGTACTCGGGGTGCTCGCCTGCGACACGCGGAATCTCGTTCTGCCCGGAGAACCCTCCCAGGTGGCACATGGTGCACAACACCTCTTCGGCCTTCTTCCTGCCGCGGGCGACCCGCGCCGCGTCCGCCTTGAAGGCGACGGGTTTCGGTTTCTGCGCGGCGAAGTATTCG
>VBCA01000033.1 GCA_005881575.1 Betaproteobacteria bacterium
CGACTACGCGGCGCACAGTCCTGGCATGAAAATCGTCCTGCACGACGGCGACCGCTCGCGTGTCGTAGCCATGGCTCTGTCCGGCCAGATCGATGTCGGCGTGGGCTGTTTCCTCCAGCCTGTGAGCGGCGTGCGCCGCACCCCGCTCTTCCGCTTCTCCTTGATGGTGATCAAGCCGGCGGTGCAGCCTGCGAGCGGGCCGCCGCGATGCTTGCGCTGGAAGGACATCGTCGACTGGCGTCTGATCGGTGCGGCGCCCCACAATCCGATCCAGCAGCTCATCGACCGCAACTTGCAGCGCTTCGGCCGGCGCGAACCGCCGGACATGGTGTTCGACTACTTCGAGACGCAGATCGCGATGGTTGAGGCGGGCGTCGGCTGTGCCGTCATTCCGACTTTCGCGATCCCGGCCTGCCGCCAGCACCGCATCGCGATGCATCCGCTTACCGATCCCGTGGTGCCGATCGATCTCTGCCAGATCACGAGCCGCGGCAGGAAACAGCCTCCGGGCTTCGAGGACTTCGCCGGGTTCCTCAAGAGCTACATCGCGGAATGGGCCGAGCCCTGGTCGCCCAAGTTCGCCTGAGCGCGCTTCGGGGATAGCGGGGCGCTTACTTCAGGACCGATTTCAGCAGCTTGCCCATCTCGGCGGGATTTTTCGTGACCTTGATCCCGCATTCTTCCATCACCGCTAGTTTTTCCTGCGCCGTGCCCTTGCCGCCCGAGATGATGGCGCCGGCGTGGCCCATGCGCTTTCCGGGCGGTGCCGTCACTCCTGCGATGAAGCCGACGACCGGTTTTTTCATGTTCGCCTTCACCCAGTACGCCGCCGTTTCTTCGTCCGAGCCGCCGATTTCGCCCACCATGATCACGGCGTCGGTCTCGGGGTCGTCGTTGAACATCTTCAATACGTCGATGTGCTTCAGGCCGTTCACCGGGTCGCCGCCGGTCCCGACGCAGGAGGATTGCCCGAGCCCGAGCTCCATCAGCTGCCCGACCGCTTCGTAAGTGAGCGTGCCCGAGCGCGACACGACCCCGATCCTGCCTTTCTTGTGGATGTGGCCGGGCATGATGCCGATCTTGATTTCGTCGGGGGTGATGACGCCGGGGCAATTGGGGCCGACGAGCTTGGTCCTCCTGCCCTGCATCCTGTACTTGGTGCGGATCATGTCGCGCACCGGGATGCCCTCGGTGATGCAGATCACCAGGTCGAGGTCCGCTTCCACTGCTTCGTCGATTGCCGCCGCGGCGAAAGGCGGCGGGACGTAGATGACAGACACCGTCGCGCCGGTCTTCTCCTTCGCCTCTTTCACCGTTGCGAAGATCGGAATGCCCTCGAAGGACTCGCCGGGCTTCTTCGGATTGACGCCGGCGACGTAGCAGTTCCGGCCGTTCGCGTAGTCCTTCCCCATCCTGGTGTGGAACTGGCCGGTCTTGCCGGTGATGCCTTGTGTCATCACCCGCGTGTTCTTGTTGATGAGGATGGACATCAGCGTTTCCCCTTGGCGGGCTTTGACCCGCCTTCGGCGGCCGCCACGACTTTCTGCGCGGCGTCCGCCATGTTGTTGCCGGAAATGATCGGCAGCCCCGATTCCGCGAGTATCTTCTTGCCGAGATCGACGTTGGTGCCTTCCAGACGCACCACCAGCGGCACGCGCAGGCTCACCTGCTTCGCGGCGGCCACCACGCCAGCGGCGATCACGTCGCACTTCATGATGCCCCCGAAGATGTTGACGAGGATCGCCTTGAGGTGCGCGATGCGCAGCATGATCTTGAACGCCTCGGTCACCTTCTCGGCGGTGGCCCCGCCGCCCACATCGAGGAAGTTCGCGGGTGCTCCGCCGTAGAGCTTGATGATGTCCATGGTCGCCATCGCGAGGCCCGCGCCGTTCACCAGGCAACCGATGTCACCATCCAGTTGTATATAGTTGAGGTCGTACTTGGACGCTTCGACTTCGGCGGGATCCTCCTCGTCCAGGTCACGCAGCTGCTGCCACTCCGGGTGACGGAAGGCCGCGTTGTCGTCGAAATTGATCTTGGCGTCGAGTGCGACGACTTTGCCGTCGCCGGCGAGGATGAGCGGATTGATCTCGGCGAGGCTGGAATCAGTCTCGTCGAAGGCCTTGTACAGCCCTTTCAGTATGGTTCGTGCCTGCGGCACGCTCGCTGCGGAAATGCCGATTTTCGCCGCGATGCCGTCCGCTTCGGCGTCTTTCAGGCCCGTGCCGGGATCGATGAACACTTTGTGGATCTTCTCGGGCGCATGCGCGGCGACTTCCTCGATGTCCATTCCGCCTTCGCTGGAGGCCATGAGCGCCACGCGCTGCGTGCCGCGGTCCACCACCATGCCGACGTAGAGTTCCTTCTTAATGTCGGCGCCCTCCTCGATGAGGAGCCGCCGCACTTTCTGCCCTTCGGGTCCGGTCTGGTGCGTCTTCAGCATCATGCCGAGGATCTTCCCGGCCCACTCGCGCACTTCTTCCGCAGATTTCGCCACTTTCACTCCGCCGCCCTTGCCGCGGCCGCCAGCGTGGATCTGCGCTTTGACCACCCAGACCTTGCCGCCCAGCTCGCACGCTGCCTTTACCGCCTCGTCGACCGAAAAGCAGGGAATGCCGCGCGGCGTGGCGACCTCGTACCTGCGCAGGATCTCCTTGGCCTGGTATTCGTGGATTTTCATGCTTGTTTTTCTACGCCGATTCGAAAGACGGATTGTTCTGCAGCGCCCCCCCGGCGCGCATTGATGGCAGTCAAGTGCGGGTCACATGCCTTTGAACAGGTGGGCGTAGCTGCGGCTGACTTCCAGCTTCTCGGGCCTTCCCTTGACCGCCACGAGCTGGCGCCCGCGCTCGTCGCGGACGATGCCGGCGATGGCGCGCATGTTGATCAGCGTCGAGCGGTGGATCTGCCAGAACTGCGCCGGGTCGAGCTCGGCGAGGAGCTCCTTGATGGGCTTCCTGATCAGCGCTTCCTGCTGCGCGGTCTGCACGCGCGTGTACTTCTCGTCGGAGACGAAGAACAGCACGGCGCGGCGAGGCGCTTGCGCAAGCGCTCGACCGTGACGCCGAGGCGCTCGCGCTCGGCCGGCTTCAGCACGTAGTCGATCACGCCCTGCTGGAAGGCGTCGATAGCGTACTGGTCGTAGGCGGTGACGAACACGATCTCCGGCAGGCGGCCGTCGAGCGCAGCGATCTCGCGCGCGGCTTCGATGCCGGTCTTCGCCGGCATGCGGATGTCCAGGAAGACCACTTCGGGACGGAGCGCGGCGACCTGCTCGACTGCTTCGACCCCGTTCTTCGCTTCCGCCACGATCTCGAGCTCGGGCCAGAGTTCGGAGAGACGTGCGCGCAGCTGCTCGCGCATCAAGGGTTCGTCGTCGGCGATCAGCGCACGGGTCATGTCGCCTTATAGGGTACGACGATGGTCACCCGCGTGCCAGTCGGCGCATTCGCCGTGATGCGCAGCTCCGCCGCGTCGCCGTAGATGAGCTTCAACCGCTCGCGGATGCTGCTGAGGCCGGTGCCCGTTCCCGCGGTCGCCGCGCGTGCGAAGCCGACGCCGGTATCGGCGACGCTCACCTGCAGCTTGCCGTGCGCAACCTCGGCGCTCACGACGAGCGAGCCGCCGTCGGCCTTCGGCTCGAGGCCGTGCTTGATCGCGTTCTCGACGAGCGACTGCAGCATCATCGGCGGGAAGTCGGCCGAGTACAGGCCTTCGGACACATCGACCTGCGCCTGCAGGCGCTCCTCCATGCGCACCTTGAGAATTTCCAGGTAGGGCCGCACCACCTCGAGCTCGCGGCCGAGGTTGGTCGCCTTCTCGCGCATCGCCGGCATCGAGGCGCGCAAGAGCGCGATCAGGTTCCTCTGCATGCGGCTCGCGCGCGGCGGGTCGACCTCGATCAGATGGTCGATGCTCGCGAGCGTGTTGAAGAGGAAGTGCGGCTCGACCTGCGCTTGCATCGCGGCCATTCTCGCTTCGACCACCTGGCGCTGGAGGCTCTCCGCCTCGGCGACTTCCTGCGCTTGGGCCGCCTTTGCCTCGGCCTTCACGCGGCCTGCGTAGGCGATCTTGATCGCGGCCGAGAGCAGGATGAAGAGGAAAGCGAATTGCGGCATGTAGTTGCCCAGGCGCACGTGGACCACGCGCTCCTCGTCGCCCGTTTCGCCGATGGCGTCGATCACCTCGCGGCGGATGTCCTGCGCCAGCTCCTGCGTGATCTCCTCGGTCACGCCTGCCGCCTCGTCCTTCGCCTTCGGAGGAGCCGGCGGCTTCGGCTGGGTCGGAGTGGCGTCCGCGCCGCGGCGCACGCCATGCTCGTCGACGATGATTTCCTGCGGCGGTTTGCCCGAGGCCGGATCACCGTCGCGCTTGATGCGCACGCCGTGCTCGTCGATCGTGATCTCGGGGGCTTGCGAGCCCTTGCGCTTGGGCTTGATCCGTACGCCGTTGTCGTCGACCGTGATGTCGACGCTGCGGCTCGCGGGCACGTGCGTCGTTCTCGTTGCGAGGTCCCAGTTGAAGGGCGGAAGGTTGGACAGTATGCCTGTCACGATGAGCAGCAGGAGCGAGAGGAGGATGAAGCGCTTCCACGTGATCGACACCAGCCACTCGGCGTAGCGGCGGTACAACGCCGCCATGCCGGAGCGGGACTCCTTAATGCCGTTGGTCAGCGACATGCTCGCGTTTGGCGACGATCACGATGCGCGCGATTTCGCCTTCGGCGGCCGGCAGGGCCTCCTCGGGGGCGGGACGCCGCATCGCATAGACCGCGGTGATGGCGCCGGCGGCTAGAACGACGATCAGTACCAGGTGTTTCGCGCTCATGGGTGCCTCCCAGGTGTCGATGGGCGGCACTGTAGGGGGGTGGAACGCGCGCGGCGAGCGCCTTGCGACGGACTGCAGCAGGGCGGGACGAAACCGCAGAAACGAGGGATGAGCGCGAGGGCACCGAAAGGGATTATAGGAGCGGTCCGCGCCCCTGTTAGAATTTTCCATGCGCTACGTGCTCGCGCTCGACCAGGGAACGACCAGTTCCCGCGCCATCGTGTTCGACGAGCGCGGGGCCGCGCGCGCTTCGGCGCAGAAGGAGTTCCGCCAGCATTTCCCGCAGCCCGGCTGGGTCGAGCACGATGCCGGAGAAATTCTCCGCACCCAGCTCGCGTGCGCGCGCGCGGCGATGAAAAAGGCGAAGCTGGCCCCCAAACGCGTCGCCGCGATCGGGATCACCAATCAGCGCGAGACCACGGTCGTGTGGGACCGGCGCACGGGGAAACCGGTCCACCGCGCGATCGTCTGGCAGGACCGGCGCACCGCGGCGCGCTGCGATGCGCTGAAGCGCGAAGGCCGGGACAAGACCGTTCAGGCGAAGACCGGGCTCGTCATCGATCCGTATTTCTCCGCGACCAAGATCGAGTGGCTGCTCGACAACGTCCCCGGCCTGCGCGCGCGCGCCGAGCGCAGCGAGCTCGCCTTCGGCACCGTCGACACGTGGCTCGCGTGGCAGCTCTCGGGCGGCGAGCTCCACGTCACAGATCCGAGCAACGCCTCGCGCACCATGCTCTACGACATCCACCGCGGCGAATGGGACGAGGAGCTGCTTGGAATCTTCCGCGTGCCGCGCGGGATGCTTCCCGAGGTGCTTCCCTCCTCCCACATTTACGGCGCGACCGCGAAGAACGTTCTCGGCGCCGAAATCCCCATCGCCGGAATCGCCGGCGACCAGCAGGCCGCGCTCTTCGGCCAGGCCTGCCACCAGGCGGGCATGGCGAAGAACACCTACGGCACCGGGTGCTTCCTGCTTTTGAACACCGGCGGCCAGGCGATCCCTTCCAAGAGCGGCCTGATCACCACTTGCGCGGCGCAGGCGGGTGCGAAGCAGTTCGCGCTGGAAGGGAGCGTCTTCACCGGCGGCGCGGTAGTGCAGTGGTTGCGCGACGGCCTGCGCCTCATCCGCAAATCGGTCGACGTCGAGAAGCTCGCCGCCAGCGTTCCCGATTCCGGCGGCGTGTATCTCGTGCCGGCCTTTACCGGCCTGGGCGCTCCGCACTGGGACCCGTACGCGCGCGGGACTATCGTCGGCCTCACCCGCGGATCGAACGCCGGACACATCGCGCGCGCCGCTCTGGAATCGATCGCGTTCCAGTCGGCGGACCTGCTGCACGCCATGGAGCAGGACTCCGGCGAGAAATCGAAAGAGCTGCGCGTCGACGGCGGTGCAGCGGCGGATAATTTGCTGATGCAGTTCCAAGCGGACCTGCTCGGCATCCCCGTGGTGCGTCCGCGGGTGCTCGAGACCACGGCGCTGGGCGCGGCATATCTCGCGGGCTTGGCCACAGGCGTTTGGACGAGCCGCGAAGAAATCGCCAGACAATGGAAAGTGGCGAAGCGCTTCGAGCCGAAGATGAAGCGCGAGGAGGCGGAGAGAAGGATGGAAGAGTGGAAACGGGCGCTTGAGCGCGCGAGGGGTTGGGGGAAGGGGTGAGCGTGGGCGGTCGCCCCAAGCGGCGCGATTCATAGCTCGCTGATGCGGGATTTTGTCGCAGCGCGCCAGGCGCGCTGCGCGTATCCTTCGCTTCGAAGTCAATTCACGCAGTTCTGGCGCCGCGTGCCTACGGAACCTGAAGGGGGAGCCATGAACAAGACCATGACCGTCGTCCTCGTACTCGTGCTCGCGGCCCCCTGCAGTAGCAGATCGCAGGATGGAGCCTATGTGCCACCGCTGATGGATCCGGCGCGCAAGGTGAGCAGGCAGGTCTGCACCAGAATCATCCATATGGACGGCGGCAACCTGATGTGCATTGAGCTCACTGAGGCCCAGCGGCGCGCCGAGCTCGAAGAAGAAGAGCGGCAGGCCAGGACCCGGAGGGAAGCCGAGGAGCGCGCCGCGCGCGAGCGCCTCGAGCGTGAGCGCGCCGAGCAGCTTGCCCGGGAAGAGGCCGCCCGGAAGCAGCGGGCTGCCGAGGAGGAGCGGCTCGCCGCTGAGCGCCGCCGGCTGGAGGCCGAGGCCGCGCGCAAGACCCAGGAAGAGCGCGAGCGTCAGGAGAGGGCGGACGCGGAAGCCCGTGCCCGCCAGCTTGCCGAGCAGGAAGCGCGTGAGGCAGCCGAGCGTGAGTGTCGGCGGCCATGCCCGCCAGCAAATTCGACACCGCAGCTAAGCCGGACAGATAATCAGTTAGCCAAGCCTCGCTAGCCGCAGACGCGATACCTACCTTTACTCGAGCTTCTATCCAACGGCCGCAGCTGCGCGCTCTTCTGATGCCGACTTGCGCTAGTGCATCCTGGGCGCAACACGCGAGCATCCCAACCGAGACGCCGCCGAAGCGGGTCCCGTTGCCTTGATCTCAGATTGCTTGCGCGGCTTGCTATCTGCCGATTTATTTACTCGTCCGCGTCCTGGAATAGATCCTTGTGTTGCGCTTTGAAATTCTCCGTGAACCGCAGGATCTGAAAGCCGTTGCCATCACTGACGGTCCAGAGCTGCGGCTCGGGGCCTTTGCCCTTGCCGGCAACGACCCAGCGCGCCCAACCAGAAATCTTTTCAACGGTTCGATCGACGCCCGCTGCCCAGCTACCTGATGCGGGAAGGACCTTCGTCCGCACAGCCCCTGGCTTCCAATACGCGATCTCCTTGGGATGGGAAAGATCGCGAATGTCGAAAACGCGCAAGCCTGCATTCGAAAAACTGCAAGCGAGCATCTTCGCATTGTTGGGATTGTCAGCAACGCATCTTTCTTCGCTGTAGTTGGTCGTCCCCGACGCGGCCGGCAAGTTGGTCCCGGGCGCAGTCCCGGGGGGATCCGGCGGCGTATTATTGGCCACCTGCAAACATTTGGCGGGGTCGCTCACTTCCAGCCTGAGCTTGGCGATGATCTTCGGGTTCGTCTCGTCGCTGACGTCGATGATGTTCGGATAACCAAACAGGGACTGCCCCCGGGCACACGCCCCCGCAAGACCCCCGGGGCCTGCCGCTCCGCCGGCCTCGTCCGCGCTGACGATGTACGGCTGCCCCTTGATCTTCACGGGGACCATGGGCTCGGCTGTCCCCTGGTCCGGCCAGAAGAGCGTGCTGATGATCCGGATCTGCGGATTGGGGAGACGGAACTGATAGTCGCTGACGTCCTCGATCACCAGCCCGTCTGGACCGTCGCCGGCGCTGCCGGGTTGCCCCGCATAGACCCGGGTCCCTTCGGCCACGCCCGGCAGAAAACCCGCCGGATTGAGCCGTACCTCGTGTGGCCCGCCAACACCCGAGAAATGCCAGGGAGGCAGCATCACCGGATGGGACGGATCGGTGAGGTCCACGCTGTACAGGGCGCCGGCGAAATCGCTCCCGCCCTGAGTGAGCCAGTACGTCAGGCCGTCCGGGGCGAAAGCGCCCATGTGCCCCTGGCTGCCAGGCAACTGGATGTCGGCCAGCAGGACCGGCCGGCGGCAGTCCGAAGTGTCGTAAACGGCAAAGTCTGGCCCATTGTTTTGGGCGACCACGAGAAGGTGGCGTCGTTCATTGGTATACACAGTCTCGTGCGGGGCGCGCGCCGCGGCAGTGTCGTTCAGGTACGCGCTCACCCGCGGATGCTGTGGGTCGGAGGCATCGATCACCGTGACGCCGAGGTGGCGCTGCAGAGAAGTAACACGGTCCGTTCCATAGTAGGCGCAGTCACCGGCGTACGCTGGTCCATCCTGCGAAAATGCTCCTTCGAACTCACCTTGAGGCTCCTTGCCCACGAGTTCCAGATTGCAGTTGTAGGCGCGTTCGGAATCGCCGCTGAAACGCTCCTGAGTCGTGGTCTGACCTTGCAACCCGCTTTCGGTGTGATCCCCGGGACCACAGATTGCCTTGGGCACCGACCCGGGAAATCCATCGGAAGCCGGTTGTGCCAGCGCGATAGAAGCGCTGAGTGACAGACCCGGCAACGCGACGGTTGCAACTGCAAATAGCCTTACGAGTTCCTGCTTGTTCATGGTTCCTCCTTACGCGTACGGCCCCCCCACGCGCGCGAGTAAATTTAGTCCCGGCAAGCGGTGCGCGTCAATCCCTTCTGTAAAGGACGACTCGCGGCCTATAAGTTGTATGAATGTTCGAAAATAATTTTCTCAGCAGATTGTCGGGATGACGCCTGCGATCGAAACGCGGCCGCCGCGTTGTTGACCGTCTATGAACGGCGCACATCGGTCTTATGTTTACTTGGCTCCTCCTTCGGCACCCCTCAGCGGGGCGAATCGGAGCGAGTCTAGTATTGCCTTTGATGATCGACCGAACGGCAGCTATTGGGCCGAAGGCAGTCAGTTGAGTGAGCGCAGAACAATTCGCTGCGATCGCGACGAATTTCCAAGTGAAGGCCGGCGGGGACCATTACCTCATTTTGCGCACCTTCGTCTCGGCTAGTCGGTGTCGCCCGTCCGTCGCCGCTTCGTGGATGCGCAGCGCGCGCATCAGGAGCGGTTCATGCGCGCTCGCATTCGACGGCGGAACTCTTTACGGTCGACGAGCTTCGCGGTGCCCGAGTCGATCTCGGAAAGTCTGCGCATGATCTCCGCGTCCCACGTCTTTTCAGCGTCCGAATCCGGCATATGCGTGCTCCATTTACCTTCATGCTGTCCCGCCAGTTGAAGCGCGACTCAGATTCGGTGGAACGCGGATGGAAAGGCGGCTGTCACGCGGTTCCACCTACGGTGAGTCCGTCGATCCTCAGCGTCGGCTGTCCCACGCCGACCGGAACGCTCTGCCCTTCCTTCCCGCAGGTGCCGACGCCGGTATCGAGCGCGAGGTCGTTGCCGATCATCGAGACGCGGGTGAGCGCGTCGGGCCCGTTGCCGATCAGCGTCGCCCCTTTCACCGGGTGGCTGACTTTCCCGCCCTCGATCAAGTACGCCTCGGAAGCGGAGAACACGAACTTCCCGTTGGTGATGTCCACCTGCCCGCCGCCGAAGTTGACCGCGTAAAGGCCCTTCTTCACCGAGGCGATGATCTCCTTCGGGTGCTTGTCGCCGTTCAGCATGTAGGTATTGGTCATGCGCGGCATCACCACGTGCGCGAACGACTCGCGCCGGCCGTTGCCGGTGACCGGCACACCCATCAGGCGCGCATTCAGGCTGTCCTGCATGTAGCCGCGCAGCACGCCGTCCTCGATCAGGACGTTGCGCTGAGTGGGATTGCCTTCGTCGTCGATCGAAAGCGAGCCGCGCCGGCCGGGAATGGTGCCGTCGTCCACGACCGTGACTCCGGGCGCGGCGACCTTCTTTCCGATCTTCCCGGCGAAGGCCGAGGAGCCTTTGCGGTTGAAATCGCCTTCCAGCCCGTGGCCGATCGCCTCGTGCAGGAGAATCCCCGGCCAGCCGGGCCCGAGCACCACGGTCATGGTTCCCGCGGGCGCGGGAAGCGATTCGAGGTTGACGAGCGCCTGGTCGACCGCGTGTTTCGCGTACTCCTGCAGGCGCTCCTCGGTGAAGTGGCCGTAGTCGCTGCGCCCGCCGCCACCGCCTGTGCCCTGCTCGCGCCTGCCGTTTTGCTCGACGATCACCTGCACCGAGAGGCGCACGAGCGGGCGAACGTCCGCCGCCTGCACTCCGTCGGACCGGGCGACGAACACGACTTCGTATTCGGCGGCGAGGCTCGCCATGACCTGGATGACGCGCGGATCGCGCGCGCGGCAAAGCTGCTCCAGGCGCTCCAGCAGCTTCACTTTCTGTGCGTCCCCGAGCGAGGCGAGCGGGTCGATCGGCTGGTAGAGCTCGCGGCCGCCGCCTTTTCGAACCTTCGCGGGATGCGTCCGGCCGCCCGAGCGCGCAATGGCGCGCGTCGCCCTGGCCGCGTCCTCCAGAGCCGGCAGGCTGATCTCGTCGGAGTAAGCGAACGCTGTCTTCTCCCCCGCGATCGCACGCACACCCACGCCCTGGTCGATGCTGAAGCTCCCGGACTTCACGATCCCTTCCTCGAGGCTCCAGCCCTCGCTGCGCGAGTACTGGAAATAGAGGTCGGCGTAGTCGAGCCGGTGCGAAAGCAGCGAACCGAAAACGCCCGCCAGCTTGCCGGTCTCGAGGTCGTGGGGGGCGAGCAGGAAGGACTGCGCGGTGGAAAAAAGCTGCTCGGGTGCGTTCATGAAAGGGATATGAGGGTGGACGAGCCGGTATTCTAGCTCTGCGCGCCTTACAACACTCGATGGGAGAGCGCAGGGAGGCTGTGGCGTATCTTCGCCTGAAGCGTCGGGTCGATACCGGCCACGACCACGCCGGCCCCGGCGGCGCGCTCGGCGATGACCTTGCCCCAGGGATCGACCACCATGCTGTGCCCGTGCGTCCGCCGGCCGTTCGGGTGCTTGCCTCCTTGGGCCGGGGCGAGCACCCACGCGAGGTTCTCGATCGCGCGGGCGCGCAGCAGCGTCTCCCAATGCGCGCGCCCCGTGGTCGCGGTGAAGGCCGAGGGAACGAGGATGATGTCCATCGGCGCGAGCGCGCGATAGAGCTCGGGAAAGCGCACGTCGTAGCACACCGAAAGCGCGATGCGCCCGAAGGGCGATTCGATTGCACAGGGTTGGGTGCCCGCTTCTATCGTTCTCGCCTCGTCGAAGCGCTCCGCTCCGAGCTCCAGCCCGAACAGATGGATCTTGTCGTAGCGCGCGACGCGCCGTCCATCCGCGTCGTAGACGAGGCAGCTGTTTCTCACCTTGCCCGGATCGTCGCACGCGAGCGGCACCGAGCCTCCCACGAGCCACACGCCTTGCCGCCGCGCCGTCTCCGCGAGGAACTCCTGGATCGGCCCGGCGCCGTCCCTCTCCTTCGCGGCCACCTTGTCCGTGTCGCGCATGCCGAGAATGCAGAAATACTCGGGGAGCACAACGAGCTTCGCTCCCCGGCCTGCGGCCCGCGCAACGAGCTTCGCGGCGGCGGCAAGATTCTCCTCGACTCTCGCTGTCGACACCATCTGCACCACGGCGGCCTTGAATGCAGCGGGCGCGCTCATGGAAGCGATGGCTGCTGCGTCGGATCGGCACCGCGCACCTCCGCCTTGAGGCGCTCGGCAACAGGCTTCTCCCAGGTTCCGGTAACGCGGTATTCGAATGTCAGGGCCTGGCCGAACGGATTCTTCAGGATCTTGTCGAGGATGAACGCGCCCAGCCCCCAAATCGGATTCACGACGACCGCCAGGACCGAGGAAATGCTGTTACCGACCGAAGGCTTCACGCGCACGTGTAGATCCTGCGTTTCCCTGTTCAAGTCGACTTCGCCGCCCATGCTGGCTTCGGCCGAAGGCCCCTGCATCTGGAAATCTGTCGTGCGCAGTACTCCATTGGTGACGGTCGCGCTGCCCGAGATGCTGTTGAAGGCAAAGCCCCGCCCGAACAATTCGCGGAAATCCAGCGTGATCCAGGACTGCATGCTGAGAATCCCGATGAGCCGCGCCGCGCCCGGTTCCGCTTTCAGAAACTGCCCTCTATATGCCTTGAAGTCGAGATGCCCCGTCAGGGTCGGATAGTCGATGGACTGTGGGTTTCCCGCCCAGCTCACGTTTCCCGTCAGCTCCGCCGTTCCCCGCTGCACGGTCCTGGGATAACCGAGGCGTTCGAGAAATTTGCCCACATCGCTGACCTCGAGACTGATCTTCTTCAAATTGACGCTCGGCCGCTGGGCCCGGCCCTGCCACACACCTTCGGTCACCGTGAGCGTGCTCTCCGGCCCGGTCAGCAGGAGTTTCTCTATGTTCCAGTCGAGCGCCTGGTTGACCGCGACGAGCTCCAGTTTGCCGAGGTTTTTGTCGTTCACGATCAGGCTGTCGGCAATGATATCGAGCGCGGGCAGATCGCGCGCCGGGATTTCTTCCTGCTTGCCCGGGGTCGCTTCGGGCAAGCTGAAGTGCTTCAGCCGCGCTACGATGCGCCCGCGGCCTTCGGGACGCCAGGCGATATCGCCGGCGAGCTCCTTTGCCGAGACATTCGCGATCCACACGCTGCCACTCGTTCCTGCGCGCAGCGCTACGTCGTTCAAGCGCCGCCCGCCGACATCGAGGGCTGCGATCTTGAGGTCGAGGGCCGACGACAAGGGCGAGCCGGTTCCGTCACCGCCGCCGAGCACCTCGCGCCATCGCTCCACGTCCACGTAGGGAAGGCTTCCGGTCACCGAAAATCCTTCGCGGTCGGGCAGCGCCGCGGGCTGGTTCAGGCTGACCACGCCGCGGCTCACGACGTACGCCGACCCCTCGCGCTTGCGCTCGATGGCGGCCTCGACGGTGCGAGCTAGCGACACCTTGATCGTGTCCGTCCGCGGCGGCCCCGGGCTGATGACGCGCTCGACCTTGAGCGGCATGGGCTCGACCGCCGTTTTTGCGAGCGGCGGCGGCAGGTCGGCGGCAACGCCGGTGAGCTGCGACTGCACGATCAGGGTCAGAGGCCGCCCGCGCGCTCCGGTCAGCGTTCCCTGCCAGGCCGCGGCGCCCGAGAGCCGGCGCAGCAGCGCCTCGCTCCCCCAGAACCGCGGGATCTGCGCCGGGCTCGCCGTTCCGTGAGCGCTGACTGCGATCGTCCCGTCGGCACGCGTCGCAACGGCAATCGTCGCGGGGCCGCCGAGGAACTTGGCGCTGAGCGCGCGAGCGCTGATCCCGGACTCGGTGAATTCGAGGCGCCCGTTCAGGTTCGAGAAAGGCGGGGCGTCGGAGTCCGTCTTGATTTCGTTGTCGACGAGCTGGTATTCGCCGACCAGTTTGAACGCTTCAGGATTCCGGATCGGGATGTCGAGCTGCAGCGTGAGGCGTCCCGCGCCCGCCGCGCTCATGCTCTCCGTCATGCCGTCCAAGGCCTTCGTCACCGGACTTTCGGCGATGAAGCGGAGGAAATCGCTGGTCTTGTCCTCGGCGCGGACCTCGACTCCGACGCGCACGTCCCCGTGAAACAAATCGGGAATGTTCGCGCGCACGCTGCTTGCCCGGACGCCGAGGACCGCTCCTTTCGAAGCGACGATGCGCATGCTCTTGCCTTCGAAGATCAGATCGCCCGAGAGGCCGCTCGCCCGAGGCCAGCCCTCGGCGTAGCGGAAGTCGGCGTCGGTCACCTTCGCGACGATCTGGAAAATGCCGGAACCGGGCTCGTCGAACGGAAACTTCGCGAGCTCCCCCTTCAGCCTCAATCTGACGTCGCTCGAGTGGCCCCCTTGGATCGAGGCCTTGAGATACTCGACGACTCGCGCGGGCAGCAGGGGAACGTAGCGGTAGACGGCCCGGCCGTCGGCGCGGAAGAAATTCCCGGTGAGGTCGATGACGCCCGCGCCGCCCTGTCCGCGCGCGAACCCGCCGAACAGCGTTCCAGCGATATCGCTGTTGGCGAACGAGAGGGTGTCGAAGGCGAGGTCGAATCGATCCGGAGCGAATTTCCAGCCGACGTGTGCTGCGAGGGTATCGAACTGCAAGGGGCTCTCGGCGACCACTCCGGGCAGCTCGATCGCAACCCGCTCCGAGCCGAGCACGACGCTGCCGCCCTTCTCGCTCGCCTCGAACCGCCCGGTGAGCCCCGCGAATCCGGGAATCCTGTCGTGGGCGCGCGCGGCGAGCCGCGCGAAGCCTCCCCGCACGCTATAGTGCTGCGGATCCTCCGCGTCCCCCGTCCAGGCGGCCTTCAAGTCGCGCACGCTGCCGCGCGGATCGGTTGCGGCAAGGCGCGCGCGGGTGGCATGCGGAAACGGCAGGTATTCGGCGAGTCGTGCGAGCGGCGCGAGCTCGATCGCATCGGCGTCGAGGTCGCCCCCGGAGGGCGCCCAATGCACCCGAAAATCGGCGGGCGGGACGACGATCCCGGTCGCGGTTCCGAGCGCGAGCTTGCGGCCGAAGACTTCGAACTCCTTCCCTTCGCGCTGGCTCGCACCTACCCGTCCGCGCAGGTATTCGAGCTCGAGGAGCGGAGTGTTCCTCGCCACGCGGCCCGTAACGTTGGAAAGCGCTACGTCGGCCGTGAGCTCACTGGAAGTCTTGCCGCGGAGATTCAGCCACAGGCGCACCCCGCCCTGGCCTGAACGTATGTCGAACGGATAGTCGACCCAGCGCCGCCACGCGACGAGATCCGTGTAATCAAGCTCGGCGTAGATCTGCCCGACACACTCGCCGGGATCGCCGGCGTCCAGTCTGTCCAGATCGCCGCGCACATCGAGCGCGGAGGCGAGCTCGGCGGACGGCTTCGCCTTGAAAGCGAAGCGGTGCCCCAGGAAGCCGTTTCGCAGGACGAAATTGAACCCCGGCAATTCGAGCAAGGGCGCGCCGCGCTGCTTGTCGTCCCAGCTGACGCTCGCGTCGCGGATGACAATCTCGCGCTGCGAAAAAACCCATTGCGCGATTCCGGCATCCCCGACTTGTGCGGCATGCAGTTCGATGCCCGCGACATAGAATTTGCCGGCCTCGTCGCGCCGGATCTCGAGCCTGGGCCGGTCGAAGACGAGCGAATAGAATCGCGGCGAGCCGATCAGGGCGGAGGTCCAGGCGAGCGTCGCCTCGACGGCGGGCAAGCTGAGCGCCGCGCGCCCGTCGTGATCGAAGACGGTCACGTTGTCGAGGAGGAGCTCGGGGCGCAGGCCCTGCCAGTCCGCGTCCATGGCTCCGATCGTGATGCGCTGGCCCAGGACTTTCGACGCGTATTGCTCGACGTCGCTCCTGTATTCCGCGACCTTCGGGAGGATCCAATGGCGAAGAGCGAGGAGCATCGCGGCGAACAGGAAGTAGGCGACGAGCAGCGTCCAGCCGACGATCCGCGCGGCGATGCGCCACCGGCTCTTCGGCGGAATCGCTTCGGCCAGCGTTTCCTCGATCGCATGCTCGAGTTGCTGTAGTTTCTGAAGGGGCTGGTCCAAGTCAGTGCGCTTTTTCGGCGTGGGAGTTCGGCCCGCAGAAAGGCCGCGATCGGCAACCCAAGGATGAACGCGAGAGCATCGCCTGGCGACGACAAGCACCCGCAACGAGCGACATTTTACCTGCAAGCCCTTGTCCCCGGGCGGAAAATGCGCTGACAACTCGCTGAAGCTCCTCGATTTTCACGCGCTTCCGCTAGAATAAGCTCCTTTCGGAAACTTCCCGGAGATCCCCATGTCGATGGCCGATCGCGACGGATTCATCTGGTACGACGGCAAGCTCGTGCCCTGGCGTTCCGCGACCACCCACGTGCTCACCCATTCGCTGCACTACGGCCTCGCGGTATTCGAGGGCGTGCGCGCCTACAAGACGGTCGACGGGACGGCGATCTTCCGCCTCGCCGACCACACCGAGCGCCTGTTCAACTCGGCGCACATCTACATGATGAAAATCCCCTACGGCCGGGAGACGCTCATCGAAGCGCAGAAGGAAGTGGTACGCGCCAACCAACACGAATCCTGCTACATCCGGCCGATCGCGTTCTACGGGTCGGAGAAAATGGGGGTGTCGCCGATCGGCGCGACCGTGCACGTCGCAATCGCCGCGTGGCCCTGGGGCGCCTATCTCGGAGCCGAAGCGCTCGAGAAAGGGATACGCGTCAAGACCTCGTCGTATGCCCGCCACCACATCAACGTGACCATGGCGCGCGCCAAAATGGCGGGGACCTATCCGAATTCCATCCTCGCGAACCTCGAGGCGACCCAGCACGGCTACGACGAGGGACTGCTCCTCGACGTGGACGGTTTCGTCGCGGAGGGGTCGGGTGAGAATCTCTTCATCGTCAAAGGGGGAAAGATCCACGAGCCTGAGCTGACTTCCGCCTTGAGCGGGATCACGCGCGCCTCGGTCATCACCCTCGCGAACGAGCTCGGCTATGAAGTCATTTCCCGGCGGCTCACGCGCGACGACATCTACATCGCCGACGAAGCCTTCTTCACCGGCACGGCGGCCGAGGTCACCCCCATCCGCGAGCTCGACGGGCGCACGATAGGCGAGGGCGCGCGCGGACCCGTCACGACCCAGATCCAGAAACTCTTCTTCGACGTGGTCGCCGGGAAGGTCGCCAAGCACAAAGACTGGCTCTCTCCGGTCCGCGAGAAGGCTTCGTCCAAGGTGTCCAGAGAGAAAGCCTGATGGGCGCGAACGAGCAGGCGAGCCGCGTCATCGAGGTGACCGAGACGGATCTTCCGCTGCATTGCCCCACGCCCAGGACGCCCGCGTGGTCCCTGCACCCCCGGGTGTTCCTCGACGTCGCTAAAGCGGGCCAGGTGCTCTGCCCTTACTGCGGCACACGCTACGTCTACAAGGGCGGCAAGCCCCGGGGCCACTAGCCCGGTGCCGAAGATCCTCATCGTCGCGCCGAACTGGATCGGCGACGCCCTGCTCGCCCAACCGCTCTTCGCGCGGCTGCGGAAGAAACTCCCCGGCGCCGTCATCGACGCGCTCGCGCCCGCGTGGACTGCGCCGGTGCTGCGCCGCATGCCGGAGATCGATGAGGTCGTCGATGCGCCCTTCGATCACGGCGAGCTGGCGCTCGCCGCGCGCTGGCGCCTGGGCCGCGGCCTGCGCTCGCGCCGCTACGACAAGGCGATCGTGCTGCCGAACACCTTCAAGTCCGCGCTCGTCCCCTTCTTTGCGAATATTCCCCTTCGCTGCGGGTTCCTCGGCGAAGCGCGCTACGGCCTGCTCAACCTCGTGCACAAGCTCGACGCGAAACGCTCACCGCTCATGGCCGAGCGCTACGCGCAGCTGGCGGAAGAACCCGGGACGAATGCGGCCCAGCCCTTGCCGCAGACAGGGCTCGCGGTCGGCGAGGTGAATCTAGCCGCCGCTCTCCGCCGACTCGGACTTTCGCGCGCGAAGCCCGTCGTCGCCTTCTGCCCGGGCGCGGAGTACGGTCCGTCCAAGCGCTGGCCGGCCCCGCATTTCGCCGCGCTCGCGCGCAAGCTCGCCGCGCAGGGCTACGCCGTCTGGCTGTTCGGCTCCGAGAAGGACCGTGCCGTCGGCGAGGAGATCGCCGCCGAGAGCGAAGGAGGCGCGACCAACCTGTGCGGGAGGACCGATCTCGCGAGCGCGATCGACCTGCTTTCGCTCGCCGAAGTCGTGGTGAGCAACGATTCGGGCCTCATGCACGTCGCCGCCGGCGTCGGGCGCCCGGTGGTGGCGCTGTACGGCTCCTCCAGCCCCGAGCACACGCCGCCGCTCGCGCGCAGCCACCGCATCGTCAGGACCGGGATCGAATGCAGCCCGTGCTTCGCGCGCGAATGCCCGCTCGGGCACTTCAAGTGCATGAAGGAGCTCGCGCCCGAGCGCGTGATGGAAGAGATCGCCGCGGTGCGCCGCGCCGCCTGAACGGACGAGCCCGACAAAGAAAGGCAGGCTCGCGTGCGGCCGCTACTCCTCGAGGCTGTCGGCCGGCAGCGGCGGCGTGCTCTCCGGCGGCCGGCGGTGTCGCGTAGCCTGCTCGAAGGCGTAGGCGAAGCCGATCAATTTCGGTTCGCTGAACGCGGGTCCGGAGAAGGTCACCCCGTAGGGCGCGGGCTTCGCGTCGAATCCGTCCGGGAAAGGCGTCGGAGGGAGAAAGGGCGGCGGGGCCACCGCCGGATTCGCCACGAACCCGGCGGGCACGACGATGCTGGGATAGCCCGCACGCGCCGGGGGATTGGCGCCGCGATTGGCCGGGAAGAGCACCGCGTCGAAATCCTTGTACACGACATCGAGCCCGCGGGTTTTCGCGATGTCGAGATCCTTCGCGCGGTCGCTCAGGTAGCGCGCGCTGTCGCTGCTGCCGGCGCGGGTGTCGAGCGAGTCGGCGGCGATGGCCAGCCCCTGGCCATACTTGAGCCCCACCCGCAGCCCGTTGATCGTGAAATTATTGTTGAACGCGATCACGTCTCCCAGCGTGCGGACCGGAGCACCCGCGGGAAGCTTGGCGAGATATGAATTCAGATCGCGCTTGAACCCAAAGAGCAGAACCGTGGAGCAGTTCGCCGGAATCGGCAGGCCGCCGCAGCCGGCGAAGTCGAGCAGCTCCTGCTGCGTCGGTATCTCGTGGAAGTCCTCCACGATCGCGCCTTCGGCTCGCAGGACCGCAATGGCGTCGTTCATGACCTGCTGCTGCTCGACGCTGAGGACGACGCGATGGAGGCTGTCGGTCCAATAGCCGAAATGCGGGACCGCGATACGCGCGCCGCGAAGCGCGTTCCTCTTCAGGAATCGCGTGTAATCCCTGAAGCAGTTGCCCGGCGTGAGGCACGCGGCGGTGGCGGGGTCCTCGGGATCGAACCCGGTCAGGACTCCGAGAAGCTTGGCGGCGTCGGTCACGGTGCGCGCCATCGGTCCGGCCGTATCCTGATCGGCGGTAATCGGCACGATCCCCGTCCGGCTCACCAGGCCCACCGTCGGCTTGATGCCGACGAGGAGGTTCTGGGTTGCAGGGCTCAAGATCGATCCCGAGGTCTCGGTGCCGACCCCCACGGTGGCGAGGTTCGCGGACACGGCGATGCCCGGGCCGGAGCTGGAGCCGCCGGTCGCCAGCGCCGGGCGGCCGTCGTTGAACGCCTGCCTCGGATCGGTGCGCGGATCGAACGGGTCGAAGCCGTAACCGGCGCGCGTCAGGTCGCCGCCGCGCTGGAACAGCTGCAGGCGCAGCTGCGAGCTGTAGCCGGTCGGCATGCCGGTGGAGCTGATGAAGTTGGCGAACTCGGTGAGGGTCCCCTTCCCGAGGATGATCGCGCCGGCGCGGCGCAGTTTCCGGGTGATGAACGCATCCTTCGCCGGGATCGATCCGCCGAGCGCGACCGATCCGGCCGTCGTCGGCATATCGGCGGTATCGATGTTGTCCTTGAGGATGACCGGCACCCCGAACAACGGCTTCCTGCGCCCGTCCGCCTCCCCGCCTTCATCCCGGGCGCGCTCGTCGTCATCGAGATCGTCGATGCGCAAAGCGCGCGCGGCGGAGACGGCGTGCTCGTTGACGTGCATGAAGCTGTTGAGCTGTGGACCGGCCTGATCGTAGGCCGCGATGCGTGCGAGGTACATGCGCACCAGCTCCTCGGGGGCGAGAGTCCCCGAGCGAAATGCATCGTGAATGTCGGCGATGGTGGCCTCGACCAGCCGAAACTGATCGCGGTCCCGGGCATGCGCGATGCCCGGCAGAGCGAGCGCAGCAACTGCAAGGAGCGTCCAGGTGGGTAGATAGCGGCGTTTTTTCATGTCCTTCTCCTCTCGCAGAAATGCTACTGCGAGGCGCGGCGGCGAGGAAATGATCCGGTCGGCTCTCGACTGCGGCAGGCGCGGCCTGTCACGCGCGCGCGGGCGGACCCGTTGGCTGGCGCGTGAAGTCGAAGCAGTCCGACATGTCGTCCGCCCTCGCGTCGCGGGCATTCAGGGCAGGCAAGCCGAAGAGCGTCTCGCAGAACTTCAGCAGGCTCACGTGCGAATGCAGCACCTTGGAGAGGTACCCGCTCTTCGCATAGGGGCTCAGCACCAGACAGCCGACCCGCGAACCGTAGCGGAATTGCGTGCCGTTCCACTGCGGATGGTTGCCGTCGCGGTCGGGATGCTTCGGATCGTGCTTCCATTGTTCGACGTTCGGCGGGTCCACGTGATCGAGCCACCCGCCCCAATCGTCCCAGGTGACGAAGATGGCCGTCTTCGGCCACAGTCCGCCCCGCACGACGGCGTCGATCTGATCGACCGTCCATTGCATGCCGCGCGTTACGTCGCCGACCAGAGGGTTGCCCGCGTCGTTCGCATCCGGCGGATGCTCGCTCGCGTCGTGCGGCGCGTAGACCCAGGAAACGTCGGGCAGCTTCCCCGCGACCGCGTCCTGCTCGAATTGCGCGGAGGCGAACTTCCGCTTGCCCTGCAGCGCCTTGATGAAGTCGAAGGCGTAGCCCCCATAGTTGCCCCAGGTGAATCCGGATTTCTCCAGCGCGGCCGGCAGCGACGGCAGGTCGAACAGCGGCTGGCCCACGGGCAGCCGGTATCGCGGCGGATTGACGATGATCGGGGAATCCGCGGTGATGAGCATGATGTGGTTGGGCGTGGACGGCCCGGCGACGTCGGTGAAGTAGTTGTCGCACAGCGTGAACTGCCGCGCATAAGCGAAGTAGGCGGGAATGTCCTGCTCGACGAACTGCTCGCCCACGGCCGTGGTCTTGCGCGTCAGCCACGCGTCGTGCCTGTGGTTCGGGTCCCGGTGCGGAGGGTTGGGCGAGCGCGGGAGCTTTGCGCCGTTGGCACCCGGAAACGTGCCGAAGTAATTGTCGAAACCGTGGTTCTCCTTGACGATGATCACCACGTGCTCGATCGGATGCTTCGTCTTCTTGCGCGGCACGCGCTCGAATCTAGTCCTCGCCGCCTGACAGATCGCTGAAGCGCCTCGCGCCCAGGCCGATTGGGTCGTACTTACGTGCCTAGCGATGGTAAACTGCCGGTCAGCGATCTTTGCCGCGCGCGTTCGGCGGCAAGTCATCCAAACGCCGAGCAAGCTCCCCCCAATCCGTTTCGAAAAGAAAGGACCGACAATGAAACTGTACTACGCTCCCGGCGCCTGCTCGATGGCGCCCCACGTCGTGCTGCGCGAAGCCGGCTACAAGTTCGATCTCGAGAAAGTGGACATTCCTAACAAGAAGACCGCGGGCGGAGAGGACTACTGGAAGATCAACCCGAAGGGCTACGTGCCGGCGCTCAAGCTCGACGACGGGCAGGTTCTCACCGAGGTGCAGGTCATCTGCCAGTACTTGGCGGACCACAAGGCGGACTCGGGGCTCGCGCCCAAGGCGGGCACGATGGAGCGCTACCGCCTCATGGAAATGCTCAACTTCACGGCGAGCGAGGTCCACAAGCAGATCGGCGCGCTGTTCAACCCCAAGATGACCCCGGACATGAAGGAAGTGCAGCTCGCCTACGTCGAGCGGCGGTTGAACACGCTGGAGAAGCTGCTCGAGGGAAAGCAGTACGCGAGCGGCGGCAAGTTCAGCATCGCCGATGCCTACCTGTTCACGATCCTCAACTGGACCGGCCTGCACAAGATCGATCTCGCCAAGTGGCCAAACATCAAGGCTTTCCAGGCGCGCATCGCGGCCCGGCCCAAGGTGCAGGAAACGATGAAGGCGGAAGGCCTCGTCAAATAAACCGGATGCGCCTGGTCACCGGCTCTCAGGGTTTCAGCGCCTTGTAGAGGAACGGCAGGCTCCGGTCCATGCGGTAATCGACGTCGGAGTGGTCGTCGTCGAATTCCTCGTAGCGATGCCGGATTCCGGCCGCGGCGAGGCGTTCGGACAGGATGCGCGAGCCGTACTGGATGTGGTACTGGTCGCGCCACCCGCAGTCGATGTAGATGCCGGAGAGCGACTTCAGGTTGCCGCGGTACCTTGCAACGAGATTGATCGGGTCGTGCCGGCGCCAATTGCGCCAGCGCTCCTCGATCGCCTCGCCCGACTCGAGGTTGAACGGAACGCGGAAGCCGAGCGGCGCCTTCGGATCCGGATCGTAAGTGGCCGCCATGCAGACGTTCATGATGCAGAGGGTTTCCTTCATGGCGAGCTTTTCCTTCTTCCACACGTGCGCGAGGAATCGCCGGATGCGCCCGTCGTCCTTGCCTTCGGCGAGGCCCTTGCGGCCGGCTTCGCGGCGCGCGTCGTAGGCGCCGGGCTTTCGCTTGGGCAGGCGGTGCTTCGCGAGCTCGTTCAGCGTGTTCGGCCAGTCGTGCCAGTAGACGAAATCGAAATACGCGTCGCCGGAATGATCGGCGACCGCGCCCCAGGTTCTCGCGTACTTCATGCCGTGGAGGATCGCGCCGTACCCGCCGGATGATTTTCCGAAGCAGCCGCGGTGCTCGCGGGCGGCGAGCGTCCTGAACTCGCGGTCGACGAACGGAACGATCTCGCGCGTGAGATAGTCCGCGTAGTCGCCGATCGCGGAGGAATTCACGTACTGGTTGCCGCCCAGTGCCGTGAAGCAGTCCGGAAGCACGATGATCGCCGGGCCCATTTTTCCCTCGCGGATGAGCCGCGCCGCTCGCTCCGGGACGTTGTCGCCGAAAGGCCTCCAGTTGGCGTGAGCGAGGCCCGAGCCGGTGAAGCCGACGAGGTCGTAGAGCACCGGGAAGCGGCGCTTTCCGCCTTCGTCGTATTGCGGCGGCAGCCACACGCCGAGCTTGCGCACGTGCGGATCGCGCAAGGGGTTGTCCTTCAGGATCTTCGAGCTGTGCTCGAGCACCAGAAGCGTGCCGGCGGGGCCTTTGGGGCGTTTGAGCGCCATGATGGATGCCTCTTGATTTCGGGAATTCCCGCGATTGTGGCACGTTCGCGGTCCGGGACTAAGGTTTACCCTGAGACGCTCTAAGGCATGGACCGAATGACGGGGCTCCTGCGCGCTTCTATACTTCGACCCGGAAAAAAATTGTGATCAAGGAGCGCCCGTGGACCACCGACTCTTCATTCCGCTGCTCATCGCAACCCTGATCGCGTTTCCCGCGCGCTCGCACGCCGACGACACCCGGCGGGAGAGCCTCCGCGTCGATGCCCTCGCCGACGGCCAATCCGTGGCCGTGGCGGTGCCGGCCGAGTGGCGGGAAGCGGGCAAGGCGCAAGTTCTCCGAGCCGGTTCGGTGCTCCGATTCCTGGATGAATCGGGACGTCCGGTCGAGATCACGGCCGCCGCCCTGGCGCGCTCGGCCGCGAAAAGATCGCTCCTGCGACCCGAGGACCTCAGGAAAATCGCTCTCGCGGCGCGCTAGCGTCTCGCGGCGACTGCTTCAGCTCAGGGAAGGCAACACCTCCAGCAATCCGAAAAAAGAGAGAGGGTATACGTTTGGCCGCGCGACCCGCGGCCTTTTTTTTTGGGCGACACCGGCCCGCTCTCACCTCTGCCGTTCCGCCGCTTCGAGCGCGCCTTTCGCGCCCTCCGCGTCGCCGCGCGCCTCGCGCGCGTGCGCGATGAGGCGCCAGTTCTCGGCGCGCAGGGCGTTGTCCGATCCCGCCCAGGAGTTGGAGCGCGCGGCGGTGCTCTCGGCCTGCGCGTAGTCGCCCTGCTTCAGGCGCACGCGCGCGAGCTCCTGCCACAGGCGCGGATTGCGAGGCTCGATGCGCAGCGCGCGCTCGAGCGAAGCCGCAGCGTTCGCGAGGCGCCCGGCCGCGGCATCGGCGCGCGCGCCGTCCAGGAGTCCCGCGATCGCCAGGTTCTCGGTGCGGGCCGCGGGCTCGGGCAAGGGAGCGGGCGCCGGCGTAGGCCCACCAGGCTCGGGTTCTCTCACCGTCGCGCAGCCGGCAATGGCGATCGCAAGGAATGCGAGTACGGCCCTCATCGGATCTCTATTTTCCGCTAATTGCTTTTACCTTCCAAACAGACGCTGCATCCAGCTCTTCGCCTGCTGCTTCACTCCTTCGACCGCGACGCCCAGGGCCGACGCGCAGGGAGCGCGCTCCGCGGGCGCCGAGCCTTGCGCGAACGGCAGCTCCACGGCGCCCGGGCAGGCGAAATCCCCACGCAGCCCGCTCTCCGGATCGATGAGCACGTTCTCGATCCCGTCCGGCTTGGGAAGCGCCAGCGGCTCGGGGCTGAGCGCAGCCATCATCTCGCCCCACACGGGCAGCGCCGCGCCCGCGCCCGAGAGTCGCGCCGCACGGTTGTCGTCGTAGCCGATCCACACGATGCCGAGTCGATCGCCGGTGAATCCCGCGAACCAGGCGTCGCGCTGCTCGGTTGTGGTGCCGGTCTTGCCCGCGACGGCGGTCTCGGGCGGCAGCCAGTTCGAGAGGCTGCGGCCGGTGCCTTCTCGCACCACGCCCTGCATCGCGGCGGTGATGAGGTACATGGGCTCGGGCGGGAAAGCCTGCTCTACCGCGAGCGCATAGCGTTTGAGCGGGCGACCGTCCTGAGTCGTGACTTCGCGGATGGCGCGCAAGGGCGTGCGGAATCCCCCGCTCGCGATGGTCTGGTACATCTGCGCCACTTCCAGCGGGGAGAGGTCCACCGCGCCGAGCAGCGTCGAAGCGAAAGGCTGCATTTCGCGCTCGATGCCGAGTCGTTTGATCGTGGCGAGGACTTTCTCGACGCCGATATCGGTCCCGAGGCGAGCGGTCGCGGCGTTGTAGGACTGCGCGAGCGCGGTGCGCAGCGGCACCGCGCCGTGGAAGGTCTTGTCGTAGTTCGTCGGCTCCCAGTCGGGCGCCCCGCGGCTCTTCCACACGAAAGGCCCGTCGTCGATCGGCGTGACCAGGGTGTAGCGCGAGGGTTCGGCGAGCGCCGTAAGGTAGATCGCGGGCTTCAGGAGCGAGCCCACGGGCCGCCCGGCGTCCAGGGCGCGGTTGAAGCCGCGGAAGCGCACGTCGCGCCCACCGACCAGCGCCTGCACTTCGCCCGACTGGGTGTCGGTGACCACGACCGCGCCTTCCAGGCCCGGCTCGCCGAAGATCTTCCCTCTGTCGAACTGTGCGATCTTGCGCTCGAGCGCCCGCTCCGCCGCGGCCTGCACGCGCGGGGCGAGCGTGGTGAAGACCCGCAAACCTTCCGAGCGGAGGTCGGCTTCGTCGTAATCGCGCCGCAACTGTCGATGCACGAGATCGAGGAAGGCCGGGTGAGGCGAAGTGCCCATCGCGGCCTTCTGGTTGACGCCGAGGTCCGCGGCCCGCGCCTGGGCGTATTGCTCCATGGTGGCGAAGCCACGGTCCTTGGTCTCGCGCAGGACGAGGTTCCTCCGCTCGAGCGCGCGCTCCGGGTTGCGGAACGGGTCGTAGAAGGTCGGCCCCTTCACCATGCCGACGAGGAGCGCGCTCTCCGCGAGCGTGAGGTGCTCGACCGTCTTGCCGAAGTAGAAGAGCGAGGCGAGGCCCACGCCGTGGATCGCGCGGTCGCGGTCCTGGCCGAGGTAGATTTCGTTGAGATACGTCTCGAGGATCTCGTCCTTGTCGTAGTGCATCTCGAGCAGCACCGCCATGAAGAGCTCGGTGACCTTGCGCGAGAGCGTGCGCTCGGGCGTGAGGAAGAAGTTCTTCACGAGCTGCTGCGTCAGCGTGCTGCCGCCCTGGAGTCCCTTGAAGCGGAGGAAAGAGAACGCCGCGCGCGCGATACCGCGCAAGTCGAAGCCGTGGTGCGAGTAGAAATTGCGGTCCTCGTTCGCGATCAACGCCTGCACCAGCGGCTTCGGCACCTCCGAGAGCCGCACCAGCACGCGGTCCTCGTTGTTCGCAGGATAGATGCCGCCGATCGCCAAAGGCTCCAGGCGCGCGAGCGGGAGGTCGCGCCCTTCCGCGTCCTGCACCGCCCTGACCGCACCACCTTCGAAGGCGATGCGTACGCGCTTCGCGGGCTGGGGCCCGTCCCAGAACACGAACGGCCGTATTGCCACCTCGAGCCAGTCGTTGTCGTTCGCAAACCAGCCGGGCTCGCCCTCGCGCGGCCCCTGGCCGTACCCCGCCTCCTGCAACTCGCGCACCACGTCGATCTGCGCGATGCGCAAGCCCGCGTGCAACTCGAGCGGCCGCGCATAAATCCGCGCCGGCAGCGAGAAGCGGCGGCCCTCGAACTCGCTGCGCACGCGCATGTCGAGGTACAACGTGAAGGCGGCCGCGAGCAGAGCCACCGTCAGGACCGTGTAGCGGGAGTAGCGCCAGAATTTAGCGCGATCGAACATCGGCGGATTTTACTTCGTTGCGGGGAGGAGGCGAGGGACCGAAGAGCGTTGAAGCAGCGAAAATGCGCGTGCTGCGACGGTCAAGTGTCGTCTCGAGGCGACACCTGTTTCACAGACTCTCGGCCTCCGGCCAGAGCCGCGCGCTGCCCACTCGCTTGAACCACGTTTCGAATTCCGAACGGTACCCTTGCAATGGCCCGGGCAACGGCCTGCGAGGATCCCGGCTCAATGAGTACGCCATGCCTTCCCTGAACCAGACGGGCTTGAGGAGCCACGTGCGGAGACTGCCGAGGCGCTCGTTTTGAAGGTGATGAATCAGCTCATGCCTGACAAAGTACGGCTTCCACCCCCGATTGCTGATAACAACGCCGACCGTCGCGACGGTATAGGCGTTCTGTGAAGTAAAGCCGAAGGACTCGGAGCACGCCTTCGTCGAGCAAAAAACGGCGCGAGGTTCGACCTTGAGCCCGCCGACGTTGTCGCCAACGTATCGGACGGCGTCTTCGTACAATCCCCTTGCTTCCGCCAGCCGGGAAAAATCGTCGACACAGACCTTGCCGTGGCAGGTGAGGCCGGCGAGCTGCGGAGCGAGAACCCGCGCGGGCTTGACGAAAGCCCAGGCCGCCACGGGCAGCGCGAGAAGAGCGATGAAAACGATTCGCCTAAACATGTGTGCGCGCAATCAAAGACGCCTAACGTCAGCCTTCACCGGCCGATGCTTGCGAGCGGTCCGGTGGAAGGCACTGTTCGGCGTTGTATCCTCAGTCATTACGAAGACGCTCCAGTAAACCCCTCGACACAGTCGATCATCAATTTCCGTCTATTGAGCGCGCGAAGCAGATCGATGTTGCGGGAACGCGTCCTCCGAAAAGCTCGCACGAGTAGCGCGGAGGACGGACGAAGTCCGAACCACGATCAAAAAACTGCATGCGTTGCCAAGCGTCTGCGATCCTACCTTGCCGCAGGATGAATACACGCTCCTCGAGGCCGGCAGGATAATTTTCCGAGAACTCACCTTGGAAAAGCACCTTCTTTCCTAAGAACGTCACCTTTTCGTCGCCTGACGGGAGGCGCTCCCTTCGATCTGGCTCGGGCGACGAACGGAAGAGATCTTTGTAAGAGCTCAAACATCCATCCAGGCTTAGCCACATGCAATTCCGATCCAATGATGTCGTGCCTGTCTTTAACGTGGTGAACAGCGTATACGATTCTGCGAAGTGCAATTTGCGATCACGCTGGTAGTTTGCGTTTACTCCAGCTGGAGGTTCACGGAGGAACTCCGGATCGATGCCTTGCATGAAGGTCAATGAAAGAGGAATTCTTGCTGATTTCTCGATCTCTTCCGGCGTGATTAAATAGGTTTGTAGTGTATGTTGCAGATCACTGCACTGCACTTCCTCCACGGATGAGCGCATTGTCTCCATCAGTTGATTCGCCGCCCTACGCACCCTGCTGATGCCGTTCTGATCGATTCGAAGATCGCGGTACAGCTTTGAAAGCCCTCGGTCGCAGTACGCAGAGAATTGCTGTAGCGCGTGCGCGTTGCGCGTCCTCCAAGCTGTCACTTTCGCGTCGAGCCCTTCTCGCATCGCCGGGAACTTCTCAGCACAAGCCCGCACAATGTCGTCATTCTGGAACCCGACGATGCACGCCGGAGCGGCGAGGATGTATTCCAGACCAGACGTCGCTGACGTGTGAAACGGGATAGCTACCGAGGCGGTGCCAACCGCGACCAAGACCGCAGACCGAATCCGCAAGATAGCCAAAAGACCACCTGCTTCCTCTCGCGAGGCCGGTATCGACTTGTACACAGAATCCCCTAGTGCATTCTCTGGCTACCCAGGGCCGAACGTGAATTACAGACCCTAAGAGATAGATTGTATTCCGTCTTTTGTCAGCTTCGCTGCTTTAAGGCATAGCTCCCCGCAGGTCTTGCGCGTACCGGCTTTCGCCCCCACATTCTTGCGGTGAAATTTCCACGCCCTGTTGTTCTCCTGCTCGCTCTCCTGCATATCTATATCGGCTCGCGGCTGCTTCTGCCGTTCGACGTGGTCGTGCAGCTCGTGGGAGGCGCCTTGCTCGCGGTGTGTTTCTGGCTCTTGCCCAAGGGTTTCCGGATTCGGGACGACCGCGGCGCGTGGGCGCTAATGCTTCCGTGGCTGACGATGGGCTTTTTCTCGTATCTGCTGGTCCTGACGCTCCTCCGCGACGTGAGCCTGATTGCGTCCGCCCTCGGGCTGTCCCCGGAAGCCCACGAATCCTGGTTCCGAATCTCGGCGATCGGCGTCATGGCCCTCACGCCCGCGATCACGCTCGTCGGTTTCTTTATGGCGCGCCGCGTGGCTCCCGTCGTGAACGTGAAAGTTCCGCTCGCCGGCCTACCCAAGGAGCTGGAGGGTTTCACCATCGCCCAGATCAGCGACATCCACGCGGGGCAGACGATCAAGCGCAATTTCGTTGCCGCGATCGTCGACCGGGTCAATCGCTTGCAGGCCGACATGGTCGCGATCACCGGCGACGTCGTCGACGGCAGTGTGCCGGACCTCGCCCACGATATCGAGCCGCTCGCGCGCCTCGAGTCCCGGCACGGGACCTATTTCGTCACGGGCAACCACGAGTACTACTCGGGCGTCCACGCCTGGATCCGCGAGCTCGAGCGACTGGGCGCGCGCGTGCTGATGAACGAGCACGTCGTCCTCGATCACGACGGCGCGGCGCTGACGGTCGCGGGCGTCACGGACTGGTCCGCGCACCATTTCGATCCCTCACAGAAGAGCGATCCCCGCGCGGCGGCGAAAGGCGCGCCTCGCCACGCGCCGAAGGTGCTGCTCGCCCATCAACCGCGCTCTGCGCCTTTCGCGGAAGCCGCGGGCTACCAGCTGCAGCTCTCCGGGCACACGCACGGCGGCCAGTTCTGGCCGTGGAATTTTCTGGTGCGCCTGCAGCAGCCGTTCATCGCGGGACTCCATCGCCTCGGCCGCATGTGGGTCTACACTAGCCGCGGCACGGGGTATTGGGGACCGCCGATGCGATTCGGGATCCCTTCGGAGATCACGCTCATCCACCTGGTGAGGGAATAGGAGATTCGCTCATGCTCATCGTCAAATGGTTCGTCATCGTGATCGTGCTCCTGGTCGTCGTGGCCCTCGCGGCCGGCCAGCTGGGCTTCCTGCAGGGGACGCCGCCCGCCGATCTGGGCGTGCGCAACGGCAAGCTGAAACCGCCCTCCATGACCGAGAACAGCGTCACGAGCCAGGCCGCGCTCTACCCCGATCACCCGCAGCGCAAATACGCGGACATCGCTCCGCTCGCGCTGAAAGGCGACGGTCCGGCCACGCTCGCCAAGATCAAAGCCATCGTGGACGGCATGGAGGGCGCCCAGGTGGTGAAAAGCGAGCCCGGCTACCTCTACGCGCAGTTCACCACCAAGCTGATGAAGTACGTGGACGACGTGGAGTTCTGGTTCGACCCGGCCGCGAACGTGATCCAGGTGCGCTCGGCATCGCGCGTGGGCCGCGGCGACCTGGGCGTCAACCGCAAGCGCATCGAGGCGGTGCGGGCGGCGCTGGAGGCGAGGAAGTAGAGGAAGGAAGTAAAGGCCTTCAATCGCGCTGCGCGGCTTCCCACTCCTTTGCGGCCTTCACCAGCGCCTCGAAGGCGCTGCCGCTCTCGAGCAGCGCGCGCTTGAGCCCCGGCTCGAGCGGCTGCTCTATGCCGGCTTCGTCGAGCGGCATCCTGTCCTCGCGCACCGCCTTCATCAGCCGCCCGATTTCGCCCGCGGCGTGCGCCGGGGTATGCATGATCACCAGCCGGCGCATGGGAAAGGGGTTATTGGGCATGTGGCAGTTTTCGCATTGCGCGTCGCGCATCCGCAGGGCCAGGGTCCGGTACGTGAAGTCGAGCTTGGGCAAGTAGGGATTGTGCTGCCGGAACAGGCCGTCGAAGAGCGTGACTCGCGGCTGGATGCGGCCCTCCTTGTCCATCCACATCCAGTTGCCGTCGAACTTGGGGCTCAAGGGTTTCGAGGCGACGACCGCGCTGCCCTCGCCGCGCTCGGTGAACTGCCCGATGACGATCCTCGCCGTCTTGGGATCGACCCACAGCAGAATGCAGTTCGTCGCCTGGTACACGCCCCATTTCGCCTCGTCGTGCCAGAACGGATAGGGAAACTGCCCGGGAGGCAGGCGGTTGCGGAATGCGGACTGCAGCCGGATCAGGTACAGCCGCTCGCGCTGCACGTATTCGACCCTGTGCTCGCCTGAGAACATGAAGAGCGACAGATACAAGCCGGCGAACAGGTCGGGCGCGAACTGCGTGAGATTGGTGTCCTTGAGCGTTGCGGCCGCATCCTGATTGCGCCGGCCCCACAGGAGCCGCGGCGCGAGGCTGCGCCGCAGCGCCGAATCGCCGAAGAGACTGTGGCGGCAGCGGTCGAAGGCCGCCTGGTCGGCGGGCGAAACCGGCGGACACACGCGCTGCAGCTCGAGCGCGACCTCGTCGGCCATGCGCTCGATCTCGCCGCCTGCGTCCGGCAGATCTTCGTCGACCGGCGCGGCGGCCGCGATAGACGCGGCCGCGAGCGCGAGCGCGCCGCAGGACGCGAGCAACTTCGACACGGCTACCGCGTCGGCTTGATGTAGTTCGCGAGCAGGTAGTCGCCGAGCTTGCGCCCCATCGCGTCGCCCACGTCCAGGGAGTTCCTGAAGTGGATGCCGCCCCAGACGCGCACTTCCTTGTGCTCTTCCGCCATCTGCGCGAGGCTGTCGAAGCGGCGCTGCAGGCGCGCGTCGCCTGCGTCGGTGATGGTGAAGCCCTCGGGACCGGCGCCGAAGACCGATTCCAGAATGCGTCTCGCGGTGCCCGAGTTGATCCCCGCCTGTGACGGGTATTCGGGGTGCATCGGCGTGGCGTTGAGCGGCAGCCAGCCGGCGTCGCGCTCGGTGGCGTCGTTGCCGTCCTGGTCGCCGTTGCGGATCGCGGTGAGCGGCCGCCAGAACTGGTAGGTGAACTTGGCGTCCCAATCGAGGATGTAGCAGTTGGCGATCCCCATCGAGAGCAGCGCGAACAGGCGCGCGCTGTCGGCCAGCGCGAGCTGCTTGCGGGCCGAGATCTGCCCGGCGGTCTGATACCACGCGACGAAAAGATTGCCTTGCGTCCAGAATCGCACCGCGTCGGACTGCGCGTCGCTGCGCTTCACGCTCTTCAGAGCGCCGAATTCCTTGGTCTCGTTGTAGTCGCGCGTGTAGAGGGCGCTCGAGAGCTTCGGCGGCGCAGCCGGACGGAACTGGTTCGCCGCCTTCATCCCCCACGGCTTGGCCGTCGCATACTGCGAGAAGGCCGGCGGCGTCGTCGGCACCCAGACACCGGGCCGCGTCAGGGGACGGTAGGTGTCGGGGGCGTTGGTCGCGTCGTTCTGGCGGTCGGCGAAGACCGCGCCCGCGACTTTCTCGCCGAGGGCGATCCCGGCCGAGCGCGCCGGGCCGTCGGGCACGGCCTCCAGCATGGCTGCATACGTCGTTTCGATGCGCGCCTTCTGCCCCGGATATTGGCGCATCAAGATCTCGCGCGCGGCCGCCGCCGCGGCCGCCTCCGCCGAGGCGCTCGGATCGGGCGCGATGTCGGGCGTGAAGCGGGTGTAGCGGTCCTGCACGGCGTTGATCGAATCAGACATGGAAACGTGCATCATCGCCAGCGTCCGCGTGAACGGGTTGCCGACGACGTTCACCGCCTTCATGACGTCGATCGCGGTTTGAGTCCAGTCGGTAATGACGTCGGCGCGGACGAGCGTACTACCTGAGAGCAGCGTCACGCCGACGATCGCAGCAATTCCACTGCGTCGAAGCAATTTCATAGTGATCCCCCTTCCCATGGGTGCGGGACGCACCCATCCCTCGGCCATTGTGCGCTGTTTCTCGATAGAATGCCAAACGAGCCGCCGCGCACGACCATGAGGGAGGGGCGCATGCGTAGTCAGAACAAGTTCGTCGTAGTTTTCGTCGCCGTCGCCGCAGCCGCAAGCGCCGCCGTGCGCTCGCAGGAAGGTGAGGGAGCGGGAACGGCGAGAACCCCTTCCGCGTCTCCGGAGGCCCGGAAATTCCTCGCGCCGCCCAACCAGGTCGTCGCGATCCGCGCCGCGCGGATGTTCGACGCGCGGTCGGGCAGGATGCTCGCCAACCCGGTGATCGTCGTCAGGGGCGAGCGCATCGCGGAGGCCGGCGCGGGCGTGCAGGTCCCCGCCGGCGCGAGCGTGACCGACCTCGGCTCGGCGACCGTGCTCCCGGGCATGATCGACGGGCATGTCCACCTGAATCTCAACGCGCCCAACCCGCCCGCCAAGCGCGCGCTGATCGCGCTCGCGAACGCGCAGGTCGATCTCGAAGCCGGCTTCACCACGGTTCTCGACATGGATTCGCGCGGCGGATTCAACACCGTCGAGATCCGCGACGCGATCAATTCCGGCCAGTTCCCGGGCCCGAGGATGCAGGTCGTCGGTCAGTCGATCAATCAGAGGGCCACCAACTACTACGCGGACACGCAGTCGCTGCGCTACTACGAGGGATTCACCGAAAACAAGAACACCAATTCCCCGTGGCTCGCCCGCGCCGCGGTGCGCGAGGCGAAGCTGCACGGCGTCGACTGGATCAAGATCTACACGACCCAGGATTTCGTCGGCCCGGTTCACATGTGGCGGCCGGACGCGACGCTCGTCAACAGCCCGTCGTTGACGCTGGAAGAAGTCGAGGCGATCGTCGACGAGGCCCACCGGCTCGGGTTGAAGGTGGCCTGCCACACCTACGGCGGAGAAGGCATGAGGAGTTGCCTCTCCGCGGGAGTCGACTCGCCCAACCATCTGCTCGAGCTCGACGACGCCGGGGTCAAGGTCCTTCTTCAGAAGAAGCTCTACTTCGTCCCGACCATCGACGACCTGATCTCCCTCGAGAAGGCCGACCTGCGCGAAACCGGCGGCAGGAACTCGCGCTTGAAGCTGATGGAGCAGGCTTTCAAGCGCGCGCTCGCCGCCGGTGTCACCATCGTGTTCGGAAGCGGCGCCACATCAGCGACCATCCCCCACGGCAGGCAGGCCGACCAGTTCCGATACTTCGTGAAATGGGGCATGACCCCGGCGCAGGCCTTGCAGACGGCGTTTCTTCCGGCCGCGCGCATGCTGAACTACGGCTGGGAAAACCACATAGGGTCGATCGAAAAAGGCAAGTTCGCGGACATCATCGCCGTCTCCGGAAACCCGCTCGAGGACGTCGCCGAAATGGAGCGCGTCAGGTTCGTGATGAAAGGCGGCCTGGTCGTGCGCAACGAGCTGAGCGCTCGCTAGGGAGAACGCGTTTGGCGTAGAATCGCCGTCCCACCCTAGTTCAACCAGGAACCATTCCAAACGGAGGTCAAATGAGCTTTTCGAGAATTTCGGCGGCAGGTATTTTCGTCCCGGCGGTCCTGGCGGGAGCCGGCATGTCTGCGGTGCACGCCCAGCAGGCAGACATGACGTTCTTCGTAACCAGCGTCGGCAAGGGCAACGGCGCCGATCTCGGCGGCCTCGAAGGCGCCGATGCGCATTGCAACGCGCTCGCCAAAGCCGCGGGCTCCAAGCACACGAACTGGCGCGCCTACCTGAGCACGACATTGCCGGGAGGCGACCAAGGCGTAGACGCGCGCTCGCGCATCGGGAAAGGCCCGTGGCGCAACGCCAAGGGCGTGGTGGTGGCGAAGAGCGTGAGCGACCTGCACTCCGAGCACAACAATATCAACAAGCAAACCGCCTTGACCGAGAAGGGCGAGATGGTCAAGGGCCGCGGCGATACGCCGAACGAGCACGACATCCTGACGGGCTCGGATCCGGACGGGCGCTTCTCGACCGCGGGCGGCGATACCACCTGCGGCAACTGGACCAAGAGCGGCGAAGGCTCGGCGATCGTCGGCCACCAGGACTTGCAGGGGTTGAAGGACACGCGCCACATGAAGTCCTGGAATTCCTCGCACGGCTCGCGCGGCTGCAGCCAGGAACAGCTGAAAGCCTCCGGCGGCGCGGGGCTGGTCTACTGCTTCGTCGCGAACTGACCGCCAATTCCACGCAGCCGAAGCTTCGAAGCCCGGGCGCAGCCTCCCGCGCTGCGTCTGAGGTTTGCGTTTGCTTGCTCGCTGCCGGCCCGTTGCGGACCCTCGCGGTAGCTCACAATGCCGGTAAGGAAGATCCTCATCGCCGATGACTCGTCCACCGCCCGCCACGTTCTCTTCCAGATGCTGGCGAGGCACGGTTACCGGTGCGTATTGGCGGAGACCGCCAAGGAAGCCATGGACAAGGCGAAATCCGAGAAGCCGGACCTCATCCTGATGGACGTGGTGATGCCCGACATGAGCGGCTTCGAGGTCACGCGCATGATCACGCGCGACGAGGCGACCAAGCACATTCCGATAATTCTTTGCACCAGCAAGAGCCACGAGACCGACCGGCTGTGGGGCCTGCGCCAGGGTGCGACGAACTACGTGGTGAAGCCGGTCGACGAGAGCGATCTCCTCGCCAAGATCGCGGCGCTGGGCTGAATCTGCGATCGGCGGAACGCCCGATACCGTTGTCAGTGTTGCCCGCGGCCGTTGCCGCGCATGACGCGTGATCTAGCGGCTGTGCCCTTCGCCGGGAGCTCTCGGCGCGGAAGGCCCAGGGCGGTTTGCAGCCTGTCCGCGGCCGGCACCGAACTGCGGCGCCGGGTTCTGCATGCGAGGAACGTTGCCCGGCCCCGCGTGGACCTGCGGGGCCGCGGCGACGGGCGGGCGGGTCATGGGGGCACGGATTTCGGGACGCGCCGCGGCGCCGGGATTGGTGGAGCTCCGCCCGTCGGGACGGCCGTCCCTGCGCGGATACGGGCGTTCGATGCCCTGCATCTGCGGACGAGGATTGGCGCTGTGCACTTCCGGCCGGTTCAGCGAGCTGTTGCGCGTTGCCGGGGCCGGATCCTGCCACCGGAAATCGCGCCGCTGGCCGGCCTGGGTGCTGGCGCCGAAACGCTGCTGCAGCGACGCGATGTGATACGGCACGCCCCGACGATGCCCGGGATCGTGCTGCCAGATGACCGGCTGCCCGGTTCTCACGAGCCCCGGCCGGTTGACGACACCCGAGCGATTCACGAAGACGTTGGTGACATTCACGACGGTGACGTGGCGCGCCCGCCAGTCGCAGGAGCTGAAGAAAAATCCCGCGCCCACGATGATGCCGGGACCCCAGGAGAATCCCGCCGCGTACCCCGGATACGCGTAGTAGCCGGGCCAGGGTGCCCAATACGCGGGCGGATACGCCGGCCACCACCACGGTCCGTACGCCACGCGCGGATCGTAATACGGCACGTAGACGACTTGCGGCGCGGCCGGCTCGATGGCGATGGCGTCGCCCTGCTGGACCACGTACGCCTGCTCAGTCGATCTCAGATTGCCCGCGTCATACGCCTTCTGCCGCAGGCTCTGAACCGTTTCCATCACCTGCGGCTCCTGGGCGATGAAAACATCGCCGAGCCGTGAGGTCCACTCGAGCTGCTGGTCCATCATCGCAAGCACCTGCGGGAACGCCGCGAGCGACTTGACGCTCGCGTCCCAATCCCTTTGCTCGACCGCGTTGACCGCCTCCTCTCCCTTCAGGCCGGGATTCGCCCTGGACCAGCGCGCCGCCTCCACCACCTCGAGCGGATAAGTGGAAGCCATGAGGATCTGCGACAGCAGCGAATCGGGGTAGAGTGCGATCGGAGCGAGCATCTGATCGAGCTCCTGCTGCGTGGCCGCGGCCTTGCGCGGCGCGGGCGGGGTCTGCGCAAAGACGACCGACGCCGAAACGAGCAGAACGAGCAGCGGCTTCAATGCATGTCTTAAGAACGTTTTCATGGACACCTCCTGTCACAATCGAAGGTAGGCATCTGGTTACGTCTCATGAGTACAGGAACGTACAGGTTGCGCTTGCGGTTGAATCCCATCAAGCCACTCGATGATTCTTATTGTAAGAATTTGTGTCCGAATGCCGGCCTCCTCGTACCGTCACGGTTCGGGCCGGAAGCTGATATCGCCGTATTGCGCGCGCGCCTTCTCCCGCGTGTTGCTCGCGTCGGTCATCACGCCCACCGCGACGATGTCCCAGGGTTCCTCGCCGAAGGCGAGCCGATAGTCCTCGCGGACGTTGCGCCGGAGCTCGCGCCACTCGCCGAAGCCGCCGCTTTCGACGACGATCGTCTGGATCTTGCCGGTGGAGATGCTCGGGGTGACCGTGCCCACCGGCGCGTCGCTCGCCCAGCTGTACATGATGATCGCGTACGGCATCCTCTCGCCGGTCAGCGCGTGGTAGAGCCTTAGCGTAAAACGCTCGCCGAGGTCGAGCCGCGTGACGTCGCCGTGAAAGGCGACGATCACGCGCGCCGGCGAGTCGTCGCGCGCGGGGACCCGGGGGTCGATGTCGGCCGGAGTCTGCAGGACGCGCCAGCGCCACTCGATCACCGGATAGCGCGCCGGATCGATGTGGATGCGCCGGTAGAACCCCGAGGCCGAGGCGTCTGCGCGCCCTTCGAGCACTACGCCCGGGCCGCCGTCGACTAGGGCGTAGTCGCTTTTCCTCGCAAAGGGCGAAACGATGAAGCGGCTCCAGCCGGGCGGCACCTCGCCGGCGCGGCCCGCCGAGAACCGCGCCGCCTCGACCGACTGACCGCCCTCGATCGGGAGCTCGGCGACGATCGCGGTCGAGGCGAGCAGCTCGTCGACCGGGACGCCGACGCAACCGGCGAGCGCCGCGCCGAGAGCGAGCGCGGCCGCGCGGGACGGGTTCATGCACGCAGTAAATCACCCGGACCTCGACTTGACAATAGCCTGACCAGGCAGAACGCGGCGACAAGTAGACAGACTCGGAGTAGGTTAACCGGCAATTCAGCCTCGACGATGGAAGCTCCCGTGCGCCCCTGGTCGCAGCACGTCGCGAATCTCGCGCGCGCCGCGTTCTGGCTGCTGCTCGCGCTCGTTCTCCTGCTGCAGCTCGTCGGCTCGCGCGGGATCGACCGGCAGCGCTCAGCCGCGCTCGGGCAGTTCGAGCGGGAGCGCAGTTCCCGGGTGATCGCGATGATCCACCGCCAGGAAGGCGCGAGCCTGGCATCAAGCCCTCGGTCTGGCACGTACCGATGCGCCGGATTCCGCCGCAGGGCGGCTCGACGGCGCAGCCGTCACCAGACACCCGTCCCGAACGAGGCAGCGCGGCGCGCTAGGACCGCTGCCCGGCCTCACTGCGCCGGCTTGAAGCTGATATCGCCGTACTGCGCGCGGGTCTTTGCGCGCGTGTCGTCGGCGTCGGTCATCACCCCGACGGCGACGATGTCCGAGGGTTCCTCGCCGAAGGCCTGTCGGTAGTCTTCGAGCACGTTGCGCCGGAATTCACTCCATTCACGCGCGCGGCTGTCGCCACTTTCCACGACGATCATCTGGATCTTCTCGGTGTAGACGCTGGAGGCGATGCTGCCGACCGGCGCGTCGCTCGCCCAGACGTACATGAGCATCGCGTACGGCAGCATCTCGCCGGTGAGGGCCTTGTAGAGCCTCAGCGTGTTGCGCTCGCCGATGTCGAGCCGCTTCGCATCGCCGTGGAAGCAGATGACCAGGCGCGCCGGCGAGTCGTCGCGCGAGGGAACGCGGGGATCGGCGCCGGCGAGCGGCTCGAGAACCCGCCAGCGCCACTCGACCACCGGATGGCGCCTCGGATCGATATGGATGCGCCGGTAGAACCCCGAGGCCGAGCCGTCCGCGCGCGCCTCAAGCACCGGGTGCGGGTTGCCCTCGACGAGGCGATACTCGCTGCGCGAAGCGAAGGGCGAAACGACGAACGGGCTCCAGCCGCCGGGCGGCGTCTCGCCGGGGCGGCCGGCGGAGAACCGCGCCGCTTCGACCAGCGCGCCGCTCTCGCGCGGGAGCTCGGCGACGATCGCTGTCGAGGCGAGCAGGTCGTCGACCGGGGCGCTGGCGCAGGCGCAGAGCGCCGCGCCGCAAGCGAGCGCCGCCGCAGTGCGGAGAAATTGTTCCGGAAGGGGCATTTTTCGGGTTTGGGGAGGAAGTGTACTATCGGAATCCGGGAACTGGGAATCCGGAACCGGAATCTGAAAGACTGACGGGAAACAGGAGAGTTCAATGAGCGCCAACAGCGGTCCCGGCTGGAAGAAGTATCCGAAGCACCGCATCACCACCAAGCCGGCGGGCGTGCGCGTGCAAATCGAGTTCGAGGGCGAGCTCATCGCCGACACGAGGGACGCGATCCGTCTCGAGGAAACCCATGTCGGCCACGTGGTGGCGCCCGTCGTCTACTACATCCCGCGCAAGGACGTGAAGATGGAGCGGCTCGTGCGCACGAGCCACGAGACTTCCTGTCCGTTCAAGGGCGAGGCGTCGTACTACTCGCTGAAGGACGGTCCGGAGAACGCCGTCTGGAGCTACGAGCAGCCGTACGACGAGATGCTCGCGATCAAGGAACTGCTCGCCTTCTACCCGGACAAGGTCGATACGATCGTCGCAGAGACAAAGTAAAATCCCCGCCATGAAGGTCAGACTCAAGCGGCGCGTCGCGATGCTCACTCTCGCGCTGCTCGCCTTCGCCCAGGCGAGCGTGGCGTTCTCCGGCTGCTCAATGGATCGCGGCACGATGAGTCCGGCCATGGCGGCCGACAAGGACGAGTCTGGCGCCGATTGCGAGACGCCCATGACGGAAACGTCGCCGCAGAACGTCAATCTCTGTGCCCTGCACTGCACCTGGGATCTCCAGGTCGCGGGCGTTGCCGTCGCGCTGCTCCGGTCCCCGGCTGATCTGCCGATTCTTACCGTCGCCTTGCCGCACGCGGTGCCCGCGCCTCGAACCGGACTTCACGCGCCGCCCTTGGGCGCACCACCGCACCGCATCCTCCTGCACTCCTTCCTGATCTGAGCTCCCGGCCGCCGTTCAGGCGGCTTCGCGTTTGTTTTCGAGGCGCGGCCGCCGGCCACCCGATGAATACATTCGGAGAATAGGATGCAGGTATTTCGAAAGATTTTTTGTGGTACCGCTCTGCTCGCTTGGCTCGTCGGGCTCGCGCACGGAGCGGGCGATCCAGCGCGCGGATCGCGGGTATTCGGGCAATGCGCGGCCTGCCACTCGGTGGCGCCCGGGGAGCACTTGACGGGCCCTAGCCTCGCCAAGGTCTGGAACCAAAAGGCGGCGAGCGCCGAAGGGTTTTCGCGATATTCGGAAGCGCTGAAACGCGCCGACGTGCTGTGGACCGAAGCGACGCTCGATGCATGGCTCGTCAAACCGGAAAAGTTCCTCCCCGGCACTGGCATGACGTTTCCCGGGCTCAAGGAAGCCAAGGACCGGCAGGACGTGATCGCGTACCTGAGGGCGGTTTCCGAAGGCAAGGCTCCTCAGGGGCGGCAGGGCGGGCGCGGAATGGCCAGAATGTCTCGCGAGAAGCTCGATCTGCGCAAGGCGCCTGCCGAAGGACAAGTCACTTCCATCACCCAATGCGGCGACACCTACACGGTCGCCACAGCGGACGGCAAGACCCAGAAGATCTGGGAGTTCAACCTGCGGTTCAAGACCGACTCGAGCAAGCTCGGGCCGCTTCCCGGAAAGCCGGTCGCAGTCGGCGCCGGCATGCAAGGCGACCGCGCCTCGGTGGTCTTCGCATCGCCAAAGGAAATCAGTGAATTCGTCAAGCAGTCTTGCCCGTGACCTGGCAGCGCTCGGGCGAAATGACACGTGACGAGGAGAAACGATGAGAGCGATGCATTGGATCTTTATCGGCCTGGCAGCTGCGGTCGCGACGCAGGCTGCGGCGCAAGTCACGCTCATGCACGTTCACGGCCTGGCTTACAGCCCGGACGGGAAGCGCCTGATGATTCCGAGCCATCACGGTCTCGTGGTATACGAGAACGGCAAATGGTTCAAGGCGCCCGGATCGCAGCACGACTACATGGGCTTCTCGGCGAGCGGAAAAACCCTCTACACCAGCGGCCATCCGGCGCCCGGCTCGGGGCTCGTCAATCCCTTCGGGCTCCTGCGCAGCCGCGACGGCGGCAAAACTTGGGAAAAGCTCGGTCTCGAAGGCGAAAGCGATTTTCACCTTCTCGCCACGAGCTGGAGCACGAACGCGGTATACGTATGGAATCCGGCGCCCAGCTCGCGCATGAAGCGACCCGGGCTGCATTACACGCTGAACGAGGGCTTGGTGTGGAAACCGGCGCGCGCCTCAGGGCTCGAAGGCGATCTTAGTGCGCTCGCGGTCCATCCCGGCGATGCCGCAATCGTCGCCGTGGCGACCTCGAGCGGCGTGTTTCTCTCGCGCGATTCGGGCGAGCGCTTCGTCCGGCTTGCAGGCGGCGCCGAAGGTCTTTCCGTGCACTTCGACCTCGACGGCAACAGTCTCTGGTACGGAACGTTCGACGGCCGGGCGCGGCTAGCGCGCGCTCCGCTCGACGGCGGGACGGGCGCATCGGTCGATTTGCCGGTCCTCGGGCAGGACGCCGTCGCCTATATCGCGCAGAATCCGGCCGCGCGGTCCGAATACGCGATCGCGACCTTCGCACGAAGCGTCTATCTGTCCAAGGACGGCGCACGCACTTGGAAGAAGATTGCCGAGCGCGGCAGAGCCGAATGACGAGGTCTGAGAACGCGGAGAGATGACTGCCTACGCGGTGGTCATCACCACCGGCGCATGGTCGCTCGTTCCGACGTCGGCGAGAACGGCGCAGCTCGCCGCGCGCTCCGCGATCGCTGGTGAAGCGAGGATGTAATCGAGGCGCCAGCCGATGTTGCGCTGGCGCAGGTTGCGCCACGGCGCCCACCAGGTGAAGAGGTCCGGATTGTCGGGGTCGAGCGCGCGACCGACGTCGACCAGGTGCTGGGCTAGGAGCTTGTCGAGCAGCTCGCGCTCATCCTCCCGCTGCCCGATGACGCCGGGCTTGCGCTCGCTCGGATGCACGTCGAGGTCGGTACGGGTGATGTTCATGTCGCCGCAGAGAACGAGCTCGCGCCCGTCGCGGTGCAGGTCTTTCGCCCACGCCGCGAGCTTGATCATGAAGCCGAGCTTCGCCTCGTAATCTTTGCCGCCGTTGGGCACGTACACCGAGGCGAGGACGAGGCGGCCGATTTCGGCCTGCACGATCCGCGACTCCATGTCGAATTCGGGGTGGCCGAACGCGGGCTCGGCGTCGAACAGGCCCTTGCGGATGTGAAGCGACACGCCGGAGTAGGCGCGGTACCCGTGCCAGTACGCGTGGTAGTCCTCGAGCTTCACCTGCTCCGGAATCTGCGAAGGCTCAGCCTTCAGCTCCTGCAGGCACACGACGTCCGGCCGGTCGCGCTCCATCCACTCGCGAAGCTGCGCCTGGCGCGCGCGGACGCCGTTGACGTTCCAGGTGGCGATTTTCATTCTCGATGCGTGCCAAAAGAGATACCTCGGTATCTTACTTTACGACGCGGAATTTATGCGATGCCAGCGCGCGATCGAGAAGGAGCCTCTTCTCGCGCGCGTTGCGCGTGAGCGAGGCCGCGCGTTCGAACTCGGCGCGCGCCTCGTCGAGACGGCCGAGCTTCACGAGGAGGTCGCCGCGCACCGCGGGCAGGAGGTGGTAGTGCCCGAGAGCCGGCTCGGAGGCGAGCGCATCGACGAGTGCCAGCCCTTCCGCCGGACCGAACGCCATGGCGACCGCGACCGCGCGATTCAGCTCCACGACGGGCGACGGCGCGATCTGCGTTAGCGCGTCGTAAAGCGCCGCGATGCGCGTCCAGTCGGTCTCCCGCGCAGTGCGCGAGCGCGCGTGGCAGGCGGCAATCGCGGCCTGGAGCGCGTAGGGTCCTAGCGTCCCGCCGAGCTGCTCGGCGCGCGCCAGAGCCGCGAGACCGCGGCGCACGAGCAGATGATCCCAGCGCGAGCGGTCCTGATCGAGGAGCAGGATCGGCTCTCCCGAAGGGCCGATGCGCGCGACCGCTCGCGACGCCTGGATCTCCATCAACGCGACCAAGCCGTGGACCTCGGGCTCTTTCGGGACGAGCTCCGCGAGGATGCGGCCCAGACGCAGCGCCTCCTCGCACAGCGCGGGCCGCATCCAGTCCTCGCCCGCGGTCGCCGAGTAGCCTTCGTTGAAGACGAGGTAGACGACCTCGAGCACCGATACAAGGCGCGCAGCGAGTTCGTCCTTGCGCGGCACTTCGAAGGGGACGCGCGTCTCGGCGAGCGTGCGCTTCGCGCGCACGATGCGCTGGGCGATGGTCGGCTCCGGGACGAGGAAGGCGCGCGCGATCTCGTCGGTCGTCAGGCCGCAAAGCAGGCGCAGCGTGAGCGCGGCGCGCGCCTCGGTCGAGAGCACCGGGTGGCAGGCGACGAAGACGAGGCGCAACAGATCGTCGCCGATGTCGTCGTCCATGCGCTCGATCAGGGCGGCTTCGCGATCGGCCGCCGCGATCTCCTGCTCCAGCTCCATCTCGCCGGCGAGCTCCTCGTGCTTGCGCTCGAGGAGCTTGTTGCGCCGGAAGTGATCGAGCGCGCGGTTCTTCGCGGTCGCCATGAGCCAGGCGCCCGGGTTGTCCGGAACGCCGGTCCCGGGCCAGGTCTCGAGCGCGGCGAGGAGAGCGTCCTGCGCGAGCTCCTCGGCGAGGCCGACATCGCGCACCATGCGCGCCAAGCCGGCGATGACCTTGGCCGACTCGATCTTCCAGACCGCTTCGATCGCGCTGTGCGTGGCGGATGCGGTCACGGCGAGCGATCGTTCGCGCCGCGGCTAGCGCTTCTTCGATTTCCTCCAGCTGGCTCAGGCGTCGACCATGACCTTGAATCCTCCCCAGAACATGCGCTTGCCGTCAAAAGGCATCGTCTTCGGGTCCATCATCTTCGCCAGGCGCTTGTCCTTCATGACCTTGGCCATGACGCGGTCGCGATGCGTGCGCGACTTGTACACGACGTACGCGAACACCACCATCTCGCCGGATTTCAGCTTGACGCTCTGCGGGAACGACGTGCGCTTGCCCGGCTTGACGTCGTCGGCCGCACACTCGTAGTACTCGAGGGCGCCGTGCTCGCGCCAGATTTTTCCAGAAAGCCGCGCAAGGCTGCGATACGCCGCCAGCTTCCTCTTCGGTACCGGTACCACTACTGCATCGACGTAGTTCATTGGGTCCTCCTTGGCTGGTTGTCGAAGCCTACTCGATCTTCTTCATCCTGAGTCAGGCTGCGGCCGGAGAAGCTGCTCTGGCCGCTTTGGGAAAGGGCGGGAACGCGAGCGCGATCGCCACGGCGCCGAGGCCGATCGCGGCGGAGCCGACGTACATCCAGGTGTACCGGCCGAAGATGTCGAAGATCCAGCCGCCGATGGCCGGCCCGAGCGCCATCCCGAGGCTCGACACCATGGCGGCGGCGCCGAACACCGCGCCGAGGATGCGCTGCCCGAAGTACTCGCGCGCGAGGACCGCGTAAAGCGGCATCACGCCGCCGTAGGCGAAGCCGAATGTCGCGGCGACGGCGTAGAACTCGCCGAGCCGCGAGGCGAAGACGAACATGAACGCGGCGATCGCCTGGATCGCGAGGCCGGCGATGAGCACGCGCTTCACGCCGAGGCGATCCGCGAGCACGCCCAGCGCCAGGCGGCCGCCGAGGCCTGCGAGGCCCTCGACGCTGTAGATCGTGACGGCGGCGAGCGGCGCGAGGCCGCAGGTCATTGCGTAGGTGACGGTGTGGAAGATCGGGCCGGCGTGCGCCGCGCAGCAGGCGAAGAAGGTCAGCGCGAGGACGACGAACGGCGCCGAGAAGAACGCGTCGCGCAGGCTAGTCCGCGGTCCTTCGGCCGCGGCCGACCCGGCCGCCGCCGCGGCCGGCGGCCGGCGCACGAAGAGCGCCGCCGGAACGAGAGTCGCCCACACGAGCACCGCGATGACGAGTTGCGCGGCCCGCCAGTCCATCTGCGTG
>VBCA01000009.1 GCA_005881575.1 Betaproteobacteria bacterium
CCGACGCCGGCCAGCTACACCTGGACGGTGGATACCACGCCGCCGGATACCACGCCGCCTGACACGACCATCACGGCAGCGCCGCTCGCCGTCAGCATCAGCAGCAGCGCCAGCTTCAGCTTCACGGCCACCGAGGCTGGCAGCACCTTCGCCTGCCAGCTCGACGCGAGTGCCTTCGCACCGTGCGTGAGCCCCAAGAGCTATAGCGGTCTGGACCTCGGCACCCACAGCTTCCAGGTACGCGCCACCGATCCGGCCGGCAACACCGACCCGACGCCGGCGAGCTACACTTGGACAGTGGTTCCCATTCTTCCTATTTTAGGGCTTTAAGCCCTACGACGAGACGTAGAGGAAGGTATATCACGCATAACGCATGGTTCGGCCTCAGTGTTTCAGTCCCCGGTCGAGCTTTGCGGGCAACGCCAGTGGATTGTCTGCGCCGAAAGGTGAGAGAGCCTTGAGCAAAAAGGCCTTGAAGCTTTCGAGGCGAATCTAGGCGCTCGCCGGGGCAGGGCCGCCACAATGTAGTATTTGTTGCGACCGAGCATAATTCCCAACGGGTTGCGCAAAGGCGATCCCTTTTCTCGGGCCTTACTTTCCCATTCCCATGCCTGACAACCCCAACCCGAAGCGCCCGCACAAGCTGGAGGACCATCTTCAGGGCCGTGATTACGATCACAGCCACGACGGGGACGAAGGGGCTGACCATGACCACGATCACCACGAGGCGGACGGTCGTCTCGAGGACAACGCCTTGTGGATCCAGGATCATGTTTCGCTGCTCAGCGTAGGTATCGATATCGGCTCCTCGGGGACGCAGGTCATTTTTTCCCGCATCAACCTGCGGCGCATGGGAGAGGAGCTTTCGAGCCGTTACTTCGTCGTTTCCCGCGAGACGCTGTTCCAGTCCCCGGTCTCCCTGACGCCTTATCGGAGCGAGGAGCTCATCGACGATGCCGAGCTTGGAGCCATCATCGACCGGGCTTTCTCCGATGCCGGGCTGCACCCGGACGACATCGACGCCGGGGTCGTGATCCTGACCGGCGAAGCTCTGCGGCGCGAGAACGCCGAGGCCATCGCAAGCGTGCTTGCAGAGCAGCGCGGTGAATTCGTCTGCGCCACCGCGGGCCATCACATGGAATCGATGCTCGCGGCCTTCGGCTCGGGGGCCGCTCGCGTATCTCACGACTCGGGAAAGCGCATACTCAACGTCGACATCGGCGGCGGCACGACCAAGCTCGCTCTGGTGGAACGGGGGAAGGTGATCGCCACCGCCGCCGTGCACGTGGGGGGCCGGCTGCTGGTCACCGACGAAGGGAGGCGCATCGTGCGGCTAGATCCGGCCGGGCGCCGTCTTGCCGCCCAGGCCGGATTTCATTGGAGCCGCGGCGATGTCGTCGACGCCGCGGCCATGGAACGAGTCGCGGAGTGGATGGCCGAGGCCATACTCGCCTCGGTCTCGGAGCGCCCCTTCCCGGCCGAAGTGCAGGGCCTGTTCCTGACTGAGCCGCTTGCGGAGATGGAAGGGATCGACGGAGTGATGTTTTCCGGCGGTGTGGCTGAATACGTTTATCAGCGCGAGACGCGCGAATTCGGAGACCTGGGGCTCCTGCTGGGCCGCGCGTTGCGAAGAAAGGTGGACGCCGGCGCCTTGCCCTGGCCGCTGCTGCCGCCCGGCGAGTGCATCCGCGCCACGGCCCTCGGAGCCTCCGAGTACAGCGTCCAGCTGAGCGGCAACACGATCTACATCTCGAATCCGGGGGCGCTACTGCCCAGGAAAAACCTGCAGGTGCTGCAGCCGTCCTACGTCTGCGAGGAGCACATCGATCCCAAGAAGCTTGCGGATGCGATCGGCGAACACTTCGAGGCTTTCGATCTCATCGAGGGCGAAAGCGAGGCGGCGCTCGCCCTGCGCTGGGAAGGAATTCCGTCCTATGAGCGAATCGCCGCTTTCGCGTTGGGTATCCGGAACGGACTGGAGAACACCCTTGCGAAGGGCATGCCCCTCTACATCATGGTCGACGGGGACATCGCGCAAACACTCGGCGCCATCCTCCGCGACGAAATGGGCGTTGACAGTGAAATTCTCGTCATCGACGGCGTCGTCCTCTGGGATTTCGACTACATCGATCTGGGGCGGATCCGGATGCCGTCGCAAACCGTTCCTGTGACCGTGAAGTCCCTGGTGTTCAGCGAGGACCCGCGCTCCCCGCGCGGGCGCGCGCACCGCCACGGTCACGAGCGTCACGGTCACCACCGGGTTCCGCCAGGCTGAACGCGGCACGCGGGAAATGCGGCCGCAAGCCCTTAAAGCGGAAGGGTATAATGTCGGCACGAAGGAGAGGCAGATGGGCGTCGAATCGCACTACAGCAGCAAGAAAAACCGCGTATTTGTGCGGGCGATCACCGGGCATTACAAACTCAAGGACGAGCTGGCACGGCTGCGCGCACTGCCTCGCGTGCGCAAGGGCAACCAGATCAAGTTCATCGACGGTCCACAGGCGTATAGCCGCCACTACGTCGAACCCCACGACGGGATCACCCAGACCCTGCACATTCACCTCGAGGAATACGGTCCCGGGGGCAAGTCCCAGAAACACGGCCACGTCAACGAGGCGGCGTTCTACATTCTCGACGGCAAGGGTTACGAGGTCCACGACGGGATCCGGTACGACTGGCAGGCCGGGGATGTGGCAGTGGTCCACAACAACTGCGTACACCAGCACTTCAACGCCGATTCTGCCAAGCCGGCACGCGCGCTCGTGCTGAAGACCAAGCCGATGTACATGTTCCTGAACATGCTGTTCCAGCACCTTGTCGAGCCTCGTCCCACCGAGCCGGCCCCTGGCGGGCAGGGATTCGAGGCGAGGGAAGCAGAGGTCGATTACAACCATGCGAAATGACGAACGCGTGACGACTGCGAAGGAGAAACGAAATGGCCTGGGGTGAATCGAAAGCCTGGTTGCGCGGAACGGCGAGTGGAAAGCTGTACCAGGCGTTGCTGGACGACGCGCTCGATCAGCCGGTGCGCAACGCCAAGCGCAAGAAGATCGTGCATCCGGAAGAGATGCCGTGGGAGATGTCCCGGCAGGGCTTGCTCAAGCATCTGTTGAACGAGCAGATGAACACGCGCATGGAAACGGTGGACGCGTACATGCAGATCATTCCGCCGGGGAGCCGCTCGGGCAAGCACCGTCACCTCGCGGAGGAGTGCTTGTACGTCGTGGAAGGCCGCGGTTACGACCTGCACCAGGACTGCGACGTGGAGATCACCGACACCTACCACTGGAAGCCTCAAGACGAAGTGAAGCGCTACGAGTGGGAAGCGGGGGACGTGATCTACATTCCGCCCAACACCATCCACCAGCATTTCAACGCGGATCCACAGCGTCCCGCGAGACTCATCTCCGCGACCAACCGCATTTACAAATACTGCGGATTGAACGACCTCGAGCAATTGGAGGACGCGCCGGAGTACGACTCCAAGGTCGTGCTCGACGCGGATCTCATCAAGCAATACCTCGCGGGGAAGGTCAAGGAGCCCGCCTGAAGGTCGGCGGGGCGCCGGTCTCGGGCGGTGGCTCGAGGCTGTCCAGGCGAAACAAATCCTATTGGTACAGGCGCAGGAGCATTTCATGGCTAGAGACGCTATCGTCCCGGAAGAATTCGCAAAGAAGTTCGCGACCGAAAAAGACACGCCGTACGCGCGCTGGGTGCGAAGCGAGGGTCTGGACATCATCGGCGCGCACTACGTTGCGAACCTGCGCACCGTTGCGCTGAAGCCTTGGGCACGGCGCGGAGGGTCCGGGGTCTATCTCAATCACGACGCCTCGCGGACCTCGAACGACTGCTACGTGTGCGAAATCCCGGCAGGGGCGAAGCTCGCGCCGCAGCGACAGCTGTTCGAGGAGATGATCTACGTATTGACCGGCCGCGGCTCGACGACGGTTTGGAACGACGCCGGCCAGCGCATCACCTTCGAATGGAAAGCGGGCTCGCTGTTTGCGATCCCCTTGAATGCCTGGCACCAGCATTTCAACGGATCAGGCAGAGAGCCGGCGCGCTACGTGGCGGTAACCAACGGGCCCGCGGTCATCAACCTCTATGAGGATGTCGAGTTCGTATTCAACACGAAATACGATTTCAAGAACCGCTTTTCCGGCGAGCCGGACTACTTCAGCAACAAGGGCGAGCAGAAGGGCCTGCTGCTACAGACGAACTTCGTCGCCGACGCCGTCAACTTGCCGCTCATTTCCGCCAAGGAGCGCGGCGCGGGTGGCGGGCACATCCGCTTCAATATGGCGCGGGGTTCGATGAACAGCCATATCTCACAGTTTCCCATCGGCACGTACAAGAAAGCACACGCGCACGGCCCCGGCGCGCATGTGATCGTGCTCTCCGGGGAGGGCTATAGCCTGATGTGGCCCGAGGGCGACGAGCCGCGCCGTTACGACTGGCAGGTCGGAACGATGATCGTGCCGCCGAACATGTGGTTCCACCAGCATTTCAATACGGGCACGGCCCCGGCTCGCTATCTGGCGTTCAAGCACGAAGCCACGTCGATTCGGAACGAACAAGGGGTTCCCAAAGCCTGGATCAGCAGGCGCATGGGCGGCGACCAGATCGACTACGTCGACGAAAAGCCGGAGATTCGCAGGCTGTTTACCGAGGCGCTCGCCAAGCACGACTTGAAGCCGCGGATGGAGGAGGCCTACAGGGCGGAACTGGCCGAATCGGCGTCCAAAGCGGCTTAAGCGCTGAATCTGGCGTAGCTCGGAATTTTCCGGCACAATCCGCTGCAGTTTCCAAGCATGGAGAGTCGGAGACGTTTTATGGCGGGCGAAATTCCGCTGATTCTGACCCTGGATAATCACGGGGTTCCCCACCGCTGGGTCAACTGGCAGCAGGCGTGCTTTTACTACGCGAAGAACCTGGTGGCGTGGACGCTCGGCGAACAGGAGTTCGTTTTCCACGGCGGCATCTCCCGGGCGACGGGCAGGCGCTCGAGCATCACGGCGCGTTCGATCATCGCGATCAAGGGCAAGGCGATGGCGATGAAAGGCTTCAATCAGGTGCCGCCGCTCAACAACCGCGAGCTGTTTCGCCGCGACCGCCATATCTGTGCGTATTGCGGAGGGGGATTCAGCTTCCTGCGGCTGACTCGGGACCATATTCGCCCGGTGTCGCGCGGCGGCACCGACACCTGGATGAACGTGGTCACGGCGTGCCGGGCCTGCAACGGAATCAAGCGCAACCGCGTGCCGGAAGAATCGGGCCTTGAGCTTCTGTACGCGCCCTACGTGCCGAACAAGGCGGAGTACCTCATCCTCACCAACCGGAAGATTCTCGCGGACCAGATGGAATTCCTGGTCCAGCACGTCTCGTCCCACAGTCGCGTACTCACCCTGGCCGGCGCGGTGGCCTAGCCGCGCGGCGCAGCGCCCTCATCGTCCGAGCGCCGTGCAGGATTTCTGGCGCAATTCCGGGTTTCACCTGCTCGAGCGCGACAGCGAGGGACGCCTCTCCGTCACCGACGATTTCCTGCGGGCCTACCTGATGCGCCCGGAGATCCGGCCCGCGGAAGAGTCCGGGCCGAACGAGATCGCTTTGCACGAGGCGCTCATGGACGAGCCGCGCCGGGACCCGCCCGCGTCGGCTCTGCAGTCAATCGAGGACGCGGACGCCCGTGACAACTACCGCATCCTGCTCGCGTTCCTCGGGAGACTGAAGCGCGCGGCGTCGCTGGAATCCTGCTACCTGGAGATTTTTTCGGGCGAAGAGGTCGCGGTCCCGCCGCTTTTCATCGACCAGCTCGCGCAGATCATCGTACGCAGCATTCTCCAGGGCTGCGACGACGCGCTCGAGCCGCGCGCGGGAGAACTCTTCTTCCGGGAACAGAAGGCGAGCACCGACGACGGTGCGGTGATGCTCGCGGACCTCGAGACCGTTGAGATGCACGCCTCGGGCCGCAGCCTCGGCAGCCTGGGTCGCCTCATCGTCGAATCCCAGGCGTCGCTCGCGACCGTAAACCTCGAAGTGCTCGATACGGAAAATGCCCAGGCGTACTGGCTGCGCGATCAGCGTCACGATTTCGTGATCAGCATGAATTTTGGGCGAGCCGCGAACCGGGCGTTCTGCCGCGTGATGGAGAAGTGGATACTGCATTTCTTCGGCGTCGCGGTGAGCGTCGGGCCTTTGCGCGCGATCGAGGACCGCGGCTGGGCCTGGCACATCGGCCTGGACTCTGAGTCGACCGCGATGCTCAACGGTCTGTGGCGTGGAGAGGAGATCGAGCCCGGGACGCTCAGGCGCATGCTCGCTCTGTTCCGGCTGGATTTCGAAGACCCCGCGTCGATGCGCGCCGACCTCGCGGGCAAGCCTGTATACATGGCATTGTCGATGAACGAGAACGGGGTGGTCCGCATGAAGCCGCAGAATCTTCTCCTCAATCTGCCGCTCGCCTCGTGCGCGTGAAGCGGCGCAAGCTTGCCGCGCCGGCTTACTGGATGCGGGCCAAGCGCGCGCTCGCGCGCCGCGATGCCGTGCTCGCGGAGATCATCCGCGATCACCCTCGCATCGCGCTCGAGCCCCGCGGCGAGCCGTTCTTCACGCTTGCGCGCTCGATCGTCGGCCAGCAGATTTCGGTCAAAGCCGCCGCGAGCATCTGGGCGCGCGTCGTCGCGCTCGCTCCCCGAGTGCTTCCCGAGCAGCTCATCGATGCGGGACACGCGCGGCTCATCGGCTGCGGCCTGTCCAGGCGCAAGGCCGAGTATCTCGGCGGGCTCGCCCGCCATTTCGTCCGCGGGACCCTGCACGTTGCCGCCTGGGCCGAGATGGATGACGAGGCCGTGATCGCCGAGCTCGTCCAGGTTCGCGGCATCGGCCGTTGGACCGCGGAAATGTTCCTGATGTTTTGCCTGTTGCGCCCCAATGTGCTGCCGTTGGACGATCTGGGTCTGCAGCGTGCCATCTGTCTGAATTATTTCCGCGGCAGGTCGGTGTCGCTTCGGACGATGCGCAAGATCGCCTCGGTCTGGGACCCTTGGCGCTCGGTCGCAACCTGGTATCTCTGGCGCAGCCTAGATCCGATCCCGGTCGAATATTGAGATCGACCAAGGGTGCTACGGGCTTCGGGTACAATGGCCTCGGGGTTTTCCTATGAAAACGGCGTTTCTCGATTTCGAGCAGCCGATCGCCGAGCTCGAGGCGAAAATCGAGGAGCTGCGCTTTGCGCAGGACGAGTCTGCGACCGACATCTCCGAGGAAATCCAGCGCCTGCAGAAAAAGAGCGCCGCGCTCACCAAGGAGATCTATGGAAAGCTCACGCCTTGGCAGGTCGCTCAAGTGGCGCGGCATCCGCAGCGTCCGTACACGCTCGATTATGTCGCGGCTCTGTTTTCCGATTTCGAGGAATTGCACGGCGACCGCTCGTTTGCCGACGATCCCTCGATCGTCGGAGGTCTTGCCCGTTTCAACGGGCAGTCGGCGGTCGTGATCGGCCATCAAAAGGGACGCGATACCAAGGAAAAGATCTTCCGCAACTTCGGCATGCCCCGGCCGGAAGGCTACCGCAAGGCCATGCGGCTCATGCGGCTCGCGGAAAGGTTCGGCATCCCGGTCTTGAGCTTCGTCGATACGCCCGGGGCGTATCCGGGGATCGGAGCGGAAGAGCGCGGGCAGGCCGAGGCGATCGGCCGCAACCTCTACGTGATGGCGGAATTGAGGGTGCCGTTCGTTTGCACCGTCATCGGCGAGGGCGGTTCGGGCGGAGCGCTCGCGATCGCCGTGGGCGACGTCGTGATGATGCTGCAGTACGCGACTTACTCGGTGATTTCACCAGAGGGCTGCGCTTCGATCTTGTGGAAGAGCGCCGACAGGGCGCCTGAGGCGGCAGAAACGCTCGGCATCACCGCCAGCCGTCTGAAGACTCTCGGATTGATCGACAGGATCGTCAACGAACCTCTGGGCGGCGCGCACCGCGATCCGGCCGCCATGGCTCAAAGCCTGAAGAAAGCGCTCGCCGACGCGCTGCGCAGTCTTGCCGACAAGCGCCCGCAGGAACTCGTCGAGGAGCGTTTCGAGCGCCTGATGGGCTATGGGAAGTTCAAGGAACTCGAGCTCAAGTGAATTGCCCGGACGGGTGGCGGCGGTGCTTGCGCCCGAGATTTTTCCGGGGGCGTACCTCGCGCTGGGCCTCTCGGGCGGCCTCGATTCGGTAACCCTCCTTTCCATCCTGCTCGGGCTGGCGCCCGCGCTCAGGTTTTCGCTGCGCGCGGTGCACGTCAATCACGGCATCAGCCCCAACGCCGCGCGCTGGGCGGAGTTTTGCAGCGGGTTGTGCGCAAGGCTGGAGGTTCCGCTGCAGCTGGAAACCGTCGACATCGCTCCCCACCGCGATCTGGGACTGGAGGGCTCGGCGCGCCGATCCCGCTACGAGGCCTTTGCGCGCGTAGATGCCGACTTTGTCGTCCTCGCGCAGCATTGCGATGATCAGGCCGAGACGCTTCTGCTGCGGCTTCTGCGCGGGGCGGGCCTGCGGGGCCTCGCCGCTATGTCTCCCCTCAGGTCGATTTCCGGCACGCGGGCGCGATTGCTGCGCCCGCTGCTCGCGGTGTCCCGCGCGGAGATCGAGACCCATGCGCGCCTGCACGGCCTCGAATGGGTCGAGGATGAAAGCAATGCCGATACCAGCCGCAGAAGAAATTTTCTGAGGCGCGACGTTTTTCCACTTCTCGAGCGACAATTTCCCGGGGCGCGCGCGACAATCGCTCGGGCAGCGGCCCACCTTGCCGAAGCGCGCGAGCTGCTCGATGAGATGGCGCGAACCGACTTCGAACGCTGCGCGGGAACCGAAGGCGTCAACGTCGCGGATCTGCAGCACCTCGGTGTAGCTCGCGCCAAAAACCTGTTGCGCTATTGGTGCGAGGCGAAGAATATCGAGCCGCTCTCGGCGGCGCGAACCGACGAGCTGCTGCGCCAGCTGAGGGAGTCCCGACCCGACGCCCGAATCGGCCTTGCGGTACCGGGGTGGACGTTTCTCCGTTACCGCGAAAGGCTGTATCTGCGGCGCGCCTCGCCGGCGCTCGAGCGCAACCTGCGCGAAGTCTGGGATGGCGGAAACGCCCTGCCGATGCTTTCGCTCGGCGGAGTGGTGAAGTTCAAGCCGGAAGAAGGACGGGGCTTGAGTCTCGCGAAACTGCGCGGGGCGCGCGTCACCGCGCGCCTGCGACAGGGCGGCGAGCGGTTGCGCCTCGACCCTGGCCGGCCCCGTCGCACGCTGAAGAACTTGTTCCAGGAGCGAGGCATTCCCCCGTGGCGCCGCGACCGCCTTCCCTTCATTTACTGCGGCGACGAGCTCGTTTCCGTTCCGGGCATCGGCGATGCTTGCGAGTTCCGCGCGACCGCGGGCGAGGCGGGTCTCATCGTGACGTGGGAACCGTTCGAGTAGAAACGGGGAGAACGGCGTGGGCGGCCTGGGCGGCGAGACGCGGAAAAACTGCCCGGATCAGCGTGCCGCGCCCCCCTGGGGGCCGGCTCAGTTCTACGGTGCCGCCGTGCCTCTCCGCGATCTCCGAGACGATGGACAATCCCAATCCGCAGCCTTCGCCCCCGGTCGCCGGGATGCGATAGAAGCGCTCGAAGACCTTCTCGCGCTCGGCCTCGGGAATGCCCGGCCCGTCGTCCTCGACCTCGAGCACCGACTCGCCGTCGCGGGCTCCCGTGCGCACCGTGACGCTGCCGCCCGGCTGGGTGTAGGCAAGCGCGTTGTCGAGCAGGTTCGCCGCCAGTTCGCGCAGGAGCAGCGGTTCGCCGAGGATCCATGCATCGTCGAGCTCGAAGCCGAGATCGATGTTCTTCCCGACGGCGCGCTGCACCCAGTCGCGCAGATCACGGCTGATGGTCTCGTGCAGGTTGACGGGCTGGTCGCCGCTCGCCGCTTCTCCCGGCTCCGCGCGGGCCAGTGTCAACAACTGGTTGACGAGGTGGCTCGTGCGCTGAGTCTCCCCTGAGATCATGTCCAGTAGCGAGCGCAGTTCCAAAGTCGAAGGCTGGCGGCGCGCGAGCTCCGCGTGAGTCTTGAGTCCCGCAAGAGGCGTTCGCAGCTGGTGTGCCGCGTTGGCGATGAAGCGCTGCTGCGATTCGATCGCAGCGTTGAGCCGTGAGAGCAGCCGGTTGAGCGCGCCTACGAGCGCGCGCACCTCCTGCGGCTTGTCCTGCTCCGGCACAGGGCGCAGGTCGCGCGGAGAACGTGCCGCGATCTCGTCGCGAAGGCGGTCCAGGGGCCTCAATCCCTGACCGATGCCGAGCCAGAAAAGTGCCACGGCGGCAAACGCTATCAGCAACTGAGGCACGGTCGAAGCGACCAGGAGCTCGAGCACGAGCTTGTCTCGCTTCACCAGCGTTTCCGCGACCTGGACGATCGCAGTTCCCGGCTCGACCTTGACCGCGCGGGCCGCGACGCGCACGCGCTCGCCCTCGAGCTTTGCGTCGTAGAAGACATGCGCCTCCGGGGCCAAGCGCTCCGGAGGCGCGGGCAGCCGCGGCGTCCCGGCGATCAGCTCGCCATCCGGCCCCAGCACCTGATAGTAGACACGGTCCTCGGTATCGATGCGCAGCGCTTCGATCGCGATCGAAGGCAGGTCGAGCTCGAGGCGGCTGCCGGTGCGGCGCAGGTGACTGGCGATCGCGAGGACCGGATCGAGAAGCGCGCTGTCGTAGGCCTTGGTGGCCGCATCGAGCGCGATGCGATAGGAAACGAAGCTTCCCGCAACAACCAGCAACAGCAACGGGCCGGTCAGCCAATAGGTGAGATGCGTGCGAAGGCTAGACCGCATCCGGGTCTTCGACCATATAGCCGAATCCGCGCACCGTGCGGATCCTGATTCCCGCGTCGTGGAGTTTCGAGCGCAGCCGCGAGATATACACTTCGATGGCGTTGTGGGTCAGCGAGTCGTCCCAGCTGCACATCGCCTGCAGCATGTGCTCCTTGCTGACCACCTGCCCGACCCGCATGAGCAGATATTCGAGCACCGCCCACTCGCGCGGGGTGAGGTCGAGAAGGTCCGGTCCGATGCTCGCCCGTCGCGCCACCGTATCGACGCTCAAGCGGCCGAAGCGCAGCTTGGGGCTCTTGACCGCTTGGCTGCGGCGGATGAGCGCGCGCACGCGCGCTTCCAGCTCGGGGAGCGAAAAGGGTTTGGCGACGTAGTCATCGGCCCCGAGGTCGAGGCCGCGCACGCGATCGGCCTCGGCATCGTGCGCGGTCAGGATCAGGATGCTGCCGGAGTGGTTGTCGCGGCGCAGTTGGCGCAACACCTCGAACCCGTCGATGCCCGGAAGACTGACGTCGAGCACGACGAGGTCATAGTGTTCTTCCGCGCAGGCTCGCAACGCAAGCTCGCCCGATTCCGCATGATCCACGGCGTAGCCCGACTGTCTCAGCGTTCGCATCAGCCCGTCCGCCAATGCATTGTCGTCTTCGACGATCAGAACTCGCATGACAAGTGGTTGAACCGGTTCGAAGTTCAGGATAGCACGCGGACGGGCTCCGGGTTCTTGAACTGGGCACACGGACGCCCCGGAAAAAAGTGCGTGGGAGCGCGAGTCGCGCCCCCACGCCACAGAGGAGGAAAGAGACTACGCGTGCAACTGTACGCGGGTCAGGCTTGCAATAAGCTGATGCTAGACTTACAGAACGCTGACATGATGAACGCGTTTTCCGCGGTCTAGGATTGTCTTCCCCTGACGGCAGACGAACCGCCAGACGAGTCTTGGTCCAGGCGCGACACTCCGGCAAAAGCCTGATAAAATAAAACGTTAGGCGAGTTTCTCGTGTCGCTTCCAGAATTCAAACCGGAGATCTTGCATGGCTGTAGAGCGAACCTTGTCCATCGTCAAACCCGATGCAGTGGCGAAAAACGCCATCGGACAAATCTACTCTAGGTTCGAGCAGGCCGGCCTGAAGATCGTGGCAGCGCGCATGCGCTATCTGTCGCAGCAGGAGGCCGAAGGCTTCTACGCGGTGCATCGCGGGCGTCCGTTTTTCCGCGATCTGGTGAGATTCATGACTTCCGGGCCGATCATGGTGCAGGTGCTGGAGGGCGAGGGCGCCATTGCGCGGAACCGCGAGCTGATGGGCGCGACCGATCCGAAGAAGGCGACAAAGGGCACGATACGCGCCGATTTCGCCGAGAGCATCGATGCGAACGCGGTGCACGGTTCCGACGGGCCCGAGACCGCCCGCACCGAGATCGCATACTTTTTTTCCGCTTCCGAGATCTTTTCCCGTTAAATGAGCACCAATCTCCTCGATCTGGACGCCGAAGGGCTCGCCGCCTTCGTCGCAAGCCTCGAGGAGAAACCGTTCCGGGCGCGACAACTCAAGCGCTGGATGCACCGCCTCGGCGAATCGGATTTTGCGCGGATGAGCGACGTCGCGAAATCGCTGCGTGAAAAGCTCGCGCGGACCGCGTGCGTTTCGCCCCCGAGAATCGTGAGCGACAGCTTGGCCCGAGACGGAACCCGCAAGTGGCTGCTCGACGTCGGCAAAGGCAATGCGGTGGACACGGTATTCATACCCGAAACCAACCGAGGCACCTTGTGCATCTCCACCCAGGCGGGCTGCACCCTTGCCTGCCAGTTCTGCTCGACCGGCAGGCAGGGATTCAACCGCAATCTCTCGGTGTCCGAGATCGTCGGGCAGCTGTGGCTCGCCAACCGCGAGCTCGGCGCGACCCCGGGCGGGGAGCGCGTCATCAGCAACGTCGTGTTGATGGGGATGGGCGAACCCCTGCTCAACTTCGACAATACCGTTTCTGCGCTGAAGCTGATGATCGACGAGGACGCCTACGGGCTTTCGCGGCGCCGCGTGACGCTGTCCACGTCCGGCATCGTGCCGATGATCGACCGCCTGGCGGCGGAATGCCCGGTGGCGCTCGCGGTATCCTTGCACGCGCCGAACGACGCGCTGCGCGACACGCTCATGCCGATCAACCGCAAGTACCCGCTCGCCGAATTGCTGGCCGCGTGCCGGCGGTACCTCGAGCGCGCGCCGCGCGACTTCATCACCTTCGAATACGTCATGCTCGAAGGCGTCAACGACGCCGAGGAGCACGCACGCCAGCTCATAGATTTGGTTTCGCGGGTGCCGTGCAAGATCAACCTGATTCCGTTCAATCCGTTCCCGAGCTCGGGCTTCGTGCGCTCCCCGCGCCGCGTGATCGAACGGTTCAGTGAGGTGCTCAGCGCATCCGGGGTCGTCACGACCACGCGCAAGACGCGCGGAGAGGAGATCGATGCTGCATGCGGACAACTCGCCGGAAGGATCCACGACCGCACCCGGAGGCCGGCGCGCTCGGAAGGGATGAGCTCTTGAATCGATCGCTTCGCGCTGCGACGGTGCTCGCCGGTGTCGCATCGCTTTTCGGCTGCGCCGGGGGGCCGCTCTCCGGAGCCTTGCCTGGCGAAACCGACAGCGGAGCCGTCATCGGGGAGGTGGCCGGCGGCCGCGAGCGCGCGCGCATTCATACCGAGCTGGCCGGCTCGTATTATCAGAGGGGAAACCTCGGCGTGGCTCTCTCCGAAGCGCGCATCGCGATCGCGGCTGACTCGGGTTACGCGCCCGCGTACAACGTGCTGGGCCTGGTGTACGGCGACTTGCGCGAAAAGGACCTGGCGGAAGAGGCGTTCGAGCGCTCGCTGAGATTCAATCCCAACGACCCGGACACCAATCACAACTACGCATGGTTTCTATGCGAAAACAAGCGCGAGGAAGAATCGATTCGCTATTTCCTGATGGCGGTCCGCCACCCCCTTTACGCCACGCCGCAAAAATCTTATGCGATGGCGGCGGTGTGTGCGATGCGCAAGAACAACGAACGCGATGCCTACGATTATCTCGAACGTGCGCTCAAGCTGGATCCGAATTACCATCCGGCGTTGATCAATCTCGCCCAGCTCAAGTACCGGCGCGGGGAGCTCGACGGCGCGCGCACACTCGTGGGCCGCTACAACAAGCTCGCCGAACCGACCGCGGAATCGCTGTGGCTTGCGCTGCGGATTGAACGCAAAGTGGGAGACTCATCATCCGTGACGAGCTACGCCAATCAGCTGCGTCGGCGCTTTCCCGGATCGAAGGAGTACCAGGAACTGCAAAAAGGGCGGTTCGAATGAACGAGACGGCCGAACCCAGTGCGCCTTCCGCCAGTGCCGGGCCCGGGCGGACCCTCGCTCGGCTGCGCGCCGAGCGCCAGTTGTCGATCGCCGACGTCGCGCAACGACTCAAGTACGGCGTGCGCCAGATCGAGGCGCTCGAAGCCGAGGAGTTCGACAAGCTGCCCGGAGGGACGTTCGTCCGCGGGATGGTGCGCGGCTACGCCAAGCTGCTCGACACCGATCCGCAGCCCCTGCTCGATGAGCTCGACCGGCGCTACGTCCCCGGGGAGATCGACCTCGATCTGCGCGACAAGGGCATCCCTTTCGTGCATAGCGGCAAGCGCGGCACCCGAGTCTACCTGGCTCTTTCGGTCCTGGCCCTCGTTGTCGTGGCCGGGATTCTCTACGAGTGGCGCGCAGGAACTTTCCCTTGGGCAAGATTCGAGTCGAATGCACCTCCCCCGCAAAAGGAATCCAGGGCGCGCCCCGTGGTACAGCCCGCCGCGCCGCGCGCAGAAATGGAAGTTCCAGCGGCTCCGGCGGCGCCTTCAGCCGGTGTTGCCGAGGCGCCTGCCGCGCAGGCGCAGCAGCCCTCCGGCGGCCCCGGAGGCGAGGGGCGGATTCGACTCGAGTTCGATCGCGAATCCTGGGTCGAGATCAGGGACCGGGACGGCAAGACCCTGATGTCGCAGCTGAATCCAGCCGGGAGCCGCAGGGTCGTCATCGGACTGCGCCCCTTGTCCCTGGTGATCGGCAGCGGGGCGGCCGTGCGCCTTACCTACAACGACAAGCCCGTCGATCTGAAACCGTACATCCAGATCGAAGTCGCGCGCTTGACGCTGAACTGAGCAGGCGATGGCGAACATTCCGAGGCAGAAAACGCGCCAAGTCCGGGTGGGACACGCGCTGATCGGAGGGGGTGCACCGGTGCTGGTGCAGTCGATGACCAACACCGATACCGCCGACCTGCACAGCACCGCGACCCAGGTAGCCGAGCTTGCCCGTGCCGGTTCGGAGCTCGTGCGCATCACCGTCAACACCGCCGAAGCGGCGGCGCAGGTCCCGCGCATCCGCGAGCGCCTGGACGCCATGGGCTGCGACGTGCCCTTGGTGGGCGATTTCCATTTCAACGGCCACAAGCTCCTCGCCGAGCACCCCGACTGCGCGCGGGCGCTGGCGAAGTACCGAATCAACCCGGGCAATGTCGGGCGGGGCGCCAAGCGCGACGAGCAATTCGCGACCCTGATCGCGATGGCCTGCCGCTACGACAAGCCCGTGAGAATCGGCGTCAACTGGGGCAGCCTCGATCAGGAACTGCTCGCGCGGCTCATGGACGAGAACGCGCGGGCACGGGAGCCCGTCGATTCCGACACGGTAACGCGGCAGGCGCTGGTCGCCTCGGCGCTCGAATCGGCGGCGCGAGCGGAAGCCTTGGGTCTCGCCGGAGATCGCATCGTGCTCTCGTGCAAGGTGAGCGGCGTCCAGGATCTGATCGCCGTGTACCGGGAGCTCGCGCGCCGCTGCGACTATCCGCTGCACCTCGGGCTCACCGAGGCGGGGATGGGAACAAAAGGCATCGTGGCTTCCACCGCCGCGCTCGGGGTGCTGCTCCAAGAGGGCATCGGCGACACGATTCGCATTTCGCTCACGCCTGAGCCCGGCGGCGACCGGACCCGCGAGGTCATGGTCGCCCAGGAGTTGCTCCAGACCATGGGCTTGCGCTCGTTCTCGCCGATGGTGATCGCCTGCCCGGGCTGCGGCCGCACCACCAGCACCACCTTCCAGGAACTCGCCGAAAAGATCCAGAGCTATCTTCGAGAGCAGATGCTGCAGTGGCGCGAGCGCTATCCCGGAGTCGAGGACATGCACGTCGCCGTCATGGGCTGCGTCGTCAACGGGCCCGGGGAAAGCAAGCACGCCAATATCGGTATTTCTCTTCCCGGTTCGGGCGAGCGTCCGGTAGCGCCGGTGTATGTGGACGGCGTGAAGACGGTGACTCTCAAGGGCGAGACGATCGCCGAAGATTTCCAGCGCCTGGTGGACGACTACGTGGCTGCCACTTACGCGGGTGACAGCGCGGCGCGTGCACGGCTCGCCGCACCGGCGAAGAAGGGCCGGGGCGGCGATGGCGAAGCAGACAGTGACAACCAGACTATTCCCATTCGGGCAACTCACTAAATCTCTTGACGGCGGCTGGCGCCGCCGCGCAGAAGCTTCATGAACAAGAATATTCAGGCCATCCGCGGGATGAACGATATCCTGCCGGAGGAGGCGAAATTCTGGGATTTTCTCGAGAGCGCAGTCGGCGGTCTGTTCGCCGGCTACGGCTACGGGAATATGCGCTTGCCCGTGGTCGAGGCGACTCAGCTGTTTAACCGCTCCATCGGCGAGGTCACCGACATCGTCGAGAGGGAGATGTACACTTTCCCCGATCGCAACGGCGACAGTATCACACTGCGCCCGGAAGCGACTGCCGGTATCGTACGTGCGGTAATCGAACACAGCTTGCTCCACGATGGCCCGAAGAGAATTTGGACCAGCGGGCCGATGTTTCGTTATGAGCGGCCACAGAAGGGACGGTATCGGCAATTCCACCAGATCGACGTCGAGGCTCTGGGCTTCGCGGGACCGGATGTCGATGCCGAGCAAATCGCCATGCTCGCCCGTTTGTGGAAGCAGCTCGGCATCACCGATGTGGAACTGCATATCAACTCCATAGGTGACGCCGAAGCGCGGGCGGAGCACAGGGTCGATTTGGTGAAGTACTTCGAAGCGCACTTGGATCAATTGGACGAAGACGCCCGCCGTCGCCTGCACTCCAATCCGCTGCGCACGCTGGACAGCAAGAATCCCCGTCTCCAGCATCTGGTAGAAGCAGCGCCGAAACTGATCGACTATCTCGACGCTGCCGCTCGTGAACACTTCACGGCGCTACAGGCATTGCTCCACGCCGCCGGTATAGGCTTCGTGGTCGATCCGCGCCTGGTGCGCGGCTTCGATTACTACAACCGCACGGTGTTTGAGTGGATCACGACTCGCCTGGGCTCGCAGGGAACGATCGCCGGCGGAGGACGCTACGACGGGCTGATCGGGCAGCTGGGCGGCAAGGCCGCGCCGGCCTGCGGCTTTGCCATGGGCGTGGAGCGCATAGTGCTGCTAATGAAGGAATACCAATTCGTTGCCCCGGCTCGCTCTGCGGACGCCTATATTGTCTACGTCGGTGACGGGACCGCTGCGCAGGCGCTGCGCCTCGCCGAGAGTCTGCGCGATGCCGGTCTCATCGTGCTCATGCACGCCGGCGGCGGCAACTTCAAGACACAGATGAAGAAGGCCGACTCGAGCGGGGCGCGCTTTGCTATCATCATCGGCCCCGAAGAACTGGCGGCCGGTGAAGTCAGCCTGAAACCCCTGCGTGCGGCGGACGCCCAAGTGCGGATCGCACCCACACGCGTGGCTGGAATCATCCAACAGAGCGTTTGAGCGTTCGTGACAGGAACTTTGGAAACCCCATGGCGACATACGACCTCGAAGAACAGGAACAGCTCGCCGCCCTGAAGGCCTGGTGGAAGGAGCATGGCGGTGCGATCATTCTCGGAGCCACGCTCGTGTGCGCGGCGATCGGAGCATGGAACGGCTGGACATGGTATCAACGCTCGCAGGCCGCGCACGCCGCCGTGCTGTACGACACGCTGCAGAAGGCGGCGCGCGCGAGCGATCTCAAGACGACCCGGGAAGCCGCGGGGGCGATTCTGGAGAACTTTCCGCACAGCGCTTACGCGCCGCTCGCAGCGCTGGTGTCGGCCAAAATCCACTTTCAAGCGGGAGACCTGAAGACCGCGCGCGCGCAACTTCAGTGGGTCATCGATCACGCGGGGAGCGATGAGATACGCTCGATCGCCGCCTTGAGGCTGGCGAGCGTCTTGCTCGACGACAACGAGCCCGACGCCGCGCTGAAAATTCTCGAAGCAAAGCCTCATCCGAGCTTCGAAGCCCTCTACGCTTCGCAGCGCGGGGACATTCTGGCTACGCAGAAGAGACGTTCCGAGGCGCGAGCCGCCTACAGGGCCGCGCTGGAGAAGGCCGGAGCGGGACCGCTGCGCGACGCGCTGCGACTGAAGCTCGAGGCGCTCGGAGAGGGCTGATGCAGCGCCTCTTCCTCGCCGGCTTGCTCCTCGCCGGATGCTCAGGCTCGCCCGGGCCGAAGATGGCCGAGCTCCCGGAATTGCCCGCGAGCGTAGCGGTGCGCACGCTGTGGCGGGCGAGCGTCGGCAATGCGGGAGACGCGATATTGTTTCCCGCGCTGGCGGTTGGCGGCGTCTACGCCGCGGCGCAGGACGGCACCGTCGCCCGCTTCGACGCGTCGAACGGGCGGGAATCATGGCGGATCAATGCGGGCCGCACGCTGTCCGGCGGAGTGGGCTCCGACGGCACGCTCGTGGCGGTCGGAACGTTCGACGGCGAGGTCATCGCGCTCGACGGGCGTACGGGCGAGGCGCGATGGCGCGCGCGCGTATCGAGCGAAGTGCTGTCGGCGCCCCTAGTGACGGGAGATCTGGTGATTGTCCGCAGCGCCGACGGCCGCCTGTTCGCGCTCGACGCGACGGACGGCAAGCGGCGTTGGCTGTACCAGCGGTCGAGCCCGCCTCTGTCGGTCAGGTCCCCCGTGGGCATGATCGCCGACCGGGGCTATCTCCTTACCGGGTTTGCCGGAGGGAAGCTCGTGTCGATCGCGCTCGCCAACGGCGGCGTGCGCTGGGAGACGAACGTCGCCCTGCCTCGCGGAGCGACGGAACTGGAACGCGTCACCGACGTGGTCGGGCTGCCTGTCGCTGCCGAGCGCGAAGTGTGCGCCGCGGCCTACCAAGGGCGGATCGGCTGCTTCGACCTCGCCAACGGCAACGCGCTGTGGACACGCGAGTTGTCGAGCACTGCCGGACTGGCGCTCGACGCGCGCTATGTCTTTGTCAGCGACGACAAGGGCGCGGTGCACGCTCTGGACCGTGCCGGCGGCGCGACGATCTGGAAGCAGGATCGCCTGTTCCTGAGGCGCCTGAGCGCGCCACTGGCACTTGGGCGAGAGGTCGCCGTTGGCGACGTCGAAGGCTACGTGCATTTCCTTTCGCGTGAAAGCGGCGCCTTCGTCGGCCGCGTCGCCACCGACGGCAGCCCTATCAGATCGTTGCTCGTGCGGCTCGACCGCGGGTTCCTGGTGCAGACTCAGGACGGGAATCTGTTCGCCCTGAGCACGGAGTAACCGGGATTGGACCCGGCCACGGTCCTTCGCCATGAAACCCACTCTCGTCATCGTCGGCAGGCCCAACGTCGGCAAGTCCACCTTGTTCAACCGGCTCACGCGCACCCGGGATGCCCTGGTCGCCGATGTCCCGGGTCTGACGCGAGATCGCCACTATGGGCTGGGACGCCTGGGCGAGCGGCCCTACCTCGTGGTCGATACCGGCGGGCTGGAACCGGAAGCGAGTGGCGTGTTCGTCGAGATGGCCAAACAGGCGAGAACCGCCATCGCCGAAAGCGACGTCATCGTCCTCGTGACCGACGCCCGCGAGGGCCTCACGACGCGGGACCGGGCGATCGGAGAGGAGCTGCGGCGGATCGGCCGGCGCGTATTCGTCGCGGTCAACAAGGCCGAGGGCATGAATGCCGAGCTCGCGACGCTCGAATTCCACGAAATGGGGCTCGGTGCGCCGTACGCGATTTCCGCCGAGCACGGGGGGGGAGTGCACGACCTGGTCGAAGGCGCGCTTGCCGATTTCCCCGCTGAAAAGGAGAGCGGCGAAACCGACGGCGCAGTACGGATCGCCATCGTGGGTCGCCCCAACGCCGGGAAGTCCACCCTCGTCAACGCGCTGGTCGGCGAGGAGCGCATGGTGACGTTCGAAGAGCCGGGCACTACGCGCGATGCGATCGACGTCGAGCTCGCGATACGGGGCCGACGCTATGTTCTCGTCGACACCGCCGGTTTGAGACGCCGCGGGAAGGTATTCGAAAGCGTGGAGAAGTTTTCGGTCGTGAAGACCTTGCAGGCCATCGATCGGGCCAACGTCGCAGTCCTCGTCCTCGATGCCCGAGGCGGGATCTCGGACCAGGACGCGCACATCGCCGGATTCATCCTCGAGCGCGGGCGGGCCGTGGTGGTTGCGGTGAACAAATGGGACGGCATGGACAGCTACGCGCGCGACATGACCAAGCGCGCCATCGCGCGCAAGCTCAAGTTTCTCTCGTTTGCGCGCTTTCACTACATCTCCGCTCGCGAAGGCCGCGGCCTCGCGAAGCTCATGGACTCGGTGGACGCCGCCTACAAGGCCGCCATGGCCAAGCTGCCCACCCCGAGGCTCACCCGCACCCTGATCGCCGCGGTGGCGAAGCAGGCCCCGCCGCGCGCGGGACTCTCGCGTCCCAAGCTCCGCTATGCGCATCAAGGCGGAAGCAACCCTCCGATCGTCGTGGTGCACGGGACCGCGCTCAACGCCGTGTCCGACAGCTACCGCCGTTATCTCGAGGCCGATTTCCGCCGGGTGTTCCGGCTGGAAGGGACGCCGCTCCGGATCGAATTTCGCAGCGGCAGGAACCCTTATGTCGACAGGCGTGTCTGAGAGTGGCGGCAGTACATTGGCATTTTCCGCAAAACCCTTTACAGTAGACCTTCAAATAATACGACTCCGGGGTAAGCCATGAGCAACAAAGGACAATTACTACAAGATCCCTTCCTGAATACCCTGCGCAAGGAGCACGTGCCGGTATCGATCTATCTCGTCAACGGGATCAAGCTCCAGGGCCAGATCGAGTCCTTCGACCAGTACGTCGTGCTCCTCAAGAACACCGTGACGCAAATGGTGTACAAGCACGCCATCTCCACCGTCGTGCCTTCGCGTGCAGTCAATCTGTCGGCCGATCATTCCGCTCCCGAGAGCTGATACGGCCGCGCTACCGACTGCGATCTGGCGCGATGGCTGAGCGTTCGTCGGAGCGCAACACCGCCGTGCTCGTGGGCCTGGACTTCGGCGCGGGCGGCTACGCCGAAGGCATCGAAGAGCTGGGCCTTCTCGCGGCAAGCGCAGGGATCCGGCCGCTCGCCCTGGTGCGCGGGCGCCGCGACCGACCCGACCCCGCCCATTTCGCAGGTTCCGGAAAGGTCGAGGAGATCAAGCGGACTCTGCAGGAGCAGGGTGGTTCGCTCGCCATATTCAATCACGTCTTGTCGCCGGTACAGGAGCGCAATCTCGAGAAGGCGCTGGGCTGTCCGGTCGTCGACCGCACTCGGCTGATCCTCGACATCTTTGCCCAGCGCGCCAAGAGTCACGAGGGCAAGCTCCAGGTGGAGCTCGCGCGACTCCAGCACGCGGCGACGCGGTTGGTGCGCGGCTGGACGCACCTGGAGCGGCAACGGGGCGGACGGGGGTTTCTCGGGGGCATGGGCGAGACGCAGCTCGAGGTCGACAGGCGCCTGATCGCGAACCGCGTCAAGATTCTCAAGGACAAGCTCGGCAAGCTCGGCCGCCGGCGCGAAGTTCAGCGGCGCGCCCGAGAGCGCGGCAGGGCTTTTTCGGTCTCGCTCGTGGGTTACACCAACGCGGGCAAGTCGACGCTTTTCAACACACTGACTCACGCGGGAGCGCTCGCCGAGGACCGGCTCTTCGCGACGCTCGATACCACCACGCGCAGGTTGTACCTGCCCGAGGCAGGGAACGTCGCGATCTCCGACACGGTCGGGTTCATCCGCGATCTTCCGCACACGCTCGTCGCGGCCTTCCGGGCGACGCTCGAAGAAGCGGTCCACGCCGACCTACTGCTGCACGTGGTCGATGCCGCGAGCAATGCACGCGAGGCGCAGATCCTGGAAGTGGACAAGGTCCTCGTCGAAATCGGCGCAGCCGCCGTTCCCCGGCTCCTGGTATGGAACAAGATCGACCGCAACGGCCTTCGTCCGGGAGTGGACCGAAACGAATATGATAGAATTTGCCGCGTTCGTCTAAGCGCAAAAACGGGCGATGGCGTCGATGGCCTGCGTCAGGCCCTCGTCGAGGCAACTGCCTCGAGGACATCTCCGGCGAGCCCGCCGAAACCGACCGATTCGCAGAAACTGGGCCAAGCGGCTACAACGTAGGATTCTCATGTCATTGAACGACCCGCAATGGGGCAAGCGAGGCGGAGGTAACGAGGGGCCGCCCGATCTCGACGAGATGTGGCGCAGGTTCAACCAGAAGCTGAACAGCCTGTTCGGCCGGCGTCGTGGCGGAGGCGAGGATCCCGGCGAGACGCCGAGCGTCCGGCAGCTTGGCGGCGGAGCGGGCCTGATCGTCCTGGTCGTGCTAGTCGCGTGGCTCGCGAGCGGTTTCTACATCGTCGTGGAAGGCCAGCGGGGGGTCGTGCTCACCTTCGGCAAATTCTCCGAGGTGACCACTGCAGGACTGCACTGGCGCATGCCGTATCCCATTCAGAGCAACGAGATCGTCGATCTGACCGGAGTGCGCACGGTCGAAGTGGGCTACCGCAACAATGTCAAGACAAAGGTGCTGCGCGAATCGCTGATGCTGACCGACGACGAGAACATCACCGATATCCAATTCGCGGTGCAGTACATCCTGAAGGATCCGGTGGACTACCTGTTTACCAACCGCCGTCCCGAGGACACGGTGCTGCAGGCCGCGGAAAGCGCTTTCCGGGAGATCGTCGGCAAGAGCAAAATGGACTTCGTGCTCTATGAGGGCCGCGAGCAGATTGCGGTGTCGGCACAGACCCTGATGCAGCAGATCCTCGACCGCTACAAGACGGGCATCTCGATCAGCAAGGTGACCATGCAGAACGCGCAGCCGCCGGAGCAGGTGCAAGCCGCCTTCGACGATGCGGTGCGCGCCAAGCAGGACCTCGAGCGGCAAAAGAACGAGGGACAGGCGTATTTCAACGACGTCGTTCCGAAAGCGCGCGGCACCGCCTCGCGGCTGACCGAGGAGGCCAATGGCTACCGCCAGAGCGTGATCGCGAACGCCGAGGGCGAAGCGGCGCGTTTCAGGCAGATCCTGGTCGAGTACAACAAGGCGCCGGGTGTGACGCGCGAGCGTCTTTACCTCGATACCGTCCAGCAGATCCTGTCGAGCGTCGCCAAGATCCTGATCGACGCCAAGGCGGGAAGCAATCTCCTCTACCTTCCCCTCGACAAGATCATCCAGATGACTGCGGCGAGCGCGCAGCCGGAGGGGCAGGCGTCCTCGGCGCCGTCCCGCGTCACCGAGCCGCCTCCGGCGCCGGACACCGGAGCCCGCTCCCGTGACGCGCTGCGCGGGCGCGAGAGGGGGGAGCGCCCGTGACCAGCCGCTCCGGAGTCGCTCTCGCGATCATCGCGGGCTTGATCGTCCTCTCGGCCCTGTCCGCGTTCACCGTGGACCAGCGCCAGCGGGCCATCGTGTTCCAGCTCGGGGAGATCAAGGACCTGATCGACGAACCGGGCCTGTACTTCAAGATTCCGCTGATCCAGAACGTGCGCTATTTCGACAAGCGGATCCTGACGCTGGATACGCCCGACACCGAGCGCTTCATCACCTCGGAGAAGAAAAACGTCCTGGTCGACTCTTTCGTCAAGTGGCGCATACAGGACATGCGCCAGTACTACATCAGCGTCCAGGGGGACGAGCAGCGTGCCCAGACGCGGCTGTCGCAGACGGTGAACGCGGCGCTGCGCGAAGAGTTCGGGAAGCGCACCGTGCACGACGTCGTATCGGGCGAGCGCGACGACATCATGCGCATCGTGCGCGACAAGGTGGAAGACGACGTCGCCAAGATCGGGGTGCAGATCGTCGACGTGCGGCTCAAGCGTATCGAGCTGCCGCAGGAGGTGAGCGAGGCGGTCTATCGGCGCATGGACGCGGAGCGCAAAAGCGTTGCAGCAGATTCGCGCTCGCAGGGTTTCTCTCTGGCGGAGAAAATCCGCGCCGAAGCCGACCGCACGCGTCAGATCATCATCGCCGAAGCCTACCGCGACGCCCAGCGCGTGAAGGGCGAGGGCGACGCCAGGGCGGCCGCCATCTATGCGCGCGCCTTCAACGAGAATCCCGAGTTCTACGCCTTCTACCGCAGCCTCGACGCCTACCGCGCGAGCTTCAAGAACAAGAGCGACGTGATCGTGCTCGACCCCAATTCCGAGTTCTTCAAGTATTTCAGAAACTCTGGAAGGGGCGGCAAGTGAATGGGCACGATGTTTCTCATGGCATTTGCCCTCATGCTGGTCATCGAGGGTTTGCTGCCGTTCCTGCTTCCGGCGCTGTGGCGCAATACCTTCCGACGCATCACGGAGTTCACTGACGGACAGATCCGTTTTTTCGGGCTCTCCTCGATGCTGGTCGGCCTGCTGATCCTGTTTTTCATCCGCTAGACGCGCTCGCTCCGAAGGAACCCGATGCGCAACTGGCTCCTTCCGGAAAAATTCGAGGACATCCTGCCGCCGCAGGCGCAGCGCATCGACCGGATGCGGGCGAAGCTCCTCGAGCTGTTTCGCGTGCACGGGTACCAGCTGGTGATTCCCCCCATGCTCGAGTACCTCGAATCGCTGCTCACAGGCACCGGACACGATCTGGATCTTCGCACTTTCAAGCTGGTCGACCAGCTTTCCGGGAGGATGATGGGTGTGCGAGCCGACATCGCGCCCCAGGTCGCGCGGATCGATGCCCACCTTCTGAACAGGAAAGGCGTAACGCGGCTATGCTACGCGGGGAGCGTACTGCTCACCCGGTCGCGGGGCCTCGACTCGACCCGGGAGCCCTTGCAGATCGGCGCGGAAATCTACGGCCACCCCGGAATCGAGAGCGATCTCGAGATCCAGCAGCTTCTCGTCGAGTCGCTGGCCGCGTGCGGGATTTCCGGAGCGCGCCTCGATGTCGGCCACGTCGCCGTATTCCGCGCGATTTGCCGACACGGCGGGGTCGGTGCCGAGCTCGAGTCGGAACTGTATGAAGCTCTGGAGGGCAAGGATCTCCCGGCGCTGAGCGTGGTGACTCAATCGATGCCGAAAGCGACACGCAATGCCTTGCTCGCCCTTCCGGAGCTCTACGGAGACGGCACCGTGCTCGAACGCGCCCGGCGCGCGCTGCCCAAGTACCCCGAAATCGACGCGGCGCTCAAGGACCTCGAGGCGCTCTCCCGAAGCGGCAGCATCCCCGTGTCGGTGGATCTGGCCGACCTTCGCGGGTATCACTATCACAGCGGAGTGGTGTTTGCGGCCTATGCGCCGGGCGTGGCCAACGCGGTCGCGCTGGGCGGACGATACGACGAGGTCGGCAAGGCATTCGGGCGCGCTCGGCCAGCGACGGGATTCAGCACGGATCTGCGCGATCTCGCGCGCACTGCGCCACACGAGGCGGAAGCGGCCGCCATTCTGGCGCCGTACTCGAACGACGAGGGACTCGCCACCGCGATCCGCAAGCTGCGAGCCGCCGGGGAGGTCGTCGTGGTCGGGCTTCCGGGACACGCCGCGGAAGGCGTCGAGCCCGACTGCGACCGAGAGCTCGTCGAGCGCGGCGGCGAGTGGACCGTGCGCAAACTGGGCAAGAGCTGAGACGGTGGCCAAGAACGTCGTCGTCATCGGAACCCAGTGGGGTGACGAGGGCAAGGGCAAGGTGGTCGACTGGCTCACCGACCACGCGCAAGGGGTGGTGCGCTTCCAGGGCGGGCACAACGCCGGGCATACCCTGGTGATCGGCGGCAAGAAGACGGTCCTGCACCTCGTTCCTTCGGGCATCCTCCGGAAGGGCATCGACTGCTACATCGGCAACGGCGTGGTGCTGTCGCCCCAGGCGCTGATCGAGGAGATCGACGAGCTGGTACGCGCGGGCGCGGACGTCGGCGCGCGCCTGCGGATCTCCGAAGGCTGCCCTCTCATCCTGCCGTACCACGCGGCGATCGATATCGCGCGAGAATCGGCGCAGGGCGCCGCAAAAATCGGCACCACCGGCCGCGGAATCGGGCCCGCGTACGAAGACAAGGTCGCGCGCCGCGCGATTCGCATCCGCGACCTTCTGGTGCCCGAGCGCTTCTCTGCGAAACTCGAGCCGCTCCTAGATTTCCACAACTTCGTGCTGACGAAATACCTGGGCGCGAAACCGGTCGATTTTGCGAAAACGCGAGACGAGGCGCTTGCGCTCGCGCCGCGGCTGAGACCGCTGGTCACGGACGTCTCGCGCGCTCTCTACGATGCGAATCGCGCGGGCAAGAACTTGCTGTTCGAAGGGGCGCAGGGTGCGCTGCTCGACGTCGACCACGGCACCTACCCGTACGTGACGTCGAGCAACTGCGTTGCCGGGGCGGCCGCGGCGGGCGCCGGAATCGGGCCGCAGATGCTGCATTACGTTCTCGGCATCACCAAGGCGTATACCACGCGCGTGGGCTCGGGGCCTTTTCCGACCGAGCTCGACAACGCGATCGGCGAGTTGCTGCGCAAGCGCGGGGACGAATTCGGCGCCACCACGGGCCGGCCGCGCCGCTGCGGCTGGTTCGACGCCGCCGCGCTCAAGCGCTCCATCCAGATCAACGGGGTTTCGGGGCTGTGCATCACCAAGCTCGACGTGCTCGACGGCATGGAGGAAGTGAAGCTTTGCACCGGCTACCGGATGGCCGGGACTTTCGTCGAGCTGCTGCCGGCCGGTGCCGAGGACGCGGCGCTTTGTGAGCCGGTCTACGAAATCCTTCCGGGCTGGAAGGACAGCACCGTGGGCGTGTGCGAATACGACAAGCTGCCGGCGCGGGCGCGCGCCTACCTCGAGCGCCTGCAATCGGTCTGTGGCGTGCCGATGGACATGATCTCGACCGGGGCCGATCGAAACGAGACGATCGTCCTGCGCCACCCGTTTCATTGAAAGGAGAGAGAGCGTGCTGGACGGGGTCGTGCCGTACCCGCCGGAGTTCGCGAGGCGCTACCGGGAGAAAGGCTATTGGCGCGACCTCTCGCTCGCCGAGGAGTTCGCCCCGGTTTTCAGGCGCCACGCGAAGCGCGTCGCCGTCATCGACCGCGACGCGCGCATCACCTACGCCGAAATCGACCGTGTCTCCGACCGCCTCGCGCTGAATCTGCTCGACGCGGGACTTGCACCCCTCGACAGGGTGGTGGTGCAGCTGCCCAACGTCGCAGAGTTCGTTTTTCTCTACTTCGCTCTGCAAAAGATCGGCTGCGTCCCCATCGCCGCGCTCGCCACGCACCGCTTTCTCGAGGTGAGCCAGTTCGCGAAACTCTCGGGGGCTGCGGCCTGCGTTACGCCCGACCGCTATGGTGAATTCGACTTCAGGGAAATGATCCGCCGCGTGCGGGAGGAAACGCCCTCGGTCAAGCTCGGCATCGTGCTCGGCGATGCGCCCGCCGGTTTCCTCTCTCTCGCGGACCTGATCTCCCGCGAGCCGAAGAAACGGCCGGAGGACCTGCGCGCGCTCGAGATCGATCCGACCGACCCCGCGATTTTCCAGCTCTCGGGCGGCACGACCGGCGTGCCCAAGCTGATTCCGCGCACGCACAACGATTACGTCTACAACTCCAGGATCGCGGCGAAAGTCTGCGGGGTCACGGGTGACTCGGTGCTGCTGCTTGCGCTCCCCATCGCGCACAATCTGCCGCTTGCCTGTCCAGGACTGCAGGGCACCATGCTGCAAGGCGGAAGGCTGGTGCTCTCCACGACTACGCGACCCGACGATTTGCTCCGCCTTATTCAGCGGCACAAAATCACGCATTTGAAAGTGGTGCCGGCGCTGCTCATCCGCCTCATCAACGATCCGGACATCGTGAAGTACGACTTGTCGTCGCTGCGCGTGATACAGAGCGGAGGCCAGCGCATGCAGCCCGAAGTGCGGATACGCACCAAGCAGCTCATTCCAAGTGCGACCGTGCAGGAGAATTTCGGCATGTCCGAGGGTATGCTTTTCTTCGTCAGGCTGGACGACCCCGAGGATGTGCGCCTCGAGACCTGCGGGCGGCCTTTGAGCCCGGACGACGAAGTGATGCTGGTCGACGATGAAGGAAAAGAGGTGCCGCCGGGCGAAGCGGGTGAGCTCACCTGCCGCGGGCCGTATACGCTGCGCGGCTATTTCGGCGTTCCGGAATACAACGCCAGGCAGTTCACCCCCGAGGGCTTCTACCGTTCGGGCGACCTGATGCGCCTGCACCCTTCCGGAAACTACGTGGTCGAAGGCAGGAAGAAGGACCTCATCAACCGCGGCGGCGAGAAAATCAGCGCGGAGGAAATCGAGAACCTCATCCTCGGGCATCCCGCAGTGCAGAACATCGCTTGCGTGCCGATGCCGGACCCGCACCTGGGCGAGAGGATGTGCGCTTGCGTGATCCCGAAGCAGGGTCGCAGCTTGAGCTTGAAGGACCTGGTCGAGTTCCTGAAGGACAGGGAGATCGCCAAGTTCAAGCTGCCGGAGCGGCTCGAAATCCTGTCGGACTTCCCGGTGTCGACCTTCGGTAAGGTGTCGAAAAAAGCGTTGGTGGAGATGGTCACAGCGAAGCTGGAGCGGGAGAAAGCCGCGTGAGGATCATCGATCTGCACTGCTACCCCGGCACCAAGGAGTGGATCGCGTGCCAGGGCCCTTACGTGGACGCGCTCGCCAAGTACTGGAACCGCGGGTGGACCGCGAAGACCGAAGAGGAGGTGTTGAAAGACTTCACCAACGCCGGCGTAGAGGCGCTGCTGGTGGCGCTCGACCTGGAAACAACGATCAAGACGCCGCCCGTCAGCAACGAATATGTGCACGCCATGTGGAAGCGCCATCCGAAGCGGATCATCCAGGCCTGGGGCGCGCTGGAACCTGCGAAAGGCGAAGTGGCGATCGCCCAGGCGAAGAAGGCGGTGCGCGAGCTCGGCCTGATCGGGTTCCACTTCCATCCGATCATGCAGCACTTCGCGGTCAACGATCGCCGCTACTATCCGCTGTTCGAGGTGATCGACGAGCTGAAAGCCGCGGTGATGATCGACGTCGGAACTACCGGCATGGGGGCCGGGCTTCCGGGCGGCATGGGCGCGAGGATCCGGCACGCTCACCCTTCGGCGATCGACGACCTAGCGGCTGATTTTCCGAATCTCAGGATCGTCATGGCCCACCCGGGATGGCCCTGGGTCGACGAGACCACCGCGGTCGCGCTGCACAAGGGAAACGTCTACTGGGAGATGTCCGGTTGGGCCCCGAAATATTTTCCCGCCCAGCTCAAGGTGGACATGCGTGCGCGCCTCCAGGACAAGATCATGTTCGGCAGCGACTATCCCAGCCTGCCTTACGCGCGCATCCTCAATGAGTGGCACGAGCTCGGCTACCCGGACGCGGTGATGGAAAAGATCCTCCACGCAAACGCCGAGCGCGTTCTCGGATTGTAGGAAACCAAACACATGGCCACACCTTCGACAAAACGCGCAGCGCTGGTGACCGGAGCGGCGAGCGGCATCGGCCGCGCGGCGGCGCTCGCCCTTGCGCGCGCCGGCTACCACGTCGCGATCAACTACAGCAAGAGCGAAAAGGAAGCCAAGGCGGTCGCAGAGGAAGCCGGCCGCAGCGGGGCCCGCACGCTGCTCTGCCGCTGCGATGTCGCCGACGAGGCCGGCGTGCGTGCAATGCTGACGACGGTCGGCGACGAATTCGGCCGCCTCGACGTGCTCATCAACAACGCGGGAACCACCGCGGCGTGGAAGCCCAAGGACCTGGAGAGTCTCTCGCTCGAGGACTGGGACCGCGTTTTCGCGGTGAATGTGCGCGGCCTATTCCAGGTGACGCGCGCCGCGGTGCCGCTCCTGCGCGTCTCCAAGGGCTGCATCGTCAACACGGCGAGCATCGTCGGCCTGAGGCCGGGGCCGCAGCCGCTCCCCTATGCGGCGAGCAAGGCGGCGGTAATCAATCTCACCAAGACGCTCGCCTACAATCTGGGTCCGGAAATCCGCGTGAACGCGGTCGCGCCGGGCTGGATGGAAGGCGACTGGATGCAGCGCATGCTGAAGGACAAGTACGAGGAGCTCATGGGGCGTCGCGCCAAGCTCACGCCGCTGAGGCGCTGCGTCACCGCGGAGGACGTGGTCGAAACGATGATGTCGCTCGTCCAGTCGAACCGCTTCGTTACCGGTGAGGTGATCGTGATCGACGGCGGATTCTCCAGCTCGACCTGATCCGACTGCCCGAATCGAAGAGCTATAATAGCGATCGCTTGATGGGAGGAAACAGGGAATATGAACGAGCCCGCGATGAAAGAGACTCTGTCGAACAAGGCACTCACCGCCGAAGAGCTCAAGCTGGCCGAATTGATCGTTTCCTCGCTCAACCTGGAGACGCAAGCCGCGGAAATCGATCCGACCGCGCCGTTGTACGGGGAGGGCATGGGCCTGGATTCGATCGATATTCTGGAAGTCGCCCTGGCGGTGTCCAAGGCCTACGGCGTCAAGCTGCGCTCGGACGACGAGCTCAACCGCAAGATCTTCAATTCGCTGCGCAGTCTGAACGAGCACATTCAGCAGCATCGGGTCAAATAGGCGGGGCGGCTTCCTGTCCGGCCGTCGCGTCATGGCTGATATTCCGCTGATCCGCAACTTCGACGCGGGCGCGGCTTTCGCCTTTCGGAACAGACGCCCGGTGCGCGTCGAAGAGTTTCTCGGCGAAGTCCGGCGACTGGCCGATTTGCTTCCGGATCGGCACTATGTCGTGAACCTGTGCTCCGACCGCTACCAATTTACCGTGGGCCTTTGCGCTGCCCTCTTGCGCCGTCAGGTGAATTTGTTGCCGCCGAACGTGACGCCCGATCTGCTCAAACGGCTGAGCCTCGAATATCCCGACGCCTATTGCCTGAGCGATGGAGCGGTGCAGCCCCCGCTGCCGATCGAGACATTTCATTATCGGCAAACCGGGAGCACGGTGAGCGCCTCGGTACCTCACATTTCCGAGGAACAAATCGCCGTCATTGGCTTCACCTCGGGTTCGACGGGGCAGCCCATGCCGAATCCCAAGTCCTGGGGCGCGCTCGCGAAAAGCGGCTTGGCCGAATTCGAGCGCCTGGGTGTCGCCGCCTATCGGAACATGAGCGTGCTCGGTACGGTGCCTCAGCAGCACAGTTACGGCCTTGAATCGACGGTGTTGATGGTGATGCAGGGCGGCCTGGCGATGCACGCGGGCCGGCCGTTCTTCCCCTCCGACATCTGTGCCGAGCTCAATGCCCTGCCTCGGCCGCGCGGCCTGGTCACGACGCCCGTTCACTTGCGGGTGCTGCTCGCCGAGGCGAGCGAGCTGCCCTCGGTGGACTTCCTGCTTTGCGCCACTGCGCCGCTTTCTCCCCAGCTGGCGATCGAAGCGGAGACGCGCTTCGCGGCACCGCTTCACGAGATCTACGGCTGCACCGAAGCCGGTCAGATCGCGGCCCGTCGTCCAACCCAGACCCAGGAGTGGCGCACCTTGCCCGGTGTGAGCTTGCATGCCGACGAGAAGGGGACTTGGGTAAGAGGCCACGTGGAGAGGGAAGTGCTGCTTGCCGATGTGATCGAGCTGCGCGGCCGAAACGCCTTCCTGTTGCACGGACGGACCGCGGATCTCGTCAACATCGCGGGAAAGCGGACTTCGCTCGCGCATCTCAACTTTCATCTCAATTCCATCGAAGGCGTAAGGGACGGTGCTTTTGTCATGCCTGAGGAAGACGACGGGACGGTAACGCGATTGACGGCCTTCGTCGTCGCTCCGGGACTCGCCGGCGAAACCATCATGGCTGCCCTGCGCGAGCGGATCGACCCCGCTTTCCTTCCCCGTCCGCTTTGTTTTGTCGAAGCCCTGCCGCGCAACGAGACCGGCAAGCTGTCGCGTGTTGCGGTCGAGGACCTGGTCACCCGACTCGCGGCCAAAGTGGGGTGATGTCGACGTGGCTGATATCCCGCTGATCCGCAATTTCGACGCGGGCGCGGCTTTCGCCTTTCGGAACGGGCGCCGCATATGCGTCGAGGAGTTTCTCGGCGAAGTCCGGCGACTGGCCGATTTGCTTCCGGATCGGCACTACGTCGTGAACCTGTGCTCCGACCGCTACCAATTTACCGTGGGCCTTTGTGCTGCCCTCTTGCGCCGTCAGGTCAATTTGTTGCCGCCGAACGCAACCCCCGATCTGCTCAAACGGCTGAGCCTCGAATACCCCGGCCTGTATTGCTTGAGCGATGGGGCGGTCCACCCGCTCGAAATGTTTCTTTACCGGCAACCGCCAGGGAGGAGCGCGGAGACAGCATCGGTTCCGCACATTCCTGCGGAGCAAGTCGCTACCATCGGCTTCACCTCGGGCTCGACGGGGCAGCCCATACCGCATCCCAAGTCCTGGGGCGCGCTCGCGAAAAGCGGCTTGGCCGAATTCGAGCGCCTGGGTGTCGCCGCCCATCGGAACATGAGCGTGCTCGGTACGGTGCCTCAGCAGCACATGTACGGCCTCGAGTTTACGGTCTTGATGGTGATGCAAGGCGGCCTGGCGATGCACGCGGGCCGGCCGTTCTTCCCCTCCGACATCTGTGCCGAGCTCGATGCCCTGCCTCGGCCGCGCGGCCTGGTCACGACGCCCGTTCACTTGCGGGTGCTGCTCGCCGAGGCGAGCGAGCTGCCCTCGGTGGACTTCCTGCTTTGCGCCACTGCGCCGCTTTCTCCCCAGCTGGCGATCGAAGCGGAGACGCGCTTCGCGGCACCGCTTCACGAGATCTACGGCTGCACCGAAGCCGGTCAGATCGGGTCGCGTCGCCCGGCGCAAACTCACGAGTGGCGCCCTCTGCCCGGGGTCAGCTTTTTTCAGGACGAAAAGGGGACTTGGGTGAAAGGCGGGCACGTGGAGAACGAGGTCTTGCTCGCCGACGTGATCGAATTGCGCAACCGGAACATATTCCTGCTGCATGGACGGACCGCGGATCTCGTCAACATCGCGGGAAAGCGGACTTCGCTCGCGCATCTCAACTTTCATCTCAATTCCATCGAAGGCGTAAGGGACGGTGCTTTCGTCATGCCCGAGGAAAACGACGGGACGGTAACGCGGTTGACGGCTTTCGTCGTCGCTCCGGGACTCGCCGGCGAAACCATCATGGCGGCCCTGCGCCGACGAATCGACGCGGCCTTTCTTCCCCGCCCGCTTTGTTTTGTCGAAGCCCTGCCGCGCAACGAGACCGGCAAGCTGCCGCGAATGGCGCTCGACGATCTCGTCGCCCGTCTCGCCAAAGCGGGGTAGTCTTGGCGACGCTCGAGCGGACCTTCCCTTCGGATCACGCCGCCGCACAAGGGCATTTCCCGGGAAATCCGATCATCCCCGGGGCGCTCCTGTTGAGCGAGGCGCTGCGCGCGATCGAAACGAGTCTGGGGAAAGATCTCTGCCCGTATCAGATCCGATCGGCCAAGTTCATTCGTCCGGTGCGTCCGGGCGAGCGCGTATCCATCGATTTTTCCAGGCGCGACGAAAAAAGAATAAGCTTCAGCTGCAAGGTAGGGATATCCCCCGTGCTTGCGGGGGAGGTCGTTTGCGAGCTAAACAGCGTGGGGAAAGAATCCTGAATACCACCACCGCAATCAACAGCGAAAACGGACGGCGCTGGCATCCGGCGCCGGCGATTCATGTCTCGGTGTTTCTTCACGCTGCAGCTGCCGTCTGGCTTGCCGCATACCCGCCGGCATGGCCATGGGTGCTGGGCGTGCTGGGGGCGAATCATATTGCGCTGTTTTGCGCCGCGCTTTGTCCGCGTGGGCGCCTATTGGGCCCGAACCTGGTGCGCTTGCCCGCCTCCGCCGCGCGTCGCAGAGAGATTTCGCTCACTTTCGATGACGGTCCCGATCCGGCAGTGACGCCCCGGGTTCTGGAACTGCTCGACCGCTACCAAGCCAAGGCAAGCTTCTTCTGCATCGGCGAGAATGCAGCCGCTCAGCCCGAGCTCGTGCGGGAGATCGCGCGTCGCGGCCACAGCGTCGAGAACCATAGCTACCATCACCGCCTTGCGTTTGCTTTTTTCGGAATTTCCAGGCTGAAGCGCGAAGTGGATGCGGCGCAGGCGACCGTTGCCTCGATCACCGGCCGCCCGCCGGTTTTCTTCCGCGCTCCGGCCGGATTCCGGAGCCCGTTCCTCGATTCCGTGCTGGCCCCCCGCGGACTGCGTTACGTGTCCTGGACGCGACGCGGTTTCGACGCGGCGAGCGCCGATCCGCGAGGCATTCTGAGCCGGCTGACGCGGGGGCTCGCCGCCGGTGACGTCCTGCTGATGCACGACAGCGCTCCGGCAGTGCTTGCCGTGCTACCCGAGTTGCTGGAGAAAATATCCGAGCAGGGCCTCAAAGCGGTATCCCTGGCGTCGGCCTGCGCGGACGAGTCCGTCGAATAGAAGTCCACCGGGGCGAGAAGTGCAGCCTCTTGTCATCAGCCGATTCTCCGTCGTGAACAGCCTCGGCGCGGGATCGGCGGCGATGCTGCGTGCCCTGCGCGAGAAGCGCTCTGGACTTGCACCTTGCGGCTTCGAGACGGCCCGCATCGATACCTACGTTGGAATGGTGCCGGCGCTCGACGATCTTCGCGTAAGGCCCGATCTCCAGGACTATGACTGCCGCAACAACCGCCTTGCACAGCTGTGCCTGGAGCAGGACGGATTCGCCCGGGAAATCGCCGCGGCGCGCGATAGGTATGGCGCCGGGCGAATAGGCTTGTATCTCGGCACCAGCACTTCCGGACTGCACACGACCGAGCTCGCGTACCGCCGCCGGGACCCGAAGACCGGCGCCCTGCCCGCCGATTACCGTTACGCGAAAACGCAAAACGCCTACTCGCTCGGCGAGTTCGTGCGTTGCTATCTCGGACTGAGCGGACCCGGATTCGTGGTGTCCTCCGCGTGTTCTTCCTCGGCGAAAGTCCTCGGCAACGCTGCGCGCATGATCGCCGCCGGAGTGTGCGACGCCGCAGTCGTGGGCGGTGTCGACAGCCTGTGCCTTATGACGCTGTACGGGTTTCATTCACTCGGACTCACTTCAGCCGGACCCTGCAGGCCTTATGACGTGGATCGGGACGGCATCTCGATCGGCGAAGGGGGAGGTTTCGCGCTCATCGAGCGGGCTGACCGGGTCGAACCCGGTGCCATCCTGCTTCTCGGAGTGGGCGAAAGTTCGGACGCCTACCACATGTCCACGCCCCATCCCGAGGGACTGGGGGCGAGAATGGCCATGCAGCAGGCGCTGGATTCGGCGGGACTCGACCCCTCTGACATCGACTACGTCAACCTGCACGGCACGGCCACCAAGAGCAACGACGCGAGCGAAGACAAGGCGGTGTTCGAGGTGTTCGGGGGGCAGACACCCTGCAGTTCGACCAAGGGTGCGACCGGACATTTGCTCGGGGCGGCAGGAATCACCGAAGCGATCGTCTCCATTCTCGCGATCGAGCACGGCTTCCTGCCCGGCAGCGCGAATACGCGTAGCGTCGACCCCGCGCTGAAGAGCAACTACCTGCTCGAAAACAAACAGGCGAAAGTCAGCCGCGCTCTGAGCAACTCGTTCGGCTTCGGCGGGAGCAACTGCAGCCTGGTCCTGGGAGTCGCTCAGTGATGCGTGTCTTCGTCGAAGGCGTGGGCTTGCTCGGTCCCGGCCTGCAGGGGTGGAAGGCCGCTCGCCGAATTCTCGCGGGCGAGGAGCCGTTCCGCTCGGCCTCCACGATCATAGCCGCGAGCGAGCTGCTGCCTCCCGCCGAGCGACGCCGTACCCCCGTACCGGTCAAGCTTGCGCTCGCCGTGGGGCAGGAGGCGTTTGAGAACGCTGGCCGCGATGCTGCGAGCACTGCGACGGTATTCACGTCCTCCTCCGGCGAAGGCGAAACGCTGCATCAGATGTGCGAGACGCTTGCCTCGGAGGAACGGGAAGTGTCGCCGACGCGGTTTCACAACTCCGTGCACAACGCCGCTGCCGGCTACTGGAGCATCGCGACGCGGTCGCGCGAGGCCTCGACCAGCCTTTGCGCCTATGACGCGAGCTTTGGCGCTGGCTTGATCGAGGCCATGACGCAGGTCGTGTCGTTGCGCAAGGCGGTCGCCCTGATCGCGTACGACCAGCCTTATCCGGAACCGCTGCATTCGGCGCGGCCGCTCCTCGCGAGCTTCGGTGCCGCGCTTGTCCTGACGCCCGAAGCCTCCGGGCGAACCTCCGCTACGTTCGAATTGGAGCTGCTGCCGGGAGAGGAGAAACCGGCTCGCATGTCCGATTCCGCTCTGGAGGAATTGAGACTGGGCATACCGGCCGCGAGGGCGCTTCCTCTGCTCGAGGCACTCGCGCGAAAGACCCAGAGCGATGTCGTGCTCGATTTCCTGACCGAAACGCGCCTGCGCGTCAGCGTGAACCCGTGTTGATTTCCCGCGAGGACATCGCCGGAATGATCCCGCATGCGGGAGCGATGCACCTGCTCGACGGCGTGCTTTCCTGGGATGCGGATCGCATACGGTGTTTGAGCCGGTCCCACCGCGACCGGCAAAATCCGCTGCGCATGGATGGGCGGCTTTCGGCCTTGTGCGGCATCGAATATGCCGCTCAGGCCATGGCGATACACGGGGCGCTCGCCGGCAACGTCGCGACCCGGCCGCGACTGGGGTACCTTGCGAGCCTGAGAGAAGTACGTTGCAGCAGACCCCTGCTCGATGATCTCGAAGGCGACCTCATCGTCGAAGCCGAGCGGATGATGGGCGAGGAAAGCCACTTGATCTACGGGTTCGAAGTACGGGTGGGCGATGTCGAGGTCTTGCGCGGCAGGGCCGCGGTGGTCCTGGAAGCGAGCCGGGCGGGGTCGTGATACGCGCGCTCGTCACCGGCGGCAGCGGCAGCATCGGTGCTGCAGTGTGCAAGCGCCTCGCGGCCGACGGTTGCCACGTTTACGTGCACGCGAGGAGCCGCTTTGCACAGGCGGATCGGCTCGCGGCCGAGATCGTTGCGAAGGGCGGGTCCGCCATCGCCGTGGCCTTCGATGTCGCCGACCGTGACGGGACGGGGACGGCGCTGCAAAAATTGCTCGACGACGGCCCCATCCAGATCGTGGTCAACAATGCCGGAGTTCACGATGACGCTGTCATGCCGGGCATGCGGCCGGAGCAATGGTCCCGGGTGATCGACGTCTCCCTCAACGGGTTCTTCAACGTCACGCAGCCGCTCCTCATGCCGATGATGACGACGCGCTGGGGAAGGATCGTCAACGTTTCCTCGGTGGCTGCGCTTGCGGGCAACCGCGGCCAGACCAACTACGCCGCTGCCAAGGCCGGCCTGCACGGCGCGACCAAGGCGCTCGCCCTGGAACTGGCGAGCCGCGGCATCACGGTCAATGCGGTCGCACCCGGGATCATCGAATCCGCCATGACGGAGAGCGTTTTTTCCCGCGACGCCATCGAGCAGCTCGTCCCGATGAAGCGGGCCGGGACGCCGGAGGAGGTGGCTGACCTGATCGGATTTCTCGCTTCCGAGCGGGCCGCGTATATTTCCGGCCAGATCATCGCGATCAACGGCGCGATGATCTGAGAAGCCTGCAGCTAGTTCTCCGCATCGACCTTAAAGGTCGAGGCCCCCAGAATCCAGGCGATGGCGAAGCCCCCGCTGAGATTGCTCCTCGCCTTGATCAGTGGGCTGTCCGCGAACACGGCGCCGCCGACGCTGTCCCACTTCGCAAAGGCGCCGACCCAGAAATCCGGGAAGCGCTTGCTGAGCGCCGCGAGGAGGTTCAGTCCGCCGTAGCCGCCGCTCGGGCTGAAGGGCGGCCGGTCTGCCATGCGGAAAACCGGGTCGACCGCGTAGAAATACCGGTTGTAGCGCCGGTCCGTGTAGATGAGGCTGCTCTGGAGGCCGAGGTTCCATCCGCGGTTTCCCAGAGCGTTCTTGATATCCAGGCTCAGGTTCGGCTGAAAAATCCAACCGGCTTGCTTCACATGGGAGAAATCCGACGAGAAGACGGTGCGCACCGGCAGTCGCAATTCCAATTTGTCCATTCCATTCTCGGGTCGAAATAGGGCGATGTTGAGCGAGGGACCCAGTTCCAGTGTGGCGTCGAGATCGGGCATTCCGCGACGCGCGTTGTTGTCCTTGGCGGGCGGGGAGCCGCTCAGGCTGAACTCGAGCTCGACCTTGTCGCCGAGTACGCCGCGGAACCTGCGGTCGTCGAGTTTGAGAGACTCTCCCCGGTAGACCAGATAAGGTACCGGGAGCACCCAGGTCCGGGATTGATCCGAGCCGCGGTAGTGAGGAAGGGTCGTAGCCCCGATTCCCACGCCGGCCTCCCACAGCGGAAACTGGTCCGCTCGCGCGAGGCTCGCCGCAAGGCATAGGAAAACGAGGCCCTTGCGGCTTGGATTCACTGTTTTCCGACGAGTACGCCTTGATTTCGCAAGACGGATAGTACGCAGGGGAGGCGCGAGCCCAAGACAGAGACCAGACGGGTTAGAATCTCGCTGCAGGGAAGTGGTGCCGAGGAGGAGACTCGAACTCCTACAGTCTTGCGACCGCTAGGACCTGAACCTAGTGCGTCTACCAATTCCGCCACCTCGGCGAAAGGGCCGCGCCAGTTCCGGTCTTCAGCCCGAGCGCGGATTCTATAGGAAAGCACCGATTTGTCAATGAAAAAGCGCGACATCGCGCGCGCAACCGACCCTCATCGCGAGCGCGAAGCGTCGCGCTACGAGCATCCGATCCCGAGCCGCGAGTTCATTCTGCGAACGCTCGCTGAAGCCGGCGTGCCGCTCACCGACGAAGAGCTCGCCCAGCGCCTCGCGATCAAGCCGAAGGAGCGCGATGCGTTCGCGAAGCGTCTCGGGGCGATGGAACGCGAGGGCCAGATCCTGCGCAATCGCAAGGGCGCGATCCTGGTCGCCGCCAAGCTCGATCTCGTCGCCGGGCGCGTCGAGGGCCATCCCGACGGCTACGGCTTCGTGATCGCCGAGGAGGGCGCGGACCTGTACCTCAGCCCGCACGAGATGCGAAAAGTCCTCCACGGCGATCGCGTGATGGTGCGCGAGTCGGGCGTGGACAGGCGCGGGCGCAAGGAAGGGACGATCGTCGAGGTCATCGAGCGCGTCAATGCCCGAGTGGTGGGACGCCTGCACGGGGAGCGCGGCTTCCTCTTCGTTCAGCCCGCGGAGCGGCGCATCAGCCAGACCGTCCTCATCGCGCCCGAGGACGCGGGCGGTGCGCGAACCGGCCAGGTCGTCGTCGCCGAATTGACCGTGCAGCCCGATGGCCGCACCCAGCCGATCGGCCGCGTCGTCGAGGTGCTGGGAGAGGCCGCCGATCCCGGGATCGAAATCGAGATCGCGCTCAGGAAGCACGAATTGCCGTTCAAGTTCTCGGCGCAGGCCGAGGCGCTCGCCGCGAAGTTTCCGCCCGTGCCGCGTCCGGACGACGTTGCCGGCCGGGAGGATTTGCGATCGCTCGAGCTCGTGACCATCGACGGCGAAACGGCGCGGGATTTCGACGACGCCGTGTACTGCGAAAAGACGAGCGAGGGGTTTCGGCTCGTCGTCGCCATCGCAGACGTGAGCCACTACGTGCGTGACGGCGAGGCACTCGACCTGGAGGCGCGTGAGCGCGGCAACTCGGTTTACTTTCCCCGCCGGGTCATCCCGATGCTGCCCGAGCGGCTCTCCAACGGCCTGTGCTCGCTCAACGCCGAAGTCGACCGCTTGTGCATGGTCTGCGACATGACGATCGGCGCGAGGGGCAAGATCGGCCCGTATCGCTTCTATCCTGCGGTCATGCGCTCGCGCGCGAGGCTCACTTATACCTCGGTGGCCGCGGCCCTTGCCGATCCGAAGGGCGAGGCAGCGCGGAAGCTCAAGAGCCTCCTGGCTCGTTTGCAGGTCTTGAACGAAGTGTTCACGGCACTGCTCAAGGCGCGGGAGGAGCGCGGCGCGATCGATTTTGAGACGATCGAAACCCAGTTCGTCTTCGACGGCGAGGGGCGTCTTATGCGCATCGAAAAGGTCGAGCGCAACGACGCCCACCGCATCATCGAGGAGTGCATGCTCGCCGCGAACGTCTGCGCCTCGGACATCCTCTCCAAGCGCAAACATCCGGCGCTGTACCGCGTTCACGAAGGCCCGACACCGGAGAAGCTGAAGAGCCTGCGCGAGTTTCTCAAGGGATTCGGCCTCGCGCTCGACGGCGGGGACAAGCCCACTGCGAAACACTACGCGAAGCTGCTCGAAACCGTGCGCAAGCGTCCGGACGTGCAGCTGCTCCAGACGGTGCTCCTGCGCTCGCTGCAGCAGGCGCAGTACAGCCCCGAGAACGTCGGCCACTTCGGGCTCGCCTACGAGCACTACACGCACTTCACTTCGCCCATCCGGCGCTATCCGGATCTGCTCGTCCATCGCGCCATCAAGACGGTGCTCTCGGGCGGGCGCTACAACCCCGGCAACTGGGCGGAGCTGGGCAGCCACTGCTCGCAGACGGAGCGTCGCGCGGACGATGCCACTCGCGAGGTTGCAGCCTGGCTGAAGTGCTATTACATGCGCGACCGCGTGGGCGAAGAGTTCGAAGGCTCGGTTTCGGCGGTGACGAGCTTCGGCATCTTCGTGGCGCTCGACGAATTCTACGTCGAGGGGCTGGTGCACATCTCCGAGCTCGGGCAGGACTATTTCCACTTCGACGCGACCCGGCATCAATTGATCGGGGATCGCACACGGAAACAGTACCGTCTGGCCGACAGGGTGAAGGTCAGGATCGTCCGGGCGGATCTCGAGACGAGCCGGATCGATTTCGTGCTCGCGGGAGAACCTGCGGGCCGCCCGCGACGCGTTCGCTCGCTGCGCCGACGCGCGAGATCGTAAGCGTAGCGCAGGATGAAGCCGACTCGCGCCATTTTCGGATTTCACGCGGTGCTTGCGCGGCTCCGCGCCGATGCGGCGTCTGTGACGGAAATCTATCTCGATGAAGGCCGCAAGGACGCGCGTGCGAGAGACCTCGTCCTCGCCGCGGAAAAAGCCGGCGTCTCGCTCATGCGCGTTCCGACCAAGCGCCTGGACGGTTTCTACGGGGGCGGCCGCCACCAGGGCGTGGTGGCCATGGCGTTTGACAAGCCGGCGCGGGAAAGCCTGGACGACCTGCTCGACTCGGTAAAGGAAGCGCCGCTTCTGCTGGTGCTCGACGGCGTGACCGATCCGCACAACCTCGGGGCCTGTTTGCGGGTCGCGGACGCCGCCGGTGCCCATGCGGTGATCGCGCCCAAGGACCGTGCCGCGGGCATCAGCGCGGCGGTATCCAAAGTGGCGAGCGGCGCGGCCGAATCGGTGCCGTATTACATGGTGACGAACCTCGCCCGCATGCTGGACGAATTGAAGGAGCGCGACATCTGGATCGTCGGCGCGGACGAGCGCGCGGAAAAGACGCTCTACGAATCGGAGCTGCCCGCGGCGATCGCGTGGGTGCTGGGCGCAGAAAGCGAGGGCATGCGCCGACTCACGCGCGAGCGCTGCGACCTCCTGGTGCGCATCCCTATGCTCGGGAGCGTCGAGAGCCTGAACGTCTCGGTGGCGAGCGGCGTGTGTCTGTTCGAGTCGCGGAGGCGGCGCGCCGTCGCTTGACGGGGGCACGGCGTTCCAGTGCCGCCGCGATTTCCTCGATTTCCGACGCGGCGCTGTTCGATTTTCTGAACGGCACGGCGGCCCTGCCGTACCAGTAGCGCGCGTTGGCCAGGTCGCCTTCGATGCGGTGCAGGAGCCCGTGGATGCGAAAGGCGAGCTTGTCGCGCATGCCCATGACGATCGCGTGGGCCTTGTTCCATTCGTTCTTGCGCAGATGCGAAAGAACCCTGAGATGCTTGCCGGCCGACCGGCTCATGAATCTTGCGCGTGAAATTTTCAGCTCCGACCGTCACTTCTTCAGCGCCGCGCCCGCCAACCGGGCGATCGCCGCCAACGTCGTCTGCGCCGCGTTCAGCCCGAGCCGAAAATCCTTGTCGGAGTACGTGGAGTAGCGATCCGTGGGCTGGTGCCAGTGGGGATTCCATCCGGCGCCAATCTGCATTCCTCGCTCGTTTTCACGAACGCTGATAGCAGGAACGAGATCCATGAAAGGCGTGGAGTCCGTATTGGTCATGTGGTGCCCCACCGCGGCGGGATAATCGGTGGCGTATTTCTCGTTCGCGTCCCGGAAGAAGAAAGCCAGCCTCATCGCCTGATCGGAAAACTTCGCAGTGGACTGGAATTCCACATTGACGTCCGCCTCCGGCCGCTGCTCCGGGCCGAGCGTGCCGTCGGCCCGGGGCATGCCGTGGTCGAACAGCACCATGTCGTGCTGGACCATGCCAAGCCACCGCGGTTCCGGATACCGGCCCGATCCAAGGGGATCCTCGATTCCCTGGAGCGCGGCCCGCTGCGCGACGTAGGCGCGGGCGCCGTGAAGGCCGGTTTCCTCGTTGTTCCAGAGCGCGAACCGGATCGATCGCTCCGTCCGCACATCGGGACTGTTCAACACGCGCGCCAGCTCCATGACCAACGCCGTTCCCGAACCGTCGTCATCGGCGGCCTCGCCCCAGCCGATTCCGTCCATGTGGGCGCTGATGAGGTACATCTCGTCGGGCCGCGTCGCACCGATTTTCGTGCAGTAAACTTCCTCGCGCGGGCCGGGAGTGCTTGGCTGCGAGTCGAGCTCGCGCAGCTTCGCATCGGGTTGCGCTTCAGGATCGTCGTTCACGCCCGTGGGCACCGCAATGCCGCGGATTCGCGCGCCTCCGGAGCCGGCGCGGATTTCCCCGCTGGCCACGGGAATGGGCGCGCGGTTCTTCAGTCGAAATTGCGGCTCCGGCGCGTTGTACTCGTACTTGATGCGAGCGGTATTGCAGCCGAAGCTCTTCAGCTGGCGTTCGATCCAGTCGATCGCTGCGCGATTGCGATCCGTTCCCTGCCGCCGATCGCCGAATTCGGTCAGGCTTTTGATCGTCGCCTTGTACCTCTCCAGTTCGAGCCGCCCGACCAGGACCCTGACAGGGTCGTCGGCCGCAGTACCCTGGCCGAACGCGAACGGGCACAGCACTGTGATCAACCCGCAGACTGCACCGATGAATAGGTTCGAGCGCATGACCTGTCCTTCCCGAAATGGTCAGCAAAACAGCCGGATATCATAGCTTCGTTCGCTTGTCCCTATGCGATACGGCCTGTGCAAAGGCGATGGTGCAGCGCGAGGGTCTTGCTCCGCAGCCCCCGATTCGGTTAGAATTCAATCACTTTGACGACCGCTTCGGCGGTCGTTTGTTTTGGACCGCCAACCCTGCCGCACCTATTTCCGCCGCGTCGCGACGGTGGATCGAGCGGGCGGCTTTATCCATAGGGAGCTTGCATGCGACATTACGAACTGTGCTTCATCGTCCATCCGGACCAGAGCGAGCAGGTGCCGGCGATGATCGAGCGCTACCGCGCCACGGTCACCTCGAAAAACGGCAAGATCCACCGGCTCGAGGACTGGGGCCGCCGCCAGCTCGCTTTTCCACTCTCCAAGGTCCACAAGGCGCACTACGTGCTCATGAATATCGAGTGCGACAACGAGACGCTTACCGAGCTGGAGCATTCGTTCAAGTTCAACGACGCGGTGCTGCGGCACCTGATCATAAGAATGGAACGCGCGTGGACGACGCCTTCGCCGATGATGAAGGAAGAAAAGGCGAAGTCGGTCCTCGGCCCGGGCGAGGCTCCGCGCGGCGAAGCGCCGCGCACCGAGACGGCCAAGCCCGCAGAGCCGGCGAGCGCTTGAGAATTGGCGCCAGCAAACCGGGTCACGGTCGCAGGCCGCCTGATCGAGCTGGATGCCCTGCGGTATACGCCTGCGGGCATCCCGATGCTGAAATTCAGGCTCCAGCACGATTCTGTGCAAACGGAAGCGGGCGGCGAGCGCAAGGTGAGTTTTGAGATGGCTGCGGTAGCCTTCGAGCGCGAGGCGAAGCTCCTCGCCGCCGCGAAGCTGGGAAGCCGCGTGAAAGTAAACGGGTTTCTTGCCGCAAGGAGCCGCTCCAGCCGGACGCCTTTGCTGCACGCGACACAGATCGAATTCGCAGAAGGAGACTAGACATGCCCCCACCCAGAGGTCGAGGCGGCTTCGGAAAAGGCAAGGGAAAAGGCAAGGGTCGCGACGGCAAGCGCGAACAGAAAGGCTCGAAGCAGCTTTTCAAGCGCCGCAAGTTCTGCCGCTTCACCGCCGAGAAGATCGAGTGGATCGACTACAAGGACGTCGATCTTCTGAAGGACTTCATCGGCGAGAACGGTAAGATCATCCCGGCGCGGATCACCGGAACGCGCACTCACTACCAGCGCCAGCTCTCGGCGGCGGTCAAGCGCGCGCGCTACCTCGCCCTGATGCCGTACACCGACCTGCACTGAAGGAACAGCCATGCAAGTCATTCTTCTGGAAAAAGTCGTCAACCTTGGCGGCCTGGGCGACGTGGTCAAGGTGAAGGACGGGTACGCCCGCAACTATCTTCTGCCGCAAGGCAAGGCGAAGCGGGCGACGCCGGAAAGCCTCGCCGAGTTCGAGAAGAAGCGCGCCGAGCTCGAGAAGGCCCAATCGGAAACCCTCGCGGCGGCCCAGGAAAAAGGCGCAAAGCTCGACGGTCTCATGGTCCAGATCACCCAGAAGGCCGGCGTCGACGGACATTTGTTCGGCTCGGTCACGAATTTCGACATCGTCGAGGCGCTCAAGGGGCAAGGGTTCGAGGTCGAGCGCTCCATGATTCGCCTGCCGCAGGGCCCCTTGAAAACGGTAGGAGATCACTCCGTCGCGGTCGCGTTGCACACCGACGTCGTTGTCCACATCAAGATATCGGTGCTCGGAGAAACCCCGCAGCAGTAACGCGGGCGCAAGCCGTTGATACGGAAGGGCCGCGTCTGGCGGCTCTTTTTGTTTGTGCGTTTCTTTGCCGGACGCGGTAAAGTCTCCGCCACAGGTTTTCAAGCGCTTTCATGGCTCAGCCCGTAACACAAACCAGCTCCGATTCCCAGCTGCTGAATCTCAAGGTTCCGCCGCATTCGATCGACGCCGAGCAGTCGGTGCTGGGAGGCCTTCTGATCGACAACGGCGCCTTCGACAAAATCGGCGACGTCGTCACCGACGGCGATTTCTACCGGGACGATCACCGCCGCATCTTCCGCCACGTTTCCCGGCTGATCGAGCGCGGCAAGCCCGCCGACGTCGTCACGGTGGACGAGGCGATGAAGGCGAGCGAGGACAAGGACAAGACAGGCGGCATCACCTACCTCGCGGCCCTTGCCGGCAACACGCCCTCGGCGCACAACGTGAGGCGCTACGCCGAGATCGTGCGCGAGTGCGCGGTCTTGCGGAAGCTGATCGAGGTCTCCACCGAGATCGCCGACAGCGCCTTGAACCGCATGGGCAAGGACGTCGGGCAGCTGCTCGACGAAGCCGAGTCCAAGGTCTTCCAGATCGCCGAAGCCGGGGCGAGGACGCGCCAGGGGTTCATGGAGATCCAGCCCCTGCTCACGCAGGTCATGGAACGCATCGACCTCCTGTATCACAAGGACAACCCTTCCGACATCACCGGCATTCCGACCGGCTACCGCGACCTCGATCGCGAGACCTCGGGGTTGCAGCCGGGCGACCTGATCATCATCGCCGGACGCCCCTCGATGGGAAAGACCGCGCTCGCGCTCAACATGGCCGAGCACGTCGCGGTGGAGAACAAGCTTCCCGTCGCCGTATTCAGCATGGAAATGTCGGGGACCCAGCTCGCGATGCGCATGCTGGGATCGATCGGGCGGCTGGATCAGCACAAGCTGCGCACCGGGAGACTCTCCGACGACGACTGGAACCGCCTCACCAACGCCGTCGGGAAGCTGCACGACGCGCCGATCCTCGTCGACGAATCGGGCGCTCTGAACGCGCTCGAGCTGCGCGCGCGCGCGCGGCGGCTGCACCGGCAGTACGGCTCGCTCGGCTTGATCGTGGTCGATTACCTCCAGCTGATGCAGGCGACGAGCGAAGGCGAGAACCGCGCCACCGAGATCTCCGAGATCTCTCGCTCGCTCAAGTCACTCGCCAAGGAGCTCAAGGTTCCCGTAGTGGCGCTGTCGCAGCTCTCCCGCGCGGTCGAGCAGCGTACCGGCCCGAAGCGCCCGATCATGTCGGACCTGCGCGAATCCGGCGCGATCGAGCAGGACGCCGACCTCATCCTCGCGATCTATCGCGAAGAGGTCTACACGCCGGACACACCCGAAAAGGGCGTGGCGGAAATCATCATTCTCAAGCAGCGCAACGGCCCCATCGGGACAGTCAAGCTGACCTTCCTCGGGGAATACACCCGCTTCGAGAATTACGCGCAGTCCGGCGCGTTCTAGGTTTTCAGTTTCGCGCCGCGCTCGCGAGCGCGGCCCAGCGATCGGCCGGTATTCTCGCGATGATCTGAAAGTCCGCGCCCAGCGGCCGGATCACGGCCGTTTCACCTTCGGCGAGATAGGGCGGACCGGCGATGCTGTAGAACGGATTGCCGTGGCTGATGACGGCGAGGTTGGCCCCGGCGGGTATCGGCGTGGCCAAGATCCGCCGCAGGGCCGCGTAGCGCTCCGCGTCCGCCGGAGCGCTCGGCCCCCCGCGCACTTCCTGCATTTTCTCCGCGCGTCCGAAGAGCAGCTGCGCCGTTTCCACCGTGCGGCAGAACGGACTCGCGAGAACGCGCTCCACGGGAATGCCCAGACGCCGGATTGCCGCAGCGACTATCCGCGCATCGGATCGGCCGCGGTCGATGAGATTGCGCTGATTGGCGCAATCCTCGAAGCTCTTCATTTTCTCGTCGTTCTGGCTGAAATCGGTCGCCGCATGACGGAAGTAGAGGATGTAGCCGCCTTTGCGCAGCTCTGCCAGCAATTGCGCGGGCGCAATCTCGCGCGATGGAAGCGAACTGCGCTGCGGTTCAGCTGTCTGTGGGCGTGCGGGCGCCCAAAGCAGCAACGCGGCGAGCGCGAAGGCGAATCGGATTCTGTTCATCTGCGGCTACCGATTGTACGTGCGTAGCGTCGGCCCCAGCGTATTTGACAGCAGTAATGAGAATGGTTATCATTTGGCTATGCCATCGAGTCGGCAGCACAAATCTACGCTAAATCAAACGCGTAGATCCCGATCCGTTTAACACCCCGAGCGAGGAAAGTCTAAATGCTCCAGATGCTGGTGGTCACGCTGCGAGAGGGGATCGAAGCATTTCTCATCGTCGCTATCGCCATCGCCTATCTGCGCAAGACCGGGCGCGACGGGCTGGTGCCCGCAGCTTGGTGGGGCACGGGCATCGCAGTGACGCTCTCGGTCGTGCTCGGCGTGTTCCTCGCCGAGTTCGCGGTGCTGCCGATCTGGGAGGCGGTGCTCGCCGCCGTGGCCGCGGCGCTCGTGATCTCGATGGTGGTATACATGCTGAAGCATGCAAAAAAAATGCGCGGCGAGATCGGCGGGCGCATCGAAACGGCGGCTCAAGCGCCTGGGGCCGGCCCATGGATCGGCGTGTTCCTGCTGGTGCTGCTGATGATCACCCGCGAGGGCATGGAGATGGCCTTTATCACCGCGTCGCTGGCGCGCCAGGCGGAATCGGTTCACATGCTGTGGGGCGCGCTCATCGGCATCGGCCTCGCGGGATTGCTCGCCTGGGGCTGGTCGCGCTTTGGGCACCGCGTCAATCTCGGGCTTTTTTTCCAGGTGACCTCGATCTTCCTAGTGCTGTTCGCACTGCAGCTCCTGATCTACTCCTTCCACGAAGCTACCGAAGCGAACGTGCTCCCGATCGACAACCCTTACTGGCACATCGCCACAGAGCCCTACGGTCCCGAAGGGCAGTATGGCGCAATATTGACCTATGCCTTGGTCTTGGTGCCGGGGCTGTGGATCGCCTGGGCAGCGTTTGGCCGAAAGCGCAGAGCAGGACCGGCCGTATCCGCGAAATCCTGAGAATCTGCGCGCAGGGATCGTTCAACGATAGAAACCGGTAAGCCGGGAGGCATGGCGCCTTCCGCCGGGGAATTTCCAGGGAGCCAGCCAGTCAGCGTCTTAAGCTGAGTTAGCCAGCCATGTTCCATATCGCTAGTCAACTCGGAAGGAGACGCAATGAGGCAATCCACTTTAGCGCTGGCACTGGCCGCCGCGTTCGCGCGTGCACCTGCATTTGGACAAGCAACCGTAGATCAAAAGCTGCAAATCCTGCAGCAGGAAATCGACGATCTCAAGGCCCAGGCCCGCAGATCGGCCGCGCCGACGCAACAGGCTTCGCCGTATTCCCTCGACTACAGCTCGATGCTCGACCGGAGCTCGGGGCTCGCCAGCGGTGGCACCAATATCGTCGGCTACGGTGAGGTGGGGTACGGCAAGTTTCGCCAGAGCGGAAATGCCACGGCCGATCTGCAGCGTTTCGTGTTCGGCTTCAACCACCGCTTCGATGAGCGCCTCACCCTCCACTCCGAAGTTGAGTTCGAGCACGCGATCGTCAGCAAGGACGACCACGGCGAGGCCGAGATCGAACAGGCCTGGCTGAATTGCAAGATGAGCGACGCGGTGAATTTGAAAGGCGGCCTGTTCCTCATCCCACTTGGCATCCTCAACGAAACCCACGAGCCGCCGACCTATTACGGGGTCATGCGCAACCAGGTCGAAACCCGCATCATTCCCACGACCTGGCGAGAGCTGGGAGCGGGCGTTCACGGTATCGTCGGCGAAGGCATTCGGTACGACGTCGGTATCACCACGAACTTCGACTCGGGCAAGCTCGACGATCCGACCACGGGGATCCGCAGCGCCCACCAGGAAGGACAGCTCGCCAACGCCCGCAATCTCGCCGTGTACGGCGCGCTCAACTATCGGCGCCCGGGTTTGCTCGTCGGCGGCGGGGTTTTTACGGGCGATACCGGACAAAACGGAGCGTCCAATCCTGCATTGCGGGGCGTCTCGGCGCGCCTGACGCTGTGGGACGTGCACGCGCAGTATCGCGTCGCCGGACTCGATCTGCAGGCGCTGTACGCGGCAGGCTCGCTCGGGGACTCCGATAAGCTCAACGCCGCGATCCTGGCGAATGCGACCGCGAACGGGACCACGCCATTTGCCGCGCCGAAAACGATCAGGGGAGGCTTCGTTCAGGCGGCGTATCACTCGTACAAACGGGGCAATTTCGACGTCGCGCCTTTCGTCCGCTACGAGCGCATCGATATCAAGCAGCAGGAGGACCCCGCCAACGGCCAGCTCCAGGATCCGAACAATATCGAACGCATCAAGACGTTCGGAGTCAATTTCTGGGTCCATCCCCAGGTGGTGCTGAAAGCCGACGTCCAGCGTTACGCGATCGACAAATCCCAGGACCGGCTCGATCTCGGCCTGGGATTCATGTTCTGATGAACCGGAGGCCGCGCCGCTCCCTAGCATTGCTGACGCTGGCGCTTGGCGCGGCCGCGGCGGGACTCGTTCGCGGCGAGATCTATCAGGCGCCGGATGCCTTCGTCGCCGAAGTGTTCGGCTCGAGGCCGGCACCCAAGGTGCTCTGGCTGACCCAGGACCTACAAGCGCAAGCCGCGGCGATTCTGGGCCATTCCCCGGCGCAATTGCGCCAGCGCTACTGGAGCGACTCCCGCAAGAGCGTGTGGATACTGGAGGAGATCGGCAAGGAAGAGTTGATCACCGCGGGCTTCGTCGTCGTCGACGGGCGCATCGATCACGTGCGTGTGCTCGTCTATCGCGAAAGCCGGGGGCAGGAAGTCCGCACTCCCTCGTTCCTGAAGCAGTTCAAGGACGCGAAGCTCGCGCTGGGCGATCGACTGGACCGCGAAATCGACGGTATTGCCGGCGCCACGCTCTCCGTCGCAGCGATGGAGCGCATGGCCCGACTCGCGCTTTTTTTCGACCGGACGAGCCGCAAGTAAATGTCGCCCAGGCTACTCCTGCTGCGGCTGCTGCGGCGCTGGCACGCGCGCATCGGTTTTGCCGCCCTGCTGTTCTTCCTGATTCTCGCGGTGACCGGCCTGGCGCTGAACCACGGGCAGAGCCTAGGGCTCGACGGCCGGTTCGTCCACGCCGAGTGGCTCGCGCGCTGGTACGGCATCAAGTCCGAGCCTCCGCGCCGGGTGTTCCGTTCCGGACACCACGTCCTGACAGCGGCGAACGGCCGCTGGTTGCTAGACGGAAAGATTTCCGGAGAGAAATTGCCGCAGGCAGTCGGTCTGGTCGAGCTCGCCGATGTCTTCGTGGTCGCGAGCGATACAGCGCTGCATGTATACCGCGAGAACGGCGAGCTGATCGAGAAGGTGGGACCTGGCGCACTGCCGGGTGCTCCGGTGCGGGCGATCGGCTCGAACGCGCGCCGCATAGTGCTCCGCACCGCATCGGGAGTTTTTGCGAGCGCCGACGCATTGTCCTGGCGCCCGGCGTCGGAACGGAGCGTGCGTTGGTCGGTGCCCGCGGAACTTTCCATCTCCGAACAACAGGCTTACGAAGAAGCACTGGCGCCCGGGATTTCAGTCGAGCAGCTGCTTCTCGATCTGCATAGCGGCAGGTTCGCAGGTCGCTATGGGCCGCTGGCCGTGGATTTGCTGGCTCTGTTGCTCGTGACCCTGTCTCTCACCGGAGCGTGGCTCTTTCTCGTGCCTCGGATGCACCGGGGGAGGCATTGAAACATTGGCGCGGCTGCGATCGCCGGCGCTTTCTGGCGCTGGTGTTCTCGGCGCTTGCGGCGGTGCCGTGCGCGCGGGTGATCGCAGCCGATCACCGCGCGAGCTCCTACGTCTTCGGCACGGTGGTCGAGATCACCGTCGTCGGTGGCGATGCCATGGTCGCACGCGAAGCAGTCGGACAGGTCTTTCGCGAATTCGACCGTATGCACCGCGAGCTGCATGCGTGGAAAGCCGGCGAGCTCGTCGCTCTCAATCGCGCGATCGCCAGCGGCGAAGAAAATATGCGGACGACGAAGGAGATCGCGGCGCTGATTCGCGAAACGCAGCGCCTTGCCGCTCGGTCCGAAGGCCTGTTCAACCCCGCCATCGGCAAGCTGGTCGGACTGTGGAGTTTTCACCGGAACAAGCCTGGAGGCCCTCTGCCGGACCCCGAAGAAATCGCCCGAATCGTTCGTGCCGACCCGCGCATGAGCGATCTGAGCGTTCAAGGAGATGCAGTGACGAGCAAAAACCCGGCCGTGCAGCTCGACTTCGGCGGCTACGCGAAAGGCTACGCGCTCGATCGCGCGGCGGACCTTCTTCGGGAAAACGGCATCAAGGATGCGCTCGTCAACATCGGCGGCAATATCATGGCGCTGGGCAACCACGCTGGACGTCCCTGGCGCGTCGGCCTTGATTCCCCTCGCGGCAGGAGCTTGTTGGCCACACTCGAGCTGAAGGACGGTGAGGCTATCGGCACTTCAGGCGATTACCGGCGCTATTACGAGATCCACGGCAAGCGTTACGCGCACATCATCGACCCGCGCACCGGTTATCCGGTTCCAGGAGTCCGGTCGGTGACAGTGCTCGTGCCCAAGCAGGCGGGGGCGGGCGCCTTGTCTGATGCAGCCTCCAAGCCGATCTTCATCGAAGGACTCGAAGGCTGGAGGGAAGCGGCGGCGCGCATGGGGATTTCTCAGGCAATGCTCGTCGATTCCGAGGGCGTCATCCACATCACCCCGGAACTCAACGCGCGGCTGGTCTTCAGCGATGAGCGAGCTCGCAAAAGCGCCCGGAAAATAATCAGTTCAGCTGCACGTACGCGTAGTCCAGCGGCAGGTTGTTGACGCCACGCTCGGGCGGCGCGATCCAGGCGGCCATTTTTCCGGGCTCGACCACGCGCTGCATCAGACTCTTCACGTAGCCCCTGTCGGATGCGCTCGGCAGCCAGCCGGGCATGCGTCGGTCGTACTCCTCGCGGCCGATAAGTCGGCCCTCGAGGTCGGTGGGAATGTTCGCCCATGCACCGATCGCGCGGCGGAAGCGGTTGCTCGGCAGCTTCAGCTCGAAGTTGTAGCCGGCGCGCTTGATCTGCATGTTCCAGCGCTTCAGGCCGATCTCGCAGTCCCTGATGTAGGCGTCGCGCAGCACTTCGTTCATGGCGTTGCGCATCGGGGATGGTTCCTTCATGATTCCGCCTTTGCCGTCCGGCACTTCGATCTCGAAGCTCGAATCGGCGCAGACGTGATCCTGGTATTGAGTAGTCTCGTCGGGACGTCCCTTGATGCCGTTGGCGAAGGTCGTTGCGGCGTTCGAGGAAACCTCCGATCCGAACAGATCGAGCGACGAGCTGAACCAGTAGTTGAGATAGCGCTGCAAGAGCGGCAGATCCACCGCGCCCTGACGGCGGATCGCTTCGGGGTTGTCGCTGGCGACCTCTTTCATCACCTCGAGCGTGCGCCGCACGATCCGGCCGAGGCCGGTCTCGCCGACGAACATGTGGTGGGCTTCCTCGGTCAGCATGAAGCGGCAGGTGCGGGCGAGCGGGTCGAACGAAGACTCGGCGAGGCTCTTCAGCTGGAACTTTCCGTCGCGGTCGGTGAAATAGCAGAAGCAGAAGAACGACAGCCAGTCCTCGATCGGCTCGTTGAATGTGCCGAGGATGCGCGGCTTGTCCACGTCGCCGGAGTGGCGCGCGAGCAGCTCCTCGGCTTCCTCGCGGCCGTCGCGGCCGAAGTAAGCGTGCAATATGTACACCATAGCCCAAAGATGCCGCCCTTCCTCGACGTTGATCTGGAAGAGATTGCGCAGATCGTAGAGGGAAGGGCAGGTGTGGCCCAGCCGGTGCTGCTGTTCGACCGAAGCGGGCTCGGTGTCGCCTTGCGTGACGATGAGGCGGCGGAACTGCGAGCGGAATTCGCCGGGCACCTGCTGCCACACCGGCTGGCCGAAGGAGTCCCCGAAGCCGATCGTGCGATCCGCGATGGGATCGGCGAGGAAGATGCCCCAGCGGTAGTCGGGCATCTTCACCGTGCCGTAATGCGCCCAGCCTTGCGCGTCCACGCCGACCGCCGTTCGCAGGTACACGTCTGAGTTCGCGAAGTCGTTCGGCCCGAGTTCCTTCCACCATTCGAGGAAACGCGGCTGCCAGTGCTCGAGCGCGCGCTGCAGGGTGCGATCGTTGGCGAGATCGACGTTGTTGGGGATCTTCTCGGAATAGTCGATGGTGCTCATACCCGCTCCCAATTGAATCTCGCCTTCGCGCCGCTGCCGTACACCTTCAGCGCGCCCTGCTCGCCTACCGCGTTGGGGCGAACGAAGATCCAGTTCTGCCAGGCGGAAAGCCTGCCGAAGATGCGCGTCTCCATGCTTTCCTTGCCTGAGAAACGCAGATTCGCTTCCATGCCGGTGAGGGCATCTGGGGAAAGGCTCGCGCGCTCCTCGATCGCGATGCGCACCTCTTCGTTCCAGTCGAGATCGTCGGGCGTGAAGGTAACGAGGCCCGATTCGGAGGCGAGCTTGGCGTCGAGCTTCTCGCCGATGCGCGCGCGCGCCACGTCGATGGGTTTAGACTCGCCGCAGAAATGCGCACTGATGCGCGTTCCCCGGCCGACCATCGGGTAGGCGCCGAAATTCAGCTCCGAGAGCGCGACCGCCGGCGCGCCGGTTTCATCGTCGGGCAACTGGAGCATGTAGCTGCGGTCGGCTGCGAGCGCGAGCTCGAACAGCGTCCCCGCAAAGCAGGAACCCTTGTCGATGATCGCGAATAGAGTGCGCGAGGTGACGTCCAGCCTCGCGAGCGTGCGGCGCAGAAAACCGATCACCTGGCGCACGAACCAGTCGTTCTCGTTCGCCTTCATCGCAGCGTCGGCGGCGAGGGCCCTTTCCATGTCCCCGCGCGTGTTGAATATCCAGGTGCCGATCTCGAGGTCGTTGGTACGCAGCATCAGGACGGCATCGTCCAACTCGCGCGCCATCGCGAGAGGCCACCACTTGTCGCCCGCCGAGTGGATCGCCTCGACGCCGGCGGGAACGTCGTGGCGGGGCGCGAAGACCGTGATCGTAGCGGTGCGCGCTTTCCGGTCGATCACCACGTCCACATTGTCGTAGTGATAGCCGCCGGCGTCGATCGAACGCTTGAATGGATTGAGGGTCACGCCTTTGCCGCTTCCGCGTGCGCTTTGCGCCGCGAGTGCCGCAGCGCGCTCGGCTACGGCATCCTTGAAGCCCTGAGGCTTCGCGATATGGTCCACCAGCTTCCATTGCCTCGCGCGGTCGGCACGCACGCCTTCGCTCGTCGTGCAGAACACGTCGGCGAGGTCGCGCCGGACTTTGCGCTTGTCGGTGACGCGCGTGAGGCCGCCTGTTCCGGGGAGGACGCCGAGCAGCGGCAGCTCGGGCAGGCTCACCGTGGAGGAGCGGTCATCGATCATCAGGATCTCGTCGCAGGCGAGCGCGAGCTCATAGCCGCCGCCGGCGACCGTGCCGTTGACCGCGGCGAGGGATTTCAGTCCCTCGTGGCGGCTCGAGTCCTCGATGCCGTTGCGCGTTTCGTTGGTGAACTTGCAGAAATTCACCTTCCACGCGTGGGTGGATTGCCCGAGCATGTAGATGTTGGCGCCCGAGCAGAACATGCGCTCGCGAGCGCTGGTGATCACCAGGCACTTCACCTCGGGATGTTCGAAGCGGATGCGGTTCAACGCATCCGCAAGCTCGATGTCGACGCCGAGATCGTAGGAATTGAGCTTGAGCTTGTAGCCGGGCTTCAGGCCCTTGTCCTCGTCCACATCCATCGCGAGCGTCGCCACCGGACCGTCGAACGCGAGGCGCCAGTGGCTGTAGCGCTCCGGATGCGTGTCGTAGGTGACGAGGGGAGGGGAGGGTTGAGCTTCGAGAACTGCGGCCATGGGACTCTCCTAAATGTGCTAGGCCGCGACCGCTTTGCGCAGCGCCGAGAGACTCTGCTCCGGCGTCCTGGCGGCCGTGTCCACCGTGACGTCGGCCTGTCCGTAAAGCACGGCCCGGCCGTCGAGTATACGCCGCAGATCCTCCATCGCCTGGTCGTTCCCGGCCATGGGACGCGTGTCGCCCTGCGCGATCACGCGCGCCATATGCTCTTCGGGCTCGGCCCTGAGCCACACCGTAAAGCAGGTCGAGAGGAGGAGTTCATAGGTTCCGGGCTCCGAGACGATGCTGCCGCCCGTGGCGATCACGGCGCGCTCGTTTTTTTCGAGCACCCTTTCGAGGCAGCGGCGCTCATAGCGCCGGTACCCGGCCTGCCCATACAGCAGAAAAATCTCCGAGAGGCCGGTGCCCGCCTCGCGCTCGATCTCGCGGTCGAGCTCGATAAAGGGCGCGCCCAGCGTCTTGGCGAGCTTGGCGCCGAGCGTGGATTTGCCCGCGCCGCGCAACCCGATGAGCGCGATCCTCTTCATGCGCTCGTCGCGCGCGCTGCCGTAGTCGCGGACGAGCTGCGAACGCACGGCGGCGAGCGTCTGTCGCGGCAGACGCTTCAGGAATTGCGTAGTGAGAGTCAACTCCACGGCATCTCGCGTGTCCTCGGCGAGCAGTTCGGCGAGCGGTAAATTGAGGGCGGTCGCTATCTGGCGCAGCAGCAGGATCGAAACGTTGCCCTGTCCGCCTTCGAGCTGCGCGAGGTAGCGCTCCGACACCCCCGAATCACCGGCAAGCAGCTTGCGTGACATGCCTCGCCTGGCACGGGCTTCCCGCACCCGGTCACCGAGGACGGCGAGGTAGTCACGCCCGCTATGGGCATCGCTTTCCTTCGTACGAGCAGACTGTTGTGAATGTTTCTTAATGTGAATACTCGTTGTGCTCACCGATGCAATATAATGCTTGATATAAGTGCTCCATGCAGTATGATGCACTCGATATTGAAACGCAAGCGGGAACGAGAAAAAAGCCGATGGCGCTCGAGCTGACCATCCTTGTCGGAACGATGACCGGAACCGCGCAACTGGTCGCGCAGGAGCTCGAGCTCACGCTCGACGACGGCGAAACACGCGTGCGGACCGTGATGATGGACGGCCTCGATGCGGGTGTGTTTTCCGTCGGCGGCCTGTTCCTGATCTGCTCGTCCACCTACGGTCAGGGCGACGTGCCCGACAACGCGAAGAATCTGTACGAGTCGCTTCAGACGGCTCGCCCCGACCTCTCCAACGTGCAGTACGGCGTGATCGCGCTCGGTGACCGGACCTACGCAGAAACCTTCTGCAACGGCGGCAAGCGTTTCGACGCGATCCTCTCCGAGCTGGGAGCGAGGCGCATCGGCGAGATCATGCTGCACGATGCCAGCGCGGGCACCATGCCCGAAGAAGTCGCGGTGAGTTGGGTGGCCGACTGGATCTCGCTGTGCCGCAAAGAAGCCCGACTCACGGCCTGACTTGATCGAAGAGGGGAGTGACAATCGTGCCGTCGCTCAGCGCCGCCGACCACTCGGTCAGCCCGCCTAGAATCCATATTCCCCGCGACTACAACGCCGCGTACGATTTGGTCCAGCGCAACCTCTCTGCTGGACGCGCGGACAAGGTCGCGTTCGTGGACGACGCGGGTCGATATACCTTCGGCGAGCTCGCGGAGCGCGTGAACCGCTTCGGGTCGGGGCTTCGGGCAATAGGGCTCGAGATGGAGCACCGGGTGCTGCTCGCACTCACCGACACGATCGATTTCCCGACCGCTTTCCTCGGCGCGATCAAGGCGGGGATCATCCCGGTCGCGGTGAACACGCTGCTGACATCGAAAGACTACGAATACATGCTCTCCGACAGCCGCGCCAAGGCGCTCGTCGTCTCGGAGCAGCTGCTGCCGCAGTTCGCGCCGTTCTTGCCCAAGCTGCCGTTCCTGAAACACGTGATCGTTTCGAGCGGCGGCGCATCCGGCCACAAGGCGTTCAGGGACGTCCTCGCGAAAGGTTCACCCGAGTTCTCGCCCGCGCCGACGACCTGCGACGATCCCTGCTTCTGGCTGTATTCCTCCGGCTCGACCGGCGCGCCGAAGGCCGCCGTGCATGTGCATTCCAGCATGGCCGTCACTGCGGAGCTCTATGGGAGAGGCGTCCTTGCCGTCACCGAGAACGACGTGCTTTTTTCCGCCGCGAAGCTCGCCTTCGCGTACGGCCTGGGCAATGCGCAGACTTTCGCTCTCGCCGCCGGCGCGACCGCCGTCCTGATGGCCGAGCGCGCGACGCCGGCGTCGGTATTCAAGCGCCTCGCCGAAACGAGGCCCACGATCTTCTACGCCGTCCCTACGCTCTACGGGGCGATGCTCGCCAGCCCCGAGTTTCCGAAGGAGAAGTTCCTCGCGCTGCGCCTTTGCGTCTCGGCCGGCGAGGCCCTGCCGGCCGACATGGGCAGGCGCTGGAAAGAAAGGACCGGAGTCGACATCCTGGAGGGCATCGGTTCGACCGAGATGCTGCACATGTTCATCAGCGCCCGGCCGGGGGATGTGCGCTACGGCGCGACCGGGAAGCCCGTTCCCGGCTACGAGCTGCGCCTGGTGGACGAAGAGGGGGCTCCGGTAGGGCGCGGCGAGATCGGCGAGCTCCAGGTGAGCGGACCGACGAGCGCGGCGTGCTACTGGAACAACCGCGAGAAAAGCCGCTCGAGCTTTGTCGGCTCCTGGTTCAGGAGCGGCGACAAATTCAGGCAGGACGAGGACGGTTACTTCGTATACGCCGGACGCTCGGACGACATGCTGCGGGTCTCGGGCTTCTACGTCTCCCCGGCAGAGGTCGAGGCCGCGCTCGTCGGCCACGAGGCGGTGCTCGAAGCGGCGGTGGTGGGCCACGAGGACGACAACCGCCTGATCAAGCCGAAGGCGTTCGTCGTGCTCAAAGAAGGCCGCTCGCCGAGCGAAGCCCTCAAGGCGACCATGCAGCAGCACATCAAGGACAGGCTCGCGCCTTATAAATACCCTCGCTGGATCGAGTTCGTGAACGAATTGCCCAAGACTGCAACCGGCAAGATCCAGCGCTTCAAGCTTCGCGGATAGTTGCTTTCGGTTCCTCGGCGGCTTAGAATTTGAACGATGGTTCAAGTTTTGAATCACAGTTCGAACGAAGCCCCCTTGTCGGAGCGCATGCAGCGCAAGAACGAGGCGCGACGCCTGGACATCCTGCGCGCCGCGGCGCGCGTATTCCGCCGCCTGGGTCTCTCGGCAACCGGCATGCGCGAGATCGCCGAGGAAGCCGATCTCTCGCCCGGCAACCTGTATTACTACTTCAGCGGCAAGGACGAGATCCTGCTCTTCTGCCAGGAGCGCACGCTTGTGCGACTCCTCGCCTCGGTGGAAGAGGCGCGTACCGCCTCTGGTTCCTGCTCCGGGCGTTTGCGCGCGGTGATGAGCGCGCATGTGCGCTGCATGCTCGACGAGCTCGAGGGCGCGACCGCGCACCTCGAGGTGGAAGTTCTGCCCGAGGCTATGCGCAAGGGGGTCATCCAGAAACGCGATGCCTACGAGCGCGCGGTGCGCGGCCTTGTTGCCGAGGGGATAGAGCGCGGCGAATTCGCCCGGACCGATCCAGCGCTCGTCACGCGCGCCATGCTCGGCGCGGTCAACTGGACCGCGCGCTGGTACAGGCCCGAGGGCCCGCGATCGGTCGCCGAGATCGCCGATTCGCTCTCCGATTACCTCGTTCGAGGCCTCGTCCCGACAAAATGAAGACGGCCGCCCCCACGAACGTCCACCTCACCTTGCGCGTGAACGGCGAGGAGCAGCAGGTTTCCTTCGCCCCGTACAAGACGCTGCTCGAAGTGCTGCGCGAGGACATGAACCTCACCGGTACCAAGCACGGCTGCGAGCTCGGCGAGTGCGGCGCCTGCGCAGTGCTGGTGGACGGTGTGCCCGTGCTTTCCTGCCTCGCGCTCGCCCTTGATTGCGAAGGGCGGGCTGTCGAGACCGTAGAGGGCCTGGCGAGCGGCGGCAAGCTGCATCCGCTGCAGGCGGCCTTTGCAGACCTCGGCGGCGCTCAGTGCGGCTACTGCACCCCCGGAATCCTGATGACGGCGAAAGCGCTGCTCGAAAAAGACCCGAACCCGAGCCGCGAGAGGATCAAGGAAGCGATCTCCGGGAACCTGTGCCGCTGTACCGGCTACCAGCAGATCTACGAATCGATCGAGGAAGCGGCGAGAACGATGCGGGAGTCCAAGCGGTGACGAAACGCTTCGACGTGATCGGCAAGCCCCGCCGCCGGGTGGACGGCCGCGCCAAGGTGACGGGACTCACGCGCTTCGCCGACGACGTGGTGCTGCCGCGCATGCTGCATTGCAAGCTGCTGCGTTCTCCGCATCCGCATGCGACGATCGAGTCGATCGACGTTTCGCGCGCGCAAGCGCGGCCTGGCGTACACCTCGTGCTCACCGGCAAGGATTTCCCCGTCACCTTCGGCATCCTGCCGGTAACCCAGGACGAATATCCGCTCGCTCCAGAGCGTGTCCGCTACGTGGGCGATCCGGTCGCCGCAGTCGTCGCCCGAGACGAGCAGACCGCGTTCGAGGCGCTCGGCTTCATCGAAGTCGAGTACCGGCCGCTCAAGACCATCTCCGATCCGGAGGAGGCGCTCGCGACGCCCGAGCCGCGCATTCACAGCTACGGCGAGCAGGGAAACATCCACCGCCTCCAGGCCTTCGAGTTCGGCGACGTGAACGAGGCGCTCGCCAAAGCCGACCACGTGTTCGAGGATGTGTTCTTCTACCAGGGCAACACGCACCTGCCGATCGAGCAGCACGCCTCGGTCGCCGCGGTCGACGGCGAAGGCAAGCTCACGCTCTGGTCGTCCACCCAAGTGCCGCACTACATCCACCGGGCGCTTGCCAATGCGCTGCAGATTCCACCTGCGCACGTACGCGTGATCGCCTGCCCGAATGGCGGCGGTTTCGGCGGAAAGTGCGACCTGCACAATCACGAGATCGTGGTGTCGAAAGCGGCGATCCTGCTCGGCCGGCCGGTGAAGATCTGCCTCACGCGCGAGGAAGTCTTCTACATGCACCGCGGCCGCCATCCGGTGCTGATGAAAATGCGCACCGGCGTGACGAAAGACGGAAAGATCACCGGCATGCACACGCAGACGCTGCTCGACGGCGGCGCCTATGGCGGCTACGGTGCGGCGAGCACCTTCTACACGGGCGTGCTCCAGACGGTGGCCTATCACATCCCGCGCTACAAGTTCGACGCCTGCCGAATCTTCACCAACAAGCCGCCTTGCGGCCCCAAGCGCGGGCACGGCACGCCGCAGCCGCGCTTCGGCCAGGAAGTGCAGCTCGACAAGATCGCGGAGAAACTCGAGATCGACCCGGCAGAGCTGCGCCTTTCCATCGTCGCCAAGCCCGATTCGCTCACGGCGAACTGGCTGAAGATAGGCACGATCGGCCTCGCCGAGTGCATCCGCAAAGTGGTGGCGAGCTCCGACTGGAAAAACAGATTCCGGAAACTCCCCGAAGGCCGCGGTGTCGGGCTCGCGTGCGGCGCGTATCTGTGCGGCGCGGGGTTGCCGATCTACTGGAACAAGATGCCGCAATCGGGCGTGCAGCTTCTCATCGACAGGAGCGGGCAGGTCACGGTGTTCTGCGGCGCGACCGAGATCGGGCAGGGGTCGGACGACGTGCTCGCGGCGATCGTTGCCGAAGTGCTGGGCGTCGACCCCTACGACGTGCGCTGCGTCACCGGCGACACGGGCTTGACGCCGGTCGACCTCGGCTCGTACTCCAGCCGGGTCACCGTGATGATGGGCAATGCCGCGATCCAAGCGGCCGAGCTGCTGCGCGATCTCATCGCGCGAGCGGCTGCCGAGCACATGGAAACCGTGCCCGAGAACGTCGGCTTCGCGCTCGGGCGCGTGTTCCGCGCCGACGATCCGGGAAAGCTGATGAGCTTCCGCGAAGCGATCGTGCTGGCCGAGGAAAAATTCGGCACGCTGGGTTCGGTGGGCTCCTATTCACCGCCGCGCTCACCCGGCCGCTACAAAGGAGCGGGGGTCGGACCGTCTCCCGCTTACTCCTATACGGCGTGCGTGGTCGAAGCCGAAGTGGACCGCAAGACGGGCTGGATCACCGTGCCGAAAGTGTGGATCGCGCACGACATCGGCCGCGCCGTCAACCCGGTGAGCGCGCGCGGGCAGGTCGAAGGCAGCGTCTACATGGGACTGGGCGAGGCGCTCATGGAAGAGCAGGTCTTCCGGCGCCTGCCGCCCAAGCTCTCCAACGCGCTCGTGCACAAGATTCCTTCGCTTCTCGAATACAAGAGCCTGACCTCGCTGGACATGCCCGAAGTCTTTACCGAGCTCGTCGAGGACCCGGATCCCAACTGTCCGTTCGGAGCGAAGGAAGTGGGGCAGGGGCCTTTGCTGCCCGTGATGCCGGCGGTCGCGAACGCCGTGTACGACGCGATCGGGGTGCGTATCGACGAGCTGCCGATCACCCCGGACAAGGTGCTCGCCGCCCTGGAGAAAAAAGCCAAGGGCGAAACGCCGCGAGTCGGGCCGGAGAGTTTTCCCGATGTTCCCTACCCCGAGCCGATGCTCGTGCCGCCGCCCTGGGAAGGCGGCGACGGAAATTCCGTCAACACACCGCGGCGCAGGCCTTTGAAGAAGGAGGCCCTGGCATGATGCGGCTGCCCTGGTTCGAATTTCATTCGCCGAGATCCATCAGTGAAGCGGCGAAGATCCTCGCGGCCGAAGGCCCGCAGGCGATGCTGATCGCGGGCGGGACCGATCTCCTGCCCAACATGAAGCGGCGCCACCAGACTCCGGCAACGCTCGTATCGCTGCGGCAGATCGAAGCCTTGAAGAAAGCCGCCAACGGGTCGGGTGTCACTTTGGGCGCCGCCTTCACGCTGAATGAAATCGTCGCGAACGCCGCGGTGCGCGAGCAGTACGCCGGGCTTTGGCAGGCGGCGGCGCAGGTCGCAACCGTGCACCTGCGCAACATGGGCACGCTCGGCGGCAACCTGTGCCTGGACACGCGCTGCAACTACTACAACCAGAACTACGAGTGGCGAAAGGCGATCGACTTCTGCCTGAAGAAGGACGGCGAAATCTGCTGGGTCGCCACCGCCAGCAAGCGCTGCGTCGCGGCTTCCTCGACCGACACGGCGCCCGCGCTGATGTCCCTGGGCGCGACCGCGCGCCTGGTCTCCACGCAAGGCGAGCGCGACGTGGCGCTCGCAGATCTCTACAAGAACGATGGCATCGACTATCTCACGCGCCGCCCCGACGAGATCCTCACCGAAGTGAAATTGCCCGCGCCGGAGGGATGGAGGAGCAGCTACTGGAAGCTGCGCCGCCGCGGCGCGTTCGACTTTCCGGTGCTGGGTGTCGCTGCGGCGGTCAGGACCGCCAGCGACGGAACGGTCGAAGACGCCCGCATCGCGCTCGGCGCGGTGTCCTCGCGGCCTTTCCTCACGAAGGGCGGCGAGCTTCTCATCGGCAAGAAGCTCAGCGACGACGCCATCGCGGAAGCCGGCGCCAAGGTCGCATCGGCGGCGAAGCCGATGGACAACACCGACTTGGATCTCTACTGGAGAAAAGCGGTGGCTGCGGAATTCGTGGGCTACGCGCTGCGCGAGATCCGCGGCGATGACATGAGCGCGACGCGCGTTCGCATCGCGCGACACGCGCTCTAGGACGACTGCACTCCGACGAGCTTTTGTATCACCGGCCGCGATCCTTCGAGCGCCACGCGCTGCATGTAGAACGCGAGCCCGCGGACGCCGCCCAGCTCCTCGCCGCCGCCGGCACGCCCCGGGCCGCCGTGCACGAGCTGCGGCAGCACCGTTCCCGGTCCCGGCGACATCTCGATCTTCGGATGGCCGAGGAAAATCCGCCCGTGGTAAGGCGCGATCCCCGAAACGACCTCCTCGAGGAACGCCGCGTCCTCGGAGTACAGCGACGACACCAGGCCGCCGTTGCCGCGCGCTACGATCGCGGCGGCGTCCGAGCCCTTGCCCGAATAGGCCAGGAGCGACGCAACCGGGCCGAACACTTCGCGCGCGTGAACCGAGGCGGCGAGCGCGTCCTTTGCGAATTCCATCAGCACGGGCGAGATGAAGAATCCCTTGCCGGCGAGCGGCGCAGCGTTGCCGAATGCCAACTTTCCTTCCGCGCCGAGCTTGGCGACGCCCTCGCGCACGTCGGCGAGCTGGCTGCCGGAGGCCAGCGGCCCCATGCGCGTTTCCTCCAACGCCGGATTCCCGACGCGCACTGCTTTCAAGCCTTCAGCGAGGTCCTCGCGCATCGTGGCTGCGTGCGCCTGCGGCACGAGCACGCGCCGAATCGCAGTGCACTTCTGGCCTGCCTTCTGCGTCATGTCGCGCAACACGTCTTTCAGGAACGTCTCGTACATGTCCCCGCCCGGCGCGGCGTCGGGACCGAGCACCGCCGCGTTGAGGCTGTCGGCCTCAACGTTCACGCGCACCGATTCGCGGACGATGTTGGGAAGCGCGCGAATGCGCGTGCCGGTGTCGCCGGAGCCCGTGAAGGCAAGCACGTCCTGGGCGCCGAGCAAGGCCGGCAGGTCGCGCGGCGCACCCACGAGAAGCGAGAGGGCGCCTTCGGGCAACACCTTCTTCTCGACGAGGATCTCCATCAGGCGGTGCGCGACCATCGCCGAGCTGGTTGCGGGCTTGGAGAACACGGGCATTCCCGCGAGAAGCGCCGAGGCGGCTTTCTCCGCCAGTCCCCAAGCCGGAAAATTGAATGCGTTGATCTGCACTGCGACGCCATGGCGCGGCACATTGATGTGCTGCCCGTGAAAACGGGGCGAGCGTCCGAGCTGCACGCCTTCCCCGTCGACGAGGAATTTCGCAGTGCCGAGCGAGCTGCCGATCTCGGCATAGGTCTGGAGCGTGAAGATCGCGCCGTCGATGTCGAACTTCGCGTCCGATCGGGTGTTGCCGCCGTTCGCGACCGCGAGATCGAGCAATTCGTCCCTGTGCGCTTGGATCGCCTTCGCCGTCTCCTTGAGTAGATTTCCGCGCTCCGCGAAGCTCAACGCGCGCAGCGAAGGTCCGCCTTTGCGGCGGGCGTGGTCCAGCGCCGCGGCGAGGTCGAGGCCGTCACTCGAAACTTGAGCAAGCGGTTCTTCGGTAGCGGGATCGACGAGCGTCTGCGGCGCGCCCGCTCCTTCGACCCAGCGCTCGCCGAGATAGCTGCGCAGCGTCTTCATTTGGAACTCCGATGCTTTTTCGACTGACGCTAGGATAGCCGAAGCGCGCGCAGTCTTGATTACACCGAAGAGGGACGGTGACGCGGATTAAAGCGACCGAGGCGGCTCTCACGCAGGGTGATGAACTAAGGTGCATTCTGCGGCGAATGACTCCCTTAGGCCAAAAGCAGTCATTCGGCTATACAGGTATGCTCGGACCGATCACTCGCTGAGTTTTGCGGCGTTCGCTCTCTCGCCGCTGCTGAGACAGCGCGAAGGACCATTCTAGTTGCCTACGTTCCTCCCCCCGGCGGCGGTCCTTCAGCCACTCGACGGCTTCCGCCTCCCTTTGAAAGCTGCGGAGACGGATTCCCTGCTGGCGGCCAAGCAATGAGAAGTAATCGTGGGACATACCGAGTTCCACGGTATCGCCGAGGAGGGCGATTTTGTGCATCGGATCCGATGCGATTTTCTTGAGAATCCTCAGAACACCGTGCCTCTCGATGGTGAACAGAGGCTTCGAAAGGCGCACGTGCATGAGAACGCGCGAGCACGGGTGATCGATGCTGGCCAATACCACGGCGTTAAGAAACTTCCGTGTCTCGTCGGGGGTTTCCCGGTCGAGCAACTGCGCCCTGAGAAAACCGTTTTCGTTGGAGATCCGGTATTCCATAGTCCGAAGAACGCCCCGACGATAGCCAACATGACGATAATATTATTCGGTGACACTAATTCATCGATTGAGGAGTTCTTTAGGCGCAAGGGAGCGCTGTTCACATTCTGCAGCTCGACTTGCGATGTGCGACGAGGCCGGGAGCGATGCTGCGTTCATCTATAGTCCCTTTGGGTTATTTCAGCGGCGTCGATGTTCAGCTACAGTTGTAGTTTCTTAGCTACAACGCCAGGAGAGTGACAGATGAACGAAGACTTGACTTGGGAGGTCAGGTACGAAGCCACTGAACGCGAATCTCGGCAGAAAGCACTGGCAAAAGCGTGCTTCTACTGGAAAAAAGATGGACAACTCATGCGTTCTGCTGAATTCACGCAGTCAGAGCTTGAAGTCGAGTGCGAGCGGCTGTGTGAAACCGGAACAGATCTGACGCAGTTTGTGCTCGCTCTAAAGCAGCTCGCTCTTTCTACCGGACAAGCGTACAACGCTACCTCCTCTCTCCCCGTCGAACCCGGACGTTTTTAGTCACCGGTCACCACGCGCCGGATCATCCCGCGGCAGCACGTCGGCGAACTCGTCGAAGCGCTTCCACTTCGGCACCGGCGGCGCATAGCCCTCGCGCGGCACGTAAGGCGAAGGCTCGACCGTCGTCATGCGGTGGATGTAGCGCGGGCAGTTGGGGAAGATGCGCTCGGCGCGCACGCGGACGATGAGTTGCGCGCCGGCAAAGCTCGCGAGCAGCGGATCGTCGCCGGCGGCGGACGCGCTGCCGTTGACGCGCAGGCGGTTCGGTCGCTCGAAGTCGATGAACAGCAGCGCCGCCGCTGGGTTGACGAGCAGATTGCCGAGGCTGCGGAACATGCCGTTGCCGTCGTAGCTCGGGAACGCGAGCTCGGCTACGCCGGTCACGCGAACGAAGCCGGGCGCCCCGCCCTTGAACGAACAGTCGGGCCGCCCCTCGCCGTCGGCGGTAGCGAGGAAGAACATGGGGCGGGTTTCGATAAAAGCACGGTCTTCGTCGCTGAAGTCCCGGCGCGCCAGTTTCTCGTCGAGCCGGTCGGCGAGGCGGCGCGTGTCGAAGCGGTCCTGCAGCGCTCGCATGCCGGCGTGATACGCCGGGGATGTTTCGTCGTTCATGCTAAACGATGTCTTCGTGCAGACAGAGGATGTTGCCTTCGGGGTCCTGGAACCACGCGGCCTTTTCGGAGCCGAGCACGGCTACGTGATCGACTGTCTTGAAGCCCGGCAGGTCGTAATCGGCGAACACGACACCGCGCGCCTCGAGCGCGCGGATCGCGGCGACGATGTCCTTGACCTGGAAGCTCAGCGTCGAGTGCGTGGCCTTGGTGCCGCCCGGTTTCGGGAAGAGCGCGACCTCGGTGCCGCCGCAGCGGTATACGAATTTTCCGCTGGCCTTGGCGCCGACGGCCTCGAGCCCGAGCTGTTCGCCGTAGAAGCGGCGTGCGCGCTCCAGATCGATGACCGGGAGCATGCAGCTGATCTGCGTGCCTTTCAGAACGTTGCTGCGTGGTGCGGGCGCGTTCATGTCGTCTCCTTTGGTTTTCAGGCCGCCGGCGAAACCTTCCGGTCCGGGCGGGTGCGGCCTATACTCCGCTCGAAGGCACGACGACGCCATACGTGTTTCCACGTAGTCGCGCGCCTTGCGGGGAGTTCATGGCAACCCTTGCAGCACGCATCGCCGAGCAGGGCCTGAAGCTGCTGAACGAGATCGCCGCCGAAGCCTGGAGCCTGGAGAGCTTCGCGAGCTCGGGGCTGGACCGGCTCCCGCGCCTCGTCGCCTCCGAGGTGACCACGCTGAGCATCTGCGACCTCGCGCGCGGCCGCCGCACGGTGTTCAGCGCTCCCAATCGCGCTTTCTCCGCCGGTGAGCGGGCGGCGTTCGACGCGCACTTCCACGAGCACCCGCTCGTGCTCTACCACTCGAAGACACCCGGGGGTAGCACGCACCGCATCAGCGACTCGCTCCCGGCCTCGCAGTTCCGGCAAACGCCGCTCTACAACGATTACTACCGCTGCGTCGGCCTCGACCATGTGATGGCGCTGCCCCTCTACGTCGACCGGCGCTTCCTCGTGAGCTTCGTGTTCAACCGCAAGCGCCGCGATTTCGACGAAGCGGAGCGCGACGCGCTCGACGTGCTGCGCCCGCAGCTCGCCGCGCTCTTCGGCCAGGCGCTGTCGCAGGAGCGCACGCGCTCGCTGCTCGCGCAGCTCGACGCGCTCGCCGCCCCGGGCGGCTGGAGCGCGATCGAATTGGACGGCGAGCGGCGCGTCGTGCGCGCCTCCGACGCCACGCGCGAGCGCATCGAGGCCTGCTGGCCGCATTGGAAGGGCGGCGAGGGAGCGCGGCTGCCCGAGGCCCTCGACCGTTGGCTGCAGGAACGGCTGGAAGGAACGGAAAATCTCGCCGGCGCTCAGGCGAGCGGCTCGCTCACGGTCGGGCGAAGCGGGAAGGCGCTGCGCGTGCGGCTCGTGCCCAATCCGGCGAGCGGCGGCGGCTTTCTGCTGTTCGTTAGCCTCGCCGTCGAGGCCGATTTTCCGGCGTCTGCCGCGGGAGCGGCTCTCACCCCGCGCGAGCGCGAAGTCCTGCAATGGGCCGCGGCGGGCAAGACCAACGCGGAGATCGCCGCGATCCTCGACATGAGCCCGCGCACGGTGGAGAAGCATTTCGAGCACGTTTTCGAAAAGCTCGGCGTAGAGACGCGCATGGCGGCGGTGATGCGCTTGCTGGCCGGCTCGCCGCGAGGCTGAACGCGCAGTGTTTCCTATACACACCGGCAGACCCGCGACGCTCGCGCCCAAGGGCATGGTCGCCTCGCCGCACTCGCTCGCTTCCGCAGCGGGCGTCGACGCGCTTCGCGCCGGAGGCTCGGCGGTGGACGCGGCGATCGCGGCGGGCGCCGCGCTGTCGGTGCTGTACCCGCACATGACGAGCGTCGGCGGCGACGCGTTTTGGCTGATCTACGACGCAGAAGCGCGCCGCGTGCGCTACTTGAACGGAGGCGGGCGCGCGGCGAAGAGCGCGAGCACCGATTGGTTTCGCTCGCGCGGCATGAACGAAGTCCCGCTGCGCGGATTCCTCCCCGCGACGCTGACCGTTCCAGGAGCGGTGGCGAGCTGGTGCGCGGCGCACGAAGAGTATGGGCGGTTGCCGCTTTCACGCGACCTTGCCGCCGCCATCGAGTACGCGCGCGAAGGATACCCGGTGACGGGAAGGCTCGCGCGCTGGATCGAGATGTGTGCCGGCGAGAACGCGCTGAACGCGCATGCGCTCGCACTCTTCGTTCCGGACGGCGCGGCGCCGCGCGCGGGTGGCAAGCTCACGAACCGCGGGCTCGCGCTGGTGCTGGAGCGGATCGCAGCGGCCGGGCGCGAGGGATTCTACGCCGGCGAGACGGCGCGCTCGCTCGCGAGCTTCTCCCGCGCGGGAGGCGGGTTCTTCGACGAAGCGGACTTTGCGGAGCAGCACGCCAGCTGGGACGAGCCACTACGCGGCATCTACCGCGGGGTCGAGATCTTCGAGACGCCTCCGCCCACCCAGGGTTTTACGGTGCTGGAGATGCTCAACCTCATCGAGCCCTACGAGATCGGCAAGATGGATCCTCTCGGCCCCGAACTCGTGCACCTGCTGGTGCAGGCGAAGCAGATCGCCTACCACGACCGCGACCGGCTGCTCGCCGACCCCGAGTTCCAGCCGGTTCCCGTCGAGCGGCTGACCTCGAAGCCTTACGCCGATGAGCGCCGGCGCCTTATGCGCGCTGACCGGGCGCTACCTTGGGATCTCGTGCCATCTTATGGCACGCTCGCCGGCGACACGGTGTTCGTCGGCGCGGTCGACGCCGAAGGCAACGCGGCGGCGCTGATCCAGAGCCTTTATTTCACGTTCGGCTCGGGCGTGGTCGCGGGCGACACCGGCGTCGTCCTGCAGAATCGCTCGGCCTACTTTTCGCTCGATCCACAGCATCCCAACGCCCTCGAGCCGGGCAAGCGCCCGATGCACACGCTGATCGCGTCGATCGCGCTGAAGGACGGTCGCCCCTGGCAGGTATTCGGCTGCATGGGCGCCGACGGCCAGCCGCAGATCCACCTGCAAAGCTATGTGCGCCTCATCGATTTCGGCTTTGACATCCAGCAGGCGCTCGAGATGCCGCGCTGGCTCTCGGGGCGCTTCGCCATCGGCGACTCGCGCGACCTGCTCAATATCGAAGGGCGTTTTCCCGAGGCGACCGTGAAAGAGCTCGAGCGCCGGGGACACGCGGCGAATCGCTGGCCGGATTTCTGCGAGCTCGCCGGCCACGCGCACGGAATCACCATCGATCCCGTGTCCGGCATGCGCACAGGCGGCGCCGATCCGAGGAGCGACGGCGCCGCGATCGGTCATTGATCGACGTCTGCCAAATCTTAGACATTCGGGCTACGAAGTACGCGGGGCAGGGCATGGTTTTTGCTCGCGTAATGCCATGGCCGCCCGCTACCTTGAAGCTATGCAGTGCCTCAATCTCATTGCGCCCGAGCGTTTGGCGGAGGCGCTAGAGATCGCTGATGCTCGCGTTGGACGGCAATCTTTCCGGGAAGGGTGTGATTCTGGCTTTGTGAAGATGGTTTCTTCGGTGCCGAATGACCAGTTTCGGTGGTTCCGATTGGTGTTACGAAGAATGGCGGAAAAGTACGAGCGTCGCAAAAGTATGCCCCCCGCAGCAGCCACCTCGCAGGCGTCTTCACCGGCGCCTGTGTGAATCCAAGCAACGACCGCTAGATCTTGTCCGGAAAACGGATGATGAATCCGTCGCGGTTGGGCATGCGCACCTTGGGCAGCGTTTCGGCGTTCATCGAATCGTCCTCGCCGATCAGCTTGTTCTGCGCGAGGATAAAAGCGGTGAGCGCATAGACCTCATTGTCGGTGAGCGAGCGCGGTTGCTGCCAGGGCATCGCCCGCCGGATGAAGTCGAAGACGGTCGTGGGATAGCCCCAGAAGTTGGCGATCGTCTTCGGCGTATCGATACCGCCGCTGAGCGGAGCGCCGCCGACCAGGGCGGCAAAGACGCCGCCCTTGCCATTCTCCCCGTGGCAAAGAGCGCACTTCTGCGCGAAGATGCGCGCGCCCTGCGCGGGCGTGCCGCCGCCGATCGGCAGGCCCGTGCCGTCGGGCTGGATACTGATGTCCCACGCGGCGATGTCGGCCGGCTCGAGCGGAATCCCGAGATTCGGCCCTGCGGCGAGGGCAGCGCCCGAACCGAGACCGAGCGCGAGAGCCATGGCCGGAAGCTTAGGCGTAGACATGTTTCACCTCCCCTTTGCCGTCGATCGCCCAGCTCGTGAGGCTGTTGTAGTGCTGGTTCGGGAATGCGAGCACGTTCGGGACCTTATGAGTCTCGCCGCGCTGGGCCACGAACTGCGCGCGCGTCGGCTGCACGTTGCCGGCCTCGTCCCAGGCGCGGCTCTGCAGCACCGCGGGACCGCCGTCCCACCGCCAGGGCATGCGGAACCGGGTAAAGGCCTTGGAGAGCACCGGCGCCTGCAGCGCCGCCTGCGCCCAACTCTGGCCGCCGTCGGCCGAAACCATCACCTTGGAAATCCGGCCGTTGCCCGAGTAGGCGATGCCCGAGATCTCGTAGTATCCGGGCCCCTTGAGCGCCAGCCCCGGCGAGGGGTGGGTGATGAAGGACTTCACCTCCTGCAGGAAGTAGAACCGGTACGCTTTTCCGCCCGGCAGGAGCTGCGAGTAGGTGCGGGTCTCGTAATAGCTCATGGCCGGGGCTTCGACCAACTTCAACCGGCGCAGGAATTTGACGTTCATGTTGCCTTCCCAGCCGGGAAGGAGCAGCCGCATCGGATAGCCGTTGCCGGGCATGAGCCGCTCGCCGTTCTGGTAGAGCGCGATCATGGCGTCGTCCAGGGCCTTGGTCAGCGGGACGCTGCGGCTCAAGGCGAGCGAGTCGGCGCCTTCGGCGACCAGCCACTTCGCCTTCGGGTCGATTCCGGTTTCCTCCAGCAAAGTGGAAAGCGGAACGCCGGTCCATTCGGCGCAAGACGCGAGGCCATGCAGCGCCTGTACGCTCGCCTGGATCGGCTCCTTCGAGAACATCGGCGCGCTGTTCCCGCCGCACTCGACGAAGGTCATGCGCGACACCATCGGATAGCGCGCAAGCGCGTCGAGCGTGAAGGCGAGGGGCCGCTTCACCAGGCCGTGGATCACCAGGCGGTGTTTGTCCGGGTCGATGTCCGGGGTGCCGGAGTGCACGATGGTGAAATGCAGGCCGTTCGGCGTGAACGTCCCGTTGATCAGTTGATGCGGAGTGCGTGCGTGCGAGGTGCGGGTTTCGCCCTTCGGATTGGAGAGCGTGCGCACGACCTTTCCCTCGAACCGCGACCGCTGCTCGTAGGGCGGAGAGATCGCGCCGGGCACGAGGCTCCACGGGTCGTCCGTGAGCGGGGCCGCCCCTGCGGATCGGGCGAGCGTATAGCCCGTCACGGCCGCGGTGAACGCAGCGCCGCCGCGCAGGAAGGCGCGGCGTCCGAGAAGTCCGTTTCCTGCGACCGCCTCCAGTCTTTCCAACTCCTCCTTCGCTCGATCTTTTGGTTCCACGGCCGGCCTCCTTGAACGGGTCCCTCGGGACCGATATTCTGCTCCCAAACGTCTGCCTCGTGCGCAGCTCCCGGGCTGAGCATAAAATGGCCGCGCAAAGCTTCCCCTCCACGCCGAAGACCAGGGAAGCGGGCTCAAATCCATGGGGAGAAACGCGTGCCCTCGCGCAGCACTGCCGACCATTCGGTCAGCCCGCCCGTCGTCAGAATTCCGCGCGACTACAACGCTGCGAACGATCTGATCGAACGCAATCTCGCCGCCGGCGGCGCGGCCAGGCTCGCGTACGTAGACGACGCAGGCCAATACACGTTCGCGCAGCTTGCCGAGCGCGTCGACCGCTTCGGCTCGGGGCTGCGGGCGATGGGCCTGGAAATGGAGCACCGCATACTGATTGCCCTGACCGACACGATCGACTTCCCCGCGGCGTTTCTCGGCGCGATCAAGGCGGGCATCATCCCGGTCGCGGTGAATACCTTGCTCACCCCAAAAGACTACGAATACATGCTCTCCGACAGCCGCGCCAAGGCGCTCGTCGTGTCGGAGCAGCTGCTGCCGCAGTTCGCGCCGGCGATCGGCAAGCTCCCGTTCCTGAAACAGGTCATCGTCTCAGGAGGCAGCGCACACGGCCATGCCGCATTCGAAGACGTGCTGGCGAAGGGGAAGTCCGAGCTTGCGCCCGCGCCGACGACTTCCGACGACGCTTGCTTCTGGCTCTACTCGTCGGGTTCGACCGGCATGCCGAAGGGCACGGTCCATGTCCATTCCAGCATGATCCTCACCGCCGAGCTCTACGCGAAGGCCGTGCTGGGGCACAGGGAAAGCGACGTCGTCTTCTCCGCGGCGAAGCTTTTTTTCGCGTACGGCCTCGGCAACTCGCTCTCCTTTACGCTGGCGGCCGGCGCCACCGCGATTCTGATGGCCGAGCGTCCGACGCCGGCGTCGGTGTTCAAGCGGCTGACGGAAAAGAAGCCGACGATTTTCTACGGAGTGCCGACGCTCTACGCGGCGATGCTCGCGAGCCCCGATTTCCCGAAAAGGGAGAACTTGGCACTGCGCTTGTGCGTCTCGGCCGGGGAGCCCCTGCCGCCCCACATCGCGAAGAGCTGGAAGGAAAAGACCGGCGTAGAGATCCTCGACGGAATCGGCTCGACCGAGATGCTGCATATCTTCCTTTCCAACCGGCCGAACGACCTGCGCTACGGCACCACGGGCAAACCGGTGCCGGGGTACGAGTTGCGCCTCGTGGATGAGCGCGGCAACCCGGTGAAGCAGGGCGAGATGGGAGAGCTGCAGATCAGCGGGCCGACGAGCGCCGCCTGCTATTGGAACAACCACGACAAAAGCCGCAACACCTTCATGGGAGGCTGGACGAAGAGCGGAGACAAGTACACGCTCGACCGCGACGGCTACTACGTATACGGCGGGCGCTCCGACGACATGCTGAAGGTCTCGGGGATCTACGTCTCGCCCGCCGAAGTCGAAGCCGCTCTCATCACGCACGAAGCAGTGCTCGAAGCGGCGGTGGTCGGCGCCGAAGACGAGAACAAGCTCGTCAAGCCCAAAGCCTACGTCGTTCTCAAGCAGCTCAACTCGGGGACCGACGCGCTGAAGGCCGCGCTCCAGCAGCACGTCAAGGGCAAGCTCGCGCCCTACAAGTATCCGCGCTGGATCGAGTTTCTACCCGAGCTGCCGAAGACCGCGACGGGAAAGATCCAGCGGTTCAAATTGCGTGGCTAGAAAGAAAGGGAGCGGCGTGGCCGAAAAAAATCCGTCGCCGGGCGGGCGCATCGCGATCGGTGTCGCGGTGTGCGCAATGGGCGTGAGCGTCGTCGCGCTGTGCGTCTATCAGCTTGCGCTCAAGGCGAACGTGCTCGCCGCCTGGGAATTCGCGGCGTTGCCGGTGGGAATGGCGTTCGCCTTCGGCGGAGCGCTCTTTGCGCTGCCCGGAAGCTTCGTCAGAGCGCGGGCGCTGATCGCAGCCCTGATGATCACCGCCCTGGCCCTCTCGGCGGACTGGGTCGCCTTCGGGCCGGGTGATTCGGGCGTCAGGAATGGCTTTTCCCTCCACAACGTCCGCGGGCCCTTTCAGACCAGTCAAATGCTCGGTCGCTTGTTGTTCGGAGTAGGGGCGGTGCTCGCGGACCTTATGGCCCTCTGGGCGTGGGTGCGGTTTCTTCTGACGCCGGGCCGCGGTGCCGCGACGCGCGCCAGATCGAGATCGTGAATGAGCTCCCCTGAGCCGCCGATCGCCTCCGTCCGTGCGTGGATCGAGGATGCCAGGCGCATCGTGATCCTCACCGGCGCCGGCATCTCCACCGAGTCGGGGATTCCGGATTTTCGCGGGCCGCAAGGAGTGTGGACGAAGGACCCGCAGGCGGAGAAGCTCTCCAACATTCACTACTACGTCGCCGATCCCGAGATCCGAAGAAAATCCTGGCGGGCGCGCCTCGCGCATCCGGCGTGGACGGCGCGGCCGAACGCGGGCCACGCGGCGATCGTGGAGCTCGAGCGGCGCGGCAAGCTCCACGCGCTCATCACCCAGAACATCGACGGGCTGCACCAGAAGGCGGGCAACTCGCCCGAGCGCGTGATCGAGGTGCACGGCACGGTGCACACGGTAGTGTGCCTCTCCTGCGGCTGGAAGGGACCGATGCAGGCGACGCTCGACCGGGTTCGCTCGGGGGAATCCGATCCGCCATGCGGGCATTGCGGCGGGATCCTGAAGAGCGACACGATCTCGTTCGGCCAGGCGCTCGCGCCCGCGGTGATCGACCGCGCGATGCAGTGTGCCGCCGAGGCGGACCTGCTTCTCTCCATCGGCACGAGCCTGCAGGTCTATCCGATCGCGGGCGCGGTGCCGGCCGCGAAGCACGCGGGCGCGCGCGTGGTGATCGTGAACGCCGAGCCGACGCCGTTCGACGGCATCGCCGACGCGGTGCTGCGGGACTCGATCGGCGAGACGCTGCCGCGCATCGTCGGAATGTCCGCCGTCCCGCTCGCTTGACGGCCGTGCGGTACGGACGGACGCGCGACGCAATGAGTGCTCCGCTAAATTCACGCGTTATCGTTCCTCCCGCGCGCATCGGTTTCATCGGCCTCGGCCGGATGGGCCATCCCATGGCGCGCAATCTCGCCCGGGCGGGCTACGGGCTCGTCGCGCACGATGTGGACCGCGATGCGCTCGACCGCGCCCGCGATGCGACCGGAGCCGAGGCGCCGGAATCCCTCAAAGCCACGGCCGAACGTTGCGAGGCGGTAATCACCATGCTTCCCGACGGCGACGCCGTCCGCGCGGTGGTCCTCGGGCCGGGCGATTGCCTGCTCGCGGGGTTTCCCCGCGGCAGCGTCCTCATCGACATGAGCTCGTCTTCTCCCCTCGGCACGCGGGGGCTCGGAGCGCGGCTCGCCGAACGCGGCGTTGCCATGCTCGACTCTCCGGTGTCGGGCGGCGTGAGGAAGGCGGCGGACGCGACGCTCTCGATCATGGTGGGCGGAGACGCGCAGATCATCGCGCGCTGCCGGCCGATCCTCGAAGCGATGGGCAGGCAGATTTTCATCACCGGTCCCTTGGGCTCCGGGCATGCGATGAAGGCCCTCAACAACTACGTTTCCGCTGCGGGCCTCGTCGCCGCGACGGAAGGAGTGCTCGCCGCCCAGCGCTTCGGGCTCGATCCGGGAAACGTCGTGGACATTCTCAACGCATCGACCGGGATGAACAACTCGACCCTCAACAAGTTTCACCGATTCATCCTGTCGCGCGCGTTCGACTCGGGATTTTCGCTCGACTTGATGGTGAAGGACCTGAACACCGCGCTCGAGGTCGCGCGCTCGACCGGATCGCCGGCGCGGCTCGCCGAAGCTTGCCTCGAAGCCTGGACCGAAGCGCAGGCGGCGCTTGGCCCGGGTCTGGATCACACCGCCGTGGTGCGGTACTGGGAGAAACTCGCCGGCACGGAGCTCGGGAAGAAACGCGATTGATCCGGCCTCTTGACGCCGGCCCACACGGGGCCCAAGCTCGCACACTTTAGGCTTGCGGAGCGAAGGCATGGCCACGTCCGAACTCAAGTCCTCCGAGCTTAAGCTCGAGCCGGACAAGCTCTACCTCGAGGAAATTTTCACGGACCGGCGCATCGGGACGATCCGTCGCTTGAGCCCCGTCGCGAAAGACGGCAAGCCGGACGCATCGCGCACCGTTCTCTACGTCGGCGAGACGCAGATCATGACCCCCGCCGGCTCGATCCCGATAGCGTTCGAGATAGGCGCGGACTCGCTTGGCGAGGCGGCCGAGAAGTTCGGGTCGCTCGCCAAGGATGCGATCGACCGCACCGTGCGCGAGCTGCAGGAGCTGCGTCGCCAGGCGAGCTCCTCGATCGTCGTTCCGCAAGGCCCCTTGAGCGGGGGCGGAAAGATCCAGCTTCCCTGAGAGCCGCGATTGCGGAGGCCTATTTGATCAGTCCGGACTTCGCGGCGATCTCAGAAATGCGCCGGTGCTCTTCGCGGATCTCCGCGAGGAGTTTCCCCGGCGGGGAATATTCCATCAACATCCCGAGCGGCCTGAGCTTCGCGCCGATGGCGGGGGACCTGATGGCTCGCTCCAGCGCCGGAACCAGCGCCCGCGTGACTTCGGCGGGCACGTTTGCCGGTGCAAAGAATCCCACCCAGACTCCGAAGAGCTGTTCCGAGTAGCCCAGCTCCGGCAGCGTCGGGATGTCCGGAAAATCCGGATACCTGCTCGAGATGACGATGCCCCGCAGCGTGCCGCTCCTCAGGTGGCCGGTCATAGTGCCGAGCGCGAGGACGACGCCTTCGACGTGCCCGCCGAGGAGGGCGGTGACCGCGGGCGAGGCGCCGGTGAACGGCACCGTGGTGAGCCCGGCGCCGGTGAGGGAATTGATCGTCAGCACGCAGAAATCGCCCACCGATCCCGCCCCCGCGGTTCCGATGCGCACGCTCCCCGGATTCTTTTTCGAATGCTCGACCATCTCCGCGAAGGACTTGTAGGGCGCGTCGCCGCGCACGGCGAGGATGCTCGGCGAGCGCATGGCGAGTCCCAGGGGCGTGAGGTCGGTGAGCGGGTTGTAGCTCGCGGTCTTGGGATCGAGGATCGAACGGAATACCAGGGACGCGTTGTTCGCGAGGATGATGGTGTAGCCGTCGGGCTTCGACTTCACGACCAGCTCGGTGCCGAGCGCGCCGCCCGCGCCGGGCCGGTTCACCGGGACAATCGCCACCTTGAGCTCGCGGGAAAGCTCCTCGGCGATGGCGCGCGCGGAAGTGTCGCTCGCGTCTCCGGGCGCGAGCGGAATGACGAGCGTCACCGATCCCTTGGGGTAGTCCTGGGCGTGGAGCGCGGTCGCCGCGGCGAGCAACAGCGCCGCGCAGGCGGTGAGCGCGATGTTCATTGTCTGAATTCTCCTATCACGGCACTTCGTAGCCCAGTTCCCTGCAGCTAGCGTGCGCGTAACGGACCCCCGCGGCGCGCTCCAGTCCGTCCCCGTTTGCCGCGACGACTTTCCCTTCGCGAATGTAGAGAACCATCGGGTAGAACCCCGCATAGGCTCCGCGTGTATCCTTGTCGTTGATCATCACGCATACCGCCCAGCCGTACTGGCGACCGCGCAGGAGCGACTCCTTCTGGTAGAGGGGCTGGGGGCCCGCCTTGAGCTCGATCAAGGCAAAATCGGGCTCCACGAGCCGGGCCTTCAGATAGTCGCGGACGATTTTTTCGCAGTTCTCCGGGCGCGGGCCGTAATCGAGCGCCGCGCGTTCTTCGCGGGTCAGCGGAGGAGATTGGCACCCGGTGAGCGACACGAGAGCGATCGATGCTGCGGCGAAGGCCCCCATCAGGAGGCGCACGGGCTGTTCGATCAGGGAGTCCAAAACGGCGCGCCGAGTTCGTTGCACCCGCTGCGCGCGTAGCGCCAGCCGATGATGTTGTCGTCCGACCCGCCGTTCACGGCGACGATTTTTCCGTCGCGGATGAAAAACACCATCGGATAGGGGCCGTCGTAGACGCCGCGCGTGTTCTTGTCGTTGATCCACACGCAGACTCCCCAGCCGTATCGGAGCGGACGCAGCGCCGTCTCCTGCTGGAAGAGCTGCTTGGGTCCCGCCTTGAACTCGACGATCGCGCTGCCGGGATCGAGGAGCTTGGGCCAGAGGTAGTCCCGGATGAGTTTCTCGTAGTTTTCCGGGCGCGGGCCGTAGTCGTACGCGGCCATCTCCGACTGAGTCGGCGGGCTCTTGCAGCCGCCGGTCAGGGCGGCCGACGCTCCGGCGCCCAGGATTGCAAGAAACATCGCGATACGCTGCATGGGTTCCTCCGTTGCTCTTCTAGTTGAGCGCTGCAAGGTCCTCGGGCGGGATTCTCAGGGCCGCGGCCGCAGTATTCTCCTCCAGATGCGCGATGGAGGCCGTGCCGGGAATCGGCAGCATGACCCGCGAATGAGCAAGCAGCCACGCGAGCGCCACCTGCGCAGGCGGCAAGCCGAGCCGTCGGGCGAGCTGTTTCACGCCGCGCGACCTGAGCGCCGCTCCATCGCCGAGCGGATACCACGGGATGAAGGCAACGCCGAGCTCCTCGCAGGCCTTGAGCACGTCTTCCGATTTCCGGTTTTCTAGATTGTATTGGTTTTGCACCGATGCGATGGGAGCGATACGCCGCGCCGCTTCCAGTTGCTCCGCGGTGACGTTGGAGAGCCCCAGATGCCGGATCTTGCCGGCACGCTGGGCCTCGGCGAGCGCGCCCACCGAGTCGGCGAAGGGTACTTGCGGGTCCGGGGCGTGAAGCTGATAGAGGTCGATGCGCTCGAGCCTCAAGCGCTTCAAGCTCCCGTCCAACGCCCGGCGCAGATGCTCGGGTCGGCCGTCCGGGTCCCAGCGGCGCCTGCCCGGGCGCACGACCCCGCCCTTGGTGCCGATGACAAGGCCCTTGGGGTAGGGATGCAGGGTTTCCGCGATGAAGGATTCGGAAGCGTGCGGCCCGTAGCTGTCGGCGGTGTCGAAGAAATTGATGCCGAGCTCAAGCGCGCGATGCAACAACAGCTTCGCCGTGCGCGGATCGGCCGGCGGGCCCCAGATGTCGCCGCCGTCGGTGGTCACGCGCATCGCGCCGAAACCCATGCGCCGTACGGTGAGCTCGCCGAGCTGCAGCGTTCCTGCCCCCGCCGCTGGACTCCTATGCTCGTTCAAGCTACTTGGGTTGCGCCACGGTCCGCAGATACGGCTTGAGCGTCTTGAAGCCTTGCGGGTACTTTTTCTTCGCGTCCTCGTCCGATACCGAGGTAGGAATGATCACGTCCTGGCCCGGCTTCCAGTTCACCGGCGTCGCAACCGCGTGTTTGGCGTTCAACTGCAGTGAATCGAGGAGGCGCAGAACCTCGTCGAAATTTCGGCCCGCGCTCATCGGGTAGACGAGCATCGCCTTCACTTTCTTGTCGGGCCCGATCATGAACACCGAGCGGATCGTGGCGTTGTCCGCAGCGGTGCGCTTTCCGCCGCTCGCGTTTGGATGGATCATGTCGTAGAGTTTCGCGACGTGCAGGTCCGGGTCGCCGATCATCGGATAGTTGACCGCGGTCCCTTGAGTCTCCTTGATGTCGTTGACCCATTTGTTGTGGTCGCTTACCGGATCGATTGAAAGCCCGATGATCTTGGTGTTCCTCTTGTCGAACTCGGGTTTCAACTTCGCCATGTAGCCGAGCTCGGTGGTGCACACCGGCGTGAAATCCTTAGGATGCGAGAAAAGGATCGCCCATTTGTCTCCGATCCATTCGTGGAATCGGATTTTTCCTTCGGTGGTTTCTGCCGTGAAGTCCGGTGCTTCATCGCCTATGCGAACAGCCATTTTGACCTCCGTCTGGGTGGCGGGCCGGAAACACCCGGGGCGCCGCGATTGCGCGTTTCCGGTCCTGAGTTGAGAATTCGAGACTTCCCGTTGAATGTACGGGGATGGAAAAATTATACTCCGCCCGGCGGCTTGAACTAATGACATTCGAATAATATGCATATACTTGCGAAGGGGCCCCGGTTGAACGCGAAGCGAGAGGGGAGAGTACGAGGTGGCGGTTAGCGAGGCGGACAAGCCCGAACGCTCTCCACTGGTGATCCTGTTTGCGGAGATGCGCGGGTTTACGGGCATATCGGACATGCTCGATCCGGCAATCGTGCTCGCGCGCGTCGGCGAATTCGTGTCCTTCATGGCCAAGGCGGTCGAGGCGCACGAGGGCGCCGTGGTGGACATCCTCAGCGACACCGTGATGGCGACCTTCACCGGGCAGGACGACGCCCAGCACGCGGTCGAGGCAGCGCAGGACATCCAGGCCGGATTTGCGACCCTCGCCGAGGCGTGGCAGCGCGACTTCGGCATCCGCGCGGCGGTATCGCAGGGGCTGCACTGCGGGGACGCCGTAATCGGATTCGCGAAGCAAAGCCCGACCCCCGAACAGCTCTTCGTGTTCGGCGATTGCGTGAGCATCGCCAACCGCCTGCTGCACCGCGCGCGCGCGGGCGAATTCGTGCTCTCGGAAAACCTGATGGACCTTGCGGCCGAGATGGGCGTCGCAATCGACGCGGAAGAGCTACCGCCGCTGGAAATCCCGCGCCGCGATCCGATCAAGCTTTTTGGCGTGCTCCTCGATACGCGCCTGGACTTTACCCACGGGTGAGGCTCTCGCCTTTAGCGCCAGAACGCCAGGATCATCGCCACCATCTGCAGCATCACGAAGTAGTACGCGGCGTTGATCCAGAACAGCTTCCAGGATTTGTTCTCCCAGGACACTCCGCCCAGAAGCAAAGGCACGTAGAACCCGATCCAGGTCCAAAAGCCGGTGGAGAAGCCGTAGAACGCGGCCGAGCCGTCGGCTCCGGCCTTCCATACCGACGGCCGCCACACCTCGCCGGTGTGCGCGAGCACGAACGCCGTAAGGAACGAGCCGATCAACATGAGGATCAAGCCGCGCCGCATGACCTTCGGGTCGGGCTTGCTGCCGGCCGGGATGCCCATCTCCTTCATCCACGCCTTGCCCAGGATCGGGCCGTACCAGAGAAAGCCGAGCACCATCGTGGCGGCCACCGCGACGAGAATCGCCCAGTAGTTCACATGAATGTCAGGCTGCATGGAATCTCTCCCCTTTCGAACGCGGCCCGGCGTGCGTGGGCCGCGTTGGAATGCTAGGAGCATCCGTTACCGGATGCAAGAGAGGTCCCTTCGGGGACGCTTCAGGCGTGCGCGCGCTTGGCGGTCTTGGAGCGAAGCGAGGAAACCTTGGCGGTTGCGCGCGCGAAAATCCTGACTTGATTGCGCCCCCGGCCTTTCGCGTCGTAGAGCGCCTTGTCGGCGGCGCGGAGCAGGGACTCGGGTTCCGCGGCGTGGTCGGGGAAGATCGCCACGCCGAGCGATGCGGTGACGCCCATGAGTTGGACGTCTTCCTCCCTTATCGCCGAGCAAATCGCCTCAGCCCTGCTGCGCGCGCTCTGCGGAGTGGCGTTGGGAAGCACCAGCGTGAACTCCTCGCCTCCGTAGCGGCAGGCGATGTCCGTGCCCCGGATATGGCGTTTGAGCAGCGTCGCGATTTCCGTGAGCACGAGATCGCCGGCAGCGTGTCCCGCGGTGTCGTTCACCCGCTTGAAGCGGTCCAGGTCGATCATGATCACCGCGACGCGAATGCCTTCGCGCGCGGCACGCAGCAGCTCGCGCGGCAAATAGTCCCGCAGAAAGCGCCGGTTATAGAGATTGGTCAGGGGATCCCGGATCGCCTCCTCCTTGAGGGTCTTCAAGGCCTGGGCGAGCGCCTCGAAAGCGCGGCCGCGCTCGCCGACGACGGTGCTGAGCACGAGTCCCGTGGAAACCACCGTGCCCAAGAACGCGAGCAGCAGCAGGAGCGAAGTGCCGAGCGGCGCCGATGCGAACGGCCCGCGCCCCGCTATCGTGTGCCACACGGCGATGATGCACACCAGCGCGTTCAGCGCGATCACCTCGCGCTGCCCGAAGCGCAAAGCCATCCAGATCACGAAAGGCAGGATCGTGAACGTGAGCGGCAGCGAAGGCAGGGTGGGGGCCAATGCGTCGCTGAAGATCGCGTAGGTCAGCGCGAGCATCGGCAGGGCGATGAGGAGCACCCGGCCGGCGTAGTATAGGACGGAGATGCCCTGCTGCTTGCGGACTACAGCGTCCAAGTTTCACCTTTGCTTTCTTGCATAATCAGTAAATTACGAGCGATTCTTACCGTGCAGTATAAGCTTCAAATTGCGCGTCGACAAGCCCCGGGGGGTCGTGAACTATGACGCAGTCGCAGGCGGAACCGGGGAGCCCACCGTGAAATATGACGCAGTCATGAGATGCGCGTCGCCGTAATCGGGGCCGGACCCGCCGGTCTGTTGTTCTCGCTCCTCGCGAAGCGCCGCTATCCCTCCTGGCGGATCGAGGTCGCCGAGCAGAATCCCGAAGGGGCGACCTACGGATTCGGGGTCGTATTCTCCGACGGGGCGCTCGCATTTCTCGAGCGCGATGAGCCGCAGCTCTCGAACATCCTGCAGACGGCGATGGAACGCTGGCCGATTCAGCGCATCGTGCACCGCGGCGAGCGCGTGGACATCGACGGTAACGGCTTTTCCGCAATCGGTCGCCTCGCGCTCCGGCGGATCCTGCGAGACCTGTGCCTCGATGCCGGCGTGAGGGTCGAGTATGGCCGCGCCATAACCGCGCTCGATGAGCTCGCAGGCGCGGACGTCGTGGTCGGCGCCGACGGATCGAATTCGCTCGTGCGTGCGGCGCTGCAGGCGGTGTTTGAGCCGCAGATCGAGCTGCTCAGCAACCGCTTCGCGTGGTACGGCACGACGCGGCCGTTCGATTGCCTTACGCTCACCTTCCGCAGCAACGAGGACGGCGCTTTTGTCGCTCACCATTACCGTCACGCGCCGGACATGAGCACCTTCGTCGTCGAATGCGACGGGGCCACCTGGAACAAGGCGGCACTCGGCCGGATGGACGACGCCCAGTCGCGCGCGTACTGCGAGCGCGTGTTTGCGCCGGATCTGGACGGGCATCCTCTGGTCTCGAACAAGTCGCTGTGGCGGCAGTTTCCGCTGCTGTCGAACCGGCGCTGGTCCTCGGGAAAGTTCGTCCTGATCGGCGACGCCCTGCGCACCGTGCATTTCTCGATCGGCTCGGGAACCCGCCTCGGATTCGAGGACGCAATCGCCCTCGACCGGGCGTTCGGCGAGGCGGGCGAGGACGTGCCGCAGGCGCTCGCGGCGTTCGAGCGCGAGCGCAGGCCCATCGTGGAGAAGCTGCTCGCCGCGGCGAACGCGAGCTCCTACTGGTACGAGCGGTTTCCGGAAAAAATGCGCGAGGCGCCCTGGCGGCTCGCGTACGATTACATGACCCGAAGCGGCCGCATGACGGACGATCGCCTGCGGGAGCAGTCGCCGAAATTCATGGCGAACGTCGAGGCGCAAAGGCGGGGCGGAAGGTGATACCTGGCGTGCTAGACTCGCGGCTGCGACCGGAACCCGACATGGACTTGGCCACGAAGGAACAGTCATCGAGTAGCGCCATCAGCGAGCTGCAAAGGCGCCTCCAGGACGGAAGTTTCGTCGTTACCGCCGAGCTTTCCCCGCCGGTGTCCACCGATCCGGCCGAATTCATCGATCATGCGCTCGCGTTGCGAGGGCTCGTCACCGCGATCAATGTGACCGACGGCGCGGGATCGAAGGCACACATGTCCAGCCTCGCGGCGGCGCACTTCCTGGTGCGAAGCGGTGTCGAGCCCGTCCTGCAGATCACCTGTCGCGACCGGAACCGCATTGCGCTTCAGGCGGAGCTCCTCGGCGCCGCCGCCCTCGGCATACGCAACATTCTCGCGCTGCGCGGCGACGACCCGACCCTCGGGGACCAGCCGGATACGAAGCCCGTTTTCGACCTCGATACGACGGCCTTGCTCGCGACCGCGCAGCGGATGCGCTCGGAGCACCGCCTTCCCTCGGGCACCGAAATCAAGGGCGCCGTGAGGTTCGTGCTCGGCGCGGCGGAGCTGCCCGTGGATCCTTCGGCCGGCTGGCGTCCCAACGGCCTGCTCTCGAAGATGGCAGCCGGCGCCGAATTCATCCAGACGCAGTTCTGCATGGATGGCGACGCGGTGCGGCGCTACGCCGCGCGATTGCTCGACCTGGGCGTGGCGCAAAAGCTCCCGATCCTGATCGGCGTCGCCCCGATTCCTTCGGCGCGCTCGGCGCGCTGGATGAAAGAGAAGCTCTTCGGGGCCATGATCCCGGACCGCATCGTGGATCGGCTCGAGCGCGCGGCCGACCCGAAAGCCGAAGGCAGAAGAATCTGCGTCGAGCTTCTGCAGCAGCTCGTGGAGACCCCGGGTGTGGCCGGTGCGCACGTGATGGCGCCGGCTTTCCATTCCGCGATCGGCCCGGTGATCGAGGCCTCGCGCGTTGCCGGAACGAAACGCGCGGGCGCGAGGCGCGGCTAGCTGCTGGCTGAGCCGGAACCGGCATCATGACATTCAGCGAGCGTTTCATCGAGGTCGACGGTTGCAGGCTCAACCTCCGCCGCGGCGGCTCCGGCGAGCCGCTCCTCTACCTGCACGGGGCGAGCGGCGCGCCTGCGGTCCTGCCTTTCATGGAGAAGCTCGCGCAGCGCTTCGACGTGCTCGTTCCCGAGCATCCGGGTTTCGGCGCGTCCGACGAACCCGGGTGGCTGGAGAACATGCACGATCTCGCGTATTTCTATCTCGACGTCCTCGAGAGCCTCGAGCTTCGCGGCCTGCACCTCGTCGGGAGCTCGCTCGGCGGCTGGCTCGCCCTCGAGATGGCGGTTCGCGACGCCTCGCGATTGAAGTCGCTGCTGCTCGTCGGGCCGGCCGGGATCTCGGTGCCCGGCGTGAAGCCAGGTGATGTCTTTCTCTGGTCGCCGGAGGAGCTGACGCGAAATCTCTTTTTCGACCCGGCGCTGGCGGAGAAGATGCTCGCGCAGCCGATGACGCCCGAGCTCCTGGATGTGTCGCTCAAGAACCGGCATACCGTCGCGCGGCTCGGCTGGGAGCCGCGCATGCACGACCCGTTTCTCCGCAAGTGGCTGCACCGCGTGAACGTGCCGGTGAAGATCGTCTGGGGCGAGGCCGACAAGATCCTGCCGGTCGCGTACGCGGGCGAGTTCAAGAAGCTCATGCCCGCGGCGGAGGTCGAAATCATCCCGCGCTGCGGGCACCTGCCGCAGGCGGAGAGGCCCGAAGAGTTCTGCGACATCGTCATGCGATTCGCGGGAAAGAGGTGATGCCATGGAAGTGATCCTGTTTCACCTCATGCCCTATGCCGATCTGGATCTGGAAAAGGGGCGCGCTAACGGCACCGTCTGGGTGAACCTGCCGAACTCGAACTTCGACCCCGTTAAGGGGCACAAACTCTATAACCGTTACCTCGATGAGCTCGAGTACGGCGAGGAACTCGGCTTCGACGCCATCGCGGTCAACGAGCACCATCAAACCGCGTACGGCTTGATGCCCTCGCCGATCGTCACCGCGTCGGCGCTCGCCCGGCGTACGAAGCGCGCCAAAATCGCGATCCTGGGGAGCGCGCTGCCGCTGCGCGAGCATCCGCTGATGGTCGCCGAGGAGCACGCGATGATCGACGTGATCTCGGGCGGACGGCTGATCAGCGGCTTCGTTCGCGGCATCGGCGCCGAGTACCATACCTTCGGCGTCAACCCGACTTTTTCGCACGACCGCTTCCACGAGGCGCACGACTTGATCGTGCGCGCCTGGACCGAGCCCGGTCCGTTCGCGTTCCAGGGAAGACATTACAACGTCCAGTACGTGAACCTCTGGCCGCGGCCCTACCAGAAGCCGCATCCCCCGATCTGGATTCCTTCCCAGGGGAGCAGGGAGACGATCGACTGGTCGGCGCACCCGGATCGGCGCTACACCTATCTGCAGACCTTCAGCCCCGCGAGCGTGGTGCAACGCTACCTGAAGATGTACCGCGATACCTGCAAGGGCTTCGGCTACGAGGCGGAGGACAGGCAGCTCGGCTGGGCGGTTCCGGTCTACGTCGCCCAGACCGACGAAGCCGCGCGGCGCGAGGCGAAGCCGCACTTCGAGGCGTTCCGCAACGTCTTCGTCAGGATGCCGGTGGAGATGCTCCTGCCACCCGGCTACACTTCGCGCGAATCGTTGAAGAGTGTCATGAAGGCGAAGGCCGCGATGTTCGCCGACATCACCCTCGAGAAATCGATCGAGCTGGGCGTAATCGTCTGCGGTAGCCCGGCGAGCGCGCGGGCAGCGCTGGAGAGCTACTGGAAGGACATGCGCTTTGGAAATCTATTGGTGCTCTGCCAGTTCGGCACGCTGCCCGCGGATCTCACGCGGAAGAACATGGAGCTCTTCGCCCGCGAAGTGATGCCGGCAGTGAAAGCGTTCCGCTCGAGCGCCGAGCTGGTGCGCTGACCGGGATGATCGCGCAGCGGACGTGCGCTACTTCGCGACGAGCGCGAAGCCGCCGAAGCGCGACACGTAGAGACGTGTCAGCGCGATGCAGGCGAGCGTCCCGACCAGGAACGGGACAGCGGCCCAGAGAAACAGGTCCTGCAGCGGCGTCTTCATCCCAATCAGTACTCCGCCCACGATCGGACCCACCACCGAGCCGACGCGGCCAACCCCGAAGGCCCAGCCCGATCCGTTCGCGCGCACCGAAGTGGGATAGATCATCGCGGAGGCCGCGTTCAGCCCGAACTGCAGACCGAGAACGCAGAAGCCCGCCAGGAACACGACCAGCATCAGCGTCGCCGTGGAGGCGAGGCTCACCTGACCGAGTGCTCCCACGGCGAAGACCGCGAGCGCGAACAAGATCGTCACCGGCAGGAAACCCTTCGCGTCGATCGGCCGCGCGAGCGCGAGTCCGCCCACGGTGCCGCCGATCTGCACCAGCGCCGTGGCGATGGCGGCCTCGGACGGAGGGAGGTTCGCGCCGGTTAGCAATGTCGGCAACCAGCTGATGAGGAAATAGAATCCCATCAGATTGCAGGCGAAGCAGATCCATAGGAGCGGCGTGATCAGCGCGAGGCCACCCTCAAACAGGTATTTCGGATTGAACCCTTTGTAGACCTTCTCGTCGGCTATGGCGAGCCGGGTTCCCGCCGCGATCGAGCGGCCCGGATCCATCGTCGAGAGCATCGCGACGGCGCGCGTTCTTTCCTCCTTGACCACGAGGTGCTTGAGCGACTCGGGCAGCCATAACGCGGCGGCCGCGGCCATGAGGATGGGTAGCACTCCGCCGACTGCGAAAATCGCCTGCCAGCCGTAGTGCGGCACGAGCCATACCGAGATCGCGCCCGGCACCGCGCCGCCGAAGGTGATGCCGGTAAACATCAGGATGATCAACGTGGCGCGGAAGCGCCGCGGCGCGTATTCCGCGTTCAAGGCGATCAGGTTCGGGAGCAGGCCGCCGATGCCGATTCCGGCGAAGAAACGCAGAGTGAGCAGGCTTTGCAGGCCCGTAGCCCAGCAGGCGGCGAGGGTGAAAGCCCCGAAGACGAGGCAAGAAGCGATCACGGCGAACTTGCGCCCGTAGCGATCGCCCAGGTAGCCGAAGAGCGGCGAGCCGATGAGAATTCCGAACAAGCTCGCGCTGAACACGGGCCCCAGCGCGGCGCGGTTGGAGATGCCCCAGGTTCGGATGAGCTCCGGTGCGGCGAACGAGATCGCGCTGATGTCGTAGCCGTCGAACAGCACAATGAAGAACGACCAGATCACCAACGCGGCGTTGAAGCGCGTGAGCTTGCGCTCGTCGATGAAGCGCGAGACGTCGAATACTTCCGCGGATGCCATGCGTGCTCCTCCCTATTCGCGCCGTGCGTTGGTCAGGAGGCGCGGTAGATCAGATTCTCGAAGCTGCGTTCCTTCAGATGTTGGTCGAGACCCCAGCGCCTTACTTGCTCGAATACTTCTTCGAATTCGGCTCGCGGGATCGGCTCGTACACGAAACGCTCGCCGCGAGAGAAATGGCCGTAGTCCCAGGTTTGGTTTTGAAACTCCGGAGGAACGCAGTGTTTCCACAGCGGCAGGTACTTCGGCAGGTCGGCCTCGAGCACCCGCTCGGCGCGATCCAGCGCTCGCAGGTACGCCCGCACCTCTGTCTTCGGCGCAGACTCCGGCACCCACCACAGCGTATGGAACTCGTCGGCGATGATCTCGCGAAGGCCGAGCTGCTTCGCCATGTCGATCTGCGGCGGCAGCAGGCTCGCCGCCTCGATCTCCTTGTTGAGGAGCGCTGCGAGGCGCGCGCCGAACCCACCCACGTTGGCGGTCTTGATGTGCTCGAGCGGCAAGTACTTCTCCAATCGGAAGGGGACGTTGAAATGGCTCCCGGCACGCATGCCGACCGCGATCGGGACGTCCTTCAGATCCTCGGGTCTGCGGATCTTAGACTCCGGGCGAACGAAGATAGCCCAGGGCGAGACCCCGTGGCAGTCGGCCACCATGCGGCCCATGCCGGCGCTCGCGTTGCTGATCGTCCCCCATACGCAGGCGCACTGCACGACCTGCTCGCCCCCGCCCTCGGTGTAGGGTTTGTCCTGCGGCCGCTGAAAATATTCGTATTTCTTCCAGCTGGACTGGGTACCGCGGAAGGTCTTCCAGTCGAGCTCGACTTCGATGCCTTCGTCGGCGTAGAACCCCTCCTCGTGGGCGACGAAGTCGTTCAGCCCCATGCCCTTCGGCGCGACCTTGACGTGCACCAGCTTTCCGGCCATGCCTGCCTCCTCACGCGACTAAAGTGCAGTGGCTACTATACCCTGCGCCAGACGGTACAATGAAGCGACAAGGAATGTCATTTCGGAGGGGCCATGACAGTTCGTTCTTTGCAGCACATCGCTCTTGCCGTGCCGGATGCGACGGTCGGCAGGAAGTTCTACACCGATTTCGGCATGGAAGCCCGCGAGTTCGACAAGCGCATCGTCATGCGCTGCCAGGGCCGCGACCAGGATCAGGTGATCCTGGTCGAGGGCAGGAAGAAGCACATGCACCATGTGTGTTTCGGGACGAAGGCCGATGAGCTCGAGGGCCTGAAGAAGCGGCTCGCGCAAGAGGGCGTCAAGCTCGTGGACGCGCCGAGGGAAACGCCGGGCGAGGGCATCTGGTTCCGCGACCCCGATGGACTGCTTGTAAACGTGCGCGTCGCGGAAGCCGCGAAGTGGCGGACCGTCGCGGAGTGGAAGATCAACAACCCGGGACACCTCAACCGCGCCGGCGTGCCCGGCCATCCGAAGCGGGACGTCCAGGTGCGCCCGACGCGTCTCGGCCACGCGCTGCGCTTCACGCCGCAGATGGAGAAGATGGTGGACTTCTATACGCGCGTCGTGGGCCTCCGGCTCTCGGACCGCGCGCAGGACATCGTCGCATTCATGCGCGGGCACGGAGGGAGCGATCATCACATCTTCGGCTTCATCAAGTCGGACCGGCCCGGCTTTCACCACGCGAGCTTCGAAGTCGGCAACGTCGACGAGATCGGCATGGGCGCCTGCCGGCTGCTCGACAAGGGCTACAAGGACGGCTGGGGATTCGGCCGGCACGTGATCGGCTCGAACTTCTTCCACTACATCCGCGATCCCTGGGACAGCCTCGCCGAGTACTTCTGCGACATCGACTACATCCCGGCCGATTCGAACTGGAAGGCGACCAACTATCCCGCCGAGGACTCCCTCTACGTATGGGGACCCAAGCCTCCGGAAGCCTTCGGGATGAACTTCGAGCTTGCCTAGGCCGCGAGAGAAATGACCGAATCCTCGTACTTTCCCGGCCCCATGTCGCCTTCGGCGAAGATGCGGCGCTCGGCGATCCACTTGAAGGACTCTTCGAACACTTCCTTGGTGTAGGGTTCGAAGACGATGCGCTCGCCGGGCCCCCACCGCCGAACGTCCATCTGCTCGAGGAAGCGCGCCGGAAATTCGTTCTTGTAGTAGTGCGTGTAGAGCTCAGGGCGCAGATCGATGTCGCGCTGCGCGCGCCGCAGCGCCCGGAAGTACTTGCGCAGGTCTTCCGGATCGGGATTTCCCGAGATGGACGTCGCCATCATGAAGGTGGTGTCGATGACTTTGCGAAAACCGAGCTGTTCGAGAAAGTAGTAAGGCCCGCTGAAGAGGGACGCGGCGGGCACCTTGCGGTCGATCAGCTTCTCCAGCCGGCTGAACAAGAGGCCGTCGGCAAACGAGAGCTTGATGTCGTCAAGGCCCATGTACTGCTCGAGCCCCTGGATGGTGGAGTAGTGGCTGCCCGACTGGTAGCCGACCGAGATCGGCACGCCCTTCAGCTGCGACGGGTGCCCGATATCGGATTCCGGCGGCACGAATACGCCGCAGGGCGCGACCGAGTAGGCGTCGGCGTAGAGCTTGCCGTGGCCGGTCGAGGCGGCGACGTTCACGGTCCAGTGGCAGGCGCCGCTCACGTCGCAGGCCCGGCCCTGCTCGATGCTCTGGTAGGCGCCGATCTTGTTCGGCGTCGCGTGCTTTTTCCCCACGTCGCCGGGGCCGTAGTTGTCGCGGAATTCGTAGGCTAGGCCTTCGGCCTTGAAATAGCCCTTTTCCTCGGCCACCCATTCCTGCAGCCTGAAGTGCGGCGAAATCACGAACTTTGACATCGAATCCTCCAAAATATCCGGCGCAGGCAAAATCTACTCCGACAAAAGATGGAATGCAAAGGAAATTCGCCGTGGGATTCGTCCCATCGGCCGTAAAATAGCGGCCATGGAATTTCTTGTCGACGGCGTGCCGCGGGGAATCGAGATCACGGCCCTCGTCATTGCCGGCTGGACCGGGCGCGACAAGGCGGCGGTCGAGCACCACATCGCCGAGCTGGCGGCGATCGGGGTCAAGCGCCCGCGCGCAATACCGTGCTTTTATCGGCTCGGCGCGAATTTGCTCACCACGGCGCCCGAAGTGGACGTCGTCGGCGAGGACTCGAGCGGTGAAGTGGAGTTCGTGCTTGTTGCGGCGCCCGATGCGATGTACGTGGGCGTCGGCTCTGACCATACCGACCGGAAGGTCGAGGCCTACGGCGTCACCGTATCGAAGCAGATGTGCCCCAAGCCGGTCGGCAGGGAGCTGTGGCGATTCACGGATGTAGAAGCGCATTGGGATCGGCTCGTGCTGTGCTCCCACGTAACGCGCCAGGGAAAGCGCCGGCTCTACCAGGAAGGCGCGGTAAGCGGGATGCTCGCGCCGCGCGATCTGCTCGCGCGCCTCGCCGACTCTGGCGCGAGGCTCTCGCCGGGGGCCGCGATGTTCTGCGGTACTCTTGCGGTGCAGGGCGAGATCGGCGGAGGCGAGCGCTTCGAGATCGAGCTGCACGACCCGTTGAACAAACGCAGTCTCAGGCACGCTTACGCAACCCGCAGCCTCACGATCGCGGACTAGGAGGAGGCGACATGGCAATCCAGAAAGAACACAAGGAGTTCTACAAGGTCGACCTCGACCGCGGCTGGGAAAGGCTGCCGGGTTATCCGGACGGGATCCGGCAGCAGGTGCTCGCCGGATTCCTCGACGAGAAAAAAAAGCGCGGCTTTCGCACGCGTCACCTGCGCTTCGATCCCGGCGTGCACACGACCGAGCCCTTCGTGCACGATTACTGGGAAGAGGTGTATCTGGTCTCGGGCGATCTGATCGTCGGCAACGACAGGAACGGCAGAGGCGGCACCCGCTTCGGTCCCCATACGTACGCTTGCCGCCCGCCGGGAACACCGCACGGACCGTTCAGGTCGGAAACGGGCTGCCTTCTGCTCGAGATGCATTACTACGACGAGGCCGCGAAGCGCTAGCCGCCGAGGCAAAACCCGATGGCCGAAGCTGCCTTCCGCCCGATCGCGGCGCTCGCGCATGAGCTCGCCGAGGGCAAGACCACGAGCCGCAGGCTCGTCGAGGCGGCGCTCGCACGCATCGCCGACGCCGGCGGCGAAGGCGGGCGCGTTTTCACCAAGGTGCACGCCCAGAGTGCGCTCGTCGCCGCCGACGCCTCGGACCGGCTGCGAAAGCAAGGCGTGGTGCCGTCCCCTGTGGCGGGGCTGCCCGTCTCGATCAAGGATCTTTTCGACATCGCTGGCGAGGTCACGACCGCCGGTTCGAAGGTCCTGCGCGACGCGGCTCCGGCGGCCGCCGACGCGGTCGCCGTGGCGCGGCTGCGCGCGGCCGGGGCTGTCGTCATCGGCCGCAGCAACATGAGCGAGTTCGCCTTTTCCGGGATCGGCATCAACCCGCATTACGGCACGCCGGCCAATCCTTACGACCGCGGCCGGCGAAGGATTCCCGGCGGATCGTCCTCGGGTGCGGCCGTATCGGTCGCAGACGGCATGGCGGCATTCGCGCTCGGCACCGACACCGGCGGCTCGGTGCGCATTCCGGCGGCTCTGTGCGGGATCGCAGGGTTCAAGCCGACCCGGACTCGCGTTCCGCTCGCCGGGGCGTTTCCGCTCTCCACCACCCTCGATTCCGTCGGGCCGCTCGCGCCCACGGCCGCCTGCTGCGCAACCGTCTTTCAGGTGCTGGCGGGCGAGCCGCCGCGCCCGCTCGCGGCTGCAGAGTTCCCTGGGCTGCGCCTCGGCGTGCCGAAAAATCACATGCTGCAGGATCTCGACGTGGAAGTCGCGCAGGCGTTCGATGCCGCGATGCAACGCCTGTCGCGGCGCGGAGCCGTGATCGTGCCGCTCGCCGTGCCTGAGTTCGACGAGGCGGCGAAGGCGAGCTCGGGCGGCGGAATTTCCCCGCCCGAGGCCTACGCAGTCCATCGCAAATGGATCGATCGCGAGCAGGAAATCGACCCGCGTGTGCTGGAGCGGATCCTGCGCGGCGGATCCGTCCTCGCGGCCGATTACATCGATCTGCTCGCGACGCGAAATCGCCTCGTCGCGCGTTTTACGCGGGCAAACTACGATATCGACGTTCTGGTCATGCCCACGGTGCCGCGCATCGCTCCTCTTATCGAGGGTCTGGAGCGCAACCCCGAGACTTTCCGCCTGTCGAACGGCAACATGCTGCGCAACACCAGCCTGATCAATTTCCTTGATGGATGCGCGCTGACGCTGCCGATCCACGCGCCCCGGGAGGCGCCGGTCGGCCTGATGGTGGTCGGTTTTTCAGGCGAGGACGAGCGCGTCCTCTCCGCGGGCCTGGCGATCGAGGGCGCATTGGCTTACCAAGGGCCGGTTCTCGTACAATGAAAAGCTACTCACACGGAGGGATAGGGATCATGGGGAACAAGACGCTCAGCACCGTTGCAATCGGTATTGCCGCCGCGCTCCTCGCCTCAGGCCCCGCGCTCGCGCAGCAGAAGGTGAAGATCGGTTTCATCACGACGCTGTCGGGGCCCCAGGGAGTGGTCGGTGAGTACATGAGGAACTCGGTGGAGCTCGCGCTCGATCACCTGGGGCGCAAGATGGCGGGGCTCGACGTCGAAGTGATCTACGGCGACGACCAGGTCAAGCCCGACGTGGGCAAGCAGGTCGCGGACGAGATGCTGAAAAAACACCAGGTCGACTTCGTGGCGGGAATCATCTGGTCGAACGTGATGCTCGCGGTCGCGCCCACGGTCACGGACGCGGGCAAGTTCATGATCGGCACGAACGCCGGCCCGCACGAGCTCGCCGGAAAGCAGTGCAACGAGCTGTTCTTCACCACTTCCTGGCAGAACGACGACACGCCCGAGGCGATGGGCAAGGTGATGCAGGACCAGGGCATCACCGACGTGTACGTCATGGCGCCGAACTACGCCGCCGGCAAGGACATGGTGAACGGGTTCAAGCGCTCCTACAAGGGCCGCATCGTCGACGAGGTCTATACGCGGCTCGGGCAGACCGACTACCAGGCGGAGCTCTCCCAGCTGCGCTCGAAGAATCCCAAGGCGGTGTTCGTCTTCTATCCCGGCGGCATGGGCATCTCGTTCCTGCGGCAGTACTCGGAAGCGGGGCTTCGCGGGCAGTTTCCGCTGTACTCCGTGTATACGGTGGACGAGATCTCGATCCCGGCGGTGAAGCACGCGGCGCTCGGCCAGTACGAGACCCGCTACTGGAGCCCGGACCTGAAGAATCCGGCGAACCAGAAATACGTCTCGGACTACCGCAGGAAATACGGCAAGATGCCGGTTTTCTACGGCGCGCAGAGCTACGACGGCATCCTGCTGATCGATTCGGCGGTGCGCGCAGTGAAGGGCAATCTCGCCGACAAGAAAGGGATGATCGCCGCGATGCGCAAGGCCGATTTTGCGTCGACGCGGGGCAAATTCAGCTACAACACCAACCATTTCCCGATCCAGAACTTCTACCTGCTGAAGGCGGTCACCGGGCCGGCGGGCGAGGATCCGGTGATGGAGATCCAGAAAACGGTGTTCACCAACCACAGGGATTCCTACGCCAAGGAATGCGCGATGAAGTGAAAGCAAGGCGCCACATCGAAGCTGCGGGGCGCGGAACGATCCGCGCCCTTTTTCGTTCGTGATCCCGTGAATCTCTTTCTCGTCCTCGAGCAGGCGCTCAACGGGCTGCAGCTCGGGGTGATGCTGTTCCTGATGGCGGCGGGCCTGACGCTCGTTTTCGGGATCATGAACCTGGTGAACCTCGCGCACGGGTCGTTCTACATGGTCGGGGCGTATCTCGCGACGTACTTCTATCAGGCGACCGGATCGTACTTGCTGGGGGTGTCGCTCGGGCTCGCGGGCACGCTCGCGGTCGGCGTCGCCGTCGAGCTGGTGGCTCTGCGAACGCTCTACGAGCGCCCGCACCTCGACCAGGTTCTCGCCACTTTCGGCCTGATCCTGTTCTTCAACGAGCTCGCGGCGATCCTCTGGGGCCGGGCCGCGATCTACACGACCCTTCCCGATTACCTCGCCGGGCACGTGGAGCTTTTCGCGGGCCTGCGCTACCCGCTCTACCGCCTGGTGATCATCGCCGTCGGCCTCGCGGTGGCGGGCCTGCTCTGGTTCGTGGTCGCGCGCACGCGCCTGGGGATGCTGATCCGCGCCGGGGCCTCCAACCGCGCCATGGTCGCGGCGCTCGGCGTGAACGTCCGCCTGCTGTATACGCTCGTGTTCGGTTTCGGCGCCGCGCTCGCGGGGCTCGCGGGCCTCATGTCGGGGCCCATCCACGTCGTACAACCAGGCATGGGTGAGCTGATCCTGATCGAGGTGTTTGTAGTTATAGTCATCGGTGGAATCGGCTCGATCCGCGGCGCGCTCGCGGGCGCCCTGATCGTCGGCATGGCCGATACGCTCGGCCGGGCGTTCGTCCGGCCGATGCTCGCGACGGTGCTCTCGAGGACTGCCGCCGACACCGCCGGCCCGGCGCTCGCCTCGATGCTGATCTACCTCTTGATGGCGATCGTGCTCGCGCTCAAGCCGCAGGGGTTGTTTCCCGCGCGCGCATGAATTCCCGCATCCGCGCGATCGTGCCGGCGGCGGGCCTCGTGCTTCTCGCGGCGGTGCCGCTTGCCGCGGCCCTGCTCGACCAGCCTTTCTACCTCGATCTCGTCCGCCGCATCATGATCTTCGCCATCGCGGCGCTGAGCCTGAACCTCATCCTCGGCTACGGCGGGATGATCTCGTTCGGGCACGCCGCCTACCTCGGCGTCGGCGCCTACGCCGTCGGGGTGCTCGCGCACTACGGAATCAACGACGGATATCTGCAATGGGCGCTCGCGATCGGCGCATCGGCGCTGGTTGCGCTCGCGATCGGGGCGATATCGATCCGCACGAGCGGCGTCTATTTCATCATGATCACGCTCGCGTTCACGCAGATGCTGTACTACCTCGGCATCTCGATCGAGGAATACGGCGGCGACGACGGCATGCGCCTCCAGGTGAAGAGCCAGTTCCCGGGGCTCATCGACTTGAACGACGCCAACGCCTTCTATTACCTCGTGCTCGCGATCCTCGTCCTCGCCCTTTTTCTCGGTCAGCGGCTGGTCGACTCCCGCTTCGGCATGGTGATCCGCGCCGCGAAGTCGAACGAGGTGCGCACGCGCTCGATCGGCTTCTCGCCTTACCCGTACCGGCTCGCGGCGTTCGTGATCGCGGGCGCGGTGTGCGGGCTCGCCGGCGCGCTGCTCGTCAACCACACCGCGTACCTCACCCCCGAGTTCATGAATTGGACGCGCTCGGGCGAGCTCATGTTCATGGTCATACTCGGCGGCATGGAGAGTATCGCGGGTCCGGTGCTCGGCGCCTTTGCGCTGCTGCTCCTCGAGGACGCGCTCTCGGGCTGGACGCAGCACTGGCAGCTCGTCCTCGGACCGCTCCTCGTGCTGTCGGTGCTTTTCTTGAAGCGCGGCCTCGCGGGATTGGTCTTCGCCAAGAATGAATAGGACCCTGCTCGAAGTCCGCGGCTTGAGAAAGAGCTTCGGGGCGCTCCTCGCGAGCGACGACGTCGACCTCGAAGTGCTCGAAGGCGAGACTCACGCCATCATCGGGCCGAACGGCGCCGGCAAGACGACCCTGATCAGCCAGCTCGCCGGCAATCTCTTTCCCGACCGGGGCCGCGTGCTCTTCGCCGGCGAGGACATCACGGCGCTTTCGGCGCCGGCGCGCGCGCGCCGCGGATTCGCGCGCTCCTTCCAGATCACCAGCATCTACCCCGATTTCACCGCGCTCGAGAACGTGATGCTCGCGGTGCAGGCGCACTCCGGCTCGAGCTTCCGGTTCTGGCGGCCGGCGCGCGAGGAGCCGAGCCTGCGGTCGGCCGCAAGCGCGATTCTCGAGGAAGTGGGCCTAGGCGGACGCTCCGGGGTGCTGGCCGCGAACCTGGCGCACGGCGAGCAGCGCGCGCTCGAGATCGCGACCGCGCTCGCGACGCGCCCGCGCCTCCTGCTGCTCGACGAACCGGTGGCGGGAATGGGGGTGGAGGAGACTCAGCGCATGATCGCGCTGCTCTCCTTCCTCAAGGGCGGCAAGACGCTCATTCTCGTCGAGCACGACATGGACGCCGTGTTCTCCCTCGCCGACCGCATCTCGGTGCTGGTCTACGGGCGCATCATCGCCACCGGCGCGCCCGAGGAGATCCGCGCCAATCCCGAAGTGCGGCGCGCCTATCTCGGCGAGGAGGTCGCGGCGTGATGCTCGAGGTCGATGCGCTAGTCACCGCGTACGGGCAGAGCCAGGTGCTGTTCGGCGTCTCGTTCGGCGTGCGTCCGGGGGAAGCGGTCACCTTGCTCGGTCGCAACGGCATGGGCAAGACCACCACGGTGCGATCGCTCATGGGCATGGTGCGCCCGAGCGGGGGCACGATCGTGTTCGAGGGCAGGCCGCTGCACGGCCTGCCCTCGTACCGCGTGGCCCAGGCGGGGCTCGGCCTCGTGCCGGAAGGGCGGCAGGTGTTTCCCAATCTCACGGTGCGCGAGAACCTCGTGGCGACTGCGGCCAAGCGCTCAGGCCCCGCCGAGCTCTGGACGCTCTCGCGCGTGTTCGCACTCTTCCCGCAGCTCGCCGAGCGGCGCGCACACTTCGGCAGCCAGCTCTCCGGCGGCGAGCAGCAGATGCTCGCCATCGGGCGCGCTCTGATGACCAATCCGCGCATGCTCATCCTCGACGAGGCCACCGAAGGCCTCGCGCCGCTCGTCCGCATCGAGATCTACCGCGCGATCGAGGGGCTGAAGGCCTCGGGCCTCGCCATCCTGATCATCGACAAGGATCTGCGCGCCCTGACGCGCATCGCCGACCGGCACTATGTGCTCGAGAAAGGCCGCGTCGTATGGAGCGGCGTCTCCGCCGAGCTGGCGGCGAACCGCGAGCTGCAGCACCGATATCAGCTTCGAGCTCGACGCGGGGGACTACGTCGCCGTGATGGGCGAATCGGGAATCGGAAAATCGACGCTGCTCAATCTCATCGCCGGCCTCGAGCGGCCCGATTCCGGGCAGGTGCTCTTGGACGGCGCGGACCTGTGCGCGCTCGGCGACGACGCGCTCACCCTCATCCGCCGCAAGCACATGGGGTTCGTGTTCCAGGCGTTTCACATCCTGCCTTACCTGACGGTGGCGCAGAACGTCGCGCTGCCGCTCGCGCTGAACGGCATCGGGAACAAGCCGATGCGCAGGCGGGTCGGCGCGCTGCTCGAGTCGGTGAAGCTCCTCGAGCGAGGCGAAAGCCTGCCGCACGAGCTCTCGGGCGGCGAGACGCAGCGTGTCGCGATCGCGCGCGCCCTGGTGCACAAACCGCGCCTGGTGTTCGCCGACGAACCGACCGGGAATCTCGATCCGGAGAGCGCGAAGGAAGTGCTCGCGCTGCTGCGAGAATGCGTGAAGGGCGAAGGCGCGGCCGCAATCCTCGTCACGCATTCGTCGGCTGCCGCGCACACGGCCGATCGCACTTACGTGCTGACGCAGAAGGGACTGCGGGCGGCGTGACTGCGGCGGCAGGGGCCTTTTCTCCTTCGGCTCGGAATCCTTCATCTGCTACGGGAAGGCGGTCAGGGTTCCTTGAGCCGCGGCGATTCGCGGTGTGATCGGCATCGTGTCGGGTGAACCTGATATCGCCCGTGGCGTACTTCCTCTCAGACAGGAATGTCTGTAGTATCTCAACGACAGAATGTCGTTGAAGCACGCAGAAAAAAATGCCATTGCCATATTCCGTCAGAACTACTTATACGCTAGCATCTCCATAAGAACTAGCGGTCCATCGCGTCACCCAGCGCTTCGTGTTGCCCAGTGAGCGCAAGGCGTTGGGAGCGAGAAGAGGTGATCAGGGAGAAAGAGATGCTCGCGCGTTCCTGCCTTGGCGCATTCTCGTGGTGTCCTTCCGCTCTTGCGCTCGTCCCGGTGTCCGTTCGGGCGGATTTTCCGCCTGCGCGGTCGTATAACGCGTCGAATTCCAAGGCGTCGAGGGGGTTCCGATGAATACGAAGGTATTGCTTGGTTTTGTTGCGGCCGTTGTTTTTCTGGCGATCGCACAGTACGTGCTCCTGCTGGATTCGTACGGAGACCCACACTTCGATGCTTCCGGTTGGCTGATGCTGCACGCGGTTGCCGTGGGCATCGCTCTCAGCGTTGTGTTGATAGCTTATGCCATACGCAAGCTTCTCAGTGGAGGATTGATCGATCTTGGTTCCTCCGCTCGCCGCGGGAGCAAGATAGGTTCTTACCTTGGCGGATTTGGTGCGTACCCCTTCGCCCTGTTTCTGGGCGTCGTAATAGGCGGCACTCTCGGTGGCGGTGCCGACGAAATCGGATTGGGGTTGCCCGGTGTCGTTGTCGGTATCGGCTTCGGGATCTTCGTCGTGACAGCGGTGGTTTGTTCCGGGACGGCCTTACTCGGGTTCCTCGTCGGCGGTCTGGCGGAGATGCTCCTCACCAGGAAGGCATGATCGAGGGAGCAACGGCGCGATAAATTCCGGAGCTCGTGACGCCGAATCAGCCGATCCTGAAAAGCCCGCGCTCGGCGCGATGCAGGCGCTCGAAGCCCGTTTCGGTGACGAGCACGAGCTCGCCGACCTGCACTCCGGCTTTCTGGTCGGGCGTGATGACGTTCGGTTGCACGACGCAGGTCATTCCCGCCTCCAGCGTCATCTGCGGAAGCGGTCCGGCCGGGCGGCTCTTCGATCCGAGCACCGGCGGAAAATAGCCGCCGCCGAATCCGTGCATGAGGTCATCGTATACAGTGAGGCCGGCGTCCTCGATGACGCGCGCGGCGTCGATGATCTCCTGCATCCGGGTGCCGTGGCGGATGACGCCGGTCACGGCGTCGAACGCCGCTTCCGCGGTGTCGTAGAGTTTGCGGAAGAGGGGCGTCGGTTCGGCCGCCACGGTGAAGGAGCGGAGGATCTGCCCCGGATAGTCGAAGAACTGGGCGGTGATCTCGGTGGCGATCACGTCGCCGGGCCGCAGCTTGCGGCTCGACGTGAATTGACGCGGCACGCAGTATTCCGGCGCGGCCATCGGCGTGACCAGGAAGTAGTGGATGTAGGTCACGCCGCCGTGCGGGTGATAGGCCGCTTCGCAGATGGCGCCCAGCTCGTGCTCGGTCATCCCGAGCCTCGCTTCGCGCCGCAATCCCTCGATCGCGCGGTCGGTGAGCGCCGCCGCGATCCGCATCCAGTCGATCTCCTCGCGCGACTTCACCAGCCGCAGGCGCACGTACTCGCGGTTGAGATCCACGAGCGGCCCGAAATGGGCCTCGAGCTTCCTGCACTTCGAAAGGCCCAGGGCGCCCATCAGGCCGACGCGCCTCGCGCCGCGCGCTTTGAGGTCGGCGATCGCCTTGTCGATGCCCCGGTGCTCGCCCCAGCGCACCTCGGTGTCGCACGCGAGCTTGCGCGCGAGCGGCCAGTGGTTGTACCACTCGACGTACATCAGCTGCGGCTCTCCCGGGGCGACGATCGCGTAGGCTTCGACCGTGGCCGGCCACGAGGTGAGCCAGGCGACGCCGGTGCCGGCGCGCTGCTCGCCGCACATGAGCAGATGGTCGACTTCCGCTTCCTCCATGACGCGCGCGAGCGCCGCGCGGCGCCGCGCCATCTCGGCGTCGGAGAAGCGCGGATACTCCGCCGCGTGGATCGCGGCGAGCCTCGCGTCGAGATTCAGCGGACCGGGCATGGGGGGAGGCCGACGGGTTTTTCTTTGGGTGGACTTTGGCGCAAGTCTAACCCCGACGGACTGCAAGCGGTTCCGGACGCGCGTTTCGACGCCCGCGCGATGCGCCTGTCGGGCGGCGGCGACAGTACACAAGAGCGCTTGCGAAATTCGTTTCATTCCGAGAAACTTATCGGAGTCGTACTGTGTCTGAGATGGATATTTCAAGGAGGAGCGAATCATGAAGTGGAACAGAAAAGGACACGGCGCCTATTCCGTCGTGACTGCGGCCGCGCTCGCGCTGGGCCTCGCCGCCTGCGATCAAATCCAGTCGCTGTGGAAGAGCGACGAGAAAGCCAATCCGGCCGTCGGTTCGGTGGCTCAGCCCAAGCCCGCCGAGGGAACGATCCAGGTCGCGAGAGCCGTCGATCTTCCGAAATCCGTCGAAGCGCCCAAACCTCCCGTCGACGAGAACAAGCTGCTCGCGAACAAGATCAAGTCCGCGCTGGGTGCCGACCCGGCCTTGAAAGTCCTCGCGATCGACGCCTCGGTGGCGGACGGTGCGGTGACGCTCTACGGGACCGCGAACAACCGGGCGCTGCGGGAAAAGGCCGCGAAAGTCGTGTCGGGCGTACCGGGAGTGAAGTCGGTGAGGAATGAGCTGGTGATTGTTGCGGGATCGTGAGGCGGACCAGTCCCGGGCCAAGGCGGAAACTCGTATCGCTCATAACAGCAACTCGCGCTCGAAAGCCGCTCGGCGCGCACCCCGCCAAGACATGAACGCCGTCACCGCTTGCTTCGGGGACTGCCGATAGTCCTGACGGATCACGCTCGACACACACAAAACCCGCTTCGGCGGGTTTTATTTTTTCCCGTTCAGTGGTTTCATATTCGAATCCTATTCGAGGAGCGCCCGAAGGACCGATGAGAGAGGCGACCCGAGCAACAAGGAGGATTAAATAGCCATGAGCATTTTCCCCGGATGGGGCTCTTTGGAGTCCACCATCAATTGGTATTGGGGGTTTCACGTCGCCGGGTTGGTATTGATCTTTCTGCTGGCGCTGAGCGAGATTCTTGCGTTCGTTTATGGCAAGAGAGCGGATACTTTGAGGGGAATCGCCGAAAGCACTCGAGCCGAAAAGCGGCAACAGGAAATAAACGAGGCGAATGCATTCCATGCGACGGAAATCGAGGCGCTGAAAAAAGAGATGGAACAAGCCGAACGGAAGCCCGGCGCTTTTCAAAGAGAACCAACCGATAGACAGCTTTCCCCCGGTCAGGGAAACGCCCTCATACAGGCTCTCTCCCCGTTTCGGGGACAAAAGGTCCGCGTCGTCTGCGGTGTGAACGACGCCGAGGGATGCCGATTCGCGGAAGCCTTCAAGGCCGTGTTTGTCGCGTCGGGGTGGAACTGTGACGGAGTGACCCAGGCCGCATACACCCGCAGCCATCCTGTAGGAATCGAAGTCACCGTCAACCAGGCGGAAGGACAGGCCGGACGCATTCCGCAACCGGCAGAACGGCTCATAAGGGCACTCATAGTCCTCGGCATTTCCGGGCAAGAAATATTTGCGGATCCAGCAGTGCCTGCTGGCCAGATCGACTTCAGGGTCGGACGAAGGCCAGCCGCGAAGACCGCCTCCGAAAGGAATCAAACGTCCATCCCATTCGCGCCGGGGAAAGGCCGTGACGATCGTGTCGAACGTTCCGGTAGTCAAGTCGGGGAGGGGTGAGGTGGGGATTGTTGGGGATGTGGATGTGGAGGTTGTGCAGCGGTGTCGAAGCCAGACGGGAGATGTTTGACCCCTTCGACTTCGCGATTACGTCGGAAAAATACTGTAAATATATATAGTTTGTCGACACTTAGACACCCTGTAGAAACCGACAGGGTTTCAAGCGGTTTCTTTTCCAGTATTCTCTTCGCTACCTCTCCTAGCTACGCGCCGGGAGAAGAACCTAACCACTGAGCGGGGAGGTTTCACCTTGGGACCCTTGTCGGGTCGTTTGGCGCGGTTTGGCCGGGCGTGGCTTTGCCTATTCGGCGTGCTCTGGGCCGCAACGGCCCACACGCAGGCGCAAACACCTGAAATTTCGCGCGGATTGCTGTGACTGCAAAACCAGGTTCAATTGGACGGCACGCTGGCGAACGACGGTTCCTCGATCGCCACCGCGCTCCAGAATCGCACCGAGGCGGCGCAGACCCTCAAGACACTCTCCACGCTTCCCGCCAACCTCGCCGACGCAATCGCGGCCGAGACTGAAGACAACACTGAGTACCTCGCACGCCGCATCGTTTCCGTTGCCCTCGCGGGGCGGGATCCTTCGACGCTCCTCGCCGCGTTGGCTGCGCGCCAGAATTCCGACGGAGGTTTCGGCGGCGGCCCCGGTTACGACAGCGACGTGCTCGACACGGCCTGGGCCCTGATCGCCCTGCGCTCGTCGACCTCGCCCGGCGCAGTCCCACAGGCGCTCGGCTACCTCGGCCTCGGGCAGGCATTCGACGGTTCGTACTCGGCCCCGGGACGGCCGGACATCGGAACCACCGCGGTCGCGGTGCTCGCCTTGGGACTCTACGCAAATCAGTTCGATTCATTCGCCGCGATCTCGCGAGCTGTGCCCTATCTTCTCGCGCAGCAGTCCCCGGCCCAGCAGTGGGGAAACACCCCATTTCTCACGGCCACGGTTTACGGGGCCATTCACGACTTCGTTCCGCTCGAGCCGACCGCGACGGCAGTGCGCGGTTTTCTGGCAGCCCAGCAGGGCGGCGACGGGAGCTGGGACGGCGGCGATCCGTTCTCGACCGCGCTAGCGCTACGCGCCATGGTGCTTTCCACCACCGCGCCGGCCAATCCGACTCTCGGGATCGTCAGAGGAAGAGTCATCGACAGCCAAACGAAGCTCGGCCTCGACGGCGTGACCGTCACGCTCTCCGGTCCGTCCAATCGAGTACCGGGCACCACCTCGGCCGGTTCGTTCGAATTCAGGGACCTGTTCCCCGGCACCTATGCGCTGCAGCTTTCGCTGAATCAGTACGGGGTGATCTCGTTCTCCACGACGCTGCGGCCGGGGCAGACGGTCGATTTCGGCTCGATCGCACTGACCAAGAACGGGGAGACGACGACCGGCTCGGTGCGCGGTACCGTGACCGACGCCACCACGGGCCTGCCGCTCGCGGGCGCCTCGGTGGGCCTGGGCAGCGGACAGGTCGCGACGACCGACGCCTCGGGAAGCTACCAGATCGCCAACATCACGCCCGCCAATGTGATCGTCGTCGCCAACAAAACCGGCTACGCGAGCGCCCCCGGGAGCGGGAACGTGGTCGCGGGCGGCACGCTGATTTACTCGCCTAGCCTCTTCCCGATAACGCAGAGCGCGGGTGCCGCGATCGAAGGCGTGGTCACCGACGGCGTCACCCATGCGCTGCTCCAGGGAGCGGCGATCACCATCACGGGCTCGACCCAGGCGGGGGCGACGACCGACATCGAGGGCCGCTACCGCATCGCGCCGCTCGCTCCCGGCGTGATCACCGTGAGCGTGGTGCGCGCCGGATACCGCAGCGCCTCGTCCACCGTGACGGTCGACGCGAACACGACCCTCGAGTACTCGCCCAGCCTCCAAGCGCCGGGCAACGGCACGGCCAAGCTCTTCGTGGTCTCTGCGCAGGGCGAGCAATCCACAAACCAGGTGTTTCGCTACGAGCTCACCGGGCCGTCGACCAGCCCCGTCCTCGCCTTCACGCTAACCCATCCGAGCTTCGACCGGCCGTGCTGCGTCGCACTCAACGAAACCGGCGACATGCATGTGGTGAATCGAGGGGCTCCGACATCGGGTAACGGCTCGGTCTCCCGTTTTTCGGATCCCGGAGGGACACCCACATTCAAGGACACGTTTACCTCGCCGAGCTTCAGCGGTCCCATCCTGGCGACATTCAGGCGCGGCGAATTGTTCATCGCGCAAAAATTCGGAAACGACGTATTACGATTCAAGTTTGAGGGCGCCGGCAACGTCATATCGAACGGCATCATCACCGCTGGCCTCGGCAACACCGCTCCCCGCGGCGTCATCGCGCATCCGGCCACGGGCGAGCTGTTCGTCGCCCAGTGCTGCGGAGTCGACTCGATCAACCGATATGTCTTCGACGCTAGCGGCAACGCCGTCCCGAACGGAGTCATCACGGGCGGAGGGCTCAACAACCCGCACGATATGGCATTCAGCGCGCGTGGTGAGCTGTTCGTCGCGAACGTCAACGGTAACAGCGTCTCGCGGTTCCTGTTCGACGCGGCGGGCAACGCCTTCCCGAACGGCCAGATCGTCGGCAACGGGCTCAACGGCCCGCTCGGTCTGGACTTCAGTCCATGGGGTGAGCTGTTTGTCGCCAACTTCCTGGGAGCGGGAGGGGTTTCCCGCTTCACCTTCGATCCGATGTTGTTCAACGCGATCCCGAACGGCTCGTTCCCGACGCCCGTAACTCTCGGTGATTTGCAATTCCTTCCAAACGTTCCGGGGGTGAGGGGCGTAGTCCTCGACGCGGCCAGCGACCAGCCGCTCGCCGGCGTGACGGTGCAGGCGATCATCGGCAACACCTCGCGCCAGCTGACAACGGGCCCCGACGGGCGTTTCGAGATCGACGGGCTGCCGGCGGGGCAGGCGCAGATCAGCTTCACGCTGACGGGCTACCTGACCCAGAATTTCGCTCTCCAGCTTTCGACGCTTACCGACATCGACATCGGCGCGGTGCGCCTCCGCAAGAACAACGCAGCCACCCTGCTGCCCGACCTGGTCGTGCGCTCGGTCGACACGCAGCAGGTCGCGAGCGATCCGCGCACCTTCGCCCTGAGCGGGTCGCTCAATGCCACCATCGCCAACCAGGGCACCGCCCCCACGACCGCGGGCTTCAAGGTACGCGCGTTCTACGACGCCAACCGGAACGGCGTGTACGACGCGGGCGTCGACGTCGTGCTCGGCGAGGGGCAGACGGGCGACGCGCTGGTGGTCAATGCGACGGTGCAGGTCTCCATTCCGCTGAGCGGCGCCCTGCTGTTCCGCGACGCGCCGATCCAGGTGTGGGCCGACAGCGACCAGAGCGTGGTCGAAACAAACGAGCTCAACAACGTCAGCGCCGCGGCCTGCCAGGTCACGCCTCCGCCGGCGACGGTCAACATCGCCTCGATCAAAGGCATCGCGACAGCGGACGTCTTCATCGACCAGACCTGGGCGCCAAGGTTGGCGATCGACGGCAACCGCGGCACGGCGTGGAACGCGGGTAGCGTCGGCTCGGCCGCGCATCCCCATTTCCTGATCATCGATCTGCAGCAGCCGTTCCAGGTCGACGCGATTTTCCTGAAAGACATCATCTGGAATCCGGCCAGCCCGTTCCTCGGCTTCAACAACGTCTACAACCTCTACATCGGCAACGACGGCGTGACGTACACCAAGATCGCCTCGGGAACGCTCACCGAGAGCCCCGACCCGGCGCTCAACTCGGCCTTCGTCCCGATCCTGGCCACCCCGTCGACGTTCCGGTTCGTGAAGTACGAGGTCGTCGGCGGCTCACACTGGTCGCACCTGCAGGACCTGGAGATACTGACCCAGCAGCAGGCGCCCGCGGTGACGGCGAGCGACCTGAGCGCCTCGTCGCTGCGCCTCACCGACCTCGGATCGGGACAGCTGCGCCTGAGCGCCCGCATCGGCAACGGGGGGGCCGTTGCTTCGCCCGCGAGCAGCGTGTCCTTCTACGACGGTGACCCAGTGCAGGGCGGCGCGCTCCTCGCGAGCGCCGCGGTCGTGGCGCTGCAGCCCGGGCAGTTCACGGACGTCAATTTGCTCGGGGCACTGAGCATTTCGAGCCGCAACGACCTCTTCGCGGTGGTCGACCCGGCGAACGAAATCGCGGAGTGCCGCGAGGCCAACAACGCCACCTCGACGCCGGCCCGGGCGGCCCTGAGCGGAGGCATCGCCGTCGCGACCGACGCCTCGACCTACGGCGCGAACGCGCCAGTGCGCGTGTCGGCCGCGGTCGTCAACACGAGCCCGCTTTCCGCCACCTATGCCGTGAAGGTACACATCGAGGACGGCAACGGCGCCCTCGTCGCGACGGTCCCGGCGCACGGCGGCATCACCCTCGCCGCGGGAGCGAACACCATCGTGAGCGAAACCTGGAACACCGGATCGACGCTCGCCGGGCCTTACCAGGCGAAGGCCGAACTGCTCGACGACGCGGGTCAGCCTTATGCGTCGGCGACGGCGCCCTTCAGCATCAGCGCTGGTGCGCTGACGGTGTCGGCCAAGGTCGGCGTCGACAAGCTCGCCTATCAGCCGTCGGAAACGGTGCAGGTGACGACCCGGCTCGCCAATCTCACCGAGAACCAGACGCTCGACAATCTCACGGCGGTGACGACGGTCAGCAACCCCGAAGGGACCCTGCGCTTCACGCGCTCGGAGTCGGTAGGTCAGCTCCCACAGAGCGCCTTGAGAGATTTCAACTACGCGCTAGCGCTCGGCTTCGCCTCGGCTGGCAGCTACAACGTTTCCTTGAGCGTAAGCGACGCGCTCGGGGCGCTGCTCGCCTCGAGCAGCACGAACTTCACGGTGAGATCGAGCGCGGTGAGCGGGTCAGGCCTCACCGGGAGCCTGAGCGCCACGCCCAAGCCAGTTCCGTTCGGCGATTCGATCGCTTTCAGCGCCGCGGTGAACAATCTCGGCAACGCCGATATCCCGGCGCTCGCGGTGAAGCTCACGATCGTCGACCCTGCGGCCGAGCGGATGTTGGCGGAATTCCCGGCGACGCTCGCACTGGCGCGGGCGCAGGCGGCCCCGTTTTCCTTCGCTTGGCCCGCCAACGCGGCGGTGGGCGGGACCTACGTGGCGCTGCTGACGGCGACGACCGCCACGGCAACGCTCACCCTGGCGCAGGACGCGTTCACGATCGCGCCGCCGGTGACGCGCGTCACGGGCACGCTGACCGCGGCTCCGAAACAGGTGCCGCAGGGGGTCCCGGTGTCGTTGAGCGCGAACGTGAGCAACGCGGGCTTTGGCGCGATCGCGGCCCTGCCGATCTCGGTCACCGTGGCCAACTCGGCCACGCAGCAGGTGGTGGCACGATTCTCCGAAAGCTTGGCGATCGGCTTGCAGCAGACGGCGCAGAGAACATTCAGCTGGCCTGCCACCGGCGCGGTGGGGACGAGCTACACGGCGACGCTCGCCGCGACTGTCAACGGCGTTGCGCGCACGCTCGCGCAGGACAGCTTCTCGATCATCGCGCCGCCGGTGCAGCTCGACGTGGCGCTCACCAACCTGAAGCAAGCCCGCGTTCTCGTCCTGCTGTCGTGCAAGGACGGTACCGCATCGCGATCACGGACGACGATTTCACGCGTGCCTTCCGCAGTGGTCAGTACAACACGTACTGGATCACGGGCGTGGGCTTGAAGCTCAACAACGATCTCACCGAGGAAGTGCGCGAGGCTGTATTCCGCGGCGACACCCTCATCCTCGATGCCGTGCACGACGAGCGTAACCACGGTCTCGACGCGATCGCCGGCACCAACGTGCACGGCAAGCTGGGGGTAAGCAGCCCGACGATAAACGTGAACGGGCCGATCTTCCCGACGGGAACGCTCGGCAGCTTCGGCCGTCCGCTGCGGCTCGATCTCACCACGGGTGCGGTGCAGGCCGTGTTCGCGGACTCGCCTTCCCGGCCGGCCATCGTCACCAACCAGTACGGCCTGGGACGCGGGATTCTCTTCGCGTACAACCTCGTGGCCACCCTGATGACGCAACCCTCGAGCGCCCTCGACGATCTCGTCTCGGCGGCGATCGGCTGGGTGGCGCCTGCACCCGCTGCCGTATCGGAGGCGCGCAGCTACACGGTGCTGCGCGCCCGGGTCACCAACGTGGGCATCGCCGCGGATCTGAAGGCCACGTTCACGCCGCCGGCCGGGGCAACGGTGCTCGGCACGGCTCCCGCCGCGACCCCCGACGCGAGCGGCCGCCCGCTGTGGACCTTCACGCTCGACTCGGGCGCGACGAAGAATCTGGAAATCGGCCTGCGCCTGCCGGCGAACACGGGCGGCTTCACGGGGAACATCAGCATCGACTCGGCGAGGAACGACCTCGCCACACCCTTCAGCGCGTCCGTGACTCTCTCGGTGGAGTCGGCCGATACCGTCGCGCAGCGCGTGGCGGGCGAGCTATCGGCGCTCGCCGTCTCCTCGAGCGACAAGTCCGACCGCGACCATGCGGTCTCGAGCATCCAGGCGGCGCAAGCGTCGCTTGCCGCGCGCGACTCCGACCAGGCGATCGGCCTGCTCATCGACGCCAGCGAGCGGCTGTTGAAGATCACCGGCGTGGACGTCACGCCCTACCGGGTCGAGGTCGACCGGCTCCTGCAGGAAGCCGAAGCGCGCTGGTTCATCGCGCAGCCGTAGCGAAGGGAGAAGCCGTGTTCAGATCGAAAGCGCTGCGACCGATAGCCGGTATTGTTTTAGTGACCTTCACCGCGCTCACGCTGCAGCCGCTGACGGCGGCGGCGCAGCTGCCTACCGCTGCGAAGCGCGCGCCCGCGCAATCCGACTCGGGCGAGGAGCGTTTCTCTCGTACGCTGAACGAGATCCATGAGATCCTGAAGGAAGTGGTGCCACATGCGGCGATGCCGCACATGTTCTGGTCCGCGACACCTACGGCCGAGGGCAAGGCAGGCGAGAAAGTGCTTCAGGCGGTGGGGCCGAAGATGCGTCTGGAGTCCGAGCGCGCCAAACCCCTGCACGGGGTCGACGTCATCGCGAAGGTGAAAATGCTGCGCTGGAAATACAAGGAGCTGAAGAGCCTCGAAGGCGAAGTGACCAAAGGCTTCAAGGAAACGGAAAAGCATGTCCGCGACAAGAACCTTCCGCCGGAGATCCTCGCGCGGCATGAAGCCGCGGTGGCGGACTACGAGAAACGCAAGGCGGAATTCGGCACCCTGATGGTAGCGGTGGAAGCGGCAGCCGACGGCAAGGGCGAGCTGCAGAGCGCGCTCGCGAACCTGGGCAATTTCATGGCGAAGTATCCGAACGCCAAGACCCACACGCCCACCGACCCGAACAACCTGCCGTGGGGAAGCCCGAAACCGGTAACCCGGGCGCCTTACACCAGCCCCGCGCAGTTCAGGACGAGCCGCCTCTTCGGCGACCCGGTGATAGTAGCGCAAGCGGGAAGTCTCTCCGGCATTGGCTTCCCCAGCACCGTACTCCCGACGACGCCCATGTCTGCGGATACCGCTCCGACCGAGGATGTGCAGATCACGCGGGCTATCAACGACCTAGCCCTCTCACTCGGAAACAAGCCCGTCCCCATCTACAACTGGGTGCGCAACAACATCCAGTTCATCCCGAGCTACGGCTCCATCCAGGGCTCGGACATGACTTTGCAAACCAAGCGCGGTAACGCGTTTGATACCGCGAGCCTGCTGATCGCGCTCCTCCGCTCGGCCAGTATTCCCGCCCGTTACGTGTACGGCACGATCGAAGTGCCGGCAGACAAGGCGATGAACTGGGTGGGCGGCGTCAGTGTGCCGCAGGCCGCGATCAACCTGATGAGTCAAGGAGGAATACCTGTGGTGGGCATCGCCCAGGGCGGAGCGGTCAGCCGATTGCGCTTCGAGCATGTTTGGGTCGAAGCATTCGTGGACTACGTACCCAGTCGTGGAGCGGTGAACCGCAGTCCCAACACCTGGGTGCCGCTGGATGCCTCGTTCAAGCAGTACCAGTTCGCGCAAGGCATGGATGTCAAGGCCAATGTCCCCTTCGAGGTCAACAGCTTTATCAGCCAGATTCAGCTGGGCGCGACGATCAATGAAGCCGAGGGCTGGGTCCAGAACATCAACCAGACGCTTATCCAGCAGAGCCTGACCAACTACCAGACGCAGGTAAGGAACTACGTCAACGCTCAGAAGCCCGACGCGACGGTGGGTGATGTGCTGGGCATGCAGGCGATCATCGAGGAGAATCGTCCGATCCTATTGGGCACACTGCCTTACACGCGTATCGCCATTGGAGCGAGGTTCCAGTCGGTTCCGGATAACCTGCGCTGGAGGTTCCGCTACAACGTCTATGCGAACGACACCGACCGCGCTTTCGACAACGCGTTCATCAGCTACACGCAGAGCACGCCGAGGCTCGCCGGGAAGAAGATTACATTTTCCTTCAGTCCGGCAAGTCAACCCGATCAGGACACCATAAACAGTTTCCTGCCGCAGGCCCATGCGGATGGGAGCCCCATTCAACCGAGCGAGCTACCTCAAAGTCTGCCGGGGTATCTGATTAGACTCGTGCCCGAACTGCGCG